>JBEKXD010000001.1:0-135643 GCA_049512415.1 Polyangiaceae bacterium
AAGCGAGCGACCGTGCTCCTGGCTGGCCGGACTGCCGGCCGCGTCAGCGCTGGAATCGCGCTTCGCGTCGCTCGCGTTGCCGGAGTCTCGCTAGAAGACGTGCTCGCAGGACGGTTCCCAGCGGATGGCGCTTGCCCGTACTGCGGGCGACGATAACTCCCATCACGGCTTCTTGGCGATCACGACATGGATTGCGTCGTGACGGCTACTGTCGATATCTCCAGCAGTCGGACGCGCATCGATCTGACTGTCCACGAGTGCAGCGCATAGCGCTACTGCTGCAGCGTACAATGATTGCGGATGGTCGGGATGCACGTGCACAAGAACGCCGGTCACTGTCATCTGTATGCGGCCAATCGATCGGCCAGTTGGGCTGTGCCCAATGAATCCGAACTTGCCGGCGTTATCCCAATCGATGGGCGTCCATCCGGCCATTAGTAGGACTGTCTCTAGTTGTCCAAGGAATGCCAATGATTCTGGGTCGGCTTCCTGGCTGGCCATATCAAATAACGTTGATGCAAATGGCCGCAAGGCAGACACCATCTGCATTTGCTGGTCTGAATTCAGACACCTAGGAGCCTTGAGCTTTTCCAGCGCAAGCAATGCATCAGCCGCTTCTTTCTTCGCGATAGCTGCCTCTTTCTCTGCGACGGCGGCGCGTTCATTCATGGCGGATAGCGCTAGTCTGCCATATGCCTCTTTGACGTTCCCCATCCAGACCACGAACGCAGTCGACGCCGCGCCAGCCACGAGCGCCACAACGAGCACGACGTTCGACACATCATATATGCGTCCAGCGGTTGACTCTGATGGCCACATCAATATGCCTCTTTGGCTCCCCATAAGTGCGATTGTGGTTATATTGCTGTCGGGCGCAGTCAGCATCACGTCGATTGTTCGACGGATGATTCGTAATTGGTAGACACGAACGAGCGCTAGTCTAGAGAAAATGCAAGGACTCCATCGCTACGGCATCCACTGCTTGCCAAACGGCGAGGCGCCAGGTCGCTTCGGCGTTTGATAAGCATCCCAAGCATCCGACAAGAATTTCTTCACATCGTCGTCCGTCTTTATCTTCGACTGAGCTTTGACCCATGCTGGACCAAGCCACGCAAACACGAAGTCACGGAAGTGCTTATGCATACAGTCCATGCTACCTCATCCAGAGGTTGGTAGGTGGCTGCGCATGAACCGTGCACCACAGGGTGAGCTACGTGTCGCCTGCTGTCGCAAGTAGCAGCACGTCTCTCGCCCACCGCGTGACCGGCTTGCCCGCGCGCTCCGCAGCCGCGTCGATAGCGGCACGCTCATCATCCGAGAGCTTGAGAGAAAACACGGACGTCCTGGCCGTGCCCTCCGGGAACGAGGGGCGGCCAGGCCCGACCTTGTGCGCGCTCACGGTCTCATTCCTTCAAGAGCTGCATCAAGCAGGTCGTTCGTGTCCCAAAGCGTCTCGGAGACGCCAGCGGCCATGGCTGGGGACGTGCGCAGCGTCTTGTGGACGCGAACGAAGTTGTAATAAGCAAAATGCAGCGCCGTCGCAGCGCCGTGATTTTCAAGCTTCTTGCTGAATGCGTTGGTCAAGCGAGTGTACCGACGGACGCCCATCCGCACATTCAGATTGTTGCGCTCTGCATACGATGTCGACACGAACTCTTCGACGGGCTTGCCAAATATCGGTGTCTTGGTCACGCCCGTGACTCGTGGCGGGCTATATCGGCCCGGTCCCATGGGCTCCCCTTCGTATGATTTCGTGACTTGCGCATAGTCCGCCCCGTTCGCACCGTACGCATCGCGGATCGCATCAATGTACGTTCGAAGGCCATCGGTCGAGATCTGGATGCGCGTTCGTACGCGAGAGGCGACATCCTTGATGAAGGCATTCGTGGTCTCTTCGTTGCGCTTGCCGACCATGAAAGACGGCACAAGCTTGGTCTCTGCGTCGGTCGCCAGGTAGGTCCACATATCGCCCGTGCGCCAGGCCGCATCCGTCGGCTTGACGTTGCGCTGCTTCTTCCCAACGAACGCCCAGAGCTCGTCAATCTCGAGCCGTGTACACGGCAGATCGCGCATCGTGTCGTCGAGTAGGTTCGCGCAACCGTCTCCCACGCGCAGAAGCAGTGTTCCTACCGTCTCACGGTCGACACCCGTCATGCGTGCCGTGCTGCGAAGTGAACAGCCCTCAACGAGGGCGGAGATGACGGCGACCTGTTTGGACCGGGGAAGTACGTTAGCCATGTGAATATAGTAATACCGATATTAGAAACGTCAAGTGCGGAACACAAAAAGATCCCCGCCCGGACGAAGATTTCTCCTCGTCCGGGCTCTGGTAAGCGCCCGGGTCAGGCGTTCGATCATCTTGAAATCATGAAAAATTTCACAGCTACTTCCTTCGTGCGCGCAGTGAGAAACTTGCTCCAACCGTCGGCGCGCGGTAGCCTAACCGTGTTCGCGCCCCTACGGTTTGAACACGGTTTCGGCTTCCAGGCCGGAGCCCGAAAGAAGCCCGCTCCCACGGGCTTCTCTTCGTTTGTGGGTGTGGGCTAGGCCTTCTCGGGGATGACCTCCCAACGCCCAGACTCAGGATTGCGGACGCGTCCGCTGGCCTTTAGTGCGCTCAGTAAGGAGCGTGTCCGGCCCTTGGCCGCACTAAGGTTTACGTCCGGGTACACCTTGGCAGCCAGGTCGCCGACAGAAATTCCAGGCGAAGCCTTGAGGGCCGCAAGAAGCGTGTCGGTACGACCGGCGTCGTTAGCGGTCCCTCGATGCCTCATTGGCCGCCCGCGCCGTGTACGCTTGCGCGCCTGAATCGCCGCCGCTGGCCCCGTCGGTGTAGACGTCGTCGCGGCTATGGAGCCAGCCGACGAAGAGCCATCCATCGCCAGGTCGAGCAACACCGCCCTTCGGTCTGCGACGGGCAGATCAAACTTGGCTAGCACCGCGGCAATGGCCTGCTTCATATCGTGGCGGCGCGCGGATAGTGCAAGGTCAGCGCTGAGGTCCATACGAAATGGACTACGTCACGTCCGTTCACCCGTCAAATGGTTCGGGCAACAAATATGATCGCCTCATGTAAGCTGGCGCGCCAGCTCCTGGCACACAACGGCATCAATTAGGCTTGGTCAAAGGCTCGGCATCAGCCAAAATCGAGGCCCTTACGGCCGCAATCGGCGAGTCAACGGGCGCAATATGCAGCGTCGCAAAGAACCGGCGCTTCGACCCGGTAGTAGCCTCCGACCATGCGTAAGCGCGCTTCGCTTTCGGATGCCCAACGATGTCAAACACCTCGACATCTCGCTCGAACACGAGTTCGCCACGGAAGACTTCCCGCACGTGGACGGTCTCGACGTGGGTCGCCTCGACCTTGTGCAGGTAGCGGATCGCGTCGATGAGCGCTGGGATGCCGGCGGGGTCGGTCATTTGAGTTTACCTTTCGACACGCCGAAGACTTCGACGGCTTCAACTTCGCGCCACGCTCTGTCCCGTTCGTGCGAGACACGCTGCATGACATAGAAACAAGGCTCCGAGCCTTTCTGCCACGAGGCGAGTACCACGGCTTTTGCTCGATAGTAACGTCTCACCGCTGCGAGGCGCTCAAGGTCCACAACGTTCGGCCAGGCCGCGCCACCGCCCTTAATCTGAATGAGGACGATTTCGAACAGATCGCCAGGCAGGAGCGCGCCTATTGAAGTGATATGATCCCGACGGATCGCTATCAGATCCACGATGCCGCGCGATTCGGCTCCCAACGGACCAGGGAAGGCCACGAACTGCCATCGCTTCACCGGCTTGGTTCCTGCCCGCTTGCCCGTCGAGGCAAACCGGATGGCCCATCGAGTCATCGTTGCCGCCCATCGCGCAGTAGAAGCCGCTCGTTCCGAAGGTGTAAGCGAGTTAGTCACATACGAAGCCTAGCCACGTCCCGTGCCAGCGCCACCCGCGGCCGCCCGCGAGCGATTTCAAATCCGGCCACTACCAGGCGTTCACCTCGGCGAGGGAGGCGTTCACCTCGGCGACAAAGACCATTACCCCGACGAGGTACGCGTTCCCCCCGACGAGGGCTCATCGACGAGCTCGGGTACTTGTCCTTCGACGCCCGAGGTACGCGTTCCCCCCGACGAGGGCTCATCGACGAGCTCGGGTACTTGTCCTTCGACGCCCGAGGGGCCGACCTGCTCTACCAGGTCTTCAACAAGCGTTATCAGCGCGTCTCGACGATTGTTACGACCAACTTGCCTTTCAAAGACTGGGGCTCGCTGTTTCACAATTCCGCCGCCGCCAGCGCCATCGCCGATCGCTTGGTGCACCGCGGTCTGCTCGTGCACATCTCCGGCAAGTCCCGTCGATCCGACCGCACCGTCGAACTGTCTCAGCCCGCCGCCTGAGGCCAACGGTGAAGCTGCTATCTCAATCGCTCGCCGCCTCTCCCGAACTCGCCGCCGTCGCTGTCCTCGACGCTGCGCTACGGGTCGCTGTTTGCGCGATGCCCACCGCCTGGCCCACCATGCACACCGAGCCGCTCGAGTGCGACAGGCTTCGAATCCGCCTCGAATCCCTCGACCGCGCCGCGGGACTACGTCGGGCCATTCGACGTTATCGTCGAGCGGTGGCTGACACCCATCGAATCGATCCCGACCAGATCTTCTGAGCCTGCACGCCTCGGCCAACCTCCCGCAGCTCTGTCCTTCCGTTCCGAGATCGAAACGCTGCGCTTTTTCGGGATCGTTACCACGCAGCAGCAAGCTCTCGCGCAGAAGCTCCGTGGGCACTACGGATATTTCGGCGTCACGTCGAACTATCTCGCCCTCGCGCTCTTCTATCGCGAAACACGGCATGCCTGGCGCAAGTGGCTCTCTCGCCGCTCCAACACCGGGTACGTCGACTGGCCGCGATTGCTCGACTTGCTGGAGCGTTTCCCGCTCCCGCCGCCGCGCATCTCGCACCGGTACGCCACGTAGCAAACCCGCGCTCTGACGAGCCGGATGCGGGAGTGCCGCACGTCCGGATCAGTGGGAGCCCCGGGGGAGCGATCCCCCAGGGCCACCCGGCAAGGCGTTCTATGTGACCGCGATTGCTTGGTCGCACAAGACCCTTCGCACGACTTGTTCGCCCGGACGACGTGAACGTCGAGCGTCACCCGGATGTCGCCAATCGTTGACTCATGCCGGTGGTGCGGCCTGCGTCGACCGGGCGAGCAGGCGCTGCGCGGCTCTCGCAGTCGTCTCACCGGCACGGGTCGTGCTACCCGAGCATTCACCATGCAACCCCTATCGATTGTGGGTATCTCGCTTTTCGCGGCGCTGATGGCCGCGCCGGTCTACGCCCAAACGTCCGAGGCTCCGCCGACGCTCCTCGAGACGCCGGCCATGGAGTCGCAGCCGACGCCTCCGCCTTCTACTCCGCCGCCTCCGCGCGCTGCGCCCGTACCGCCGTCCTTTGCTTTGCCGCCGCCCCCCATTCGGCTCGTCCACGATGGATTCTACATGGCGGTGTCGGCGGGCTTCGCAGAGGTCTCCGTGTCGGGCGATGGCCCGAACGGCTCCGCGTCGCTCTCGGGCTTGGGCTCCAGCACGGGCGTGGCGCTCGGCGGCACCCCGGCGCGCGGCCTCGCGATCGCTGGAGTCTTGCGCTGGGTCTCGAAGTCGGGAACCTTCAGCGGGGGACCTCTCGTCACGGCGACCACGACCCGCGAGGTCAACGGTGTAATGACGACGTCTCAATCGACGTTGAGTGGCAGGGCGCAGGCGGCGAGCTTCCTGCTTGGCGTCCAGGCCGACTGGTTTCCGCGGCCCGAGGACGGCTGGCACGTCGGTGCGGGCTTGGGTCTGGGAGGCACTACAGTTGCAGACGACGCGGGAGGCACGAACTCGGGTATCGGATTGAGCGGCTCCGTGTTCGGCGGCTATCAATGGTGGATCGGTCCGCGATGGTCGATGGGGCTCCAAGCGGTCGTTCTGGGGGCGCCCCGACTGAAGCTATCTGACTCGAATGGAGCCGACACCGGCTATCGCATGACGCCGTGGTCCTTCGGAATCGAGGGAACGATTCTGTATTACTGACGCGTCCTGTCGAGTGGCGCCGGGCACTCTCCGCGGAGCCGACAGGTCCCGCACTAGCCACCGCGCCATAGGAAGTCAAAGCGCTGCTGCGCGACGTCGAGCATCCACTCGTCGTCGGTCACGATTCCCAGTTCGAAATTGCGCCGGCCGTCCCCTTTGGCGCCGAGGCCCGCGCCGGTGAAGTTGGCGCTGCCCAGGTACAGAAGCGCGCCGTCGATCGCGACGAGCTTCAGGTGAACTCGCGGGCCGCATCTGGAAGCGCGGCGATCGGAGATGCGCGGCCCGAGCGGAGAGCTCGGCGCGAAACGCCCGGGATGGGCGAGTGGCGTGGAGCAAGGCGGACCTGCAAGCCGCGGTCGCAGAGGGAGCAGAGAATGAGTATCGCAGCGAAAAACGTCAAGCGCGTTTGCACGAGGGACCTCCACAAGGGAGAAGCTTGCAAAGAGTCTGAGCGTATCCAGGTGCGTCGAGCCCTGTGCCATCATGCGCCAGCAGCGACATCGCCGTCGCGCGAGGAAGCAGGGCGGTGCCCCTGCGCCGTGAGCTTGAGCGCGTCAACCCTGGGAAAAAGCTGATCCCACGTCGCTCCCCGACCAACATTGCCTCAAAGGACCTTCAGCTAAGCGTCGTCGGGTTGAACTACATCCCCATCGCCCGCTTGATCGCCTCGACCGCCAGGCCGACTCCGATCTCCTCGGCCACGGGGAGAGCCCATTGGCCCGCGCTGGCCAAGTGTTGAAGCATTGTCGGGCCCTCGCCCTCTTTGGCTGCTGCCTCGGCGGAAGCGATTTGCCCGAGCGCGCTGTCTTGTTCCAGCGCGCCGTCGGACTTCTGTTTCATTGCGGCTGAACCCACCGCTTCCCGGTGAGTCTCAGGCATCCGACCGGGCGAGTTCGCCCGGACACCCCGCTGGCCGCACTCGGCGGGTTGGAACACAATGTGCACGCAGACACCCGCATGACCCGTTCGGTCGCACTCACGAGGGTCGCCCTGGCTTCCCTTCTTGCCTCCGCCTCGTGCAGTGGTCCACAGGACCCGGGGAATCAAAACCGCATCATCGCTGTCGCCGACGCCTCGACCCCAGGCGATGATGCAGGACCGTGTCCGGCAGGACAGGTGTCATGCGGAGGCTGCAACGGCCAGTCGCCCTACTGCGCATGGGGATGTCCTTTGGCCTGCGCGATGACTCTGGACGAGGCGTCCTCGGACGTATGGATCGGCGACGACGCCGCCGTCGACGGCGCCGCGCTTGTCGACACGGCTGGCACTGAAGCTTCCGCGGACTCGACGAGTTCGTTCGACGGTGCCGCAACTCCGTGCGGCGTGGCCACTTGCCCTCCCGACTATGTCTGCGTTCAGCAGGTCGGCGGGGGAGGCCCCGTCGCGTCGTGCGGCGCGCTCGACGAGGCGGGAGCGTGTCCTTCCGGCCTCAGTTACACGTCCAGCTGTCCGGCAACCGTTGGAGGCGCGGACGGCGGTCCCGGGTGCCTCCCAACGACGACAACGACGGGACTTTGCATTGCTCGACCGCCATCCTGCGGCGCATCGCTCAGCTGCGCGTGCCTCGCGGGGGTATGTGCGACGGGGACTTCCTGCTTCATGCTGGGAAGCGCTGTCCAGTGCGCGGCCGAGTAGGCCTGCGAAGGGATCACGACAGCCGCGTCGCGTTCGGCACGCGTGTGGCACGGCGACTCAATCGTCATCGCGTGCCCGACAGTTGCTCGCTCCGCGCTGGTCCCGCCACCGACCTTGCTGTCGCCGCTTGCATCGCTTCCCATCCGACCGACGGGGCTGATGCTCAAGCTGCAAGACAGTGCCAGGGTGAGGGCGCGGAACGCGAGAAGAACAACGCGGGCTGTGGCGGCGAGCTCGCCCGAGACCCCTGGCACCGCCTATTCGCTCCCCGTTCATCCCTTCGCAAATTCCTACCTGCAGTACCATCGAGCGTACGTGCGAAAGACTGTATTCGTGTGTTATCATCGACCGATCTTCGCATAGCCCAGGAAATTCCGACGATGACAGCCTCCCGTGACCATGATGAATCCCGCATGCAGGCCGTGAAACCGATCGGCCATTTGCCGGTTCTCGACGGGTTGCGCGGCATTGCGATCCTGACCGTGATGGTCTTTCACTTCTTCAGGTTTAGCGGCATCTACGCCCACGTCCGGCTCGATCGCGTTCTATGGACACTTGCATCTTTCGGTTGGTGCGGAGTCGACTTATTCTTTGTATTGTCAGGATTCCTCATTACTGGAATACTGTGTGACACGCGCGCTCGGAGGGGATTCTACCGCACGTTTTATGCTCGCCGATTTCTTCGCATCCTGCCTCTCTACTACGCGTTCCTTGGATTCTGTTTCTTCGTTCTGCCAATCGTTGCGCGACACCCCTCTGCATACCAAGTAGACGTATCTGGCCAATTATGGGAGTGGAGCTATCTCACTAACGTTCGCATGGCAATGGGAGGATGGTTCTTTGTCGGGTGGACCTACCTTGGTCACTTTTGGTCGCTAGCCGTGGAGGAGCAATTTTATCTCATTTGGCCCGCGGTCGTCGCCTGGGCTTCTCCACGCGGATTGCTTCGAACATGCGGACTGCTGTTTCTCGTCGCATTGCTGATTCGAACGTACCTGTGTTGGCACGGATTGCTTGTGGCTTCCTACGTGCTTACGCCGACGAGAATGGATTCGCTCGCAGTGGGGGCCTCACTGGCGCTGATAGTGCGCGACCCTCGCTTGCGCGTGCGTGCTGCTCGCTGGTCAGGCCTAACCGTGGCCCTAGCCGGTCTCGGCATCGTTTCCATCATTGTCGCTCGAAGGGGGTTCTCCGATGAAGACCCCGTCGTCAGCGTCCTGGGGATCGGATTGCTGGCACTGATGTTCGGATCCCTTCTGATGTTAAGTTTGGAAGCCCGCGACGGGAGTCCCTTCAAGGGAGTGCTAACGTTCGCGCCGCTACGATTTTTCGGAAAATACAGTTACGCCCTATATGTCTTTCATCAGCCTCTCACAGCATGGCTTCCCCGCATTGGCGTGGTGGCGATGTCGGTGCGGGGGCCAAGTGGCATGGCGCTACCCGGGCAGCTACTTTACACTGGAATCGTCGGGTCGATCAGTGTGCTAGCCGCCTGGACGAGCTGGCACGTTTGGGAGAAACACTTCATTCGCCTGAAAGACAGGTTTGCGTACGCGTCGCAGAACGAGACGGAATCGTAGGCTCCGCAATCCCCGGGGCGCTACCCCCGACGCGATCGTCCTTCTCAGCCCTGATCACAGCTGAAAGGGCGGCTCGGCAAGCTGGCGCGGATGTGCCCCGATGGGTCAATCTCCTGGCAGGTCGAACTTCAGTTTCAAAGCGACGATGCCTTCGTCGCTGTCGCGTCGTCGAGGGCGAGGTGTCCCCGAACGAGGGCGTGGCGTCCGTGGTCGACGTGGAGGGTGACCTCGTCGAGGTGGACATCTCCCGGGTCGGGGACGACGCTTCCCTCGTCGCGGTGGACGCCTACCTCGTCGGGCTCGTCGGGGAAGACCTGTACCTCGTCGGGGGAGGCGTCCCCCGGGTCGGGGTCGACCTCCGTCGTCGGGGTAGACGGGTACCTCGTCGCGGGAGGCGTCTCCCGGTTCGAGGTCCATGCGTACCTCGCGGGGGGAAAAGGGTCCACTCGTCGAGGTGGACGCCATCCTAGGCGAGGTAGACGCCTAGCTAGGCCGGCGAGGTAGACGTCCAAGCCGGCGAATGACTCGACGTAGGACATGGTCGGTTCGCGCGATTGGACAGCACAGAGTCTTCTTCCTAGGTGGAAGTCTGTCACACTCGCCCTGGGAGACCCCTCTAACCAAGCATGACCAAGACAGCAGACCAAGACAAACCGACCACAAGTCCTCTGGCCGACCGAATCCAGGACGATGCTTCCGACTCCGCGCTGGCACGCGCCGCGGTTCAAGGCGACGGTCGTGCACTGGAATCCCTGGTGCGTAGACACCAGTCCTTCATCTACAGCCTGGCGCAGCGGATGCTCTATGCACCCGAAGACGCGGCCGACGCTACCCAAGAAATCCTCCTCAATATCGTGACCAACTTGGCCTCGTACCGGGGGAAGTCCACGTTCCGCACGTGGGCCTATCGCATCGCGGTGCGCCAACTGCTCGCCTTCAAGAAGGGCCGAGTTGAGCACGTGGTGCATGACTTCGACTGTTTCGGGCGAACGCTGGATGCCACGCCCGATTTGGACCCGCCCGACGAAGGCAGCCTTCCCGTGGACGTGCGCCTGGTGATTGAAGAGGCGAAGATCGGTTGCTTGATGGCGATGCTACTTTGCCTCGACCGCGATCACCGCATGGCCTTCGTGCTGGGAGAGATCTTCGAGGCCAGCGATGCTGTTGCAGCAGCCGTGCTCGGCATTTCGCAGGACAATGCCCGGCAACGATTGGCGCGCGCGCGGCAGCAGCTTCGTCAATTCCTGACGGGACGATGTGGGCTGATCGACCCGGCTGGGACGTGCCAATGCGCGCGCAAGACCGCGGGGTTTGTTCGCCAAGGCATCGTCGATCCCAATCGCCTCCGATTCACCGACGTTCATCTTGACCGGACGAAAACGGAGGCACCTGCGCGCGCTCGCGAGCTGCAAGGCTACGTCGAGGGGGTCTATGCCGGATTGCTGCGATCGCAGCCCATGGCGGTGACAGCCGACTTCGCGGCGGTCCTGCGCCGCATGCTGGAGCGACCAGAAGTGCGCCAAACTTTGGATGTGGAGAACTGACATTAGCAACCGGTATGAAACGGATGTCGGCGACATACGCAAGTATTTCGATTCGATCGATCGTCGTCAGTGCTGGATGGCTCGAGCCTTTGGCGCAAAGAAAGATGTCCACACATTGGCCAACCGCGAGGTGGGCGCCGGCTGGAACGCCGGTCGCCAGTACTTCTGAACGAACACTCCCAGAAGGGATTGCAGGTGCGCTACTTCCGGCGCACGCGCTTGCTCCTCGTACAGATCGTGCTGCTCGAAGTAGTCGAAAGGCCAGTCGTAGAGTTCGTACGCCCGCCGTGAAGACGAGAAGCGTGGGGTATGCGTCAGCGGACCTCTGGTCGACCGCATCGACCAAGCGCCCGAACTCGCCATCGATGATGGGCGGTGGATCGACGCCCGGGGGCACTCCGTAAGGAGGATGGGCGTCGAAATAGACCGCCGAGCGAGAGCATCGACCGCGGCGTGATCGGCCGGCGACTGCTAAGCGAGGACAACTCGGGAGCGGCGAGTGCGTCGACGGTAACGACGATCACGGTCGGCTTCGGTGGGATCGCGTTCATTGGCAGAGCCATCGCCCGACCACGAGCGCGGTCGACAGCGACACGAACGCCGCTCCGCCGATCCCCTGGGCCCACTGGCCCCAGCTTGCGCCCGAGCGCGTGATGCCAAGGAGCACTGCGTCCCCGGCCCACATGCAGAGTGCCGCGCCGCCCGCGATGCGCGCTCCGGCCATGCTCAGGCGACGGACTCGCGCCGACGGAGATTCGGACGGGCGACCACGATCCGTATCCGCCGGAGTCGCGGGTTCCGAGAGGAGGGTTGGCGTGTGGATGACGATCGCCACAGGAAATGTCCTCGGCCGAGGCCAACAAGGAAGATGACCTCACCGTACCGCGGGTTGTCTGGCGCGCGTCTGCTGCCGGACCAACCGCCGCGGATCGAGGACGAGCCCTGCGTCTCTTTCGACCGCGCGCGGTGGTCTCTCAGGGGCCGAATCGAGGTCTTCCGCGCGAAGTCCGTTCCCGTAGGAATCCGGAACCGGCCCCGCGAGCGTGGGACGAATCGGCAAGATATTCCGCGTGCGAGCCGTACTCGTCCGTGTCCATCGAGCAGCGAGCATTGCGCCTGGAGGGGACACCACGATGAACGGGTTTGGAAACCTCAGGATTTCGGCGAAGATCGGACTTGGATTTGCCGCGATCACATCGGTGACATGTGTCGTCGGCTGGTTGTGTCTGTCGTGCATCGGCCAGGTCGCGTCGGCCCTCGAGAACGCTGCCCACCGGCAGCTTCCCGCGACAGTCGAGATACTGCGGGTCGACAAACTCGCGCTCGCGATGACGCGCGACGTTCGCCAGGCACTGCTTGTCCCGAGCGAGCGAGAGGAGCTTCGTGAGCGCGTGACCAAGTACGACGAGGCCATTCGCGCGCTCCTCGATGGCCTCGCCCCCAAGCAGGCAACCGAAGTGGGCAGGACTCTGCTCCGGGCCGTGCGCTCTGCCTACGATCCAATTTGGGCCTCGTCCCTCTCGATCATGGACTGCGCCGCGCGGGGCGACGCGGAGAGTGGTATCGCGGAGTTGGAGCGTGCGAAGTCCGAGACCGCCCGCCTGACTTCAGCGATTCAAGCGATGGAGGATCGCAAGAATGAGCGCGTCGAACGCATGCTGATGGACGCCGAGGATACCAATGTTAAGGCTCGCTGGACCGTCGGAGCGGGCATCATCCTTGCTGCTCTGGTGGGTGTCGCCCTCTCGTTCTTAATCGGGCGAGGCATCTCGGCCCCGCTCAAGCGTGCGGGCGACGTCCTCGAACTTGTGGCCGAGGGCGACTTCACGAGGTCGCTCGACATCGACTCCAATGACGAAGTCGGAGTCCTCTCGCATAGGCTCAATCGCACCCTCACAAGCATGCGTCGGGTCCTGCGGGAGGTCCACGAGTTCTCGAACACTCTCGCGGTGGCGTCCGAGCAGCTCTCGTCGGCGTCGCAGGACATCTCGGCCGGTGCGCAGGAGCAGGCCGCGAGCTTGGAAGAGACCGCGGCGAGTATCGAGGAGATCTCGTCGACCGCGAAACAGAACGCCGACAGGGCGCAGCACGCCGCGGAGCTTGCATGTGAAACTCGCGACGCCGCGGAGAAGGGCGGTCGCGTCGTGCGGTCGGCTACGTCTGCGATGGATCAGATCACGGAATCGTCGAGGCGAATTGCCGACATCATCACGGCGATCGACGAGATCGCGTTTCAGACGAACCTCTTGGCGCTCAACGCGGCCGTCGAGGCGGCGCGCGCTGGCGAGCAGGGGAGAGGGTTCGCAGTCGTTGCTGCGGAGGTGAGGACGCTCGCGCAGCGCAGCGCGACGGCGGCCAAGGAGATCAAGGGACTGATTCACGACTCGCACCGCAAGGTCGACGAAGGCGCGGCTCACGTCCACGCCTCGGGCGAGACGCTCGCAGAGATCGTCGAATCGGTGAAGCGAGTGACCGACCTGGTTTCGGAGATTGCGGTCGCGTCGCGCGAGCAGAACGTGGGCGTGGATCAAGTGAGTAAGGCGGTGTCACGAATGGACCACGTGACGCAGTCCAACGCGGCGCAAACCGAGGAGCTCTCTGCCACCGCGCACTCCCTGGCGTCGGACGCCGAGCATCTTCAGGCGCTCAGCGATCGGTTCAAGCTCGGCGTCAACGCGAGCGAAGAAGAGTTCTGATGGACACGACGCGCAGACTAAAGGACACGCCCCAATCGACCGTTGAAAGAAAAAACAGGGGGGCGATTCTCGTGAGCGTTCAACGAAATCCAGTTCCCGCTGGCGCAGGGCGCTGGGCCTCGACGCATGCCCCCAGGGAGCCAACCCGTGAGCAAGACAGCGCTCGTAGTCGACGATTCCGTCACAATCCGGCAGCTCGTGGTCCACACGCTGCGCGGAGCAGCCTTCGAGACTCTCGAGGCGTCCAATGGCCATGAGGGACTCGGCCGACTCGATGGCGCCTCCGTGCAGCTCATCATCACCGACATCAACATGCCAGTCATGGACGGACTGACATTCGTCAAGAAGGTCCGGGAGCATTCTGCGCACAAGTTCACACCCATTTTGGTACTCACGACGGAAGCCGGGGACGCCAAGAAATCGGCCGGGCGTGCGGCCGGGGCGACGGGATGGATCGTCAAGCCGTTCCAGCCGGATGCCCTGCTTCAGGTCGTACGGAAGGTCGTCGCGTAGGGGCGGAGAACATACCATGAGTGAGGACTCGAACGTCGGAATCGCGGAGCGTAGCGAACGACCGAGAACACTGAGATTGTCGGGAGCCGTCGATGTCGCACGCGTGCGGCCGCTGCTCGACGTAGCTCGATCATGCGGCGCAGGGGGCTCACCGGTGATCATCGAATGCTCTGCGGTCGAGCGGCTCGATGCTGCCGGGCTGCAGGTCTTGCTTGCGCTCGCGAAAAAGCTCCGGAGCGCGAATCTCGATGTGAAACTGCGCGGCCCGTCGGAGGCTGTGCTCGAGGCTGTTCGCCTGGCCGGTGTCGAAACCGAGTTGCCGATCGACGAGGGATGATGAGCCCGCGTCGCCTGCGAGTCGAGGAGCGCGAGTTCCATGGCGCTCACTGAAAAGGACCTCAGTCGATTCGAGGCCACCTTCTTCGAGGAGGCAGAAGAACACGTCGCCACGATGGAACAGGCGCTCCTCGCGCTCGAGACGAGTCCGGACGATTCGGAACTCGTCAACTCGGTGTTCCGCGCCGCCCATTCGATCAAGGGCGGCGCCGGGATGTTCGGGTTTGGGGCCCTCGCGGAGTTCACCCACGCTCTCGAGAGCCTCCTCGACAGGCTCCGCCAAGGCCGCGACCGGCCCACTCCTCGCGTGGCCGACGTGCTCCTGCGCTCGGCCGACACGCTGCGGGGCCTTCTGGACGCGGCGCGCTTGCGAGGTCAGGAGCCGACGGAGGTGGGCGCGATGCGCGAGTCGCTCGAGAGGGAACTCGACGCCGTCGGGGGCAAACCGAACGCCAATGGATCTTCCCAAGCGCGTGACCGACATGCCGGTCCCCAGGAAATCCGAGATGTCGAGGTGGCGTTCGAGCCAGGCTGCGAGCTGTTCGCGCGAGGCATGGACCCGCTTCTCGTCGTCCGGGATTTGCTGTCGCTCGGCGAGGCCGGACGCGTTCGCTCCGACCTGTCCTCGCTGCCGGACCTCGACGCCCTCGATCCGGAGGTGTGGCTACCTGCGCTTCGTCGTCGAGCTTCGCACGGCGGCGAGCGACTCTGCGATCCGCGACGCGTTCGCCTTCGTCGAGGACGTGAGCAAGATCGCCATCACGCGCCCAGTCCCCGCGGCTGAAGCAAGCGCGTTCGCACGCGAGGGACCCCGTGCGGAGGTGATGAAAACGGCGACGATCGCGACGACGGTCCGCGTGGCAACGGAGAAGATCGACAAGATCATCGATCTCGTGGGCGAGCTCGTCATCGCGGAGACGATGATTCTGTCGGCCCTGGCCAGCGAGCAGCCCGACGCCCGCGCTCGTCTGCGAGACGCGGCCGAGGCCATCGGCCGCAACACGCGTGAACTCCAAGAGGAAGTGATGGGAGTGCGCATGGTGCCTGTCGGGACCGTGTTCGGTCGATTCCCGAGGGTCGTGCGCGATCTCGCGGCCAAGTTCGGAAAGGCGATCGTCCTTCACGTGGAAGGCGAGGACACCGAGATCGATCGGGGGATGGTGGAACAGCTCGCCGATCCCCTGACCCACCTCGTCCGCAACGCCATCGACCACGGCATCGAGTCCCCGGAAGTGCGCGCCGAGCGTGGAAAGCCAGCGGAGGGCCGTATCGTCCTCCGCGCGGCCCATCAAGGAGGGCGCGTCGTCGTCGACGTGGACGATGACGGTGCAGGGCTCAATGTCGAGCGAATCCGCGAGAAGGCACGGGCGCTCGGTCTGCTCGACGCGGACGCGGATGAGGACGAGCAGGCGCTGATGGAGCTCATCTTCGCGCCAGGATTCTCGACGGCGAAAGAGGTCACCGACGTGTCCGGTCGCGGAGTCGGGATGGATGTCGTAAAGCGGACGATCGAGCGTGTGGGCGGGGTCGTCTCGCTGTCGAGCGAGCTCCGACAAGGGACCCACGTACGACTCAGTCTGCCGCTGACGACGGCGATCATGGATGGCCTCAGCGTCCGCATCGCGGATCAGACGTTCGTATTGCCGCTTCTGTCGATCGTGGAGTCATTTCGCCTCAAGCCGGAACATCTGAAGACAGTCCTCGGTGCCGGCGAGTTGGTCCGCGTCCGCGGCGACGCAATTCCCCTCGTTCGCATGCATCGCGAGCTCGGCATCGAAGTCGAGTCGACGGACCCGTCGCGGTCGATCGTGTGCGTCGTCGACACGTCGTCCGGCCGGGTCGGTCTGCTCGTCGACGAACTCCTCGGTCAGGGGCAGGTCGTCATCAAGACTCTCGAAACGAATTACCGGCGCATCGACGGAATGATGGGCGCCACCATCGCCGGCTACGGCCGCGTTGCGCTGATCGTGGACCCCCAAGGGATCGCGCGTCGCGCGACCGGCGGACGTGGAAAGGAGAAAGAGCATGCCGCTCGAGAAAGCAACTGAAAAAACAGCGACCGCACGCCAGGTGCTCACCCTGCGCCTGGGGGATGAGGAATACGGACTCGATATTCTCCGAGTGCGGGAGATCAAGGGCTGTTCGGTCATCACGCCGATTCCGAACTCGCCCGCTTACGTCAAGGGCGTGATGAACCTCCGCGGAACGGTCGTCCCCGTCGTGGGTCTCCGCGAGCGCTTCGGTCTGCCCACCGTCGCGTATGACAAGTTCACAGTCATCGTCATCGTGACCGTTGGCGCGCGCGTCGTCGGCCTCGTCGTCGATGCAGTGAGCGACGTGCTCGACCTCGGCCCGAACGATGTCGAGCCGTCGCCGGAGCTCGGCGCACGCGTCGATACGTCGATGCTCACGGGCGTGGCCAAACGCGAAGAGCGTCTGGTGATGCTGCTAGACGTCGAGCGCCTCGTCCTCGACGCCGTCGGGTCAGGCGGGCCGGAGGCGCATCCGGCCGCGGGCGTCGGCCAGACAACAAATTCCCGAGTGGAGGCGACAGCATCATGAAATGGTTTATGAATCTCAAGGCATTTGTCAAAATATCACTCGGATTCGGCGCGCTCACAGTCTTGGTCTGTGTCATCGGATGGTTGGGAGTGACTGGTATTTCTCGCGTGGGGGCCAATCTCGAGACCCTCGTCCATCGCGACCTTCCTGTGTCCGTGGAAGTTCAGCGTCTCGGAAGCCTCTCGAACCTCATGGGGCAGAACATTCGCCAAGCGATTCTGGTGCCGGACGAGGCAAAGACCATTCGCGAGCGAGTTGGTAAGGAGGACGAGGAAATCCGCGGCATCGTCGATTCGATCGATTCGAAGCTCCTGAGAGTCGAGGCAAGGGCCGCACTCAAGGAGGTGCGATCCTCATACGAACCGATCCGAACGGGCCGCCTCGCGGCGCTGGATCTCGTCGTGGCAGGGGACGGTCCCCGCGCCCTGGCGCGCCTCGATCACATCAGGTCCGAGACCGCTCGCCTCGATTCGGCGATTGCGGAGCTCGCCCGAGTAAAGCAGACTCTCGAGGACCAGGCCGTTGCGGAGGCAGAAGCTGCTATCGATCGCGCACGTTGGCTGGTGATCGCGGCGGCCGCAGCCGGACTGCTCTTCAGCGTGTTCGCCGCGTTTCTCGTCGGCCGGTCGGTCGCCAATCCGTTGAAGCTCGCGGGCGATGTACTTCGTCAGGTGGCCGAGGGCGACTTCACGCAGTCGCTCGACATCGACACCATGGACGAAGTCGGACTCGTCGCTCAGGAGCTCAATCGAACGGTGGCCAGTGTGCGAGCCGTGCTCGTCGAGGTTCAGCAGGTCTCCGGGAACGTGGCTGCCGCCTCGGAACAGCTCTCGTCGGCGTCGCAGGACATCTCCTCGGGGGCGCAAGAGCAAGCCGCGAGCTTGGAGGAGACGGCGGCGAGCCTGGAGGAAATCTCGTCGACCGTGAAACAGAACGCCGACAGTGCGCAGCACGCGGCGCAGCTTGCGAGCGGAGCGCGGGACGTGGCCGAGAAGGGCGGCCGAGTCGTGCAATCTGCCGTGTCCGCGATGGGACAGATCACGGACTCGTCCAAGCGCATCGCCGACATCATCACGACGATCGACGAGATCGCGTTTCAGACGAACCTGTTGGCGCTCAACGCGGCCGTCGAGGCGGCCCGCGCCGGCGAGCAGGGTCGCGGATTCGCGGTGGTGGCCGCGGAGGTGCGAACGCTTGCTCAGCGCAGCGCGACGGCGGCCAAAGAGATCAAGGGATTGATCCAGGACTCTGGTCGCAAGGTGGACGAGGGGTCGGCGCACGTGAACGCGTCGGGAGAGACGCTCACCGAAATCGTGAGTGCTGTGAAGCGCGTGACCGACATGGTGTCGGAGATAGCGTCTGCTTCGCGCGAGCAGAACAAGGGCGTGGACGAGGTCAGCAGGGCTGTGTCGCAGATGGACCACGTGACCCAGTCCAACGCGGCGCAAACCGAAGAGCTGTCGTCCACGGCTCAGTCGCTGGCGTCGGAAGCCGAGCACCTGCAGGGCCTCGTAGGTCGCTTCAGGCTCGGCGCGGATGTGAAGGCGCCATCCGGGCGGACCTCCTCGCGTGCGAAGGTCGTGAGGCCAACGGCATCGAAAGGAACGCGCCGCGCAGTCGATAGACCCAAGGTGGCCATGCCGACTCGCTCGGCCGATGGGAAGCTGCTGCCGCCGAGTCTTCCCCCGTCGAACGGTTCGAACGCGGCCAACGGGCGGTTCGAAGAGTTCTGACCGAGAGGAGCGCCAGCGGTCGACGCTCGGCAACTGCCTGCGCGTGTCCTGGAAGTGAGCGCCCATGAATGTGCCGGAGATCACCGACGAGCAGTTCGAATGGCTACGAGGCTGCGTGCGCAATGCGACCGGCATTCACCTCTCGGATTCGAAACGCCAGCTCCTCGTCTCGAGGCTGGCCCCTCGGCTTCGGTACCATGGGTTTCAGTCCTTCGCCGATTACATTTGGTTCCTCGCCGGGGACAGGGGAGCCACGGAGCTGCGCGAGTTCGTCAACTCCGTCACCACGAACAAGACGAGCTTCTTTCGGGAGCCCCACCATTTTGAGCTTCTCGCCGATCGCGTGGTCGCGCGCATCGCAGAGCTCTCTCGGAGGGGAGGGCCGAGGCGCGTGCGCATTTGGAGCGCGGGGTGCTCGACAGGCGAGGAGGTCTACTCCGCGGCCATGGTCGTGCGCGGGGCGCTTACGGGAATCGCATGGGACATTCGGTTCATCGCCACCGACATCGACACCGACGTCCTCGAGGAGGCGTCGGCAGGAATCTACGACGAGGATCGGGTGCGTGATATTCCTGGTGCGCTGCGCGAGAGATGGCTGGAGCGTAACGCGGACGGGTCGTACCGAGTCTGCGCGGAGATCCGCGACTTCGTCGAGTTCAGGCAACTAAACTTCATCGTCCAACCGTGGCCGTTGCGCGGACCCTTCGACGCCATCTTCTGTCGCAACGTAGCTATCTACTTCGATGCGCAGACGCAACATGGCCTCTATCGTGGGCTCGCCGAGCGCCTAATCCCTGGCGGGTATTTGTTCATCGGCCATTCGGAGACCGCGCGAGACCTCGGGGACCTGATCGAGCCCGCCGGGCCGACTGCCTATCGAAGGCGCATGCCCGGGCTGCACCATCCCACGCTGCCGAGTGCGAGCACCCGACCGCCGGCTTCCATTCGCGTGGCGTCTTCGCCCAGATCGGTTGCCACACGCTACAGCGCAATCCAGCGACCGGTCATGTCGAGTGCGCCCGCGTCGTTCGCGCCTCTGCGGTTGTCGAAGAGGGCTGCTTCGCTGGGTCCGCCCAATCCGTCGCGGCGACCGAACTCGCGTCTGACGCGCCGCTCGTCGCTGCGGTCCGCGTCGACGTCGCTGCCTTCGAGCGCCTCCGGACCGCGAGCCTCGCTCGCACCGAGTCGTTCGGTTCAGCGCCGCTTGTCTGTGACCTCTCGCACGTCGCTTCGGTCGCCCGGTCGCAGTCAGGGCGATCACGTGATCCACGCCGGTGGCGTGTTCGTCTCCAAGGACGGCGTTCGCGTCCGAACTCTCGTCGGGTCGTGCATAGCCGTATGCATGTTCGATCCCATCGCGGGGGTCGGTGGCATGAATCACTTCATGCTTCCGCACGGAGATCGGGAGGGCAATCCCGCGCGCTTCGGTTTCGCCGCCATGGAACTCCTCATTGAGGGCCTCCTCCAGAACGGTGCTCAGCGCGACCGACTGCGCGCGAAGGTGTTCGGGGCCTCCCACGTTCTTGCGGGAAACTATCAAGACATTTCGGCAATCAACATTGCGTTCATCCGTGAGTATATGGAGGCTGCGGAGCTTCCGATTCTCGCCGAGAAACTCGGCCAGAATGGTGCACTTCAAATCGTATTCGAGACCGACACGGGCCGTGCGTTCGTCCGAGAGCTCCCTCCGGCCGATGCCTCCATGATTGTCGGCGAGGACCTTCGCTACGTGCGGCAAATGTCAGGAGGTCCACCGCGGACTTCGAAAGGTGAGGCGTCGTCGTGAGCCGAACCCGAGTCCTCATCGTGGACGACTCGGCGCTCGAAGTCGTCGGCGCAGCATCCGACCCGTTCCAGGCGCGGTCGATCATCCAGACGGCCAACCCCGATGGGGTCACGTTGGACGTCGAGGTGCCTCGCATCACGCTACGGGACCATGTTCCGATGGTTTGCCTTGATGGCGACCGTCGCGTCCACACTCGGTGGCTGCCGATCGCCCTGTACGGCGCGCAGTTTCCAGGATGTGGATGGCTTGCGCGGCGCTCCCAACGACACCCATCAATTGCACGGCACGCTCGTTGACGGTCACACAGAGCGCAGTACCGTCGAGCCACACGTCGTTGGCGATTCGTTGCTTGACGTCCGCAACAATCTCGGGCTCCGGTCGAGCCTTCGCGAGCTCTATGGACACGACGTTCTCGACCGCCTTCACTCCCGGCACGGTCGAGGCGACATCGGCAAACAGATTCCTTTGTTGCCACAAAACGGCCGAGTCCGACAACGTCACCTTGGCGTCTTTGACCGTCGCGCTGACGGCGCAAGGATTAGTCGCAGAATCGTGCTCCGGTACACCTCCCAACCCATTCGGAGCGCTCTCTTGAGTGCGCCCAGACCCGCTCCGACTTGCCCTCAAGGGTCAAGGCACGTGTTCGGGCGCAAGCAATCTACTTTGCCAACGGCTTACGTTGCGCCCCCCAACAGATGGGACACAGCTGACCGAAGCTCGACTATGGCGAATGGCTTGTCGAGTAGAATGGCGCTCAGTTGGTGGGCGCGTGGAGCACTCGTTGACATCGTACATCTCGGCGCATGCGATCATTCCCGTGAGGGACAGCGCACACGGCTGACCAGACTGCCATCACGCAAGAATCGGGCGATCGACTGCCGAAGCGGAATAAACGGGCGGCCCGCGCCCTTCTCACGCCAAAAGTGAGTGCCGTGGAGGCAGGAAGCGGAGACAATGCCCAACGCGATCCTCGACGGGCTGTCACTGGTGGACACCGTCGGTCACATCATCCTTGGGACGACGCTGACGTGCCTCGCGCTCGCGATTTGTGCGAACCTGTTCGTCCGCGCGCGATATGTCGGGCTTGAGCGGGATTTGAGGCGAAATGCGGAGTCGGGACACTCGTTCTCCCATCGCGTGCTCAACGAGATCGTCGGTGACGTAGAGGATGCGTTGCGGCGCGCGACCGCCGTGAACACCCAGGCCATTATCGAGGACAACTTCCAAGCAAAACTACGACCTCTGCTTATTGCAGAGCGCTTCGTGAAGGCCGCCACCGGGCTGGTGATTATCCTTGGCCTCCTTGGCACGTTCTACGGCCTGACTCTCTCGGTCGGACGACTCGTCGATCTCGTGTCCGGCGACGCGCGAGCAGCGACGGACATCTCGCAAGCCATGACGAGTGGCCTGACTCATGCCCTGATGGGCATGGCAGTCGCATTCTCGAACTCGCTTGTCGGTATCGGGTCGGCGGTCGTCCTCACGGTGCTCGGGGTGTTTTCCAACGCCACGGACCGCCGAATCGCACTGATGATTCAGCTCGAAGCGTACCTCGAGCGTGTGCTGTCCAACCGGGACGCCGGCCAAGGCAACGCTGGTATCGAGCAGAGCATTGACGGTTTTCGCGAGGCAGCTACCCAGTTCGAATCGTCTGTGGCTCTGTTTGCGTCCGCATTTCGCGAGCTCGTGGCAAGCACCGACGGCCTTTCGGAGTTCAACGTGCGCGTTGTGGCGGCCAAGCCGCGTGACCGGGGGTGAAGGGACGCGCCTATGCGAAATCGACGCCATTTGCTGTCGGACTACGAAGGGACGCGAGAGATTTGGCCGGCGTTTACCGACGTGATGTCGACGATGGCGCTGATTCTCTTCGTGCTCGTCCTATTGGCCTACGTTCGGAATCTCATCAACAGCAAGCGCCTTGCCGCATTGGAGCACCAGATCACAACGTCGGAGCAGCAGCTGCGGGCCCTGCACACGGACCTTGAGACGGGAAGGACCCGGCTCGCCGCTTCGCAAGACATGCTTCGCGACCAGCGAGCCATCGTTGCTAGCAGCACTCGTCAGCTTGACGCGCTCCGTGCCCAGTTGCAGAGCGTGGCTGTCTTGCGCGTCCAGGTCTTGACGCGGTTGAAGCAGGCTATCGAAGCCGAGCTCGGTCCGAGAAGTGACGCCAGCGCGCCGCTTGTGACCATCGGCGACAATGGGAACATTGTCATCAACGAGAGCCTAGTGTTTGAGTTCGATTCATTCGCCATCAAGAACGAGGCCAAGCCAGTTCTAGGGACGCTTGCGAGAGCTCTCGGCAATGTCCTTGCCGATGGCGACATTCGCGAAAATATTGATACCGTCCTCATCCAAGGACACACCGACACGCGCGGTTCGGTGGCTTTCAACTGGGACCTATCTGCGAAGCGCGCCACAGCTGTCCTCGACTACTTGTTCGAGACGAACCCGGCGCTCGCGGACGCCTACGGTAGCTACTTCGCGGCCGCGGCTTACTCCAAGTTTAGACCGCTCGATGCCGCTGAGACGGAGGCAGCGTACCAGCGCAATCGCCGCATCGAAATCTCAGTCATCCCGAAGGATTCGAATGTGCGCAAGGTCATCGACGACTACATTCAGAGCGTCAATACCGCACTCGAACCGAAGCCCGACAGCCCGTAGGCGGGCGCGGCGCGGAGTTCGCGCATTGGGTTGCCCAAGGGAGGAGTTCGGTCGACCACTCGGAAGATTCGAGTCGTACGTTTTGGAAGGGAGAATGACCCTGCTGTCAGCGGTCGGGAATATCAGGGGCCGCCGGTTCGTTCCGACGGGCGAGCTAAACGTTCGAAGCATTTCGACCGATTCATTTCATGATGCGGTGGCACGGGTTCGCCGTGTGCCGGTCTGCAGAGCCCGAGGGCTTGATAAGGAGTTGCGGAACATGAAAACGCTCGCGATATTGGCCGTTGTTCTTCCGGTTGGCGTACTCGGACTGGGGTGCGGAGGCGAGAAGCCTCCCGAAGCGCATTCGCCCCCAGTGGCAATGGGTCGCAGTCAGGCCACTGCTCGAGAAACACCGGCGCAAGCGGCCACCTCAGGGACCGTGTTCGTATCCAATGACATCCTACGGGCATGCGGCCTCTCTGAGGCCGACGCGTACTTCGCGTTTGACTCGTCGAAGCTCGAGAAGCAAGACATTGACCCCCTCAACAAGATCGCCACGTGCTTCGAAACCGGCGCTCTCAAGGGACGGTCGATGAAACTGGTCGGCCATGCGGATCCGAGAGGTTCGGCCGACTACAATATGACGCTCGGCCAGGCGCGGGCGGATACGGTCGAGGACTACCTTGTGAAGAAGGGGCTGAGCAAGGGCACGGTCATGAGCTCGTCGCGGGGCGCTCTGGATGCGACGGGCACGGACGAAGCAGGCTGGATTCGCGATCGCCGCGTTGACGTGGATCTCGGAAGCTGACGCTGGCCGGAATGGGTCCAAACGACTCAGAATCTCCTTAAACTGAATGACGAGTTCCTTCAAGCCGTCTTCGACGCGACCGTCGTCGAGCGCATGACCCGCCCCGATGGGGGCGTGGGGCACTGCGAGGTGCGCATTGGCGACTCGATCGTCATGACGGGCGAGCCTCAGGACCAGTCAAAGGCGCGCCCCTCGAACCTATACGTCTACGTCGTGGACGTCGACGCCACATGCCGTCGCGCACTCGCATGCGGCGCCCGCTCGGAACGCGAACCGGCAGACCAGTTCTACGGCGACCGCAGCGGCGGCTTCACCGACGCGAGCGGCAACATATGGTGGATCGCGACGCACAAGGAGGACGTGTCACCCGAGGAAATGCAGCGGCGCGCCAAACAAGCCCAGGCATGAGCGAGTCCCCAAAACAGATTACGGGCTCACGATAGTGTCAGGGACACTCGTCGCACCCGCGCTGCGTGCGTCGTGGATCACGGCTCCGCGGCTCTTTCGAGCTGTGCGACCTCTTGCATACGCCAGGCGCTGATCTTGCGGCCGCGATCGCATGCTCCACTTGCGAATGCCGCCAGAGGAGCCGATGGGCACGCTGCGGCGCTGGCTCGTAGCCTTTCGGCCGCGAGCTCCGTGCACTGTCGCAAATCGGTGAGTACGCTTCGAGGCGCTCCGTGAAGCTGGAATGCGCAGCGCGCTAAGCCGCCGTCACCGACCGCGTTGGCGCGGAATGCCGACTCGCGCCACGCGACGACGACCATCACAGCGGCCTCGTGCCTGTCGGCAGCCACCCGAGCGATCTCGGACGCGATAGCCCGCGCATCGTTGATGTTCTCCGCGCCGGGCGCAATGGTGGCCATCAGAGTCAATACCGTCGTCAGGATCATTCTGCCCCGTCCTCCTCTCGCACGGCTGCGAGCACCGCGCCGGTGCAAGCGTACACCAGCGCGACGGCGAGGTCCTCAGGCCATTGCGGCACCCACCTTGTCGGGCCGAGGCGACCGTCGGTCGAGCGTGTCGCACCTAGCCGTAGAGCGCCGCGCAGTGCGCGCACGGTCTTGGGACGCGATGGCCACTCGCGGACGCACGTCGTCGATGGACCGATAGAGGTTCGTCGAGCGGGGGCCTCGGCCTTTCCAATAGCCGTGGATATGGGCAGGCCACTCAATCCAAGTGAGCTACAGATTCACCATCATGAGGACCGTGGGCACGATCGTCTTCGAGCCGATGCATGCTGATGAGCCGGGCGCCCCGACGCAGCTCGTCTGCTTCCAGTCCCATTGCGTATTCAGATAGATATTGTCCCCGACACGCCAAATGGTTCCGGCGCCGACGTACCACTGGAACGCTTCAATCGCCCCTTTCGTTGCGCCGAGGTCTTCGCCGAAGAGACGGAAAAGTCCCGAATGCTGCATGACGTAGAGGCGGGACGCGTCTGGGAGCGGATAGAATCGCAGTTCGAGTTCGAGCCCCGCCTGCCACTGGTTGTAGTCCATCACGTCCATGACCTGGTCGTTGCTCGGGTCCGGCGTCGCCATACCTCGCGTCGTCCCGAGCTCGACGGTCGCCTTCGGGTGAGTCGTAATGAAGTGGTTCCAGCGCATCAACCATTCGAGGATGGTTGTGTAATTCGTTTCGTCGTTCCAGGCCCCGGCGCCTGCCGCGACGGCGGTCGACGCGTTGAGCGCTGCCACGTCGAGGTAGTTGAACTGAAGCGTGATCGGAGACGTCGGGATCGGTCGGAAGATGAACAGATTGTCCACTTCGGTCTGAACGGCGCTAAGGTGCATATCCTCGTCGACGGTCGAAACCTGATAGCGCTCGTAGAGCTGAGCGCTGAACTTGCCGCTGCTCGCGTAGACAGCCCGATCGTCCAGGCGGTAGTCGCGCTCCAAGCCCGTCTTGAGGAGACCGACCGCCTTCTCGTCGTCAGTCACCGATAGCGACGGAACTATGGATAGGGGAGATAGTGGCTTCCACCATCGACCCGGATAAATGCCCAGCGTGGCGACGGCCGTCGTATTGGCCTCGCGCGTCGACGGAGTGAGAGTCACGTTGCCCGGACCGACAGGGGTGGTCTGCGAGACGACAACAGGGACGCTCGCGATGGGCGCCGAAGCCGGAGTGACCGCCGCACCTGCCGCACCGACGAAGAACCGTGCCGTGCCAAAGGTTCTGGTGGCCGGAGCGGCGGACGTGACACGGCAGGCCGTGGTCTCGCCAGGATAGACGCCGACAGGGGAAACCCCGGCTGGATACCCGGCGGTGGAACCGACACCGGCCGGATAGACGCCAGCCGGATAGACGCCACCGCCCGGATAGGCGCTTGTCGGGTAGCCGCTGCCCGGAGCGACGCCGGCAGGTCCCGGACTGAATGGATTGACGCCCCCGCCGAGGCCGAGGCCGAACGGGCTGACGCTCACCGTGCTGGGCCCGCAAGGGCTGAGAGTCGTGGCGCTCGCAAGGGAATTGGGGGCGTACGCTCCAGTACCGAGAGGGCTACTCTGCACCGCGGTCGTCGGTGCCGGGGGAGGTAGGCTCGAGTCGTCGAAGATGACGTTGTAAGCGAGCTGCGGCAAAAGCCCAGGGATGATGGACGTCTGTGCGCCGGAGTAGAGTTCCCAGTGCCAGGCGAGGCGTTCCCATCCAATCTCCTGAGCCGGCTGGCGAGCGACGTCGCGACTGCGAAACAGTCCATAGATCGCGTCCGTCGCAGTAGGCGACAGCCGACCTTCGATCCGGGACAGCCACACGCGGTCGTCGAACACGTGGACCTGCCCCTCGTCCGTGGAGGCGTCCGAGAAACTGTAGAGCGCGTTGATGTTGAATCGCTTGATGAAGGGGATGATCCGCGCCGCATCGTATTCGGTCTGTCCGACGACCTGCACGCGGTTTTGGGAGTAGAAGCCCGGGCTGTCGAGGGTGGTGTCCCCCAGTTGGATGCTTGCGGACGGAAACTTCTCGTTATTGACCTGAAACCGTGTGAGAGCATGCTGCACGGTCCCGAACCCGGGACTCGTGGATAAATACGAGGACTGGCGGTCGAAGAATACGGTCGTAGGCATCCAGCTCACCGGGTAGCCCGTCACGTTCAGGACGGCCTCGTCGCGCATCCTGCCGAAACGTGTCGCGTCCGAGCCGAGCGAGTTGTAGCCCTGCTCCTGATACCGTCCTATGAGCGAACCGGCGAGCGACGGATTGGCAAATCGGAGGAGCGTCATCCCCGCAAAACCGTCCTGGCCGGGGATATCCTCTCGGTGAGAGCCGCCAATCTCGGAGTAGCCCGTGAAAAGACCATCCTTTCCGACCGGCCGTTGAAACCGTTCATCGACGACGCCGCTCGTCAGGTCGCGACCGGGCACTCCGTTGTTGTCGCGCTGCTGCGCGTGGACCGCACGAGCGCCCACTTCGAGGTCATTCGCAAGTTTCGTCGAGACGCGTTCGGAAACTAGGAACTCGCGAAACGGATCGCCGTTGGCGACGCCGGCAGTCTGTTGGCGGCTTAGAACGTCGTTCGTGAAGATGACGATCGAGCTCTTCGAAGCGTCCGTCTTGTCCGAGATGCTCAGCTCGATCACGAAGCGATCGGTCCAGGAATACGTCGCGTATGCGGTGGTGCCGCTGAGATCGAGGACGGAGTTGGCAGAAAGCGTCTGATGGTCTGGAGGCAGCTCGTAGTTGAAGAGCGCCTGCGCGTTGGCGGACGACCCCATGTCATGAATGGCGACCTGAATGATCTCGCTCGCCTGCTGATAGCTCGCGTAGACACTCTCCACCCAACCGTGGTCGATGTACTTTGGGGCCGCTCCGTCAATCTGATTGAATAGCCCAGCCTCATCCGTGATGACATTCGGGGTGCCCGATTGAACCCACTGCCCGACTTCGTTGTTCGCCGGCAGCAGGTCGAGCACCGACAGGTTGCCCAGACCCTTTCTTGGCATGAGGTCGACTTCGTATTCGACCGAGATCACGCTCAGATCGTCGATGCGCTCAGGATTGAGAAACGTCAGCTGGGCGGCCGGATACACGATGGTGTAGTCCATGCCGCTCGTCAGAAGCATGCCGTCGACGTAGACGCGCTCGGAGGCTGGAATGATGTTCGCCGTCGAAAGTTGATAGACAGTCTGGCGGGGGCCGGTCAGAAAGTCGCGGACGATCTGTCCCCTTCGATAGCCGGCGTGGATCTCCGCAGCCCCCTTCGACTCCGGGTCGGGCGTCGACAACTTCACGCGCGCGCCTTGGAGGAGAAGGGGACGGTCGAGTCCCTCTTCGAGGTAGCGGTATTGGAGTTGGTCGCTGACGTTGATCTGCCGCAGGACGTCGTGATTGTTGCCGAAGTAGTCGACCCTGTATTGGAGCGCGCGAATGCCAGGAGCGTCCACCTGCCCGTAGTCGAGCCACGCCGACCCGTTGAGCTGGCGGCCCTGGTCGAGCTTCTGGCCGAAGCCGACGCCGCCGACGGCCGTCGCGTAGCCGCCCGCGGCAAACTTCTTGTTGATGACGTCGTACGGCTCCGAGGCGTTCAACGTTCCGAACGTATTGATGCGGGTATTCCGGTCGCTCTGCTGCGTAACCTCTATGCTCCGCGTCTGCCAGACATTCGCCGAGGTATCGAGAGTCTCGGCTCCGTCAGGAAACACGATGGTGAACAGGTTTCCGACGAGCAGCGTTCCCAGGGCCCCTTCTTGTCGGAGCAGACCGTCCGCCTTCGAATAGTGGTAAAACGCATTGGTGGTTTCATTGTATTGAGCGACTCCCTTGTCGGTCGTCATGTACACGCTGGGAGTAGAGACCTCAATTCCCACCACGGACTTGCCGTCGAGGCTCGCCTGCTGCGGAAACGCAACGATGTGGTCTTGCGAGACGCTGAACTTCGCCAGGCCGTTCTCGGTGGCGATCCAAATCGTGTCACCGTCCTGTACGAACGTGCGAACGATCTCGCCGCCGATCTCCTTGCTGGAGAAGTTGCTGAACACGCGAGTTTCGGTGCGAAAGCGCGACAGTCCCACGTCCGTGCGCATCCAGACGTCCAGCCCAATCTGGAAGAGTTCGAGGGCATTGCCGGACGCCATCCCGTCGGCCTCCGTGAAGCCTCGGATCCCGTCGTTATCCGGGTTGTAGAACGCGAGACCTCCGCGCGTCGCGAACCACACTTGACGTCCGACGGCCAGCGCGTCGTTGACCGCCCGGTGCGGCAGCCCGTCGGCCTCCGTGTAGACCTTGATGCTACGGTCGGTCTTCCGATAACGCACGAGACCCTTGTTCGTGCCGAACCAAACGAACGTCGTGTCTGCGGCAACGGTCTTGACGACCTGGCTCGGAAGGCCATCGTCCATCGTCAAACGCGTCGCCCGCAGCGTCCCGGTATCGAACCGGATGACGCCGTCGTCCGTGGCGATCCAGAGAATGTACTCGTCGACGATGAGTCGGTTCACATTTGCGCCGGCGGGAAATACGTTCCACCGGTTCGGACTCTCGTGAATGAAGACTTCTCCGACCCCGAGCCAGGCGCCTTCGCGCGGATCAATGGCATACGGAGGTACTCTCCCGAGCGCGGCCCTCGTGAACGACAGCACGAGAAGCGACAGCGCAAGGGCCGCGAAGGCCGCTCGGCGCATGAATGGGAATCCTTAGGCGGAAATTTTCTTCACCTGGAGCGTCCCGACATCGACGTTCCCGAGTCCCGCCTTGCCCGCGAGCTCGATGTGTTTTGCGTCGGCAGGAGTCATGTTCTTTCCGTTGAAACGGGCGAGGGTAAGACCATAGGCGTCGACGGACGCGACTTTCCTGCCCGCGACCATGCGCCCCAGCACGGCAGTATCGCCGGGACCGGCCGGTCCGTTTGTCAGTAGGACGCGGGTTGCGTCGAGAATGGTCAGGTTCGGCGTGACGACACGGCCAAGGTCGGCAACAGCCTGGGCAAGGTCATAATTCTGGTGGAATGCTTGGCGATCCTTGATGAGGCCCATGTGGTTCTTCAAGCCGAACGACACGCCCGCAGCCTGGTGCGCCTTCGCAGCCGGAATGTTTATGAGGACATCGGCCGATAGGATGAGCTTTGCCACTTCAACCGACTTGACCGACACTCCGCCCTTGACGTCCACTCTTTGGAAGTCGTCCGCCCCGAGGATTTTCACCTTGACCCCGGGCATCCCGGAAAGCGCGGCGTTCATGCCGGACCGTTCGAGAGCCCTATCAGGATTCCCCTGCGGAAACTCGACGAGCACTACCTGCTTGGCCTTTGCGTCCAGGCATGCCTGCGCCACCGCGGCGACCGTAGCAGGGTGGGTCGTGGTCGCCCAATCGGGGGGATTGGCAAATCCTGCGTTCGCCTTGATAACAACGAAGTCGCCTCCGTGGACAAACTTGCCGATTCCGCCCATGGCAGCAAGAGCTGCTGCGACCATCTTCTTCGGGTCACTTCCACTCACGTCGACGATGTCCAAACTTTCACCGGCCCGGGCGTCGCCGTATTTGAGCGCGGCGGCCGCGCCGATGGAAACAGCTACGAAGCCACGTCTGGAGATAGAGCTCATCTCAAGGGTTCCGTTCGGTGCTAACTTACTGGTGTGGTTTGCGTCTCGTGCGCCGGTTGGACGCGGGGACGGGGACCCAGATTCAGCGGCCCACTTGCCAAGCGGCGATAACGTACCAAGATCCCACTTGCATAGCTAGTACCGTCGGCTAACTTCCTCAAAGGTTTTTCAGCTTGATAGGCGAATGCCATGGATCCCAAAGAGCTCACACGTCGGCAAGTATTGCGCGAGGCGGCGGGCCTTGCGGCAGCAGCATCCGCGGGCGCAGTCGTAGCCTGTTCGGGGGACATATTCCCGAGCGCGGGCGGAGAGTGGGCGAGCAGCATCGACCCGCTGTGCGCGGCCGGTGACGACGGCGGCGCGGACGGAGAGGCGGGAACGTCCGTGTCAAGCGCAGCGCTGACGTCGGGCGGGGACGGCGGGGGAGCCTCCGGCGGATCGATGGTGGTTTCGGTGGAGCGAAACGGTAGCGCCATCCAGAACAGCGAGAACCGCAGTGTCACCATTGATGCGGCGATCGTTCAGTCGATGCTCGACACCGCCCTTTCTACCCTTGCTGGAGATGTAGACAACCCCTGGACGGTGTTCTTACCGGACTACAAGCCGGGCATGCGCATCGGTCTCAAGGTCAACGGTCTAAATCCTAGCCTGGGGACGCATGCGGAGCTGGTGGCTGCCGTCATCAAGAGCCTTGTAACGAATCTCGGCGTCAATCCCGCTACCCAGGTGGTGGTGTGGGAGATGTTCCTGGACTACATGACGGGAAAGCCGGGATACAGTTCGGCAGCGTTCAGCGGCGCCCAGATCATCGGGACCTACAACTCGAGCACGGCCACCGGGGGCGGGGGCGGACCTGGCTACAGGCTGAACCCGTGCGGGATGATCACGGGGTCCCCGAACAACAACCCGCGCGTGAGCTCGATCCTCGTCGAGCAGACCGACGTGACGATCAACATGCCTATCCTCAAGACGCACTGCGACGTGTCCGGGATAACGGGCGCCTTGAAGAACGTCTACGGGATGATCGACATTCCGTCGAGCTACCACGGCACGTACGCCTTTCAGGGGATACCCTCGGTCTACGCGCTACCCCCGATCAAGAGCAGCATCCGATTGACGATTCTCGACGCTCTGCAGGGCGTCATCAACGGGCACACGACCGACTATCCCAATGCCGTCCCGCAGACCATCCTCGCATCGTTGGACCCGGTCGCGCTGGACTCGTACGTGGTCCAGTTCATCAACCAGTTGTGGAACGCGTACTGCGACTCCAACGGCCTGGCGTATTATCCCGTGGACGCCTCGCTTCTCGGCTGGCTTCCGATCGCCGAGTCCATGGGACTGGGCACACAGAAGTTCAATTTGGTTACCGCGTAGGGCTGGATTCGGTCGTGCGCGCGCCCCGGCTCAAGCGTCGGCCCGGGGGCGGCGTCCAGTGTCCCCGGCCGGCCACCCCCCTTGGCCCCGAGGTCTTCGGTAGGTCCTACGGAAGCTTCCCGACGGCAATGGCCGCAAACTGGGTCATCTGAGCGTCCGAGAGAGAGGAGGCCTCGTCTGTGATGTCGAGGAAGTACGCGCCGTGCAAGACATTCATGTGGGGATACGACCCCGGAGTCATGCGCGACTGGTCTCCGACGCCGGCATCCAGTGACATGTTCGAGTAGAGATTGTCACTGTTCGACGGTAGCGAATTATAGAGATTCAAGGCGTCTGTGGCCGATCCCATTTGCCAGAGAATGTATTTGACCGCGAGCGTGCCCGTGGAGTCATCGTAGTAAGCGACGGCCATCGCGGCCGCCTGCGCGCCACCATCCGGGGGGTAGAACGGATCCGCGGTGCCGTCGACCAATGCCGTCGCCTCGGCGGAGCTATGGGCCTCTCCCGGAGCGTAGTTGCTCACTGTTCCGGTCTGTTCGGTCCACGATAGCGGCGTAACGTCGGTTGTCGTAGGCATCAAGGTGCCGATATCAGGCGGGGTGGTGCCACCGCTGCTGCTCCCGCCACCACTGCTGCTGCTCCCGCCACCACTGCTGCTGCTCCCGCCACCACTGCTGCTGCTCCCGCCCGCGGGGGTGGTCGAGCCGCCGCCCGAACTGCTGCTACACGCTCCTGATCCGGCAAGGGCGGCAAATAGAACTCCAAACGGAAGGACATGGGAAAATCTCATTGAAATGACCTCGTCATTGAAGACAGCGTTGGGCACGCGGTGGAAGCAAACTTCGTGGCATCATCGAGCAGTCCCATCGATTTCGCAACGGCGTTGAACTTGCTTGGCGTACGATGCCGAGCCGGAGGGCGCATTGAAGTACGTGGTCTTCACAGTCCTGGTTCTCATCCCTTTGATGCTCGTGGGTTGGGTCGTCCGTGAAGGGCGGAGTGTCCCGCCCACGGCGCCTCTCGCGAGTGCAGAGTTTTCGGCAATAGGAGCGGCGTCGGCCCTGGCCAAGCCCGATCCGGACGATGCGCCTCTGCTCGCCCTGTTCGAAGGTACTCCCGGAGGAGTGAAGGCGAAAGGGATGCCCGCTCTCTATGACGAGAAGCGCCTATTCGACTACATCGACGGTGCGGCACCTTTGTATATCGACCGCCATTTCAGAAAGCTCGCGGCGGTCGAAATGGCGACGACTGAGGGCGCAGATTTGACGTGCGATGTGTACGACATGCGCGAGCCGGAGAATGCCGCGTCGATCTTCCTGTCGGAGAAGTCCGCTTCGAGTCGGACCGTGGACGACTGGCCGCAGGCTCTGACGGGTCCGATGTCATTCGTCTTTCGGAAAAGTCGCTACTACGTGAAGCTAACCGCCTTTGACAAGAAGTCCGAAGCGGCGCTGCCGGGCCTCGCGCTCGCGCTGCGCGAGAGGATGCAATGATTGGCCGTAGGGACGCCCTGCGAATTGGCGCGACGAGCGCGATGGCTCTGGGAAGCGTCGCGGCCGGTCTCTGGCTGCATAGTCGCGACCGTCTGGTCGACACGCATTCCCTGCCGACGATCAAGGACCATCGAGTGCCCAAGCCCGCCGGGGCCGTCGACATGGTCATCGCCCATGGCGCGGACCCCACGCTCAATGTCCGGCGCGCGATCGAGGCGCTCGGCGGGATGGGGCGTTTCGTCAAGAAGGGAGAGCGCGTTGTCATCAAGCCAAACATCGGGTGGAATCGATTGCCCGAGCAGGCGGCCAACACGAATCCGGACGTCGTGGCGGAGATCGTACGGCAAGTGCGCGCGGCCGGGGCGTCCAAGGTGTGGGTGACCGACGCGTCGGTCAACACGCCCGAGCAGTGCTTCGCTCGTTCGGGCATCCAGAAGGCGGCCGGCGACGCCGGCGCCACGATCGTGCTTCCCGAGGCTCGAGCCTTCAGGGAAGTGGACGTCGCCGGCAGGATCCTGCGCACGGCCGACGTCCTCTATCCCATCGTCGAGGCGGACCGGGTCATCAACGTGCCCATAGTCAAGCAGCACGGCCTTTCGGGGGCGACGCTGTCGATGAAGAACTGGTATGGCGTCCTGGGCGGTCAGCGGGTGACGCTGCACCAGAGCATCTTCGTGAGCATCGTGGACCTGGCGGTCATGGTCAAACCAACACTCACGATCATGGATGCCACGCGAGCCCTCATGGCCAATGGTCCGACCGGCGGCAATCTCGCGGACGTCAAGACGATGGACACGGTGGCCGCCGGCACGGACGAAGTCGCGCTCGACGCGTTCGGGGCGACTCTGCTCGGGCTGGACCCTTTCAAACTAGGATTCGTCATCGAGGGGCTGAGGGTGGGCCTCGGGACGCCACGGTACAAGGATCTCAAGCTCGTCGAGCTCGGGAGCTAAGACAATGTTTTTGCAGCTTCGCCGCGCCTATCAGGTCGTCTTCTTCTGTCTATTTCTCTTTCTCGTCATCGTCACGACCCCGACGCTCCTACGCGGTTATCCCGCCGAGTGGTTTCTAGGGCTCGACCCGCTGGCCGCGGTGACAACGGCTCTGGCGACCCACGCGCTCTACGTCCACATGCTCTGGGCCTTGCCGCTCATCGTCCTCACCCTGGTGTTCGGAAGATTCTTCTGCGGCTGGGTCTGTCCGATGGGCGCGCTCCACCACCTGCTCGGGCACCTGGGGCGAAAGCGCCGAAAAGTCGACCGCGTAAAGCAGAACGTCGTGAGGCCGTCGCGGGCGATCAAGTACGGCATCTTGGCCGTCTTCCTGGGCTCCGCGCTGATCGGTAGCGTGCAAATCGGTTTCTTGGACCCCATCGCGTCGACGTGGCGCGGACTGGCGACCGTCGTCATTCCGGCCGCCAGCAATGCGGCGTACGGGCTCTATCAGGGCGAGCGCCATTTTCAGTACGGCGCGCTCGTCGGGGTCGTGTTCTTCGGCGCGCTGTCGCTGAACTTCATTTATCCGCGGTTCTACTGCCGCGTGCTCTGCCCCCTCGGAGCGTTTCTGGGGCTCCTGGCGAAGTTTTCCCTATTTCGCATCAGCAAGAAGGCGGAACTCTGCAAGGAGTGCGAAGTGTGCGGAGCGGACTGCCAGGGCGCGGCCGACCCTCAGGGGACCGTGCGCGTGACCGAGTGCATGGTGTGTCTCAACTGCGTTGACGGCTGCGCGCGCGGAGGCCTGTCGTACCGCTTCATGCCTAGGACTGAGCCGGCGGTTACGAACATCAACCTCAGTCGGCGCCAGTGGCTCGGCGCGGGCGTCGCGGGTGCGGCGTTCGTTCCCCTTGCGCGAGCATCGGACGGTGTCGGCCCGCGTCCTCACCCGGGTCGGATCCGTCCGCCCGGGGCGCGCGAAGAGTCTCTCTTTCTCGACCGGTGCCTCAAGTGCGGTGCCTGCATGAAGGTGTGCCCGACCGGTGGCTTGCAGCCCGCGCTCAATGAGGCCGGCCTCGAAGGCATCTGGAGCCCCATTCTGATTCCCCGGCTCGGCTACTGCGAATACAGCTGCAATCTGTGCGGACAGGTATGCCCCACCGGGGCGATTCGAAAGCTCACCCTACCCGAGAAGAACGGCAAGCCGCCGCTCCAGGCGCCGGTCCGAATCGGCTCCGCCGCGTTCAACAAAGGGCGATGCCTGCCCTGGGCGTACGACACCGACTGCATCGTGTGCGAAGAAGTCTGCCCGACTTCGCCCAAGGCGATCTACCTGAAGCAGGAGGCGGTGACCGCGAGGGACGGAACGCAGAAGACGCTGAAGCGCCCGTACGTCGACCTCGAGTACTGCGTCGGATGCGGAACGTGCGAGACGAGGTGTCCCATCGTGGACAGCGCCGGAGTGCGCGTCAGTGCGGCGAACGAGAGTCGCACGCCAAGGAGCAGCATTCACCTGTTGGGCGGCGCGAAGGTCTAGGCCGAACGCGACAACGGAAGGGGGCAGCGGGGTCGGCGACGGCGGCGAAGTCGATCAGGGCGCCGCGGGCGAGAAGGCCAGCGTATTTCGGTCGAGTTCGACATGGGCGCAAGGGCCCACCCTGCGGCATGAAACGGGCTAGGGTTGGGGTGCCATCCGCGCCGCTGCCTGACTTGATTCTTCCTAGCCCAAGCGAGGCCGGCGGCGAGTCGCGCGGAGCCTACTTCCTGTGGGCGAGCACGCTCGACGCCGGGATCGCGAACGGATCGGCCGAAAGACGCTGGCCTTCTCGTCGCCGTGCGCGCACCGTGAGCGCTCTCGCGAGGAGCGCGAGCGGCGCGAGCGCGAGCGGAAACGAGATCCAGAATCCTAGATTGGACCGCAGGCGCGGAACGATTCGCGAGTCGTCCTCGAGCGGCAGCGCCCTCAGCGCGCCGTCATAGCTTCCCACGTAGGCCATCCAGCGCCCGTTCACGAGGGCCGCAGCCGGCGAGGACCAGTTGCTTTCGTCGAGGCCCGCCACGTTCCAGATCGGTCGGCCGGTGAAGATCGAGAAGAGAGAAGCGCCGTCGGACAGACCCACCGCGTGCAGCTGGTTGTCCCACGCAGACGCGAGCACCATCGGATGCGCACCGCTTGGAACCAGCGCCGGGGACGAGTAAATGCCGCCGCGCACGGCGCGAGCGAAGATCTCCTTGCCGGTAGCCGCGTCCAGGCAATAGAGGTGCCTGTCGTAGGAGCCGACGAACACGCGCGCGCCGCGGCCGCTTCCGAGCACGGACGGCGAGCCGGTGATCCGGTCGCCCGTCTTGTAGTGCCAGCGCTCTGCGCCCGTTTCGATCGACAATCCCCGGAGCGACCCGTATTTCGACGCCATCACGACGAGAGGACCGACCGCCGACTCTACGAAAGCCGGAGGGCTGCGCACGCTGTCGAGTTCTGTTTTTGCCCAGAGGAGGCGGCCGGTGTCGGCGCTCAGCGCATAGACGTTGCCGTTGGACGAGCCGAGCAGAAGGAAGTTCCTCCCGGAGCTCTGCGCAAAAACCGTCGCCGTAAGTTCGTTGTCGCCGAGGTCACTGCGCCAGAGAGGTTTGCCCTCGCGCGCCGACAGCGCGACGACCCTCGCGTGGGCCTCGTTGTGCGTGAGCGACCCGTCCCAGACCCAGTACGACACGAAGACGGCGTCGGTCGCTGAGCCGACACGGCCGACGGACGGTGCGCCCAACCTCGCGCCCCCGATCGTGGCGCGATAGTCCTCGACCTCATGGACCCAGAGCGGACGACCTTGTTCGGCGTCGATCGCGTAGACGGTGCGGTCGGTGGAGGCCACGAAGACCCACGACTTGCCATCGGCTTCCCAAAAGACGGGTGCGGCAAAGACAGGCCCTCCGGTCGTAAACTTCCAGAGGGTGTTGCCGGACGATGCGTCCAGTGCATAGACCGTGTGGTCATAGCTCCCGACCGCGACGACGGCGCGCTTGTCCGCCATTCCGAGAGTCGGCGGCGACCAGATCGTCATGCCCGGCTCGTAGCCCCACACGCGTCCACTGCCGTCGAATGTCCACGCGCGCGGCGGACCGCTCTTCGGGGCGTCGATCGTGATCGATGCGCTGTTGGCCGCGTCGCACCTTCCTTGGGACCAGAGGCTGCAGCTCGCGTGGGCGCGCGCGGCAGCAGGCAGGGTCGTGATGAGGGCAGCGCCGAGGAGCGCCGCTACGGTTCTCAATGCGCCTCCGCGATCGTGGTCGTGGTGGCCGGGGCTGCGGGTCGCTCGGCGGAGAGCCGCCACACGTCGACGAGCTGGAACGCCCCTGTGGGGCAGTGATCCACGCACGAGAAGCAGAACTGGCAGGCCTCGGTTCGAATGCGACCGTTGTCGATCGCGTCGACGGCGCAGTGGGCCTTGCAGACGCCGCAGTCGTTGCAGACGGCGCGGTCCGAGACGATTCGAAGGCGCGAGAAGCGGTGGAGCAGCCCGGTCAGGTACCCCCACGGACAGAGGTACCGACACCACGACCGCGCGACGAACAGCGCCGCGATCATGATGATCACGGTGGCGAGCGCGGAGGCGGGGTCGCTGCGGGCCGTGAACGCGAAGTGCATCGGCGACGTGATCACGAGATGCGATGCGGCCGTGACGAAGATGGCGGAAAACGACAGGATGCGAAGCTTGCGCGTCGGGATGTCGTCGATGATGCGCGCGAGCACGAGGTAGCAGAGCAGGATGAGACTCGCGGCCCAGTGCAGGCTCGAGTCTTCGACGAAGAGCTCCTTCTTGATGCTCAGGACAATGAGCGCGGCCAGGAAGCCGGAGACGAGGACGGCGAGCACCACGAGCTGCGCGGGCGACAGGCGCCCGCGACGTCGTTTGGCCATGCGAGTTCGTAGCCAATCGGCGAGGTCCTGGAGCGTTCCGGTCGGGCAGATCCATCCGCAGAAAACGGGTCCCGCGATCAGCGTGGCGGACAGGACGACGACGGGAAGCGCCATCCAGTAAAAGGACTCGGTATACGCGGATCCGATCAGGGTGAGTCCGAAGAGCGAATTTCTGATCATCCCGAAGACGCCCAAACACGAATAGACGATGTAGAAGAAGAAGCCGATCGACAGCACCTGGACGACCCGGCGGACAATCTGCCTGTGGCGCTGGACCCGGCTTATGACGAGCACGAGCAAGAATAGAAAGAGGAGGGATGCCATCTCGACGCTGGTTCCGTCGAGCGACAGGAACGGAACGTCGAAAAGCTTGCTCAGTGGAAGTCGTTCTGGGTCCATCGGGCGCCGCTCCATTGTCCCCGAAGTCGGGCCGTGGAGCCAGCTTCAATCCAGCGATTTGCACGATCCTGGACGCTGAAGGCAGGCCTCCTCGCAAGGCTGAGCCGCCTCTGCCGGGTCGAGGCCGAGAAAGCGCGCCACGAATGGGCACCTCGGGCGAGCGCGGAGCGAGTCGGCAGTGCCGTGCTGCACGATCCTTCCGCCCAGAATGATGGCGAAGTGGTTCCCGAGGGCGGTGGCCTCCTCGCGGCTGTGGGTCACGTGCAGCGTGCGTATTCCGAGCTCGGACACGATACTCCGCAATTGTGTCTGCAATTCCAGTCGAGCGCCGTGGTCTACCATGCTCAGCGGTTCGTCGAGGAGCAGGAGCGCAGGCTTGACCGCGAGTGTGCGTGCGATGGCGACACGCTGAGCTTCGCCGCCGCTCAGCGCCGAAACCGGGCGCGACAATACCCTCTGGAGCCCGAGGCGCTCTATCAGCGCTCCCGCCGCCCGCTCTCGCTCTTTGCGCGGCACGCCTCGGACGCGCAGTCCGTATTCGATGTTGGCCGATACGGTATAGTGAGGAAAGAGCGCGGCGTGCTGAAAGACGATGCCGATGCCCCGCCGCTCGGGCGGGACGTCCGTGACGTCGCGACCCTCGACGAGCACTCGACCCCGGTCGGGCGTATGGAAGCCGGCGATTGTCTCCAGAAGCAGCGACTTGCCGCTGCCGCTCGGCCCGAGCAGGACCCAATACTCGCGCTCCCCGACCGCGAGCGAGATGTCGTCGAGTGAGAAATCCCCGAATCGGCAGGTGACGTGCTCGATACGGGTCATGCTCCCGTCTCTCGGCGCGTCTTGCGCAGCGCGAACGGAAGAAGCGTTTGGCCAAACTGGAGCATCACGAAGATCCACACGCACGTGACGAGGAGCAGCGTGGCGATCGGCCGGCTCTCCGTGGCCCCCGCGCGCAGGAACTCGGTGTGCACGAGCACGGGAGCGGTCACGGGGGAGCTCGCAAACAGCACGATGCACCCGAACTCGCTGATGGCGCGCGCCCACGCGAGCGTCAGCCCCACGAGAATTCCGCGGGAGGCGAGGGGCAGGGCGACGCGCAAGAAGGTCACGGCCGCGGAGGCCCCGAGGCTTCGCGACGCGCGTTCGAGCGACATCGGTATCCCCTCGAAGGCGGTCATGGCGGTTTTGACCAAGAATGGGAATGCAACGAACACCTGGGCGACCACGATGCCCAAGGCAGTTCCCGACACTCGAATCCCGAGCGGCGCGAGCCCGTGTCCGAGCGGGCTCCCAGGTCCGAGAAGGACCATGAACGCAACTCCGGCGACCGACTGCGGGACCAGGATGGGCACGTCCACGAGCGACTCCACCCAGCGCTTGCCTGCGAAGTCGATGCGCGCGAGCGCGTACGCCAACGGGACTCCAAAGAGCGCGACCACGACTGTGGCGGACGTCGACGAGAACAGGCTCTCCCCGATGGCTCCCTGGACGTCCTCGCGCTGGAGCGTGTGCCAGAGCGTCTGGACCGAGTCGCGTGTGGCGAGGTGAATCAGCGGAAAGAGGACGATCGCCAGAGCCAGGAGCCCGCCGCCGAGGCAGAGGCGCGCGAAGAGAGAAGTCCTGCCGCGCACGCTCCATAGCAGCGCGTACAGTAGCGCGAGCGGGACGAAGCTTTCGAAGCTGTAGGGCTGCAGCAGGATGAAGCAGACGACGAAGATGACGAAGAAACCGATGAGGACCGGCGAGCCGAAGAGGCTCGAATACGCGACGACGAGAAGGATGAAGAGGGGCTTCTTTCCGAGCGCGAGCAGGACGAGTGCAAAGAGCGCAGAGTATCCGGCCAAGAACATCACGAGCGTAGTCGCCGAGCGACCAGGCAGGACCACGGCCGCGCAGTAGAGGACGTAGAGGTTGGTGAAGTAGAGCACCAGGTTCATCGGGGGCGTGAACGGTGCATCCGGCAAGAATGCCAGCGACACATGGAGCGCCCCGAGGAGGGCAGCCGCGCCGAGGGCGCGCCACACATTCCAAAACGGCGCCGTAGGCTTGGGCGGCGGCGTCATCGACTTGCGGACTCCAAGATCAAGGCGCCGACGATACCATGGTGCGGAGCTCACCCGGGACGCCGTCGCACGGGCGGCATCGAGCCGGGACGACCGGGCGAATGGCCCGCTGCTCGAGGATGTGACGACCCTCGTCGCCGAGCAGAAAGGCGACAAATCGCCGGGCCTCGCCCGGATGTGGGGCGGAGGTGGGAATGGTCAGACCGTAGGTGATGGCGGCGCCCTGCACGCGCGAGTGGTCACTGCCTTGGGCCATGCGAATATCGACCCCGGATTTCGCGTAGCGGGACGCCATTTCAGGATTCCCGAGGTTCACCTCGGGTGGCAGCGGCGTGATCTTGAGGTGGTGGTCTTCGGCGGTCGACCGATAAAGAAACGCGTAGTCGATCGATCGCGACTCGAGCAGGGCGAGAATCTCCGCCTCGTCGTGAACGACGTGTCCGGGCGCGCACTGGCCCATCAGCGCCGAAACCAATCCACCTTGCCCCGGCGTCTCCGCGAGCTGCCAGACCATGAGGGTGTGGTATCCGATCGGTGCGGTGTCGGGGTCCGCGCGGCCGAGGCTCACGCCGGGTCGCCGCAGCACTTCCCGCCAATTGTCCGTCGTGATCTCGTCGGTGAACCGGCTGTGATCCTTGTGCGCAATGACGATCTCGTTGGTCGCGAACGTGAGGCCGAACGACGCGTGAGCCGGCACGAGCATCTTGTCAATCAGCCTGGCGTCGGCGACAACCACGAGGTCCGCAGGCATGCCCTGCTCGGTGACCTTGCGGACAGCCACCTGGGATCCGCTGGGCTCCAGGCGCACCCGTAGACTCGGCTCCTCGCGTTCGAAGTGTTCCGCCGCATCGCCCAGCGCGCGGGTGAGGCTCGAAGCATAGAAGACTACGATCTCGGTTCGAGGCCGGTGGCAAGCAGAGAAAGCGATTGCGATCCCGACGAGAAAGACCACGGAAAAAGCGCGGACCATGAATGCGACGATAGCATCGACGCTCGGAAATCCGGGTGAGAGTCACCGGAGCAGTCAGCGACGGACGAAGGCGCACGCTGTCGAGCCCGGTAATGAACCCGCTGGACCGGTAGCGACGCTCAAGGCAAGTTCGCGAGGGCGAAGGGCGTTCGGTTCTCAAAGAGAGCCTCACCCGTGAGGCGGCAGGCGCGCCAATGCTGCGAGCTCGGACGCCAGCCCACTGCGGACAAATGAAACTACTACGGAATCGTCATCCATAAACGATTCCGCCGGCACTGGCGGACGCTCGAACACGCCGCCGACACGTCGTCGAGTGGATACGTGTCCGCACCTTTGCGCGAACCATAGCCACCGTAGGAAGTCGACCGGACCTTAGTGATGGAGTACAGTATCGGCCGTGCAGGAGATATCCCTGTCAGCACGCGAGCGGTGCGCTCTGGGCCGGCTTGTGGTCGTCGCCGGCCCGAGTGAGCCGTGGTGCGCAATGGCCTTTCGGCTGCCGGGGCATCGCTCTTCTTGCAATGACAAGGGGCGCACCCGAAGCGAACGGTCCGCTCGCGCAGAAACTGCGCCGGACGCGGATGTCGGCCCCCCGAGGATGCGGGTGGGAGGCGAGAGCCTTCGAGTAGCCCCCACGCGGTCCGGAGCGCCTTCGGCGCCGACGATGACAGACTTGAATCTCGAACGACCGGTCACGAAGTTTAGATTGATCTTTCGCGACGAAGGAGCTGCTCATGCAAACGCGACGACGTAACTTCTTGAAGATGACGGCCGCCGGGGCCGCGGGCTTGGCGATCGCGAAACCGGGTCAAGCGCTCGCGGCGTGGCCCGCGACAGGAAATATCGCCATCAATGCGACCATCAGCAACTTGCGCGTGGTCGCTTGCAATGACCCGCGCATGATGACGACAGTTCCGAAGTCCTACGACTTTACCACCGTCAACGCAGCGGTGAACTCCGCGCAGGTGGCGGCGAACATGGATGCGATGGCGATGTCGCTCGCCGGCGCCGCGACGGCGAATGCGGCGTGGCAGGCGATTTTCACGTCGAGCAAGGCCTGGTCGGCGACCAAGGTCGCGATCAAAGTCAATGTCATCGACACGTCGAACATCCCGCGTGTCGCGGTGATCCAGAAGTTCGTCGAGGTTCTCACGGGGCTGGGCGTGGCGCCCGCCAACATCATTCTTTACGACGGCAACGCAACCTACGGCGGCGGCATCACCGCGTACCAGCCGTATTGCAGCCTGACGGATACGACCAAAATCCAATGCACCGTCAGCACGGGCAACGATTCGCTCGGCGGCACGGCCAGCGCACCGATTGCGGGCGGCACCAACGCGACCTGTACGGCCGACATCGCCAACGGCGCGATCGACATTCTCATCAATGTTGCGTTGAACAAGGGCCACTCGATGGACTTCAACGGCAACGTGACCCTGACGATGAAAAACCACTTCGGGACGTTCGCTCCGAACCACGAGCTCGACTATATCTTCAACATCAATAAGAGCGATGCCATCGTCGGGGGCACTCCGCCGAGGCAGCAGCTGTGCTTCATCGATTCGCTCTTGGCCAATAAGGCTTCCAACATGGGAAACCCGGAGGTCATGCCGAACTACCTGGTCATGGGCACGTTCGCCGGCGCGGTAGACTATGCGACGATGGTCAACCTGCGTAACAAGGTCCTCGGGATTGCGGTGCCGAGCGTGGCGGATCAGTACATCACGACATTTGGCTATGCCACGACCGATCCGCAGTGGATTCTCGTGACGCCTGGGGATGGCGACGGTGGAGCGAGCAGCAGCAGTTCCGGCGGGGCGAGCAGTTCCAGCAGCGGGGTCGGAGCGAGCAGCAGCAGCTCGAGTAGCTCCAGCAGTTCGAGCAGCAGCAGCTCCGGCGGTGGGAACAGTTCGAGCAGTAGTTCGGGTACCGTAGGCAGCAGCACGAGCAGCAGCAGCTCGGGCGTCGGACGCAGCTCCAGCAGCAGCGGTTCAGGCCTTGGCGGCAGCTCGGGCGCCGGCGGCAGCGGCGGTGTCAGTGGGAGCACGAGCAGCAGCACCGGTGGAGGGGGAAACGGCGGCAACAGCAGTAGCGGCGGCGGCTATGCGAGCAGCAGCAGCGGCGGTGGCAATGCGAGCAGCAGCAGCAGTGGCGGTGGCAATGCGAGCAGCAGCAGCAGTGGCGGTGGCAATGCGAGCAGCAGCAGCAGTGGCGGCGGCAATGCGAGCAGCAGCGGGGGCGGAGGCAACGCGAGCGGCAGCAGCGGGGGAAATAATGATACTGCGGGCGGTGGGAACTCGGGAGGTGGATGCGATGTGGCCCCGGACGGGCGCGGCAAGGGTACGTGGGGCGGGATACTCGCGGTAGGCGCGGTCGTGGCGGAGTCGCTTCGGCGCGGAGCTCGCAGAGCTCCGAAGGAGGGCGAACGTGTCGCTGACGAGAAAGTCGGCGCATGCACGTCTAGCGATGACCACGCGGAGGGAAAGGTAGCCTCGGCAAGCGTAGGTCGAGAAGGCAAGTCGTAGAATCCATCTCGCGCCGCAAGTGTGGGTTCGGCAACCCAACGTTGTTCGGGCCCGTGCCTCGGCGTCGTGAACGCGCAGGGGCGGTACTACCGCCAGGTTGGCCTCGGACAGACTGTCCTGTACGATACCTCGGCACGGTCGCGGCTCACTGCGATCCAGTGCCAGCCAGCTTTGTTCGCCGGCGGAGCGGCCGTACAGTCCTCAACATCTGAAACTTTCTTTTCTCGAGTCGTCCCCACCTTTCGTTTGAAGGAGATCTCCGTGCAGCTCAAAATCATGGGAACGTGGTTGGCCATCGCCGGTTTGTTCGTGAGTCTATGCGGTGCAGGATGCAGCAGCAGCAGTAGCAGTGGGAGTGGCGACTCGGCGGCTGCGATTGCGCAGAAGTTCGAGTTCGCCACCAATTCTCCGGCTTCTGGATGGCAACAAGCGCAGGCCGATGCCGGCTCGCTCAACGGTGCGCAGCCGCTGTGGTCGGGTGCCATCAGTGCGTGGTTTAACCTCGTCGATGGGTATGCGGGGACCTATCAGAGCCAAGGCGCCCAGTACATCATGATGCAGTACTTGGTCGGTCCCAATCAGCAGAACTGCCTCGTTTACGCCATGGATTTTGGCAGCGAAGCCGATGCCCAGGCGATGTTGGCCTACAACCAGACGTATTATGGCAAGACCGAGTCGGTGACGACAATACCAGGATATGCGAATGCCTTCGAGTACGCGACTCTGAGCGGCATCAGCGCATATGCGTATTCCGGCCAGTATTATTTCGAGCTCCAGCTGTCCGGTTATAGCGATACGACGACGCCGGTGACAGACGCAGAGAGCCTACTTGGAGTCCTCTTCAGCAAGTCCAATTAGCCGGGCCTGGGGCACGTGGTATCGTGCCCCCGTGTCCCTCTCGTCCACGTCCTACAAGGCCGCCCTCGCCGCGATCCTCGTTGCCTGCAAGGCATCCCACGCATCGCTGGCAGGCGCGCCGGCATGGATTCAGGGCGACATGGTGGAGATTCCCGGGGGTACGTTCGAGATGGGAAGCGACGCACCCGCGGCTCACGGGAGCGAGCGGCCCGTCCACCGCGTGACGCTGAAGACGTTTCGCCTCGATCGAACCGAGGTGACCGTCGGGGCCTACGCGGAGTGCGTCCGCGCCGGGGCGTGCAGGGAGCCGGAGCCCTACGTGGATCAGCGCGGCAACTATCGAATCTTCTGCAACTGGAAGAATCCTGACAATCGACTCCTGCACCCGATCAACTGCGTCGATTTCGAAATGGCCACGTCATTCTGCCGCTGGGCTCACAAGCGTCTTCCGACCGAGGAGGAGTGGGAATACGGCGCAAGAGAGGGGAGAGGAGGCGTCTACCCGTGGGGCGACGACATGCCCGACGAGACCCGGCTCAACGCGTGCGGGGCCGGCTGCCGCGACAACCTGGTGACCAAGGGATTCCCCGCGCCGCCCCCCCTCTACGAGGCCAACGACGATTGGCCCGAGACCGCTCCTGTGGGCAGTTTCCCGGCGGGCGCCTCAGCCCACGGAATCCTCGACATGGCCGGAAATGTGTGGGAGTGGACGGCTTCCGAGTACGCCCCCTACGACGGCGGCCCGACCGAGAAGAAGAGGGTGTTGCGCGGCGGCAGCTGGGGCGGAGGCGATCCGCGGACGGAGCGAGCGACTGGACGTTTCCGCCTGGCTCCTGAAACCTCCGCACAGTTCCTAGGTTTTCGATGTGCCCAATAGCTCGAAGGCTTCGCGTGGCGCGACCCCGTTCTGCTGGGCTCCGACGTCGAGGAGCCCAGCCCGCTAGGTTGCTAGCGGCGCGTCGTTCGTTGCCGCCGCCGCAGGAGCGCCAATCCGGCTAGCAGTGCGCCAACCGCCGAAGACCAGGCGCCGTTTGCACGCGTTACCGCGCATCCTCCTCCGCCATTGCCCTCGTCAGGGGCCTCCGCGTTGCCACCGCCGTCCGTCTTGGTGCCGCTGCTACTCCCGACTATGGTCCCACCACTACTGCTACTAGTAGAGGGGGGATTTCCCCCGCTGCTGGTGCCGGCCGATCCACTGGAGGAGGGAGCGCCGCTGCTGGTGCCGACCGATCCACTGGAGGAGGGAGCGCCGCTGCTGGTGCCGACCGATCCGCTGGACGACGACTTGCCCCCCGAGGACCCGACCCCTGAGGAACTGCTGCCGCCCATCGCGCCCGAGGAGCTACTGCTGCTTGTCGATGCGCCGCCCGAAGAGCTGCTGCTCGTCGATGCGCCGCCCGAAGAGCTGCTGCTCGTCGACGCGCCGCCCGAAGAGCTGCTGCTCGTCGATGCGCCGCCCGAAGAGCTGCTGCTCGTCGATGCGCCGCCCGAAGAGCTGCTGCTCGTCGTAAGGCCTGTCGCCGGATAGAAGGAGACGCTTCCGGTGTCGGCTGCCCCGGCAGCGTAGCCGCGACGGCTCCACGCGACGAGTTCGAGCAAATGCGACGCGTACAGGCCCTTGCCGTCGTCGGAGGTGTCGGGCTCGGTCCACGTCACATTGGCCATGAGCGTATTTTTCACATCGGTATCGTCGTTGTTGACGATGCCGAGCGTCGCGGCGCAGGCGTCGGCGACGAACTGGTCGGACGAGCTCACGCCGGCCGTTACGTCGGCCTGATAGGTCGTCACGCCCATGAGAAGCAGGGCCGCCTCGGCGATGGTCGCGGTCTTGCCGGCGGCCGTCACCTGGGACTGGAGAAACGTCTGCGCGCCGGTGTCTGCCCCGAGGTAGCCGAGGACGATGAGGGCGATGCCGGCGAAGCCCTCGTCGGCGTCGGTGGCGCCACACTCGAGGCCCGTGCGAAAAGACGCCGCGCGGGTGCCGATGACGGACTTGCGAGCCCCGAGTTCGATGGCAGCCCAAAGCTTGGGGTAGTCGTACTTCGTGGCGCTGCCCGAGGCGAGGCCCGTGGGCGCCGTGCACGTGGTGATGGTGGTGCTCGTGCAGGTGGTGCTCTCGGCGTTGTGATTCCACGACCCGCGACCGGTGCAGTAGAGCTCGAGCAAGCTGTCGAGCCCCGTGCTGCCGGTGCCGTAGTCGGCATCGACCGAGTCGCCGAGCTGGGGGGCCTGATCGCCCGAGGTGATGTTTGCGGTGGTGGGAGACAGCGCGCCGCTCGCCTCCTTCAACATCACCGGTTTGCCGTACGAGCTCGTGCCGTAGTCCGCATCCTCGCCGCTACTGCCGAAAGCCACCGCGAAGTTCAGGCTTGCCGACGTCAGGCTGCCTCCGCCGCTCTTGGAGATAGATACCGTGTATTCGGCATCTTCACCTGGCAAAAGAAATCCAGTTTTCGCCGTCGTCGCGCGAGTTGCGGTGACGGTGTATCCCGTGGCGGTCACGGTCAAACCGAAGTCGGAGAGCGGATAGCCCATGTTGTTCTGAACCCACAGGTTCAGGCTCGCCGACCCGCTAGCGGGCACTGTCACGGTGTCGGTCGCGGGGCGAACGACGATGTTGTACCCGCTCATCCAGAGGTCATTGCACCAGTGGGCGAGCGCGGGGCGCGTCGTCGTCACCGAAACGGAGGCCCATGCAAGAAATGCAGGCCACGCAAAGCGACGGACAGATTTCATGTTAGTTTGCATGTTGCGCCGGGGACGCGCTCGGAGCAAGTGCCCGATGCACAATTCGCGAGGTAAATAGAAGTCGTATAATGGGCAGGGTCCAGCTCAGTGCTAAATTGGCGGCGATGGCGCACCGACATGTGATGGGATTCGTCATTCGTCTGTCCGTTCTCGTCGCACTGGCAGCGGCGTTCGCCGTGGCCCCCGTCGCGTGCCACTCTTCCGCGGAGGTGCGAGTTCTCCCATCGGACCTTCCGGAGCTGCATCGGGCGGCCGCGGAGGGCAGAGTCGACCGCCTTCGCACGCTGCTCGAGCGCGGAGCCCCGATCGAGGGTCAAGACCGCAACGAGTGGACGGCCCTTCACTGGGCCGCGATCGAAGGGCAGGCCGCCGCAGTGGCCTGGCTTCTCGACCGGGGCGCGGATCCCAACGCGCTCGGACACTTCGGGATGACCCCTCTGCACTGGGCCGCCGTGAAGGGTCGCGCGCCCGTCGTGTCCCTCCTGGTCGGACGCGGGGCGCGGACGGACGCGAAGAACGCCTACGGCATGACACCGCTCCACGACGCGGCCGATGACAAAGTGGTCCACGCGCTCCTCGAGGGCGGCGCCAAGCTCGAGACGCCTGACGACCGCGGGATGTCCCCACTCCAGACGGCGCGCCAGGGGGTTGTCGCGAAGGCGCTGCTCGTCGCCGGGGCGGACATGCGCCACGCCGCTCACGACGGATCGACTTCGCTCAACTTGGCGGTCGTCGAGTCTCTCGATCCACTGGGCCTGAGCATTCAGACGAAACGGGCGGACATCCGCCTTCGCGGTCAAACAGGTCACGCGATGCTGTCGTTGCGAAGCGTTACCGAGCAGCCGTTTAGAGACCTCGGGCTCGTGGCCGAGAGTCCGGCGTGCGACCGCATCTACGTGTACCCGGAGTCCATCAGCGAGCTCGGTCCGGGGCAGATGGCCGATGTGAAGCTCTTTCTCACGCGCCGGAGCGGCATCGTCGGCCAAGAGTATCCAGTGAAGTTCGAAGTGCGTACTGCCGGAAAGCTCTTGGGGAAGTTCGAGCTCAAGGTGGACGCGACCACGGAAGAGACGCCCGAGGACCGGGGCATGATTCGCCTGGGCAAGGCCAGTCTGCGGCCGGCGCCGCCGCGCATCCACTACGCCATCTACGCGGTGGTGCCGATTGTCGTCGTCATCGCCTGGCTCGCATCGCGACGACGGTCACGACCCAGCTAGTCGTTGTCCCGTCTGGGCGGGGCCGACCAGAGTGTGCGCAAAAAACGTTGTCGAGGCCAGGGCATTGGCCTCGAGAGCTGCGCATATTTCGCGCAGACGACACTCGTGAGCGAAGGCGCCGAGTGCTCTAAACGCGTTTGAGCTATTCGCGTGCCGATACAATCTTACAATGCAGCTGGGTCCGCTTCATTCCATCAATGTATTTCGGTGTCTCCGACACGTCTCCTCGTTACTTAGGAAGGCGGTTTCCTCGCAGGTGTCCCCTCTGTCCATCCGTAGGGCTTATGTTCAAGTCGATGGTCGAGACCACGGCCGCCAGCACTTCGATGGGGCGGGCGCCTCGGTGTGTCCGCGACTCGGCGTCAAGATGTGAGTCGGAACCTAGGTTGGGGATGGCCGCCGGGGCGGGCATTGCAATGCGGTGGGCAGAATACCGCCCTATGCGAAGCGCCGACTCGCAGCGTTCTCGGGGGCCCCACGATCTGGTTCCCAGGACGTGGCGGCTCAGGAGTTCGATCCATATTGCTCTCACGTACATGACGTGTGGTAAGAAAACATGTCTCGAGCGTGAGGTGACCGCTCTGCGTCGCCGTTCGCGATCAAAGGAGAGTATTCGTGACCAACAAGACGAGCTTGCAGTGGATCTGTGGGTGTGCGCTGGGCGGCGTGATCGGTTTGGGATGCACCAGCAGCACGGGCGCGAGTGCCGATCCGTATGCGGCGTTTGGTCAAAAATTCGAATTGTCGAACGAGATCAGCAGCTACAAACCAGACGTGGGGATTGGATATGCGACATACACCGCGGACACCCTGACGAGCTACGATGACGGTCAAGCCGGAGAATACACCGACCTCGGCATGCTCTACGCTGCCGTTCAGACGCTGGATGGCCCCTCGTCGGAGCAAGCATTGGTCGTATCGATGGACTTCGGCACGGGCGCCAAAGCCCAGGCCATGTTCCTGTCGTCGACGTCGTCGACGGCTCCTCTCGAGGCAGTTGGGAGCTGGGATTCATCGACGGTGACGGCCCATCCGTCGCTGGCGAGCCTCGAAGTGTTTGCTGTATTTGGTGAATATTATTTCGAGATTACGCTTAGTGGATACGGCGATCAAACGGGGGGGTGCACGGCGTGCACAGACGCTACGGCATTCTTGAACGCGCTTAAGGCGAAGGCTCAGTAGGAAAGGACAGTCCAAATGCACGCAGAGCAGAAGCGCCGCGATTTTCTCAAGACTGCCGCCGTCGCGAGCGCGATGGGAGTGACGGCGACGAAAGCGGACAAGGTGTTCGCGCAGACGACGGGGTCCGGCGTGGCGTGGACACCGGGAATGCAGATCAATCCGGCCATCGAGAACACGCGGGTCATCTGTTGTCACGACACGAACATGCTGACGCAGACGCCGCCGAATACGAGCTGGCCGAACCAAAACGCCTACGTGAACGCGGCGCTCGTGTCGTCGAATCTAGACGAAATGGCCATGCAGCTCACGCAGCAGGCCACGGCGACGTCCGCGTGGAGCACGATCTTTCGATCAAGCAAGGCGTGGGCGAGCACCAAAGTCGCGATCAAGACGAACGGGATTAGCGGCCTGTCCGGCAACCATCCTCGCGTCGCCATCATCAAGAAGATCTGCGACGTCTTCGTCGATCAGCTCGGGGTTCCGGCCGCCAATATCGTTCTTTACGATGCCACGGACGATGCCTCTATCGTGTACACGTCGACGTACGCCAGCCTGACCGACTCGACGAAAATGCGGTGCGTGGTAAGCGTGCTGGCGGGGTCGCTCGGAGGCTATACGCCCGTCACCATCGCCAACTCCGTCGCGAGCGCGGGGTCCGTACAGTGCGTCGCCGATCTTGCCAACGGAGTCATCGACATCCTCGTGAACGTATCGGTGTGCAAGGTGCACAATGGTCCGGGCAATACGTACGGGTTGGGCAGTGTCACGATGTGCCTCAAGAATCACCTGGGAACCTTCAACAATGCGCCGGGGCATGCGGAACCGATGCACGCGCTCGCGGCCATCATGGAGGTCAATCAACACGAAGCGATCCTGGGTGGCACTCCGGTTCGGCAGCAGCTGTGCATCGTCGACGCGCTGCTATGCAATAGCCAGAGTCCTGGCGGGAGCTGGGACTCGCGCGCGGACCGGATCGTCATGGGCACGTTCGCTCCGATGGTCGACTACACAGCCGGAATCAACATCGTCCAGAACGTCATTCGTGCGGGGAGTCCGGTGACGAATTTGGCGCAGAATGTCCCGACGTTCTTGACGAGTTTCGGATACACGACATCGGACCCGCAGTATATCGAGTACATTCCGGGCCAGGGTGTCGTGGACGCCGGCGGCGGGGGCAGTGCGAGCAGTAGCGGTGCCGGCTCGAGCAGCAGCGGTGCCGGCTCGAGCAGCAGCGGTGCCGGCTCGAGCAGCAGCGGTGCCGGCTCGAGCAGCACGGGTGGCGGTACCACCGCGAGCAGCAGCGGCGGCATGGGCAAGACTGGCAGCAGTGGCGGCGGCGCTGCGAGCAGCACGGGTGGCGGCGGGGTGGCCAGCAGCACGGGCGGCGGCGGCAGCGCAACCGGCAGCAGTGGCGGCGCGACGAGCAGCGGCGGCGGCGGCTTGGCGGCGAGCAGCAGCGGTGGCGTGGTAGCGAGCAGTTCCGGGAATTCGGGTGCTGCGGGCAGCAGCGGCACCACGAGTGGGGGCTCCAATGCGGCGGGCGAAGCGCCGAATGGCGGCGAGTCCGGCGGAGGCTGCGATGTCGCCGGTTCCAAGGGCCGCGGCACTCCTTGGGGTGCCATGGCGGCGGTCGGTGCGGCAGTGGCCGGAGCGCTCAGCCGGCGCTCGCCCCGCAGCGCGGAAGAAGAAGAGGAGGGAGGCTCTGAGCCATCGAGCAGGGGCAAGCCGGCACGGAAGGAATCCGGCAAGGGCGACGGAAGCGCGCGATAGGCAAGGAGCGGGACGAGAAACGGGGCCGGCTCTCGCGCCGGCCCCGCGCGGGAGGCTGGAGGGTCAGCGGCAGATCCCGTGGGATGGGGGAAACTCGCAGACGGCCCGCGACATCTTATGTGGGGGGGAAACGCCAAACTGTCCGAGGTCGGCGCGCACCCCGTCGAGGGAAACGCCATTGCGCTCGGGGGAAACGCCTCCCCGCGCGAGGTGGGCGCGTACTTCGTCGGGGGAAGCGCCATTGCGCTCGTGGAAAACGCCTCCGCGCGCGAGGTGGGCGCGCACCTCGTCGAGGGAAGCGCCATTGCGCTCGTGGAAAACGCCTCCCCGCGCGAGGTGGGCGCGCACCTCGTCGAGGGAAGCGCCATTGCGCTCGGGGGGAAACGCCTCCCCGCGCGAGGTGGGCGCGCACCTCGTCGGGGGAAGCGCCATTGCGCTCGGGGGAAACGCCTCCCCGTGCGAGGTGGGCGCGTACTTCGTCGGGGGAAGCGCCATTGCGCTCGGGGGAAACGCCTCCCCGTGCGAGGTGGGCGCGCACCTCGTCGAGGGAAGCGCCGGATTGCTCGAGGGAAAGGCCTACCCGCTCGAGGTAGGCGCACTCCTCGTCGAAGGAGACGCCAGCTCCGCCGCAGAGAGCTCGTCGACGGCGTCGCCCTGCGCCCGGTTGCCCGGGCACTACGCTTGTCGCCCGCAAGCAGGAGTCGCCTCGGGCGAGGGGCTTATGTCAACGGGCGTGGAGCCGATCCCACACGGAGACGACGAGGCTTCGGACGTCGTCCAGAGTTCGCTCGGCTAACAGCGTGCGGGCGAGCCGTGGAGCCTGCCCCGGTGCAAGGAGCTTGGATAGCTCTTCGAGACGGTGGGCCCCCGCCGGCACGAGAGCTCCCGGGTTGGGTCCGCCCACGACGCGGACCTTGGCGTCGGGTCCCGTGACCACCGAAAACTGACCCTGGGCCTGAGCGACCACGACGAATTGCCCCGGTTCGTCCTTCGAAGGCCGGAGAAATACCAATACCGGCTGATTCGCTGAAAACGACGCCTGGCCCTCGACGATCTCCCCGATCCTACCTGCGACGCCTCCGAGCGTGCGGACTCCTATTTCGTCGGGCAGCAGGCCCGCCAGCAACGACTCGACCTTCGCGCGCACGTGAGTCACGATGCGCCGGCCTTCTCGCCCGGAATGCCGATGGATCGGCGTGACAACAGCGACCGCAGTGGCGGAATGCACCAGTTCTTCGAACGTGACCTCGACCGAGGTGCTCGCGCCCGCTTCCCGGTCCCCCCGCGCCGCGGCCGCCCCGGTCATGAGCGCCAGACACGCAAGGAATACCGCCGTTGTGCGGCGTGACCGCGCGAGTCGTCTCAGAGCCAGAACAAGTCCGAACAAGCCGGCGACGCCCGCGCCGAGGGACCGCGGCAGCACGTTCGAGGCCCCGACGGCGCAGCCACCCGCGTCCTGCGCGCTCGGGCCGGGGCCATCCCCCTCACGCGCCGCGCTTCCGCCATCGTCTCCGGTCGGCGCGGGGCACGCGGTCGGATCTCCGCACTGCGATTGAAACCCGTTGGATGGAGTCGGGTCGCACGTCGTCCCGGCGTCGACCACGCCTGCATTCGTCGTCAGGCGCAGACCCCCGGGCACGGCCGTCGCGCAGATGCCCTCGACGTCGTCTTGCGTGAGGCCCGCAGCGCTCGACGCGTGGTAATACGCATACATGAGCGCGGTCTCGTCGGCCGAATGGGCGAGACCCAAGAAATGGCCGGCCTCGTGCATCAGCACGGGAAGTAGCGGGTATACGTCGACGCCGTCGGAGCCGGCGTCAAAGGTGCTCGGGTCGGCGACGAGGCGGAAGTTGCTCTCGTTAATCTCCATATCGGCGCCCAAGATCTGTCCACCTTGGGGATCGTCCGGGGAGTCCGTGCCGTTGTTGAATTGGACGGTCGTCAGCGCCAGGTTTCCGGGGTCGTGGTCTGCGTCCGAAGGCCATCCGTCGTCCCGAAATACGATGACGTTCTGATTCGGCTCGCATTGATTGTACTGCACACTGGAGCAAGCCGCGGTGCCGACGTTGACGGCCTGAATCGAAGGGCTGCCACCTTGGCTGCACTCGGCGGCGCTCCACGCGGCAAACGCCTGAGCCGCGAGGGTCGTGGCATCCGCGAGCGTGACATAGCGACTGGCGTCCTGCTGGAGGCTGTATCCGGCGCACAGACCCGCCCAGAAAAGGAGATAGTCACCGCCGTCGCCGCTCCCCGGGTAACATCCACCGCTGGAGACCGCGTCCCACGCGGCTGGCGTTGTACTCAGGTATCGGCAGTAAGCCTCCGCTGGCCCGGCCGCAAGCAGGACCGCGAACGAGGCTCCCGCGGCGGCCGCCATCGCCTGGACCTTCTTGCCTGAATGCTGCATGCGCGTGACCTCCGCATTTCAGTACCACCGGCTGGTCACCTCGAACAGGATCCGGCCGCCTTGCGGCTCACGAGCGGCAGACTATTTGCACGACTGTTGCCGCGCCGACAACGACGTGTCGCGCGCGTCGGGGGAGCTCGAGGTGTACCGCGCGAAGCGCCTCTCTCGTCGCCTCTCGTCGATGGAGGAGCCGCGAAGGCGTTGCCCGCATGGAGCTCAAAATGATCCTTGTCCTTCGAAGACCGGCAACCTACGTGGTGCATGCCCGTGCTACGAGCAATCGAGCAAAGATCATGAGATGGCCGCGTGGGTTCCGATGGATGACGAGCATTGCCCTCGGATTGTTGCTGCCGCTCCTCTACGCGCCGGATGCTCACGCGTACGCCTGGATGATCAAGCACGGGTACACAGGCTGCACGGCATGTCACGACGACCCATCCGGGGCCGGCGTGCTGACAGACTACGGTCGCGCGCAGGGCGAGATCTTATTGCGGACTCGTTATCCTGGAGAAGCGACCGGCGAGGCCAGCTCGCTCGCAGGCCCGCTTTGGGGCGTCGTAAAGCCTCCCGAATGGTTGCATCTCGGGGGCGGGTTTCGCGAGGCGTGGCTCGGTCTGAAGGCGGAGGGCGCTCCTGCCCAGCAGCAATCGATCACCATGCAGGCGGACGTCTCCGCCGACGTCAAGATCCAGAGATTCCAAGTGGAGGGCACGATCGGGTACGCGCCGCAAGGCGCGCTGGCGGCCTCGCTCACTCGCGCGCCGGACGACAACCTGGTTTCGCGCGATCACTGGCTCGGCTACTCGCTCGGCGAGGACTCGGAGTGGCTGGTGCGGGCCGGCCGAATCGCCTTGCCGTTCGGCATCCGTAACATCGAACATACGCTCTTCGCGAGGTCCTTGACGCGCACCGACATCAACGACCAGCAGCAGTACGGTGCGGCCGTGTCCCTCAGTCAGCAGCAGCTTCGCGGGGAGCTCATGCTGATAGCGGGCAACTTTCAGCTTCGTCCCGACGAGTTTCGAGAGCGTGGCTACAGTGGGTACTTGGAATATGCGCCGACGAGCACGCTCGCGGCGGGGGTGAGCAGCTTGTTCACGAGGGCCGACAAGGACATCTTCTATTTGGTGACCGACTACCGGTACGCGGAAGGGGTGTTCGTGCGTTACGCTCCGGTCGAGCAGCTCGTCCTCTTGGCCGAGGGCGACTGGGTCTACCAGTCTCTCCAATGGCAAGGGCATCGCGGTGGCTATGCCGGTTACGTCCAGGCGGACTGGGAGCCTGCGCAAGGCATTCATATCATGGGGACGGGCGAGATGATGAACGGGGGCTCGGCGGGGGAGCCGCCTTCAGCGAGCGGCTGGTTCTCCGGAGTGTGGTTTTTCGCTCCGCACGCGGACTTGCGCCTCGACGACGTGTATCAGGTCCTCGGTTCCCCGGGAGGGGGGACGAGCACGGCGATGACGGTCCTGGCCCAGTTTCACGTGTATCTCTGAATCTTGTCGCGGAATCCTTTCGGGAGCCGATTCAGAGCAGCCATCGCGTGGAAACGGTCGCCCGGCTGACTGCGTCGAGGATATCTGTCGTCAGCGTCAGTCCAAAATAGGGCCGCAGCATGTAGTCCGTATTGGTGCGCAGGTCCGCGGCAGAGGGCAAGATCATCCCCTCGGCCATGCCCGGGGCGAGAAACTGTCCCTGGAGTAGCGCCGCCCCGACTCCGAGCGCCAGTCCCGAAAGCGGTTCGAAGACGAGGCCCATGTACCATTCGCGAAATGGGTCGCCGAGTCCAGCTCCGACCTGAATTCCGAGCCAATTCTCGACGCAGCTCGGCGTGCGGCATCCCTCGAAGGACGTCACGATTCCGCGCTTCCTGCCGAAGGGGAAATACTGCACCATCAGCGCGGCCGTCACGTGCCAGTCCTGGTCGATACTGATACTCTGCCCCGCTCCGTCGGTCGTGGGCGTGAGGTCGACCGTGCGCCTGCCACGTACGACGAGGGGAACCAAGGCGGCCACCTCCAGGTGGTAGCGACCGTGGTCGATCGGTATCTCGTAGTGGCGCTGGATGGGCCCCCCGGTCTCGGGCCGCAGACCGCGTGTGATGTCGATCTCTAGAGACCGCTCTGCCGGCGGCGCGTCGTAGGAAACTTCCAGGGCGCGAAACGAAGGCGCGTCCGAGCGGTGCGCCTCCGCCCATTGCTTCCACTCGGCGACGATACGCGGGCCGCTCGGCTGTTGCCAGTACGCCTCTTGCCACGAGTCGAGCGGTACGTCGAGCGCATCCACTCCGGATGCGGCGAGCTGGGCGATAGGCATCGCTTCGTCGCGCAAGGCCTGGAGGTCAGTCTGCACTGGATCGCACATCTCGGTTTGCGCGGGCAGGTCGGGAGCGTTTCGCGGCCGAACCGGGGGGGGCGTCCACGCCGCACTCCGGCCGTGGGTCGAAATCGATAAGGTGAGGGGAACACGATCGAAGGCGGGCACGAGGACGACGACTTGAACGGACTGTCCGTCCGTCAGACGCGGCGGGAACGAGTCGAGCGTGGTCTCTCCGAATCGGTCGAGACATACGACGGCCGCACGGTCGCAGAAGTGCGCCGTGTACGCGGCTCGCTCCGCCTCCGACAAGCGGCGAGTCCACTCCGTCAATTCGCGCCCCAGGTCTTCCACCGCGCTGGCGTCGCAGGTTGCCAGGATGGGCGCGGGGGGTCGATCCCCCGCGCCTGGCGGGCTCCCGCTGGAGGACTGCGTCGCGAAGGCCACGTGACGGGTTTGCCCTGAGGCTGGCGTCGCGCCGTCAGCCGTGGCGCGGTTCGAGACTATGCCAAGGAGGGTACAGATCGGGGCCGCGAGACGGATCGAGCTCGCGGTCTTCATGGGCTGTCGCCTTCGCGCGAGCCGTCCACTGGGACCGCGGCGTCCGGCCGAGACCCCGCGTCGGCTGGCCCGGTGGGGGGCGCCACCGTGACGGCGACCGTTTCCACCAGGGTGGCGTTGTCATCGCAGTATCCAATCGAGAAGAGCGGCTCCGTCTGCGTCGCCATGGGCGCGCCGCCTTCGCACGATTCGCTGCACATCAAGTAGAGCCTCGCCTCGACAAGGCAAGACTCCGTGGTCGGTTCGATGATGAATCTCAGTGCGTCCGCGACAGGCAGGTAGGTGCAAGACGATTGAACGTCCAAAAGAGACCCGACGTCGTAGGAGCAGCCGTGAGTGACGATTCCGAGGAAGTCGCCGCCGCGCGCCTGGGCGAACATGACCGTGCCTAGGGAAGGCGACGGCTGCTCTTGTGCGGGCGCCACGATGAGAAACTCAGGACCGGCTTGCGCGACCGGCGGATCCTCGGCCGGATCGCACCCGGACGTAGCGACCCCAAGCGCCACCGTCGCGGCGGCCGCCTCGATCGCGTGCTCCCAGGGACGGAAACCCACGCTCGCGTCTCTACACACCGCGCGCCAAGGGCGTCAACGGGACCGCGCCATCGCCGCGAAGTCGTCGTGGAGACGACACCCAATCGCCACCCAGCGTAGCGGGCGGGCGCAGGCGGGACATGGTATTTGCGTTCGATCATGCCGCTGGCCTGTGGCCCCGCCTTGCGAGTGGTGTGCGGTCTCGCCGTGCTCCTGTCCACGGCCGGCTGCACGAGCGCGCGGGATTACCGCGAGGCCACGTGCCGCGGAGGCCAGGAGTCGGTGACGTTCGCCTTCGAGGTGGATGCCGGATCGGCTTGCCCCGAAATCACGTCCTACCTGGTCGAGCCCGCTGAGGTTTTTCTCGGCGGAGCCGTCACCGTGAGCGCGTCCGTCGTGGGGTTGCCCGGCGCCGGGGCGTACGTCTATTGGGCCGCGCCGACGGGCTCGTTCGAGGATCCGTACGCCCCTAGTACTGTGTTCTCCTGTGCGAAAGCCGGGAAAGTGGATGTTACGCTCGACGTGTCCAGTGGCGGGTGTTCGGTGACGCTCACGTCCAGCATCGAATGCGACGAGCCCGACGCGAGCTGAGAGGGCCTGCCTGGGGCTTTCGGTCGAGCGGCGTCCCCTCGGACGGACCTACTCGATTCGACACGCCTCGTCGAAGTCGAGCCTCGGATTGCGCGGGAAGACTTTGCCATGATCGCCGTACCCGAGATTGATGAGAAGGATTGACTTCCAGGGCGTGGCGGCAAAAAAGGCTTCATCGACCTTCGCGCGATCGAAGCCCCCCATCGGCCCGCAATCGAGTCCGAGCGCGCGGGCCGCCAGGATCAAGTAGGCCGCTTGGAGCGAGCCATTTTGGACGAGAAAGAAGTCGCGCGCGGACGCCGTCATGTTTGCAAACATGGTCTTCATCTCGGGGCGTGCCGGGAAGAGCTTTGGAATCTTCTCGTAGAATTCCAGGTCGTAGGCCACGATGGCCGTGGCCGGCGCGCTCATCGTCTTGTCGACGTTGCCGGGGCTGAGCGCGGGGCGCAGCTTGTTCTTGGCGTCCGCGCTCTTGACGAACACGAACCTCGCCGGCTGAGTGTTCGCAGACGTGGGCGCCATGCGTAGGGCCCCGTAGAGTCGTCGCAAGACTTCGTCGTCTACGGTCCGATCGAGCCAAGCCGTGTGTGTCCTGGCATTTAGAAAGAGCTCGTCCAGTATGTCGTGCGTTTCGGTCGCCATGGTTCAAGTCCTTTTTGGAATCGCACCGTAGCGATGAACATGATGGCTGCCGGTGTCAACCGGTCGCCCGGGGGGGGCTGCGTCCGATGTCTGCGAAAGTTCCGCACCGCTCGAGACGCGCCGGGCATCAGTACTCTAAGACCGTCGCGGAACCATCCGGGCGGGCAGGCGGCAGGAGAAGGAGTTGTCTGATGTACGGGTATGTACTTCGCGGCGGGTGCCTCGACACGCTCGCACGGGTCGAGCGCGGGGCCGCAACGCTGGGTCCTGGACACGTGCTCGTTCGGGTCCGCGCGGCGAGTCTGAATTACCGAGACCTGCTCATTTCGTCTGGCCGCTACAGCCGTGCGAATCCGACGTATCCGCTCGTTCCGCTGTCGGACGCGGCGGGCGAAGTGCTCGCGGTCGGTCCAGAGGTTTCGAGGTTCAAGCCTGGGGATCGCGTCGCCGGAGCGTTCTTCCAACGCTGGATCGACGGACCGTTCGATTCGGCCAAAGGTGCCTCGGCATTGGGCGGCGCGATCGACGGCGTTCTCGCCGAAGAGGTCGTCTTCGACGCGGGCGGCGTCGTTCGCATCGCGGACTCGCTCTCGTTCGAGGAGGCGGCTACGCTTCCCTGTGCGGGGGTCACTGCCTGGGTCGGCCTCGTCGCGCTGGGCGGCATCGAGCGAGGACAGACCGTGCTGGCGATGGGGACGGGAGGCGTGAGTGTTTTCGCGCTCCAGTTCGCGAAGAGTATGGGCGCCCGGGTCATCGTGACGTCGAGCAGTGATGCGAAACTCGACCGCGCGAAGGCACTCGGTGCGGACGAAGTCATAAACTACAGTAGGATTCGAGACTGGGACGTTCGTGCGCGCGAGCTCACGGACGGGCGCGGCGTGGATCACATCCTAGAAGTGGGGGGCGCCGAGACGCTGCCGACGTCGATACGGGCAGTCCGCCAGGGGGGGCATATTTCGCTCGTCGGGCTCCTGTCGGGGCGTCCTGGCGACAAGGAAGTCGCGACGAACAGTGGCCGAGGGATCCGCGTCGATTCCGTCTACGTCGGCAGCGTTCGTCATTTCGAAGCCATGAACGAGGCCATCGGGCGCTGGTCTCTGCATCCAGTCATCGACCGGGTCTTCCCCTTCTCCGAAGCCAAAGCGGCGTACGCGTATCTGCAGTCCGCCAAGCATGTCGGGAAGGTCGTCATCGACGTTTCGAGCCCGTGACTGTCACTTGGCGCTGAGCCGGGCGATCCGAACCGGAACAGGTCTCGCAAGACCGCTCTCGGATTCGTCGACCGTGAAGTCACCTGGACCCACATGAAGCGGCCTGCGAAATGTCGTCGGCCCCGCAACGAGGACGTCCGTCGTGCGGTCGCAGGCGGCCTCTATGCGGGCTTCGGGACCCAGGCCCGACAGCATCCACACGTCTGCGCCCGTCGGGATGACCACCACTCGCACGATTCCCGGAGGTCCTTGGCCACCGACCTGGCTACCAGGCTCCCCGAGCGGCCAGGGATCGGTGGAGCCAGGACGCGCGCGTGAGCGTTCGAGCTCGACAGTGGCCGAGTACCGCGGCACGCGGTCAGGGCCGATAGCCCAATCCGCCCCCGCCGGCACGACCAGGCGCCTCGGGGCGTACGAGTCAGCCGTGGCGACGAACTCCAGCCGAGCCCCCACCGGCATCCGGTCGACGTCGACCGGTGCCGCCCCCAATCGAAAAAGCACTTCCGCATGGTTTGGAACGTCCGAAACGACGATGAGCCCTCGGCACGGCATGACGGGTATCGGCGCAATGGGCGGCGGGGTCGCTGGTTTCGAGACGAGCCCGGCAGGCATGGGCGTCACGCCGCGGGTGCCGTGCCACCCGAGGATGGCCGCGGCGCACCCGAGCAAAACCAAAGCCAATCCCACGAGCCAGCGTGGAGCGGCTCGCCGCCGACGCCCCATCGGGGATGCCAGCGCCTCGCGCACTCGCACGACGGGATCGTCGACGATCGGCGAGCGCGCGGGCACTGCGGCGCTCTCAGCGCCTCGCGAATCCCTCGCAGTGCCATCCTCCAGATGGGAATGAGAACGGGTCTCGGGGCTCGCGGCTGGGCGGAGGTCGACGGAGGGCGGCGGGGGAGGCGTTTCCGCGATGCCTGCGATGGCCCTAAGCTCGCGGGACTGGCCTGGTTCGCCGGTGCCGGAAACGCTGAACTGAGCGATCAGCGCGTCGACGTTCGGAGGTGTGTTGGGTGTCGGGCGCGAGTCGGGCGCGTGCTCGGCGGACCCGGAGGGCGCGCGGGTTCCCGAGCGATTGCCAAGCTCCGACGACGACGGCAGGGTGTGCCGGCCCAGGCCGAGCGCCGCGCGTCGTGCCTCCCGCGCGAGTCGGGCCAGAGCTCGCCGCCCCGCCGCCCGATTGACAGGGATCAGCGCCGCCTCGAGCTCCGCGGCCAGGGCCCTGAGGCCAGCGCCGCCCGTTCTCTTCGAGGCGGCAGCGAGCGCGGGTGTCTGCGACCCGCTCGCCTCGAGCAAGCGAGCGAGGGTCGCGCGAACGGACGCCTCCGCGTCTCCGGTAGGCTTTTCGCGCTTGGGCTGAACCAGCGCGACCGTCCCTTCCTCGCCCACGTAGACGCTCTTTGGGTCGATCTCGCCGGCCTGCGGGTCGGCGTGCTCGGCCACCTCCAGGGCGATGTATCCGGCGAGCTCTGGCGCCATGGGTACGCGCTTGGTGCCGAGCACGGCGCACAGCTCGTCGAGCGTGACAGACGCCTCGAGCGCGCCCGCAGTCATCCGGCCTCCTCCGAGACGGCCACGTTTCGCACGGGGACTCCCGCCCGCGCCAGGAAGAGCTTTGCCTCGCCGATCGAACAGTTGGCGTCGTGAAAGATGCTCGCCGCGAGCACGGCGCTGGCATGGCCCTCGACGAGACCCTCCCGCAGGTGTTCCAAGGTGCCGACCCCGCCGCTGGCGATCACGGGGACATCCACGCTGTCGGAGACGGCCCGCGTCAGCGCGATGTCGTAGCCGGCGCGCGTTCCGTCCCGGTCCATGCTCGTGAGGAGGATCTCGCCCGCACCGAGGCCGACGACGCGTTCGGCCCAGTCCTGGACGTTCCAGCCTGTCGCGGTACGTCCTCCGTGGATGTAGACCTCCCAGCCCCGGCCGGGCGCCTTCTCCTTCGCGTCGATCGCCACGACGATGGCTTGCGAGCCCCAGGAGTCTGCGCATCGCCGAATCAGCTCCGGATCCTTCACGGCTGCCGTGTTGATGCTGGCCTTGTCGGCGCCGGCGGCGAGGAGCGCGCGGACGTCGTCCTCGACTCGGACACCTCCGCCAACGGTCAGCGGGACGAACAGCGCATCGGCCGTTCTCGACACGATATCGAGAAGAGTGCTGCGTCCTTCGTGCGAAGCCCGAATGTCGAGGAACGCGATCTCGTCGGCGCCCTCTCGGTCGTAGCGACGCGCCTGCTCGACCGGGTCTCCGGCGTCCCTCAGGCCGACGAACTGCACTCCCTTGACAACGCGTCCTCCCTGCACATCCAAGCACGGAATTACGCGTTTCGTGAGCATCGCCAGAGGATTACCCGTCCAAGGGGTTTCGTAAAGCGCTGGAATCGGCCCGTCTCTCGATGTCCCTTCACACGGCGTTGCCCGGGGATTGCTCGTGGCTACGGCCTGGCGACACGCTCGCCCTACTTGATTGCTTCGTATTGATTGAGGAGCCTTTCGATCGACCCCAGGCTGTCCTCGATCGACTCTTGGACGATCGCGAGCATGGCCAAGCTCGAGCCCTTGAGGGCCTCGTAATAGCGCTGCCGCTCGGAAGAGTGAATGATCGCGGGCGGATATCCATTACGGAGGAGCAGCAGGTTCATGAACATTCGCGCGACCTTTCCGCTGTCTACCGAGAACGGAAAGACGCGCAGAAGGTCGTAATGCGCACGCGACGCCACGCGCAGCGGATTGCGCGTACGCGCGGTTTCAGGGTCATTGACCCAGTCCGTAATCTGTCGAAGTCGATAAGCGATCTTGTCTGGCGGAGCGTACTCGTGGAAATACAGCCGATGCTGGGGCACGTCCCGACGGAATTTTACCGTCTTTCCGTCGTCTTCCTCCGGGTGCAGCGCACAGTACATGCGTTTGATGAGGTCGACGTTGACCGGGAGCTGAGCGTCCGCCGCGTACGTCCGAACGAAGTTGAGAGCCTCCCGATGCCGGCGAATGTCGGCCACGACCGGCTGAATGACCGCGTCGACCGGGACGCTGGCGTCGAAGTCACCAATGGCGACGCGCAACTCCTGGATGGAGTAGACCACCCCCTCGAGTGCGCAGTCGTGGCGAATCCAGCTTCTGTCCAGATCGGCACGGTACTGTTTCTGCAGGTGGGGCGGCGCACACTCTAGGCGACGCTCGAGGCTCGCCGTGCGCTCCTCGATGGTCGTTGCCAAATCCCGCTCCGCGGGGGGGCCCGAGATCTTTCTTTTCGTTGTGGGTCGTGACGGCATCGCGCCGGAGGGGGACATCGTGGCATCAGTTCGATCTGTACTCGCGCGAAAATACAGCGCAAAAGTGCACCGCGCACCAACAAAGCCTGTCCAGGCTAGTGAATTCGAATCGGCGGAGTCAAGCCTCGACCTTCGCGGTGGGCTGGTCGGGGTCGTCCCACCGTATCGGCGTCATGGACGTAGTAGGTGTTCCGAGCTTGCGAGGGGTCCTCCGGCAGCGTAGAGCCGAGCGACGGCCGTGCTGGTATCTCTGGCAATCCGCAACGTGGTGCTCATCGAGCAGCTGACGATGGAACTCGATGAAGGGTTCAATGTGCTCACGGGAGAGACGGGGGCGGGGAAATCGATGCTCGTAGACGCCCTGTCTTTGGTGCTCGGCGGGCGCGCTCGTCCGGACCTCGTGAGGTCGGGAGCGCCTTCGGCCGAAGTGGACGCCCTGTTCGAGATCGACCCCCGCTCGCGTGCCGCAGCTCGGTTGGAAGCCGCTGGCATCTCGACTTCGGGGGAACTCGTGCTGCGGCGTGTGGTGCTCGCGGAGGGGCGGAGTCGGGCGTACGTCAACGGTCGTCTTTGCACAGCGGCGCAGCTCGCCGAGGTCGCTGGCGATCTGTGCGACATCGCCTCCCAGCACGAGAGCGTCACGCTGACCGATCCGTCGACCCACGCGGACTACTTGGACGCGTTTGGCAGGCTGAGAGATGCCAGGGACGCGTTGGCCGCGCAGGTGGAATCCCTCCAAGAGGTAGCGCGAGAGCTGGATGCGACGCTCGCCCGCCAAAAGGGGCGCGCGGAGCGAGAAGACTTTCTCGCGTGGCAGATCCATGAGATGCAAGACCTGGATCCCCACATCGGGGAGGAGGTTGAGCTCGAGCGCGAACGCGGGCGCTTGCGCCATGCCGAGAAGCTCCGCTCGGCGACTGAACGCGCTGCCGACCGTCTGTACGAGGGCGACGGCGCGATCTGCGATGAACTCGCGCGGATTGCCGCCGACCTGGAGCAGGTCGCGTCCATCGACGGTTCGCTGTCGCCCACGGCTCACGCGGTGGATGCGGCTCGCGCGGAGCTGGCCGATGCTGCCCGCGCACTCGGGCGCTACGCCGAGAGCGTGGAGACGCGGCCGGAGCGGCTGGTCGAAGTCGAGGAGCGCGCGTTTCGGTTGGCCAAGCTCTTGAGCAAGCACGGTCCGACGACGGCTGACTTGCTCGCCTACCGAACCGCGCTGCTCGCGGAGCGCGAGTCGCTGGCAGGGACGGCGGACGCCGCCATTGCGCTCGAGGCGACCAAAGCGCAGCGTTTCTCGGAAGTTGCGAGTGCGGCGCGGGCTCTCTCGCGGCACAGACGCAATGCCGCCGATGCTCTTGCCGACGCCATCGGACGCGAGCTGGCTCTTCTCGGAATGGGTCGCGCGCGGGTTGTCGTGGACGTGGCGCCGGCAACGGGGACCGCGGATGCCATGAATGTGGACGGTGCACGCTTGTCCAAGACCGGGATCGACCGGGTGGAATTCCTGATCGCTCCGAACCGCGGCGAAGAGCCCCGTCCCCTCCGCAAGATAGCGAGCGGTGGCGAGCTCTCGCGGGCGCTTCTCGCTCTCAAGCGCGTCTTGGCCGACCAAGGTCCCGCGGGAACCTACGTCTTCGACGAGGTCGACGCGGGCGTCGGGGGGGCGATTGCCGAGGTGATTGGGCACGCGATCGCTGAGATTGCCCATCACCGACAGGTCCTTTGCATCACGCACCTGCCGCAGATCGCGGCCCTTGCGACCACCCACTTCGTCGTGGGCAAGACGGAGGCCAGAGGTCGCACGAGCACGCACATGCGTCGCCTTTCGGACTCCGATCGCGTCGAGGAGATCGCCCGGATGGTGGGCGGGATCAAGGTCGGCGACGCGGCCCGTCGCGCAGCTGCTGAGCTTCTATCCGCCCGGAGGTCAGTCGACTCGAAATCGTAGAACCGGCGGGGGCCGGGCGACCGCGCCACGCCTCTCGGCCCGGACCCTTCGATGGCTTCACGCCACAAACGGTGTGGCCACGCTCTCGCTATGGCAAAGGGGGCGAGATCGAGCCGTGAGAATCTCGCAGCGGTCGTGGGTCACCAACACCGTGTGTTCGAACTGGGCACTGAGGCTTCCGTCGGCCGTGCGTACGGTCCATTTGTCCAATGGATCGACGACCACTTCCCAGCCCCCGAGGTTTACCATCGGCTCGATCGTGAACGTCATGCCGGCGCGGAGGCGCTCGCCCGTGCCCTTCTTGCCGTAGTGCTTGACCTGAGGAGCGTCGTGAAACTTCCGACCGATTCCGTGGCCCACGTAGTCGCGCACGACGCTGCACCCCTCGCGTTCCACGTATTCCTGAATCGCTCCCCCGATGTCACCGAGCCGCGCCCCATCGCGGACCTGGGCGATGCCCACGTCGAGCGCCTGCCGAGCGACCTCGACCACGTGGCGGGCTTCGGCACTCGGTGTGCCGATGTAGAACGTCGCGCTCGTGTCGCCGTGGAATCCCTGAAAGACATGCGTGATGTCTACGTTGACGATATCGCCGGAACGCAACGCGAACGGGCCGGGAATTCCGTGGCACACGACCTCGTTCACGCTCGTGCACACGCTCTTCGGAAAGCCCCGATAGTGGAGCGGAGCCGGCCGAGCGCCTTGGCCGACCGTGTGTTCGTGCACCAGGCGGTCAATCTCCTGCGTCGTCATTCCAACGTGGATCTTGTCCCCCACGGCGAGGAGCGTCTCGGCTGCGAGTTCGCTCACGGCTCGCATCGCCGAGATCTCCTTGGGGCTCTTTATTTCGATCGGCACCCGCTGTGCCTTAGCACCCCAATGGCCTCGACGCACCTCGACGAGGAGCCGCCCAGCGCATCTCTGCCGCAGCCTTAAGCGACATGTTGAGGGCCGGCCCCGCTCGTGTCGAGGCACCGGGGTATCCCTGGGTGTAGTCGGTCCCGGCGAACATCGCCGTCCTGCCCAAGCAACTCTTCGGCTTCTGGCCGGCGACGGCGGGCTGCCGCAAGCGACAGACGCGGAAACACTGCCGCGCGAAAGTTGAACCTGTCACAACGGCGCTTGGCCCGAGCGGAGCCGGATCTCAGAAAACCTGGTCTTTCGCGGTGGCCGTGGGCGCTGTCGGTTGCGATCTTTGAAACTTCCTATGGTAAGTTCTCGTCTATCCGAGCACGCAGTCGCGTGCACCCTGGAGGCATCTCGATGAAATCCGCAACCTTGGCCGCTGCCCTTGTCGCTGTCGGCGTTCTGCTGGTCGCCACCGTTCGCGCGGCACCGAAGGCAGGTGATTTGAGAGGGGACTCGCCGAGCGTCGCGTCTCTCGCCAAGATGATGGAGAAGGAGCTCAAGTGGGGCATGACGCGCGCGGAGGTCATCGACCTATACAATAGGACCGGGGGGCTCATCGATCGGGAGTACTCCGCGAGGCTTGCGAAGCTTCAGCCAGGCGTGGACCAGCAGCAGGTCGAGGCGGATCGCGACAACCGAAAGGTGAATTTCGAGAGGAGCTATACTCCGTTTGGAGATACGCCGACGGGATTCGATGTCACGCCGATCCATTCTGAGTATACCTATCGGAACGACGAAGCCGTGATGCGCCTATTCAGAGATGGCAAGACGCGAATCTTCTTTTTCATCAAGGACCGTCTTTGGAAACTCTACGACGAGGTCCCGCTGAGTTCTGACGGTCCCCTCGGCGCGTCCTTTCAGGACGCCGTGGCGAAGCTCAATGCGCTCTTTTCAGTGGCGGGACGTATTCGAGCAGCGAACCCCGCTCAGGCGCTCGAGCGGACGGAGGCGGACTGGCAGGATCAGGGGTCGCACCTTCGCGCCATCGATCGGTCGGGGGAGCACATCGTAGGCGTGGTGATGGAGGACAAGAACACCCTGCAGAATCTCGTGTCGCTCCGCTCCCACAAGGCCGTGGACCCATTCGCCATCGATCCAGCGATCGCGGCCGTGACGCGAGGGGGAATCAGCGACCCCAATGCGATGCACGCCGCCGATGCGGGTGCCGGAAAGACGCGCACGGCGCGACACGTCAGCACCAACGGCAACTAGATCGCAAGATCGGGTCCGATGGACGACGCTCAGAGAAACGATGTCCTCCGGGTTTGTCGAGACATACTAGCCCCCCTCGTGCGAGTCGACGGGGGCGACCTCCACTTGGTGCGATTCGAAGAGGAGGAGATCTCTCTTCATTTGACGGGAACGTGTTCCGGTTGTCCCGGCGTCGCGATGACCCGCGACGATCTGTTCGTACCCGCGCTTCGGGCCGTCGCCAGTCAGATCCGCGTGGTCGTCACGACGGGCTTTCCCATGCCCGATGGCGCAGAAAAACTCTAGAAGGCCGGTGTATTTCGGCCGAAACCGAGCGAGGCCGGCGGCGAGTCGCCCGGCGCCTACTTCCCGTCGGCGAGCACGCGCCACCGGGATCGCGAAGGGATCGGCCGAAATACACCGGCCTTCTTCCATTTGCTTGACCGCACCTGTGGCGGTCTAGGGGGGCTCGTGGTCTTATAAGTGTTCGCCAATGCGCTTCCGATTGCGCCACCAGAGCCAGGACCTCGAGCTAGCCCCGGGCGAGCTCATCGTCGGACGCAGCGCGAGCTGCAAGCTGTCCCTCGACGATCCGCTGGTATCGCGTCGGCATGCGGTGTTCCTCGTGACTTCCGATGGCGTGTCTATCGACGATCTCGCCAGCCGCAATGGCGTCCTCGTCAACGGCGAGAGAATCACGGGCCCCACTGCGCTGGCTGTGGGAGACCGCGTCCTCATAGGCGGCCAGGAGCTCATCTTGCGTGCGACGGGAGACGGTCTCGGTCACGAGACCGTCTCGACGGAAATGCTGGCGACGATCGAAACCGAACCGTCGACCGAGTCTATGGCGCCAGCCGCCCGCGTGGAACCCGCGGGGTCGGAGACGGACACGAGCACGTACCGTCGAGGCGACGCCTTCGAGATGCTCGCCGGAGTCGGAGAAAAGGCTCTCGCGATGGGTCGCGTCGAGGAGGCCGAGCGCTTGATTGGCACGGTGCTTGCTGACGTTCTCGAAGCCAGTCGCAAAGGAAGGAATCCGGCCTCGGCAGTCGTCGATGTGGCGGCTCGATTCTCTGCACGACTCGCCGCTGCGACGGGAAAGGGCGCCTGGGTGGACTACGTGGTGGACCTCTATCAATCGGAGGGCCGCCCCTGTTCGGGTGCCGTCGTAGAGGAACTATACACCGCCATGAGACGAGTCAACGCCATCGACCTCGCCCGGTTTCGGACGTACCTTGCGAGCCTTCGCGATAGGTCGTCAAGCTTCGGTCCGGCCGAGAAGTTCCTGCTCCAGCGGCTCGAGGGGCTCGAACGCCTCGCTGCGCTTCGCTGACGTGGCAGGCTGAAACTGGGCTGCCGCAAGCTTGCCATGCGAGGTTTGCCGCCACGGCGCGAGCGATGAACCCACGCAGCGCGTCGTCCTTCACTAGTTCGAGACTCTGCTTTACGTCCTGCGGGATGGCCGCAGTCGGCGGGACCGTGCGAGCGACACGCCTCTGCGGAGGTCGGTCCGGTTGCGGAGTGTCGCCCACTCGGAACCGCAGTTCGCGGACTTCGACGCCTCGCACCCGCAGCCGGGCGCACAGCTCCTCCGTGAGCAATGAAATCTCGTTGGCCCATACGCTGCTCGGAACGCGCAGAACGAGCGTATCGCCAAAAATGGACAAGGGTCGCACGCGTTCGGCTATGCGCGCGCCGACAGCGTCCCGCCACAGCGCGGGCTCAATCGCGACCTTCGTGCGGCAAAACCTCGACTCCCCTGCGCGGTCGAGGATTGCGGCAAGGGGCTCGGGGAAGGCCACTGGATCACGGGCTCGGCGGGTTCGCACGGGGATTCCAAGGTACCACGCGCGCAGAAAGATCTCTGGCTTGTCACCAACGGGGCCGACAAAGCGCAACGTCACCCCGCGGCGCGACAGCGTCGAAGACGGCCCCGCGTCGGTCCGCCGTCCCCAAACGAAGCGTGCCGTCCGCCATCACCATGCAGTACGCGGCCTCGGGACGAGGCGCCGTCGCGCCGTTCGGAAGGACGTATACGAGCACATCGTGCGTCGCTGCGGCGCGGCGCTTCGGTGCGCGACAGAACGATGCGACGGTCCGGGACGGATCGCCGTCCGCACATTGAGCCAACGCAGAGACGTCCGCCCCGGTCGCAAAGCGCGCCACGGCCCGCGCCGCCGCTGAGCGCACGCTCTCGTCGGGATCCGACGTCAACGCCGCGCGTTCGGCTGCGCCGCCATCGCACCGGCGCGCCGTCAGCGCGAGCCCCGCAAGAGCGTTCGTTCGGACCTCGGGGCGAGCGTCGCCCACGAAAGAGCAGAGCAGGGGCTCGGCGCGGTCGTCCTGCGGCGCCCTTGGCGGAATCGTGGCTAGAATTCGGGCAAGGGACGCGACCGCGTTGCTCGCGATCTCCGTCGATTCCGAGCGGGCGATCTCGGCGAGCCTGGCGGTGTCGCCGACGCCACCCAGCGTACCCATCGTCCAGGCGGCCTGAGCCCTCACTCTCGGATCGCTGTCCAAGAGGCGCGCTCGGGCCAGGACCCGGGCTTCGTCCGAATCGCGGTGGGCGGCCAGCAGAGCCGTGGCGGTCTGGCGATCTGCGGAGTTGGGCGATTCGGTCAGAAATGCCAGGACGCGAACGACCGACGCCAGTGGCGCCCGGCCGATCGCCTCGATCATGGCGTCCCGCTCCGCTCCGACTGCGAGCGGCAGCCACGAAGCCAGACGGGCGATGGCGTGCTCGTCAGGAGCGCGCGCGAGCACGCCCCCGAGGGCGATGAGGACGCTCGCACGGTCCACCTCGTCGCCGCGATCGAGCCTATCGATCAGAGCGTCCTTGGTTCGTGCGGATCCGGAGTGACCCAGGGCCGTGGCCGCGTGCAGTCTCAGTATGGGGTCCGGCGAGTCCATAGCCTGGAGCAGTGCTGCGTCGGCCCCGGCGGGTCCGATCATTGCGAGCGCGTCGACGGCCGCAAGCTGCAACTCCGAATTGTGCGCTCGCACGAGGCTGGCCAGGACGGGGGCGGCTCGGGCAGCCCCCGTCCGGCCGAGCAAACTAGCCAATCGCGCCTGCTGTTTGGCGGTCGTATTCGGTTCCAGCAGGGCGGCCTCCAGAGGCTCGACGGCCCGTCCATCCGGGCGCGACGGGTCGAGGAGCGAAGCCGCGGCGATCAACGCCTGGTCGCGTATCGTCGGACTCGTGCTCGACACGAATTCGAGAACGACCGCTACCTCGTCCGCCGTTCCGGCTCCTGCGAGCGCGTGGAGCGCTGCCGCGACGGGGAGGATGCCTCTGCGCATCGACGCGACGACGTCTCTCGCGTGGTCGTGAGCGCCGAGCATACCCAGCACCCAGGCCGCGCTCGCGGTCGCCGTCTGGTTGGGCGACCTGTCCAGCAGGGCTGCAACGGCGTCGACTGCGGAGGCCCCGCAGTCGACCAGGGCGTCGCGAACAGGACTCCGCTCGAGCGGGCCTACAGCGTCGTCGCCGACCCCTAGCATGCCCACCAGCGTACGCACCGCGGGCGGGGATGCGATCTCGCCGAGGGCTCGGATGGCACCCAGTCGCGTCGCCGCGGAGCGGTCGGTCGCGCATGCCGCGATAGCGTCGACGGCATCGCCTGCGCGAAGACGTCCGAGCGAGCGCAGAGCGGAGCGCTGCACCTCCCCCTGGGTGTCGCGCAGCGCCAGGACCAACACGGGTGAGGCCCGCGGGTCTCTGAGGGCGCCGAGCGCCAGAGCCGCCGCTTCGCGCACGTCGACCGACGAGTCTTGCACCTTGGCCGCGAGCGGGAGGACGGCGCGACCATCGTGGAGGCGGGCGAGCGCGCCGACGATGCTCACACGGACGGCTGGAGACTGGTCGTCCAACCGACCGAGCAGCGGAGGGACGGACTCATCTGCCCGCTGGTGCCCAAGCGCTTCGGCGGCCGCAGAGCGCACCTCCGAGTCGGAATCGCCCAAAGCTCGCGCGAGTCCCTGAATCGCACGGGGATCGGGCAGCCTGCTCGCTACTTCGCAGGCCTTCACACGCAAGCGCGAGTTCGGTGCGTTGAGCCACGACCGGATCGCTTCCGTCGCGTCGCGGACGTGGAGCCGGATGGCCGCATCGGCGGCCGCGATCCGGACGGAATCATCGGTATCGCGCAGAGCGGCGAGCACCAGGGGTGTAGCGACCAGTGGACCCAGTCGCGAAAGTCGCTCAGCCGCTTCGCGTCGCGTACGACTGTCAGCGGAAGAGAGGTCGCGCTCCGCACGCGCGGCCACGTCGGGCCAGACGAGCGCTGCGGCCGTCCGGGACACGAGCACAAGGGTTAGCGCCCACGCCATCGTCTTGACCATGAGGGCTACGACCGAGCGTACCTGCATCCGTCTGCGCGCCAAGTCCCCGTCCGCGTTGCGGCTCACACAAGTCCGTCCCGTCGACGAATGACCCAGTGGAGGCCTAGCAGTACCGCGGCGCCCAGGGTGAGAAGCCACGCCGGGAAGATCGGTTTTACCGTTCGCTGTGCGCTCACGCGCACGGGCCTGGGCAGGGCGAGATCTCTCGCGTGGCCGGCCCACGCGAAGGCCCCACCCGTGGCGCTGGCGAGAGAGGCCATGCGCTGCGGGTCCGGTCGGGAGTCCGCCCATTCGTCAGCCCCGCGCTCGCAGGCGAAGTCGGCCTTCGCGAGGAGCGTAGGCCCCTCGCGCAGCCTCGCCTCGTAGGCGCCCGGCTCGACGGAAGGAATCTCGAAGTCGACGAGCCCATCGGCTGGGAGCGGAGAGTCGAGATGGACTTGGGCGACCGTCTGGCCAAATGGCATGACGTCCAGGGAAACGGCGCCACTCCTCTCGGTCGCCCGCGAGAGAACCTGCGCGCGAACGTGAGAGACAAGGCCGGCCGTGCAGCCGCGAACGAGAGCCAGACGCGCGGGTTCAAAACGGGGATCGTGCATGAGCCACCCCAGCAAACCGTCCCAGAGGGCACCGTGCCCTCGACCGGCCGTCCGCGCGCCAAGCCCGGAGAACTGAAGTCTCCAGGTGCCGTCGACGCCGAGCGCGATCGCCCGACCCTCCCCGGACTCGCCGATGGCCAGGACCGCCATCGGCGCTCCTGCGGGCGTGGTCCGCGCGGGGTGCGACCAGAGGGCCACGGCGCCCGGCTTGAGATCCCCGAAGACATTCGCTCCGGGCATCGGCGGCAGGTCGCGACCTATCGCCTCCCTCAGCGGACCCAGGATCGGGGCGTCGAGGCCCTGGGGGGTCCAATCCGGCGTGAACTCCGAGGTGTCGGCGCTCACCGTCCGGCGCGATCCATCCAATGCAATCGGCAGAACATCGGCGATGGGCGTGCCGGCGTATCCGCCCGCCACGAACGCGTTCTCGCCTCCCACCATGATGAACCCACCTCCGGATCGAACGTAGCGCCGGATGTTCTCCAAGTACTTCTCGAGCCCGTAGGGCTGGGCATCGAAATCCTGGAGCACGATTGCATCGAAGCTCTGGAGGTGTTCCTGAAAAAGTTCGTCGACGGGAAACGGGATGAGCGATAGCTCGGATTGGCTGGCGCGCGACTCGTCCTCAGGAGTTCGCAAGATGAAGAAAGCGACGACATCGAGCGACGCGTCTCGTTTTAGCCATTGCCGAAGAGCGCGCACGTCGTTGGTCGCGCGCCCGGCGACGTGCAGTACACGCACCCGCTCGCGGACGACATCCAGTCGAAGCAGGCGCCGATCGTTGTCCGCGATCACATCGCCTTGCGGAGCCGCGACGGCGACCTCGACGACGTGCGGACCCGCTCGGTCCAGGGTGATCGAGAGGTCCAGCACGCCGGGTTCGTGCCCAACGTCTGCGACGCCGCGCGCCAGCTCCCTAGTATGTCCGTCGTCCGCCAGCTCGCGCACGGTCACCGGCAATCGCCCGCACACGAGACCTCCCGCGCAGCCGACCTCCACGCGCATGGGCAACGGCACGTGCGCGACGGCTGCCTCCGTGAAGCTCACGCGACGTATGCTGGCGTCCGGTGGAGAGGCGCGGGTCGTGGCCACCCCGAAAATGGGCACGCGAAGCAGATCCGCAACACCGTGGAGGGCCGCGTCCGACGCATTCTCCGGGGGATCATCCCATCGGCCGTCGCTCACGACGACGACGGACGCCGGGCGCTCGTCCGACGATGTCGCCAGAGCGCGCAGAGCGGCGGTCAGATCGCTTCTGGGGCCGTCGGAGGACAATCGGTCCGAGGGTGCGTGCAGCCCATCATCGAATCCGACGACCGAGAATCGGGTCTCGCGATGGCTGGATCGGAGGTCGTCGAGGATCCTGTCGCGAACCTCCCTGCGGGTCGAACCACCGACGTCGGGCAGCGCCAGCGACCTAGACGTGTCGGCCAGGACGATCACGCGAGCCCCGATGGCCGTCTCGCGTGCCGAGAACCAAGCCGGGCGCAGGACCGCCGCAAGCAGCACGACCGTCGCCGCGACTCCCGAGATCGCTACGGCCGCTCGCTGCCGGTGTCGTGCCGGATGCTCCAAGATGAGCAGGGCGACGCTCACGAAAGCGAGCGCGATCGCAAGAAGGACCATCCACTGCGGGAGATCCGCGCTGGCTCCCAGGTGCGTCACCATCCTCACGGCTTCTCTCATGGGAAGAGTCGCGCACGGCGTCGCATCAGAAAAGGGGCGTGGACCTGATCGTCCTTGTAGGTAGAACACAGCGCGTACATCGATACGTTGATGGCGAAACGAATCGCTTGCTCGCGTTGAGCCTCCCCCCCGGGGATGGGCTGTCGCTCCCAGGAGGCACCCTCCGGGCCGCGAGCGAGTGCGCCGCCCAGGTCGTGCTCGCTGAGGAGAACTTGAGTGTCCGTGCCACGCACGATCGCCTCCAGCGTGGGGGGGCCTTCGACGCGGCCCAAGGCGCGCTGCAGGAGATAGAACGTGCGGAAGAGCACGTGCTCGCGGCCCAGCGTGACGGCAGTTCGCTCGGGTAGGACCCGGGCGAGTTCGCGTCGCGCCGCGCGTCCGAACCCGCTCGGTTCGCCGCGCGGACCGGCGCCAGCATCGTCTACGAACAGCAGGCCTCCGAGAGACAAGAACTGACGCAGTCCCGCCATCTCGGATCCCGTGAGCGGCGGTACATCGGCGTCGCCACTCCAGTAGAGAAACGGGCCGTTGACGATCTCGGGGTCGTCGGCCCGGACCGATGTCGGGTGGAGCCGTGCCGGCGCGCTGGTGCGCTGGACGAGCTCCCAAGACCAGCGCGCCAGAGCGGAAGGGTGCGGTGGCTCGGTCGCCGACCCCGTGAGCAGAGCGCGCGGGTCGAACGCCCCAGCGTCTCCGAACGCCCGCGCCGGGCGCGGAATCCAGACAAGCGCGAGGAGACTGCCGACGACCAAGGCCAGCGCCCCGGTGCGATGGACTCGTTCAATCGAAGTCATCGACCTTCCACAGCCCCCCCTCGCGTCGGAGAGTCACTTTGTGACCGCCAGGAACGGAGACCGTCGCAGTATCGTCCGTGATCCGGCAGGGGAGCGCGCCTGGATCCGACAGCCCGCCCACAAGGGACCGCAGGTCGCGTTCGATCGCCGTGCGCGTGGTCGGCGAAAGAATGAGCAAAAGACCGGCATAGCTGCGTCGAGCCAGGACCCGTCGCAGACTGTCGAGCGTCTCCTCCGGGGTGCGTCCGGGGCCCGGCAGAGATCCCGCCGAGGACACCCAGTACTGGCCGTCGTAGAGGTCCACGGTGGCTTCCTCGCCATCCGCGTAGCGGAAGCGGGCTGACGCTTGCACGCGCGCGTCTGCCGCTGAAATCTCTTGGGCTTGCTGGGCGAGCTCCGTCCGTTCCAAGGCCACGACGGCGCGCAGCTCGCCGAGGCTCCTGGCCTGGCGCGAAGGGGTCGACAGCATGGCGTACAGCGCGTCGGCGTCGGCGCGACGGGCCGCATCGGCGTAGGCGCGAGCGGTCGCTCGCGGATCGGGAACCCTCGCTGGCGCGCAGGCTGCGGCGGTCGCTATCCATGCGACGACGGCACAGCGAACCCCGTCTATCATCCCTTCGGCGCCTCCTTGGCCACGAACACGTCAAGGTCATATTCATCGCGCCACATCGAAGCCTTCATGTCGAGGGACCATTCCTCGAGTTCTCGTTCTTCGTCCCCGCGCAGGAAGAGGATCACCCGCCCTGCCGACGGATCGACTTCGGCTCGGACGTGTTCGATCTTCTGCCGGTGCTCTCTGTCGAGGGCGTCGGCGATGCGAAGGATGGCAGCGAGACCGCGGACCTTGCCACGGGCCTCCTTGGAAAGGTCGCGGAAGTTGACGTGGGCAGTCTCCGGCGGACCCTTGCGATGGTAGCGCGCGAGATTGGCAATGATGGCCCGCTCCTCGGGACGAATGCCCATGATGTCGGAGTGAAGAATCAGGTAATAACTGTGCTTGTGGTGTCCGCTGTAGTGCACATAGTCGCCGATGTCGTGCAGCAGGGCCGCACACCGCAGCAGCAGCCGGTCGCGGTCCGTGAACGCGTGCACCGCCTGGAGATCGTCGAAGAGCTGCGCGGCCAGTTGCGCGACGTGTCGGGCGTGGGGCTCGTCGAACCTGTATCGCCGTCCGAGCCTGGCGCAGGCCTCGAGAATCTGATGGGCCTCGCCGTCGATGTCCCACACGTCGAAGAAACGGTCGCTGAGCTCGGCCAGGACCCCGGCCGACAGGCCCACGCCTGGAGCGATCAGCACGCTCTGATCGAACGCGGCCGCACAGTGCAGGAAGATGGCGAGGGCCGGCAGGATTGTGTCGGCGCGGTCGGGCCGAAGCTGCCAGGCGTCCCGGCGCTCGTTCGCGGTCATGCTGCGCATCTTCTTGAACAGCGCCCGCGCGGCCGATACATTGATGGCCCTGCCCAGGCCCTCGGCAGGACATAGTTCCAGCAGGGTGTCCACGCTTCCGCCGGTCGTGACGAGAAGCTCGACGCGAGCCACGTGAGGGAGAACTTCCGCGAGTGCCCGTTCGATCGCTTCGTCGATGAGTCGCTCGCGGGCATGGTCCATCGTCTGGACTCCGCGCATGTACGTTTCGAGCAAGCGCACGGTCCCGATCGGCAGCGACGTGGTGAACTCGGCTTGCCCGCGGTCGAGCAGCGTGAGCTCCGTCGATCCGCCGCCCACGTCGACGAGCAGCGCCCGGCGTGCGCCGAGCGCAAGGCGCCGGGTCACCGCGAGCTGAATGAGCCTCGCTTCCTCGATGGCCTCGATGGTCTCGAGCTCGATTCCCGCTTCGCGTCGCGCGCGTTCGATGAGCACCGCTCCATTCTTGGCCTCCCGCACGGCGCTCGTCGCCACGGCTCGGTAGGCGTCGACACGCGCGCGGTCGAGCTCCGCGCGAAAAGTGCGAAGCGCCTCGCAGGCCCGCCCTATCGAACCGGGTGCGAGGCGCCCAGAACTGAAGACTTCCGCGCCCAAGCGCACCGCCGACCTGAGATTGACGACTTCCTCCCAGCCCGCGCTGTCAGAGTCCTCGGCGAGGAGCTGGAGCTGGGCTTGTTTCGAGTTTGCCGGTCCCGTCGCCTCGACGATGCGAAGGCGGATGGCGTTCGAGCCGACATCAATGGCGGCGAATCGCGGCATGGAGTGAAGCTAGCGGTAGCGCGGGGCGTCGGCTAGCGTCGCACACCGATGGGCGCATTCCAGAAGCTCGGCATCGGATCGCCACCGTCCTCCCGATGGACGCCGGCCCTTCTGGCCGGGGCGCTTCTCACGGTCCTCGGCTTGATATTGGCGGCCACTGCGCCTGTCATCGGAACCCCGGGTGCCGAGACGACACGTCTGCGGCAGCACATCGCGGGGGTCTGCGTCGTCATCGGATGGGTGCTTCTCGGCGTGTCCATTCACGCTCTAGGTCGCGCGCCGCCGGAGTGAGCGCTCCGAGCGTCCTCGCCTACCGGAAGTAGGCTTCGGGCGGCTCGCCGCCGGCCTCGCTCGGGCTCGCCCGAAATACGCCGGCCTTCTAGGTCTCGCTGCGCAGCACGACCACGCCGATGTTCTGGCCAAGTCGCGGAGTTCGCAGCGCGGCGAAGCCGAAGGGGCGCTCCTCGATCGTGACCGCGCCTTGCACCGGTCCTGAAGCGGTCTTAGCCACGAGATCCAAGGCCGTCAGGGCTTTCTCGTCGACGCCGGGCGTCGTCGGCGCTCCGTACGCTCCGCTGGGATCGAATACGAATGCGTAGAAGACTGGCAGCTTGCCGTTGGCCTCGTCTTTCTTTGCCCGGTCCGCGAGCCGATCGCTGAGGGTTTCCTGCAAGTGCCGCGCGAAGTAGCGATACGTCCACCCCGTGACGAAGAGGGCTCCAGTGGTCCCGTCTTCACGTCGCACAGGGACCGCTGCGACCCAGTCGCGATCGGGTCCATTCTTCGTGGAGACATTGGGAAACGCCCCGAGGGTCGACACGAATCCGTCGGTCGCCTTGGCCAGGGCGGGGAAGAGCGAGACCAGATTCTGGCCAGCCATGACGTCCTGTTCGAGGTCGTTTCGAATGGCAACTCCGCCGGGGTCGGCCAGAGCGAAAAATGTGGACTTGGCCACCGTGAGGTCGAGTACGTCGCGGCGGACGCGGAGCAGGGCACGGCGCACATCGGGCAAGTTCTGTTTGGGGTCGGCATGATTGGCGACGAGCGGGGCGAGACGCTTCGCCCCTTCCGGAAGGCCTCGCTCCACTTCTCCGACGTCCTTGTCGACGACCGCGGCGAGGTCGGCCACATCGCGCGCCGCGAACTTGGCGCTCACCTTCGCGGGGTCCTGGCAGGCCGCGGTGAGGGCGACAGCCACGCACAAGAGGCAAATAGGGAGTCTTTCGGCACGGACCAGCGTCATGGCGTGCACAGTACGACGAACGAGGGCCGCCCGTCCTTGGGTTGCGCTCGTCGAGGCGTCCGAGCGGTTGGCGCCCTTGGTCCTGCGAAAGCTAGCGGAGGCGCTCGCGCCCGAACCAGACAGCGAGCGTCGTGCTGACGTCGTCGAAGGTCCGCTCGAGGACGCAGATGTCCGAATGGCGGGCGTCCTCGATCTCGAGGGTGGGGACGCCCCGCTCCGCCCAAGCGCGGCACGCAGCCGCTATCTCCGGAACATCGCGCGCTCCGTAGAGGAGTCGGGCAGGGTGGTCAGGCCGGGGCTGGAAGGGCGGGAGCCCGGCCAGAGTGGCGAAGACGACTTCGAGGGTGCTCTGTCGAACCCGGCTGTCGCGGGCTGAGCCGAGGATGGCCCGCGTCCTGGCTCCGTAGCTCGAGGCGAGCGCTGGAGAGATTCCCACGGCGAAGTCGGCCGACGAAACGAGGGCCAGCCGCCCGCCGAGAGAGTGCCCGATCGCCGCCACCGCCCCATGGCGACGGGCGTGACCAATCGCGAATTCCAAGTCGCTCGCAAGGTTTCCGTCCATCGAGCGAGCGCTCTCCCCGTGTCCAGCCAAATCGATTGCGTACGCGGCGAGGTTGCGCTCGGCGGCACGAACGGCGAGGCCGAGCATCTCTTCTTTGCACCCGCCGTAGCCATGGACGACCACGACGGCTCCAGCGGGGGAGGCCGGCATGACGGCAATGCAGGGAACGGGGCCGAGAGGACGGCGTTCGACAAGAGCGGGCACGCAGCCGATCCTAGGCGCCCGAAGGCGGGCACGGAACCCGGGGGGCGCTCCGGCGGGGACGTCAACCGACGCGAGCGCTCGGTCGCGACGCCTCTATCTCGTGAAACTTGGTGTAGTCGATGAGCAGACGTCCGTCCGGGTCGGTCGACAGAATGTCTACGAACCGCGCGTCGAACGCGACATCGTGGGCCTCGTAGATGTGCCGGGCGTGGATGGTCTGCCCGGTCGTCCCGTCGATTCCTGTGAGCGTGACGATGAATCGGGCCTTCTGGGTTTCGAGCGACTCTGCAGTGTGTGCGGCGAGTGGACTTGTCGCGTCGATCACGTGGGTGGCCGTGAACGTAATTGTGAAAATGGGAGTGTCGCTGCGAACGAGCGCGAGGTCGTGGATGCGTCGCATCCGCTCGCCGTCGGCGGACACCTCGGGCAAGAGCACCGAAAGGCGGAATGACGCCTCGACGATGTCGTTGTCACGCTGGTTGGCCATGCGCACCCTGAGGGTCGGCTTGCCTTCACGCGTCCCGATGACAACGCGCTGGCTAAAGAGCACGCGCGCGGTCGGGCGCGAGAACTTCGAAAACAGGAGTCCGGTCGCCATGGCGACCGCGAGCAATCCGATGAATGCCTCGACGGTGACGACGACATTGGCAAACGTCGTTTTCGGGACCATCGACCCGTAGCCAATCGTGGCGAACGTCTGAACGCTGAAGAAGAAGGCGTCCGCAAACGAACCCCTCCTTGCCCCAGCGATCGAGTCGCCGCCGGCCAAATAGACGCAGGCGAAGAGGACATTGATGGTGACGTAGGCCATCGCGATGGCCGCGAAGACGTGGCTCCAGGCCGCCACCATGAAGAAGTGGTAGAGGTCGCCGGTGAGTCGCCGGCGGCCGATGCGAATGACCGGTCTGGTCGCCGCGCGCGGCAGGCGCGGGACATTGCCAAGCGACGGGGGCGGATGGGTCGTCGTCATGGTCTACGGGCCGCTCCATAGCTCGCCCTGTGAGCGTTTTGGTGGACCGAACGACGGGGCGCGAGCAGGCGCTGGCGATCTCATCGAGTCAGGTCCTCCCACCGCGATCCCCGCGACCAAGTGGACTTATGCCACAAGACCGCCGAAACTCTCCTTCTACGCATAACCGGGCGGTGATCTCCATGGGTGACAAGTCTCCGAAGGCCAAAGAGAAGTCGAGAAAGCAAGACATGGCGGACAAGAACCAAAAGAAAGCGGCCGCGGTGGCGAAGGCCACGCCGCCGGCCGCGGGCGGAACGAAGAAGAAATAGACCTCGCCGAAGCGGCCGCTCCGGGAGTGGCCGTGCGGGGCGGCCTGACCCTCGGGTCGATAGACACCATGGAGCTCGACGCCAACAGCATTCTCGCCTCGCTTTTCATCGGGCTCGTCGGCATGGCTTGCTTCACGTACGGGCGTCGCCAGGGCCGGGCTGCGCCGATGGTCGCGGGAGCTGTCTTGATCGTTTATCCGTATTTCGTGCCGAACCTCGCGCTCATGATGGCGGTGGCCATCGCCGTCCTCGCGGCGCTATGGGGGGCCGTGCGCCTGGGCTGGTAGCGTTGGCCACGAGCGCGCGACGTCCCCCGCTGGCCCCGGTCAGCTCTCGGACACCCACACTTCGACGCGTCGATTGCGCTGACGGTGCGGCTCGGTGTCGTTGTCCGCGACCGGCATGACCCCGCCGAATCCGTCGACCGTCTTGACGTCGATGCCTCGCGCCGTGAGAAGGTCGGCGATCTTGCTGGCGCGCTCTCGTGACAAGCTCACGTTGGCGGAGGGGTCGCCGGCCGGATCGGAAAAGCCGAGCAGCTTCACATTCGGCGAACGAAGGGTCCGCAAGTACGCGACGAGTCGGCCGAGGTCCCGCTGCCCGCGGGCGTCGAGCTGCGACGTTCCCGAGGCGAAGCGGAAGTCGATAGACAGACGCTTCGCGCCTCGCGTCGTCGCCGTGTAGGCGGGCGGGCACGTGGTGCCGCACGACGCCGCGGCTTCGGCGGATCGCGCGCCAAGGTCGACGAAGCCATGGGCCGCGACGACGGCCTGCCCCTTCGGGGAAAGCGTGAAGGACACGAAGTCCTGGCTCAAGGGGTGGCGCGCTGGCGACGGGGCATAGAGGTAGAGGCGTCGCGACAGCGGGTAGTCCTCGGTAGCCACGGTGAACGGCGTCGGGACGACCGGCGCCGCTTGGCTCTCCGAGACCGCGACGGCACGCGCCTGGCGGATGTACGGCATTCCGACGAAGCCGATCCCCTGGGGATCGGCTGCGACCGCGTCCGAGAGCTTCCCGCTGTCCGCGAATCGGGCCGCCGAGGGGGCGAGCGCTCTCTCCCCGAGCACCGCGGCTTTGAACGTCGCATAGGTGCCGGAGCGGTCGTCGCGAGCGAAGAGATGTACCGGACCGGTCCCATGCGACTCGGGCGGCCAAGAGGCGAGCTGCCCACTGAACATGCTCCCGATGACGTCCGTGCTGAGCGGGCCGGTCGGGTTGCTCGCGCTGACGATGACAGCCAACCCATCGAGCCCGATCACATTCTCGCCTCCCTGCGCGGTCAGATCGCCGGCGCCGGCCCGGCGCAGGCGCTCGGCCTCTTGAGTCGTGACCGCTCGCGACGCCATTCCGAGGTCGGCGGTTCCGTTCGCCAGGTCCTCGAAGGCCGCTTCCGACCCGGAGGCGTCGATCTCGAACCGCATAGGCGCCTTCTCTCCGGGCAGCGTCCCGGAGACCACCCACCCGAGACCCGTGGGACTTTTGTCGACGCGAATGCCTTCGGCGCGGCGCTGCTCGAGGAAGGCCCGGGCGAGCGCCGGCGCGAGCTCCGCGCCGATGGTGTTGGAGCCGTGAATTCGAAGCGGAGACGCGGAGGCGTTGACGACGACCGACGACTCCTCGGAGTGCGGGTCGAAGTGTACCGCGGGTGTCGCCGCGTTTGCATTCGGAATGATGGCACGGAAGCCCAGAAACAACAGGCCGCCCAGTCCCATCGCCACGGGCAGCGTGAGCACCCACGCGAGCGCGATGTTTCGCACCGTCGCACTCTGGAGGCCCGACTTGCTCGCCACCATCGTTCCCGCGATTCCCGACGAGAGCACGTGCGTCGTGCTCACGGGAAGTCCCAGCCAGCCCGAGAGCCCAATCGTCGTCGCGGCTACCACTTCGGCCGACGCTCCCTGCGAGTAGGTCATGTGCGTCTTGCCGATCTTCTCGCCAATCGTGACGACGATGCGTTTCCAGCCGACCATCGTGCCTATTCCGAGCGCCATGGCCACGCCGATGAGCACCCACGAGGGCGCGAAGTCGACGGCCGCGCGGAGCGTGCTCCTCTCTTTCTTGATGGTGCTCCACTGCTCGGGCGAGAGAGCGCTGGCATTGGACTTCTCGAGATGTCCAAGCTCCGAGTCCACGCGCATGATGCGTTTTCGCACCTCGAAGCGCTGATCCGGCGGAATCTCTGCCAACGACGTACGGTCCTGGAGGGATGTCCGAAGTTCGTCGAGATCCGTCGCGAGCTCCGCCGGCACCGTCGCCCCTGCTGCCAACCCGCCATTGGCTGCCATCACGGCTTTCTGACCGAGGTTCTCCGCCAAAAGCTCGATCTTGTCGGTGCTCTGGATCATCGCTGTGATCTGGGCATGACTGAGCGAGCGGTTGAGCGCGTAGTCGGCCGGGAGCATGCCGATGAGGATCAGCATTAGGAGCCCGACGCCCTTCTGTCCGTCGTTCGAGCCATGGGCGAAGCTGACGCCGCTGCACGTCGTGATGAGCACGCCGCGCACCCACCACGGAGGCGGCTTGTTGCCGTCCGGCGAGGTGTGGAGCGTCGGCATGGGCAGGAACCGCTTGATGAGAAGCAGCAAGAGAGCGGCGCAGGTCAGGCCGACGATGGGCGATAGGACGAGCGACGACGCAATCTCCTGAACTTTGCTCCAATTGACGCCCGAACCGAATGCGTGACCGGGGAGCATCGAGTTGGCCAGGCCGACGCCGACGATGGCGCCAATGAGGGTATGTGAACTCGAGGCAGGGAGGCCGAAATACCAAGTACCGATATTCCAAACGATCGACGCGCAGAGCAGCGCGAGCACCATGGCCATCCCGGCGCCGCCGCTCGTCGCGAGCAGTTCGACGGGAAGTAGCTTGATGATGCTCATCGCGACGGCGATTCCGCCCAGGTAAACGCCCATGAAGTTGAATGCGCCGGAAATGATCACGGCGTACCAGGGCTTGAGCGACTTCGTATAGATGACCGTTGCGACAGCATTGGCCGTGTCGTGAAAGCCATTGACGAACTCGAAGCCGTAGGCGACGAGCAGGGCGAGTAGCAGGAGAGCCAGGTGCGCAGCGCTGACCGGCGTGTCGAAGAGGTGGGCCATTTCGGCAGCATGGTGTCGGGTGTATGAAACGTTCGTGTGACGGATGCGCGTCAACGCGGCTCCGATGGATGTGTCTTTCGGAGCGATGACGGGCTGATCAAGGGGCGAACGGCATCATCCTTAGCTCTCGCCCGACCGCCGGTCGCGAGCCAGGATGCGTGCGAGCGTCCTCCGGTCGATTCCGAGGAGTTCGGCAGCTCGAGACTTGTTCCCGCCGGTGCGCGACAGCATGCGATCGATGTACCTGCGTTCGAGCACGGCGAGAGTGGGCCAGTCGTCGGTCACAGAATCGACGGGGCCGCCCGTGTTGCCGGGAGCGGACTGAAGCTCCGGGGGTAGGTCGGCCACGGTGACCACGCCCTCGCGCGCCAGCAGGACGGCTCGCTCTACGATGTGCGAGAGCTCTCGCACATTGCCCGGGAAGTCATAGCGTTCCAGGGTTTCGACGACATTCGGAGCCAGGCGCGGGGCGGGTCGTCCGAGCGCCTTGGAATGCTGTCCGACGAAGTGCCAAACTAGAGGCGGGATATCCCCGCGTCGTTCGCGCAGCGGCGGGACGACGACCGTGACCACTTGCAAACGAAACAGCAGGTCCTCGCGAAATCGTCCGGCCTTGACCTCGGCGCGCAAGTCCCGATTCGTAGTCGCCAGCACGCGGACGTCGACGCGCACCGACTGCTCGCCCCCGACGCGACGAACCTCGCGTTCCTGGAGCACTCGGAGAAGCTCGACTTGCATCTTCGGGCCGATCTCTCCGATTTCGTCGAGGAGCAACGTCCCGCCGTGCGCCTCCTCGAAGAGTCCTCGTTTGGTCCCTATGGCTCCCGTGAACGCGCCTCGTTCGTGGCCAAATAGCTCGCTCTCGAGGAGCGACTCGGGAAGGGATCCGCAGTTGATGGCGACGAAGGGCTTGTCCTTGCGCGCGCTCCTCGCGTGGATCGCGCGGGCGACGAGTTCCTTGCCCGTGCCGCTCTCGCCCACGACGAGGACCGTAGCTGTCGTAGGCGCCACGTGGGCCACCGTCTTATATACCGCGAGCATCGCTGGATCGGTGCCGACGATCAACCCGGTCGGCGGCCGCACGTCGCCCCCGAGGTCTGGGCTCTCCGAGAGCCTGCGGCGCGCGATGGCCTCGGACACCATGCGTTTGAGATCCGTCGGATCGATGGGCTTCGAGAGGTATTCGTAGGCGCCCTCACCGACCGCACTCATCGCGCCGTCGACGTCGGCGTAGGCCGTCATGAGGATGACCGGAGTCGCGGGGGAGATCTCGCGAATGCGCCGGAGGACGTCGTGGCCGCTGGTGTCGCCCGCCAGATGTACGTCGGTGAGAACGGCGTCGTAGCGCACGATCGCCTCAGGCGGTGGAATGGCGCGGCCGCTGTCGAGGATATCCACGCGGTAGCCTTCGTGGCGCAGAACCCGTGCGAGCAGTTCGGCCAGCGAATCGTCGTCCTCGAACAGCAGAACGCGGGCGTCGTTTCGCTCGATCTCGGAGGGGCCTCGGTGCGCGATCTCGTCCGTCATGGCGTACCTTTGTGGTATGGGCGACGCGTGAGTCGCGCCGAGCGTGCCATACGGGTGGCCATCGCTTGCTCCGTCGTGGGAGCGGCCACCAAATTTATCGTAGGCTTTCTAACGGGCAGCATGGCCATGATTTCGTCGGCGATCGACTCGAGCGGCGATCTCTTGGTCTCGATCGTAAACTTGGCGGTGGTGCGCTATGCCGAAGAGGCGCCGGACGCGGAACACAACTACGGGCACGCGAAGATAGAGGGTCTCGGGGCGATGTTCGAGGGGGGATTCGTTTTTGCCGCGGGAGTCTTCATCGTGTTCGAGACCGTCCGTCGCATCGCGACCGGGACCACGTCGGAGCAGTCGACCCTGGGAATCGCGACGATGCTTCCCATCGTGGGGATCACCCTGGCGACGGTCCTTTACTTGCGCCGGGTCGCTCGAGCCACGGGGAGCGTTGTGCTCAAGGCCGATGCCATGCACTACGCGATGGATGTGGTGGTCAACGTGGGTGTTCTCGTCACGCTCGTCCTCGTCAAGCTCACCGGGTGGCTGTTCATCGACGCGGTCGTCTCCATAGCGATCGCGGTCTACATGCTCTGGTCCAGCCTGCAAATCGTGCGCGACGGCTTCGACATCGTGATGGACAAGAGCCTCGAACCGAAGATGGTGCGGGAGCTGACCGATGTGGTCGGAAACTGTGCCCAGATCCTCTCGTTTCACGACTTCAAGACGCGAGCGGGCAAGGTCCCGTTCGTGGACTTCCATGTGGTCGTTCGGCCAGAAGCATCGGCCTGGGAGGTCCATCAGGTTTATCTCGACTTCGAGGCCAAGATGCGCTCGCTGGTCGGCCCCGCGACGCGCGTGCTCATGCACACCGAGCCTGCCGGAGCTCACAGCGCCTTGCAGGTGGCGCCCGAGAGTCCGGAGCGGGGATGATGGGACACCCGGTCAGTAGATGAGGCAGCTCTCGATCCGCGAGGGCGACAGTTGCTCTCGCCCGTTGAGGAGCGTCAGCTCCACGACGAACGCATAGCCAATCACCCGCGCACCCTGCTGTGAGACGAGCTTTCCCGCGGCGCGGGCCGTTCCCCCCGTCGCCAGGACGTCGTCGACGATGAGCACGCGAGCGTTGGATCGCAGGCTGTGCGAGTGCATCTCCAGCGAGTCGCGGCTGTACTCCGTCACGAGCTCCACGCGGTCGACTGCGGCGGGGAGCTTGCCTGGCTTGCGCGCGGGCACGAACCCGGCATTGAGGCGCGCGGCGAGAGCTCCGCCGAAGATGAAGCCTCTGGCTTCAATCCCGACAATGGCGTCGATGGGCTCCCCGATGAATTGTTCGGCGACCGTGTCGAGGATGATGTGCAATGCGCGGGGGTTGGCCAAAAGGGGCGTGATGTCCTTGAATACGATCCCCGGCTTCGGGAAATCCGGGACGTCGCGCATCAGCGACCGGCAGTACTCGAGGCTGGGGATCGGGTGCTCGACAGGCGGGTAGGGAGCGGTCATCGAGGTCTCCTATACGCTATGAAGGGGGCCCGGCCGGTCACGAACGGCCCTTTTAGCCAGGTCGGCGACGAGCTTGCCGTTGGAAGTGGAGGTGAGATCGAGCGTCAGCGGCGTGAGAGACGCCGCCCCGTCGTCGTAGGCGTCCGTATCGGTTCCGGCTTCGCGCACGTGGCGAACTCCAGGCCCTCCAATCCAGATGTACTCGCGGCCGCGCGGATCGGTTCGAACGTCGACGAGCTCTTCGTAGATGCGCTGGCCGAGGCGGGTCGCCCGAACCTCTCCCGTCCAGTGCGGCGGGATGTTCAGGCTCACGAGCGGCGCCGGCTGGCCTTCGCCGCGCAGGCCAAGCAAGTCGAGAGCAATGCGAGCGCAGACGGGCGCGATCGCCGCTACGTCGAGCGAGGGATGAGCGCTGACCGCGAGCGCAGGGATGCCTCGCAAGGCACCCTCGCGAGCGGCGGCGATCGTGCCCGAGTAGAACACGTCCTGTCCTAGGTTCATCCCGCGATTGATGCCGGAGACGACCAGGTCCGGCGTCTTGGCCAAGACGCGCGTTCCTCCGTAGAGCGCGAGGTAGACGCAGTCGGCGGGAGTTCCGTCGAGAGCGAAGACGTCGGGCCCTACGTTGCGCAAGCGCAGCGGCCGATGAAGGCTCAGCGAGTGGCTCGATGCGCTCTGCTCCACTTCGGGCGCGACGATCACCACTTCGCCGTGCACCGAGATCGCGTCGCGCATAGCGAGCAGGCCCGGGCTGCTCAGACCGTCGTCGTTCGAGAGGAGCACGAGCGCCGAGCTTCTCTCGAGCGCCATGGGTTTGCGGGAAAACGCCAAGGTGGGCAAGGTCAGACCGCGACCTTGAAGGATATGGCTGGGTGCGGATCGTATCCGGTGAGAACGAAGTGTTTCATGACGTCTGCCGTGTCGGCCGATAGAAGGGGTTCAAGGTCGGACAGGTCGCGAAGGCTCGGATCGATCGAGAGTCGCGGGAGCGGGCGGGGAGTGCGGCGGATTTGCTCCCTCAGCCCCGGAACGTGGTCGTACTCCGCCATCGTTCCATCCGGCTTGGATGTATACACGTGGGCGTCGACGAGCGTGTGGGCGAAAATGCCCGCGGGGATGCCCGAGAATCGTGAGAAGAGCTCCAGGAGGAGCGCGTAGCCGGCAAGATTGTACGGCACGCCGAGCGCGATGTCCGCACTGCGCTGTGTGAGGTGGAGACACAGGAGCGGCTCGCCAGCCTCGGTGCGCTGCACGTTGAAGACGAACATGAGGTGGCACGGGGGCAGGCGACTCGTTTCGGCGTTGCCGGGGGCCCACGCGCTGATGACAAGGCGTCGGCTCATGGGGTTGTGCCGAAGCTCGGAGAGAACCCACGCGAGCTGGTCGCAGAATGCCGGCGCGCCAGCTTCGTCGTGCACCGGGAAACGCCGCCAGAAGTTGCCGTAGGCGCTCGGCACGACGCCGTTTTCATCGGCCCAAGGGTCCCAGAACTTGCAGCCGTGTTTCTTGAGCAGGTCGATGCGCGTCTTGCCACTCAAGAACCAGAGATTCTCGACGACGATGTTCTTCCACGAGATCTGCTTTGTCGTCAGGAGCGGAAAGCCGCTCCGCAGGTCGACCTGGTAGCAGGCGTGGAACGTCGACAGCGTATCTACGCCGGTTCGATTGGGCTTGCGCGTGCCCCGCGAGAGCACGTCGTCGGCCAGGTCGAGGTACTCCTTCACGGGTGGGCTCCGTGTCCGTCTTGCCGACGGTCTGGCGCAGCGCTCCCCGACCGCAGGAAGCGCTCTTCCTGCGCGAGAAGTCCGATGGCCGCCCTACAGTGCTCCGCGATCTGGCGGTGAGTTCGTGGGTTGTCCGGGGCCTGTGCGAGCGTGCCGAACTCGATGGGGGCTCCGAAGACGACGTGGATCCGGTCTCCGGTTCCTCGGACGCCCGAGGCGACCTGGCGAAGAAAATCGTTAGAGAGGCCGTTTACGAAGACGGGAATGACGGTAGCTTGGGCCCTTCGTATGAGGCGGCCCACACCGGGCTGGGCAGGGAGCAGCTCGTAAGGATCTCCGTCCTTGTTGCGAGTGCCCTCGGGGTGGATGCCGAGGAAGATACCGCCGCGGCGAAGCAAGCGCGCCATCTCGTCCAAGCTCGCGAGGTTGAGCGCGGATCGCTTCCGGTCACGGAAGATCGGCGGGTACATGGCGAAGAAGCTCACCGTCCCGTTGATGAGAAGCCCGATCGGATTGTCGAAGAAGAACGTCGAGCGGACGGGGAAGAGAATTCGGTAGGGCAATCCGCGCGCGACGAGCTCCGCCGTGACGACGTACAGGTCGAAAAACGTCCGGTGATTGCACACGCAGAGCACGCTCTTGGAGGGGTCCCACGGTGGCAGTCTGTCCAGGCCGTGCACGGTGCGCAGCGAAGCGGTCGTCGCCCGGATCCACCGCTGACCGACGTTCGACTGGAGGAACCGGACGGTTTGGTCGAGCCAGCCCGGGCGAAGGCTGGCGCGAACGATGCAAATCTGGGCTCGTTCGATTGGGGACAGAAGGTCCCGTCCCATGGCAAGGAGATCGAGGTCACGCGTCGCCGTTCGGCGAAAGTGAGGACTGCTGGGCGAGGACACGGTGCGATAGAACCGCGGACCGCGCGAGGGCGCAAGCCCGCCGGTGGTGGAGCCGCACCCGAGTCGCGGCCGCGGCGGTCAAAGCCACAGGCAGCCGCCCGACATGCCTTACTTCACTCCGTGTCGCGCGGCAGGGCAGGTGCGAAGGTCGAGAGTCAGGGGGAAAAGTGGGTTGATCTCCGGTCGGCCCACGGTGGTCGGACCGGGCGAGTGTCCCATGGGCACGAACAACACGGACCGACGGCTTTCCGCCTCCAGGGCGTTTCGCGGCCGCTTATCGAACGACAGGCCGCCGGGGTGGGAAACGTGGTACGTGAAGCCAGCCACGGCTCGCCCATTCCACGTGTCGAAGACATCGAACACAAGGGGAGCGTGGATGCCGACGGTCGGATGGAGCGCCTCGGGCGGCCGCCAAGCCCGAAAACGCACACCCGCTACGTATTCGCCCGAAGTGCCCGTCGGATGCAGAGGCATCGACTGCCCGTTGCAGGCGATCACGAAGCGCCCGTCGGTCCCATTGCGCACTTTGACTTGAAGGCGCTCGAGAGATGTGTCGACGAATCGAGCGGTTGCGCCGGCGACGGGCTGCTCTCCGAGAACGTGCCACGGTTCGATCGCACGCCGCAGTTCGACCTCCATGGACTGGGCGGAGATCGCGCCGATGCGGGGAAAGCGAAACTCGGTATGGGAGGCGAAAAAGCTCGTTTCGAACGGATACCCCGCGGTGCGCAGGTCGCGCAGCACCTCGCCGAAGTCTTCGGACACGAAGTGCGGCAGCATGAACCGGTCGTGAAGCGCGGTCCCCCACCGCACCAGAGGCCTCTGAAGCGGTGTCCGCCAGAACCAGGAAACGAGCGCACGCAGAAGGAGCTGTTGCGTCAGGCTCATTCGAGCGTGCGGCGGCATCTCGAACGCGCGCAGTTCCAGCAAACCCTGACGACCCGACGCGGTATCGGGACTGTAAAGCTTGTCGATGCAGAACTCGGCGCGGTGGGTGTTTCCGGTCAAGTCGACGAGCAGATTGCGGAACAGACGATCGACCAGCCACGGCGGCGCTTGGGTACCGGCAGGCACCTGTTCAAACGCGATACTCAGCTCCCCGAGGCTGTCCGAGCGCGCTTCGTCGACACGCGGGGCCTGGCTCGTGGGCCCGACGAACATCCCGGAGAACAGGTAGGAGAGGGAGGGGTGGTTGTTCCAATACGCGACCAGGCTGCGCAGCAGGTCAGGCCGGCGCAGCAGCGGGCTGTCGCTCGGCGTCGGCCCACCGAGGACCACGTGGTTGCCTCCGCCCGTGCCGCTGTGGCGTCCATCCAGGTCGAATTTGTCTGTGGCGAGGCGGACCAGCCGGGCGTCTTCGTAGAGGCCTACCGTGTTGTCGCGGAGTTCCTTCCACGAGAAGGCCGGCTGGATGTTGACCTCGATGACCCCGGGATCGGGAGTGACTTCGAACTTCCGGATCCGGGGGTCGGATGGCGGCGGGTAGCCCTCGAGGCGCAGCGCGGTTCCCAGCGAGCGCGCGGTGTCCTCGATCGCGCCGATCAAGATGAGGTAGTCGTCGACGCGGGCGAGGGGCGGCAAGAACACGTGCAAGATGCCGTGGCGAGGCTCCACGCAGAGGGCCGTGGCGACCAAGCCGCGCGCCGATGTGCCTCGCCCGGGAGGCGGCGTCGCTTGGGTCGCAGCATGGGGCCGCGGCTCGGCAGCTACGATCAGCTGCCCCGGCAGGGGCCCCCGCGGGGCCATCGGGTCCAGTTCGATCGTGGGAGTGCGATCGTCCGGCGACACCCACGGCAGTGCGTCGAGGGGCAACCGCCAGCCCATGGGGGAGTCGCCTGGCAGAAGGAACAGGTGTTTGCGCCGTAGAAACCAGGGCCCGCTCCGCCAGGTCCCCGCTGCTTCATCGCGCGCCAGCGGCAGCGCGTACCCCACGACCTTGTCCAAGCCCTCATCGAAGATGCGCGATAGCCTGGCTCGCTCCTCCTCGTCATCGAGCTTCGATTCGAGCGGGTCGACGTTGACGGGCAGGCGACGCTCCCGCCACAGGTAGTACCAGGTGTCTTCGTAGCCTGGGAGGGCGAGCCGCGCGTCGACGCCAAGTCGCGAGGCGAGCTCGGTGACAAAACCCGCGGCGGCCTCCGGCCCCAGCTCTGCGTTGCCGGCGCCCGCGCCGTCCGAGTCCGCTGCCAGCCGCGCTGGATCGCGCCAGATGGGCACCCCGTCCCGCCGCCAGTAACAACCTATCGCCCAGCGAGGCAGCGATTCGCCCGGGTACCACTTCCCCTGTCCGTGGTGTAGGACTCCGCCGGGCGCGAATCTTCGGAGGAGTCGCCGTGCGAGCGCGTCGGCGAGCTTCGCCTTCGTAGGACCGACCGCGGCGATGTTCCACTCGGGAGCGTCGGGATCGTCCGTCGAGACGAACGTGGGCTCGCCGCCCATCGACAGCCTCACGTCGGCTTCACGGAGCTCGGCGTCGACCGCTTCACCAAGCGCGTCGATACGCGCCCACTCCTCTTCCGTATAGGGCTTGGTGACGCGAGGTTCTTCGCGCAGACGCCTCACGGACATGGCGACGTCGAAGGATTCTACGACCCGATCCTTCTCCGACTTCGCATTCCACGTGTACGCGCCCGTGATCGGCGCCGCCGTTTCAGGGTCGGGCGTGCAGGCGAGCGGGATGTGCCCCTCGCCGCAGAACAGGCCGCTCGTCGCGTCCAATCCGACCCAGCCGGCTCCTGGCAGGAACACCTCGGTCCATGCGTGAAGATCCGTACAGTCTTCCTCGACGCCCGCGGGACCCTCGAGCGGTTTGACGTCGGGGCGCAGCTGAATCGAATAGCCCGATGCAAATCGGGTCGCAAATCCGAGGTGGCGCAGCAGCTGGCAAAGGAGCCAGGCGAAATCACGGCACGACCCGTGTTTGCCTTCGAGCGTCTGCTCTGGGGTCAGCACCCCGGGCTCCATCCGAATGTCGTAACGCAGCAAGTCGTGCACGCGCCCGTTGATATCCACGAGAACGTCGACCGTGCGCCGCCCTGGGCGCGCATACGCGGTCCGCGCGTGCTGCACTTGGTCGGCGAGGAGCGGTCCGAGCGGGAGTGTCTCCAGATATGGCGTCAGTTCGCGGCGCAGCTCTGGAGGATATCGCCAGGGAAGATGCTCGGTTCCCTCTTCCAGGAAGAAATCGAACGGGTTGACGACAGTCAGCTCGGCGACCAAGTCCACTTCGACCTGCAGCAGTTCCGCCGGTTTCGGAAACACCAACCGCGCCTGGTAGTTTCCGAACGGGTCCTGCTGCCAGTTGACGAAATGCTGCGAGGGCTCAATCTTCAGCGAATACGATATGACGGGCGTCCGGCTGTGGGGCGCCGGTCGGAGCCTCACCACGTGAGGCGACAGCGCAACCGGACGGTCGTAGCGATAGCGTGTGCGATGATGAAGGGCGACTAGAATGGGGGCACCTTAGCGGATTGCAGGTAGCCGTCATGTTTCCTGTGGGTGGCGTCGCCGTGACACGAACTCGCCGGCGAACCGCGGGCGGTTCTCGCCTCCTACTCGAACCGCAGCGCGTCGATCGGGTCGAGCGCCGACGCCTTGCGCGCGGGATAAATACCGAAGACTATCCCCACAAAAGCGCTGAATCCAACCGACACGGCGATGACGCCTGGCTGAACGAGCATCGGCCACTGAAACCGGGCGGCGAGCCAGTCGGCCACTCCGACGCCGAGGACGACACCTATGAGCCCGCCAGCGACGGCCAGGACGAGAGCCTCGATCAAGAACTGCGTGAGGATGTGGTGCGGCTCCGCTCCGATCGCCATGCGAATCCCTATTTCGCGCGTCCGCTCCGTGACGCTCACGAGCATGATGTTCATGATCCCGATGCCGCCGACGAGGAGCGAAACAGCCGCGACGCTGGCCAGCAGGGTGGTCATCGTGTCGGTTCCTTGTTGCTGGGCTCCTGCGATCTCGCTCAAGTTCCGGATCGAGAAGTCGTCGTCGTCGCTCGTTGCCAGGTGGTGCCGGTCGCGAAGCAGGGCCGTGATGTCCTTCTGGGCTCGCTCCGTCGTGTCGGACGAGGTCGCCCCAATCATGATGGACCCCTTCAAGTACTTGCTCAATCCGCCTTGGACCTTCTGCGCGAACGTCGTGAACGGAATGAACGCCGCGTCGTCATAGTCCTGGCCCGTGGCCGATTGACCTTTTCGCGAGGCTACGCCGAGGACCGTGAACGGCGTCGTACCGATGCGGACCATTTGGCCGACCGGGTCGGCGCTCGGCCCGTAGAGTTTCGCCGCCACGGTCTGCCCGAGGACGATCACCTTGGCGCCGGCGTCGACGTCTGTCTGGGTGAATGTCGCTCCCATCGAGACGGGCCAGTTTCGGATGTCGAAGTACTCGGGGGACGTGCCCGTGATGCTCGTCGTCCAGTTCTGGTCCTCGGCCACGACCGGCATGCTCGCTCGAAGGGTGGCGGCCGCGGACTTCACGGTCGCGACTTCGCTGCGGATCGCCGCGAGATCGTCCCACGTGAGCGTCGGCATCGACCCGAATCCCCCGCGGACCCCCCCAGAGCTCGTGGAACCAGGCAGGACGATGAGCACGTTCGTACCCATCGCGGCGAACGCCTCGGCCACGCGCTGCTTGGCTCCGGCGCCGATGGCCATCATCGCGATGACCGCGCTCACCCCGATCACGATGCCGAGAGTCGTGAGGAAGGCTCGAAGCTTGTTGCGCAGAATCGCGCGGAGGGCGACCCGGAGCGTGAGCAGGGGATTCATGTGTGGTAGGTCCCGGTGGGTTCTGCGGGCTTCGCCGTCTGAACGCGATCGGAGAGGATTCGGCCGTCGCGCATGATGACTACGCGCGCCGCAAAGGCGGCGATGTCCGGCTCATGCGTCACCAGGACCACCGTGATTCCAGACCGCCAGAGCTCCTGGAACGTGGCCATCACGTCGACGCTGGTGCGCGAGTCGAGCGCGCCGGTCGGTTCGTCCGCCAAGATCACTTTCGGCCGATTCACGATCGCGCGAGCGATGGCGACGCGCTGTTGCTGGCCGCCGGACAGCTGATTCGGGTGGTGGCGGAGCCGTTCGGCGAGGCCAACGTGCTCGAGAGCCTCGGTGGCCCTGCGCCGCCGTTCTCGTCCCCTGACGCCAGAATACTCGAGCGGCAGCTCCACGTTCTCGAGCGCGCTCGTCCTCGACAGAAGGTTGAACTGCTGGAACACGAAGCCGAGGGTGCGGTTGCGCACCCGGGCCAGCTCGCCCTTGCGCATCCCCGACACGCGGGTGCCCGCGAGCATGTACTCGCCCGACGTCGGCCGATCGAGACAGCCGACGATGTTCATCAGGGTCGACTTGCCGGAGCCGGACGCTCCCATGATGGCGACGAATTCCCCTTTTTCGATGCCGAGCGAGACCCCGTCGAGGGCCCGTAGCTCGACGTCGCCCGTTCGATAGAGCTTGGTCACGTCGGTCAGTTGAATGATCACGAAATTCCTCAGAAGAGCCTTCGAAACGCTCCGCCTCCCGCGCCGCCCGGCGCCGCCGAGCTCGAGTCGGCGCCGAGCGTGTCGATGACGACCGCGTCTCCTTCGTGGAGATCGCCCTCGACGACTTCGGTGACCGTGCCATCCGACTGACCGAGCTTGACGCTCGCCGGCTGGAGGTCACCCCCCCGGAGCACCCAGATGGTCCGCGCTTCCAACGCGTCGCCCGGGGACATCGAGGAACCGGACGGACGAGCGCGATGGGTTCCTTCGTGCGATCCACTCGGAGCGGCCGTCGGGGCCGCTGCCGTCGGGGGCCGGAAGCGCAGAGCGGCATTCGGTATGGCGAGGGCGTTGTCGCGCTGCGCGTACACGACGGTCACGTTGGCCGTCATGCCAGGGCGGAGCTTGAGATCGCTGTTGTCGACGTCGATCACGGCGTCGTAGGTGACGACGTTTTGATTGGTCGTCGCGAAATTGCGAATCTGCCGGACTTTGCCGAAAAAGCGCTGTCCCGGAAACGAGTCGACCGTAAAGTACGTCTTCATTCCCACTTCGAGGCGGCCGACATCGCCCTCGGCCACGTTGGTGTCCACCTGCATCTTGGTGAGATCCTGCGCGATTGTGAACAGGGTAGGAGCGGAGAGCGAGGCCGCGACCGTTTGACCGACATCGACGCTGCGCGAAATGACGACGCCGTCGATCGGCGAGACGATGTTCGTGTAAGAGAGGTTGATCTGCGCCTGGTGGAGCGACGCGAGCGCTTGCGCGAGAGAGGCCTTGGCGGCATCCACCTGGGCGTGAGACGTGGCCACGTTGGCCTCCGCCGTCTCGAGGTCCGCCTGGGCGGCGAGGTTGGAGTCCCGCAGGGACTTGGTGCGCGCGTACTGCCGGTCCGCGTTCAGGGCCGTCGCCTCGGCCGTCGTGACGGTCGCCTTGGCTGACAAGTAGTTCGCTTGCGCCTGCTGCACGGACGCGTCGAACATCTGCGGGTCGATCTTGGCGACGAGCTCGCCCTTTTTCACCGTCGAGTTGAAATCGGCAAAAAGCTTTTGAATCCTCCCAGAGACCTGCGTCCCGACCTGCACGGTGACCAGCGCCGACAGAGTGCCACTCGCCGTGACGCGAGCGACGATGCGCCTGCGCTCGGCGGCTGCGGACTTGTATTGCACCAGGGGAGCGGCGTGCTGGGCACGATAACGCCATCCCGCCGCGGCGGCCGCCACGAGGACGGCGAGCGAAACGAGCCAAATGATGCGGGTTCTCATGGGGTGCCGTGAGACCCGGTTCTACATCGTACGTGCGGGTGTCGCGAGCTCCGATCGACGAGAGGCGCAGCCGGCGGGACGAACGGGGCTTCTCGCGGTCAGGACTAAGGATTCTCGGGGGTCGAGCGTAACAAGCGATCGTGCGAAATTTTTCGTGGTCGGTCGAACACAGGGGACTCGAATGAACCAGTGTAAATGGATGGCTCGCAATGTAGCTTTGACTGGGTGCCTTGGCATTCTGGCGACGATGGTCGCTTGCTCGGACGACACCGCGACGCCTGTTGGGCCGATCGACGGCTCGACTGCGAACGACGCCGCCGTGGCCGATTCCGCGAAGGCGGACAGCAGCTCGAGCGCGGACGCGCCCCCTAGCACCGACGTGGCGGCGCAGGACTCGGTGGCGCCCGTCGAGGGCTCCACTGCGGACTCGAATGCTGCCGAGACGGCCGCTCCGGACACGGGAGTCGGAGATGGCGGTGTCGTGGATACCGGCGTTGCGGACACGAACGTCGCGGACACCGGCGTTGCGGACACGAGCGTCGCGGATTCAAGCGTGGGGGACACGAGCGTAGCGGATGCCGCTGTTGCCGACACGAGCCCCGAGGATACGAGCGTCCGCGACTCCGCAGGCAGCGATGGCGCGTCGCAGGTTGACGCGGAGCCCGTGGACGCCGCCCCGACAGACGGCGCCGTACAGCCGCCCCCGCCGCTCAACATGTGTTCGCTCATGGACTCGTTCTGGTATGGGGATCGGGAGAATCTGTTGCCCGCGTGGGTCCTGTGGATCGCGCAGGGGCCGTCGAATCCGGACGCGGCGGGCTACAGTTATGCCGGTTTCGTCAACGAGGCGCCGTTCGACTGCGCCATCGGCAACATCATCAATACAGCGTGGGACCCTACGAACGGCTTCCAGAATTGGGACGCTTACACGGCCGACGTCAACAATTTCGTCCAGGCATTCTTTGGCTGTCCCGTCGACAGCGGGACGCCCGCTCGTCCGTTCGCGCTCGTCCCGTCCGAGAACGTGGCGCCGCTGACGACGGCGGACCTCCAACGCATCGGTGCCTGGTTCGTCGAGGCGATCAACTGGGCGGTAACCAATCAAGCGCTCAACAACCCGGAGGCGATCCTGAGCGCCGATCAAACGGCCCAGATCGAGGCGGAGATCGCGTACCAAGAAACCCTCTACCCCCATATCCTGGACTCGAATGCGTATTCGCAGAGCACCTGTCCAGCCGACGCGGGCAGCGGTGACTGATATCGGACGACGATGATGACCATTCCCGACTCGTGCCGTGCCGCACTCCTCGTTGCGTGGGCTGCCGCCCTCGGCGGCGGCTGTTCCATTCTCCTGCATGTGGATGCGGACCAGTGTTCGTCGACTGAGGACTGCACGGCACGGGGCGGGGCCTTTTTGGGTAGAGTGTGCGTGGCAGGGACATGCGTCCTTCCCGAGGCCTCGTCGGTCGACGACGCCGCGGTCATCGACGCGAGCCCGGACGCCACGACGTCCATCGACTCGGGGGGCCTCGATGCAGCGCCGACGGAGGCAGAGGCGGCGGTAGCTGAGGCCGCGGGTGCCGAAGCAGCCGTCGACGCTGGGGGCCCGACGTGCAACGCGAGCGCCGACTGCTCCCAGGTGAGCGGGGCGACGGCCATGTGCAACGTGGACACCCACCAGTGCACGGTTCCCAAGACGGCGGAGTGCCCGTATCTCTTCGGGGACGTGGCCGCCGAGAACATGGGGCTCGAGCCCATCTTCATCGGGGCCTTCGCCACGCTTCCCCCCACGGATCCCACGGGCCATCCGAGCTACTTGAACTTCGAACTGGCCCAAGAGGACTTCGCCGGGGCGGGCGGGATCCCCGCGGGCACCGGCTCGGCCTTGCGGATGCCGATCGTCGTCGTGTGCGACCTCGCCGCGGATGTCAACGTGGTCATGAACCACTTGGTCAACGAGGTCGGGGTCCGCGCCGTCGTGGCCGGGTTGCCACCCGCCACGCTTGCCACGACGTTCTCGAACGTCAACCTCGGCGGCGACGCGTCTGCGCCCCCGGTGTTCTTCATGAATCCGTTCGGTGCGGACTCCACGCTCACATCGCTGACGACCAACTACTTACTTTGGCACATGCTCGGGCAGCCGAGCGACGTGGCTCCTGCGTATGCGGCGTTCTTTCCTCGGGTCGAGGCGTATCTGCGCAGCACGACGGCTCTCGGCCCGACGACGCCGATGAAAGTCGCTACGGTCACGTCCAACTCCATCGACACGAACGACTTGGCCAGCGCGGTCAAGAGCGTCCTCACCTGGAATGGCGGTGCTTCCTCGACCGCCACCCAGCTCAGCGACTGCGACGCGGGTTCGACGTACTGCGACGTGGGCCTCGAGCATTCAACTCTCGACGGGTACGCCCTCGCCGACATCGACGTGACCGACGCGGTGACCACCCTGGTGGCCTATCGACCCGACGTGGTGATCTCGTTTGCGTGCGATGAATTCATGACTCTAATCGAGACTCTCGAGATCCCCACGGCGTCGAATCCGAGCCCGCCTACACCGTTCTATCTGATTGGGCCGTTCAACGTGGACTCTCCATACCTTCTTGATTGGCTACCCTCGGTCGTTGGGCCGACGGTGCCGGACAGCAAGCGCGAGCGTATCGCCGGCATCAACTTCGCGTCGACACCGAACAACCAGGTGCTCTCGGGCTACGATACCCACTTCGTGTCCGCCTTCGGCAGCGCAGCCGCGACGGATCTCGGCTCCGAGAATTACTACGACGCGATGTACTTCACCATATACTCTCTCGTCGCCGCAGGGCGTCCCCCCGCTCTCAATGGCACGCAAATCGGCGAGGGCATGTCCCTGCTGGTCAACCGACTCAGTCCGTCCACGTTCTCCGTCGGGCCGACCGACATCGGAAATGTCATTTCTGCGCTCCACAACAACGGGACGACCGGGATCAGTCTGGTAGGCACGCTGGGTCCGCCGGACTTCAATCTCACGACGGGGGCGCGCATCAACGAGGGGGACGTGTACTGCGTGCAGCGCAATCCTCCGGACGCAGGCACTGTGAACTCCAATCCGCCGTACTACTTGTACGACGTGCTACGGCTGGGTGGCGACGCGGGAACCGCCTCGGACGGGGGGACGGCGGGGGCAGGGCCTCTCGTGGGGACCTTCTCCTGCTACACGGGCATGTGACCCCATGGGTCTGCGTAGGCCAGCTTGGCTCGCTGCAATCATTGCCGTTCTAACGTCCTCTTGCAGCGCTGGAAGGGGAGAGCCGACGGGATCGTCGAGCGAGGCCATCCTCAACGGGGCGGTGGCGGATACGACGAACTCGCCGGTACTACTTCTCAAAGGACCCGAGGGCCTGTGCACGTCCGTCCTGATCGCTCCGACGCTCGTGGCGACAGTGCGTCACTGCGTGGCGGAATTGGTCGAGGGCATCCTGCAGTGCACCGCGGCCGGTGACCTGGTGGCCTCCAGTACGGGTGCGGGCGAACTCGGGGCGGATGACTCACCCGCCGCCGTGTCTTTTTTCACGGCCGCCCGGGCCGCTGCGGGCGACACGAGCGGGACACCGGACGCGGTTGGCACGCAGGTATTGTCGACGGGAGCGCCGAGCGTCTGCCGCGACGATCTTGCCTTTGTGGTCCTAAACCAGGCGATTGCGGGCATCCACCCCGTGCCCATACGCCTCTATACAGCTACGGTGGCCGGCGAGGGCGTATCGACCTGGGGATACGGCTTTACCACCAACCCGCAGGATCCCATGGTGCTCCGCTTCCGCGATGACGTGAGTGTGGTCGGTGTGGGGCCGGCGACACCCACGTCGACGACCCAACCGGCACCGGTCCGGGCGCTCCGGCTCGGGCCGGGCGAAGTGAGCTGCAACGGCGATAGCGGCGGGCCGGTCTTCTCGAACGCGACAGGGGCTCTCGTCGCTCTCATATCGTTCGGCGAGCAAGCGACGCTGGGTCCGTACTGCGTGGAAAACACCGGTGCCGACGAGACCACCGGGCCGGTGCTCGCCGACTATGGCGATCTAGTCCTCTCGGCGTTCGCGGCGGCTGGGGCCACACCTATCGAGGAGTCCGCGGCACTTTCGGACGGCGGGGAAGCGGGAGCGGAGGCTTCCCGGGACGGGGGGGTTTCGGAGCCGCTCGATGCGACTGGCGACACGACCGTCGATGGGAGCGGCGACGACGGTGTCGACGCTGTCAGTCTGGCCGAGGACGCTTCGCCTCCGGTCGCGCAATGGGAAGAGGCCACCGCAACGGGATCCGGTTGCGCCGTGGGCGCTGCGCGCGGGGTCGGCGCTGAATCTCCGTGGAGCCTGCTCGCGGTCGCGTGGGGGATGACCGCTGCCGGCTGCGTGCGGTGCCGACGGCGCGCCGCTCGACATCGCGTTCATCATTTCCAGCTCCCATTCGGCCGGCGCGGCTCTGTGGGCCGCGGGTGAGCCTCCATCGCAAATCGTGATTCGCGCGTGACCTGGCCCGCCACAATTGGTGCGCGGCTCGCCACGTGTGGTGCAGAGCACAACGAAAAATCAGGTCTGGGAACGACCAGGTCGCGTGTCGGTGTGAAGACGACCGATCTGCGATCGATGGATATTTTCAGGGGACCGAGGGCTAAAGTAACCGATGCGTCCGCCGTTCAGGCGGTGGCCTCCGGCTTGCTCTAGGGAGACGCAACGTCCGAGAGCCGGAGGAAACAACAGTGAAGTCCAAAGTTTTGTTGCTTTGCGGGGCTGCGTCGCTCATCGGGTGCGGGTCCCCCCCGTCCGAGAGCGCCGAAAACACCAATTCGTCGTCACAGGAGGTCGTCGGCGGGGGCATCACCGCGACCATCAGCAACGTGTCGACCAGTGGAGGGAACTACTCGGCCAAGGTGACTCTGGTCAACAACAGTCCGGACCCGATGTCGAGCTGGCAGCTCTCCATCAACCCGGGCACCGTCACGATCGCCACCGCGAACACCGCGGGCGCCGAGGCCTATATGATCGCGGGATATGCGATCTTCGCTCCGAACCGAAACGCGGCTACGCTCGCCGCGAACGGCGGGAGTACCTCATTCACATTCAGCGGCAAGTACTCCGGTTCGACCTACACGGCGCCGACGGTCAATCTCGTCGACGGCCACGCCAACGGCAACGCCGGTGGTGAGTGGCCGAACGACGGTGTCGACCACCAGGCCCGCGCGGCGGCCACGGCCGCCCTCAATCTCGCGGTCGCCTACGAGAACAACAAGCTTCCGAACACCGGCGACGCGAACTACGCGCTCTATGACAGTCTTCTCTGGTCGGCGCATATGTTCGTCCTCAACTCCACGGGCACCGCGATCCAGTTCGACCCGAATGCGCCAGGGTATGCCTTTATCCCGACGGCCGCGCTCAACGCCCTCGATGCGGCCCAGGACAACAGCAAAGAAGTGGCGGCCTACCTCGTGGCCGGTCTCGCGAGCTGCTTTGCCGACACCAGCGGCGCCTATTTCTACCAGTTCAAGGCGAACGCACTCAAAGGCTTTGCCCTCGGCACGCCGACATCGGGTACCGTTCCGGGCTGGACGCCGCCCAACGGTCCCAACACGACCAATCCGATCGACAACTTCACCGTCACCGAGAAGAGCATGGGCCATGGCGCCACGGCGATCACGATGACCCTGACCAGCAGCAAGGACTACTGGTTTGGCGCGCTGGCCTACAACTCGATCAGCATCTTCCCGAACAGCGCCAAGGTGACTTCGAAGTTCACGGGCGGCCAGTCGGCGGGGTGCTCCCCCTTCAATGGACCCGGAGGGACGAACAATCCGCACCTGGTCATCACGCTGAACGGCCAATCGGTCCCCGCATGGGTGCAGAACTCCGCCGAGCAGTGCATCAATCCCGGTTGCACGAGCACGCTCGTCGTCGACCCGGACGACTACGCCAGCGCGGGTCCCCAATACAACGGTGGCGGGCTCGAAGGGCCGCAAGTCAACCCATACCTCTACGACACGAGCAACGCGCTGACTACGCCGGATCACTACGGTCAGTGGGGCTGCTACACGAATGTGTCCGGACAGTACGTTTGCGGAATGTTCACGACACCGTACTCGAGGAGGGGCATGATCAGCGGATACCTCTGGCAGCAGTGCGGCACGGGCGGCGGCTGTTGAAGACTGACAGGACCCTCGGCGCGCGCCTGGTGTAGTCGGGTCCACGAGAAGCCGAGCGGCCATGACTGCGGTTGCAGGCGTGGCCGCCTGGCTTCTCGGCAACGTCTCCCGATGCTCTCGCGCTGTGGCGACTCGGTCGTGGACTCACCGCAGTCCACATCTCGGGAGTTGCTCCCCGCGCCACAGCAAGTGCACGGCGCGCCACGAGTGGACTGGGCCACAACACGGACTGGCGGAAGTAGGCTTTCGGCGGCGAGTCGCGGATTGAACGATGTTTCGAGATCGAGCCTAATTTAGGCTCAAAGGGCCAGGAAAGGCCCACGACGACTCAACGGATCGAAGCTGGCCTCCCGCTTGCACTAGGGCTCACCAACGTCTGCAACGGGAGGAAACACCGTGAAAATCAAAGCGCTACTGCTCTTGGGGGCAACATCAGTCATCGCGTGTGGGTCGCCGGCATCGGAGAACGGCGAGACCACGGGCGATGTGTCGCAGGAGGTCGTCGGCGGCGGCATCACCGCGACAATCAGCAACGCCTCGGCGAGTGGCGGGACCTACTCGGCCAAGGTGACGGTCGTCAACAACAGCCCAGACCCGATGTCGAGCTGGCAGGTCGAGCTCACCCCTGGCACGGTCACGATCTCCACGGCGAACACGTCGGGAGCCGAGTCGTACATGATCGGGGGGTATGCCTGGTTCGCGCCGAACCGCAACGCCAGCGTGCTCGCCGCGAACGGCGGGAGCACCTCGTTCCTGTTCAGTGGCAAGTACAGCGGGTCGACGTATACGGCGCCGACCGTCTATCTCGTCGACGGTCACGCCAACGGCAACGCCGGTGCGGAGTGGCCGAACGACGGCGTGGACCACCAGGCGCGCGCGGCGGGAACGGCCGCCCTCAATCTTGCGATCGCCTACGAGAACAACAAGCTCCCGAACAACGGGGACTCCAACTACGCTCTCTACGACAGCCTCCTCTGGTCGTCGCAGATGTTCGTGATCGATACCTCAGTCAACGAGATTGAGTTCGATCCGAACGCTCCAGGCTATGCCTTCATCCCGACCGCCGCGTTCAACGCCCTCGAGGCGGCGCAGGACAACAGCAAAGAGGTGGCCGCGTATCTGGTGGCCGGCCTACAGAGCTGCTTTGCCGACACCAACGGAGCCGAGTTCTACGAGTTCAAGGCGGCCGCGCTGAAGAACTTCGTGCTCGGTACGAAGTCCAGCGGCACGGTGCCGGGCTGGACGCCGCCCAGTGGCTCCAACACCACCAACCCCCTCGACAGCTACACCGTCACGGACACCAGCATGGGCAGCGGCGCGACGAAAATCCTGATGACGTTGACCAGCAGCAACGATTACTGGTTTAGCGCCGTTGCGTACAACAACATGAGCCTCTTCCCGGGCGCCTCCAAGGTGACCTCGAAGTTCACAGGCGGCCAGGTGGCGGGGTGCTCACCCTTCAACGGCCCCGGCGGCACGAGCAATCCGCACCTCCTTATCACGCTGAACGGCCAGTCGATCAACGCGTGGGTACAGAACCCCGCCCAGCAGTGCAACAACCCCGGCTGCACGAGCGTCCTCACGATTGACCCGGACGACTACGCCAGCGCGGGACCCCAAACCAACGCGCATGGGCTCGAAGGTCCGCAAGTCAATCCCTTCGTCTACGACACGAGCAACCCGCTCTGCACGCCCGACCACTACGGTCAGTGGGGCTGCTACTACAACGCCTCCAATCAATACATCTGCGGCATGTTCACGACGCCGTACTCGAGGCGCGGTGTCGTGGCCGGATACCTCTGGCAGCAGTGCGGTACGTCGGGCGCCGGTTGCTAAGCCCGAGGGCTAGCACGCTCCTGCCACCAGCCCTCGACTGAGTCACAGACCGAGCGACCGTGTCCGGATTCCGGGCACGGTCGTTTGGCATTTCGACCCGTTTCGGCCGCGTCCTGTCCAGTGTACGTTCGAACCATGCGCGCGACCTTTCTTGTGCTCGTGTCCCTGCTTTTCGTGGTCTTCGCGCGGCCGGCGACGGCGGTGGATCTGAGTGCGTCGGGGCGCGCCCGGTTCGTCATCGCCGACTGCGGCAACGCCCGCCTCGAGCTGCGCTTCACGTCCCCGCGCTCGCCGCTGGCCGTCCGCACGGGCGACATCGCCCCCCACGGCGCGGGGCAGCCCGTCGCCTGGTCGGTTGCGTGGGACAAGCCAGCCTTGTCGGATGCGTCGATCCGCGAGTATGCGGTGACCGGCTCTCTGGAGAACGGCTGCCCGAGTCCGGGGACCTACGCGGTTCCGCTCGTCGTGACGCTTCCGATCCCTATGGACGGGGGCGCCTCGGCCGACGCGACGGCGGACGGGGCGGCGCTGGATGCGCTGCCCACAGCGACGCTCTCGATCGAGATTGTGCGGACGGTCGATCCGGTTCTCGACGTTCCGTCGGCGGTGACGCTGCCCGTCGAAGCGTGGCCTGTCCTGGGGCCGGATTCGGGTCTCACGGTCCCGCTGCGCGAGACCTCCAACCTGGCGCCCATCCGGAGCATCAGCGCCTCCGGCGCCGAGCTCAAGACGTCGTCGGGAGATCCGACCGGCATTCAGCTCGTGCCGCAGGCCGAGCCGCTGGCGCTCGACGCCGGTGCTGGGGCAGGGCTCGAGGTGTCCCTCTCGAGCGGACCCCCGCCGGGGACCTACACGAGCCGGCTGGTCGTGCACGCTCCCGACACCAAACGCGATCAGAGCGTCGACGTGACGCTGAGGGTGCGACTCTCGTGGGTCTTCCTAATCGGCATTCTGGCCCTCGGGATAGCCCTCGGATGGGTTGTGAACGTGTGGCTTGCGGGGCGCTCGGCGCTCGACGCTGCGCGACTCAGGGGTCTGCGCGCCGCGGACGACCTCGTCGCGCGCGCCTCCAAGGAGGCCGACCCGGTCGTCGAGCAACGCATCATGGGGGTTGCAGTCGATCTCGAAACCAAGAGCCGTTCGGCCAGGACGGTCGACGCGATCGAGACGGCGACCGCCGCGGACCAGGCGCTCGTCACCAAGATCGAGCAGGATGCTCGCGCATCCGAGGCTCGGCTCACGTCCGCGCTCGGTTTCGATCACGCCATCCTCGCGTCCGGCGGAGCGGGCCTGGACACGGCCATCGCGAACCTGGTGGCGCCCGTCTCCCAGGACCTGGCTGCGATCGAGTCGGCCCGCGACGCGGGTCGCGTAGAGGCAGCCCAGGCAAGGCTCACGATCTTCGACGCGACGCTGCAGCGGCGCCTGACGAGCGTCCTGGGACAGTGGCTGATGGCGGCCTGGACCGGGCTGACGGACCTTCACTCATGGCCCGCGTCCGACAATCACGATACCGAGAACCGCCGCTCCTCGCTGATCGTGCGGGTCGAGACCGCGCTCCGGGCGCAAGGCGGCCTCGGGGCCCTCATGGGCGACGCGAACTCCGCTGCCCACGATCTGCGCGGGTGGATTTCCTTTCATCTCCCGTTCGAGATCGCGCAGGCGTTTCACGAGGCCGAATCGATTCTTCGGAGCGGGGGCAGGGGCGAGCTCGCCGACACGATGTCGTCCCTCGCGGCGGAGGCTCTCCAGCAGCACGCGGTGACGGCCGACCCGGTTGCCAACCTCGTGGTCCTTGCGACGATTCGAGGCCGGGCGGAGCGCGAGCTCGAAGCGGCGGCACTCCCTGCGGCGCGGCGCCAAGTCGAGTTGGCCGTGGCAAAGGGGGAGTTCGCGAATGCCGCCGCCCTGCTGGCGCCACAGACCGCGACTCCGAGGTCCGCCATCCCCCATTTGACGAGAACGGGTAGTGTCAGACCGGCGCAGCCCGGCGATGGCGCGTCGAGCCCGGCGATGCCCGAACAGCCGACCTTGTGGCCCATCGTCGTTTTGCCGGTGAAGCTGGAGGTCGGGCAAGCGGCGAACGTCACACTGGATTGGGGCGGCAGCGCAGGACCTCACCCGAAGGGTGCCACGTGGAGCGCCGACCCGGAGAGCGCGGCAGACATTCGAGGGGATGACGAGACGGCTACCGTCACGCCGAGAAAACCTGGATTCATTCAGGTGCGCGTCCAGTTCAGCGACAAGACCCACTCGGTTGCGAGGGCGTGGGCGGGCGACATCACGGCCTCGCCGGATTACCGGGGCGTCGAGGCGGACAGGTTCTGGGTTGGTCTCGTCACGGGCATCGTGGCCACGGCGCTGACTCTCTGCGCCGGCTACCAGATCTTCATCGGCACGTGGCTCGGCACCTTTGGGGATTTCTTCTACGCCTTCTTGTGGGGCTTCTTTGGCCAGTTCGGCCTCGACCGCCTCCGGACCCTCGCGCAGCCGACAGTCTCGAAAGCGCTGCCTTAAGAGGTGTCGGCCGCTACGCAGCCAGCTCCTCCGCAATCGACGCCGCCAGCGCCTTCGCCTCGTCCACGCTGTCCGCAGGCAGAGAGATCGCCCCCACAACCGGATGCCCGCCGCCGCCGTGGCGCTCGCAGATGGCCGCGATGTTGTGGCGCCGAGGCTCAGGCGACCATGGATTGTAGCCGACGCTGATCTTGCATTTGCTCTTCGAGCGGCTGAGGAGAACCGAGTAGGCACTGTTCGGATACAGGGCGTACGCGACGAACTTCCCTGCGACCTCGATGAGCTGGTCGCTCAGGTCGACGAGCACAACCCGGCCGACCTGCCGTGCGCGCCGCTCGACGAGCTTGACGAAGGCTTCGTGCGCGCGACCCAGCGGAGCGAAAAGATCCATGATCTCCGGCGAGCGCGCCACGTCCGCGAGCGGCTCCTCGAGCAGTCGAGGGACCATCGTGGCGAGGAAGGCATCGTCCCCACTCTGCTCGATGACCGTCATGAACTTGAGTTCGGGCTCCCGCCGCTCGACGGCGAACGTCGCCGACGGAAACGCCGCGCTGTCGATGAGATCCGCCCATCGAACGAGCTCGCTCGTCGGTCTGAGGTCGAGGCCGAAACGGTCCCGGCCCACGTCCGCGATGAGCTTGGTCGCGCTCGAGTAGGTTCCGTCGTGGAACATGCGGCGTTGGCCACGCGCTTCCCCGACGACGACTTGGCGTTCGTAGAACGCGCGCTCCTCGGGCGTGACGAAGGCGCTCACGTGGTGATCGAAGTACCAGGTCAGCGAGTCGAATGCGCTGAAACGAAAGTCCAGGATCGCGGAAACGCTCCCGCTAAACACGCGAGGATCGACGCCGTTCTGGCCCGGTCCATAGCCAGCCCCGTGGTAGGTGAATGTGGCGCCATCCCCCGGAAAGCAATGACGATAAAGGCGCGTGAACATCACTGCTGCGCAGATTCCATCAAAGCAGTGGCCGTGTGTAGCGACGACCACGTGGGGCACCTGAAACGTTGGCACGGAGCGCACGTAGCACGTTTCCTCCCTGCGGTCTGGCGTGTCGGTTCACCGCGCCGCGTCGATCGCGGGAAGCGGAAGAAGGCCGGCGTCTATCGGCCGAGCCCAAGCGAGGCCGGCGGCGAGTCGCCCGGAGCCTACTTCCCGCAGGCGAGGATGCTCGACGCCGGGATCGCGAGGGGATCGGCCGATAGACGCCGGCCTTCTATCGAACGGTGTCGAGGCCCACGCTGAGCCGTTTCGCGTCGAGTGGAGCGAGCGTTCCCGGAGCTGCATCCTCGATGGCGCGCGCCTCGCGAAGCCACAGGGCCGCCTGGCGGCGATCGCCCAGAGCCTCACTCGTCAGGCCTCGGTAGAGCGCATATTGAGCTCGCTCGGGACTTGTCCACGCTCGCGCACGTTGGTCGATCCGTTGGAGGTCTGCCTTGGCGCGGGGATACTGGCCTTTGGCGAAGTCTGCTTTGCAGTCGGCAAGAGGCCCTCCTGCGGCGCACGCATTCAAAACCCACGGGGCGATAGCGAGGGCAAGCCGCTCCGCGTGTCTTCCGAACGCCGACCGGTCGCTTGACATGCACCCAACCTTTCGACCCCGGGGTCGCCCCGGTTGCGGGCCGGGCGGCAGCCACGCGAGATTCATTCACCCATCCCTTCGCTCGCGCACCCGCTTGCCGGCCGCTCGAAGCATCTCGTCGAGCGTTGTCACGCCCTGGGCGATTCCTGCGCATTCGTCATCATCGACCAGCCCGAGGCTCACGTCCGGGCCGATCGTCGGTCCACGTGCCGCCCGATCCCATTTGGACGCGAGCTCGCACGCCATGCGATCGAGAAGCGCTCTCGTCGACTCCCGCTCGGTCGCACACACCAAGACGGCATGGGGCTCGAGACGCTGAAGGCGGCGTCGGTCACCATTTTCGAGAAGGTCGACCTTCGTGTAGACGAGCAGGCGAGGGAGGTCGGCGAGATCGAGCTCCTCGAGGAGTTCGGTCACCGTGCGGATGTGGTCGCCCTTGCAGGGATCGCTGGCATCTACGGCGTGCAGGAGCAGGTCGGCGTCCGCGGCTTCTTCGAAAGTGGCGCGAAAGGCGGCAAATAAGTCCTTCGGCAGCCGGCGGATGAACCCGACCGTGTCCGTCAGCACCACCTCGCGATCGCCCCAGCCTGCCCATCCGCAGCGAAGCACGCGCGACCGGGTATCGAGCGTCGCGAAGAGCTTGTCCTCTGCCAGGACATCGGCTCCTGTCAGGGTATTGAGGAGCGTGCTCTTCCCGGCGTTCGTGTACCCGACGATCGCCACGGTGGGCACGCCCTCACGCGCCCTCTTGCGGCGCCGCTGGCGGCGTCGCATGGCGAGCTGTCGCAACTCTCGCTCGAGGTGCGTAACCCGGTCATTGGCTCGGCGCCGTCCGATCTCCAGTTTGGTCTCTCCCGGCCCGCGACCGCCGATCCCTCCGGTGAGACGTGAAAGACTGTCGTCCTTCTGCGACAGGCGCGGCATCGCGTACTTGAGCTGCGCCAGTTCCACCTGCAGCTTGCCGTCTCGGCTTTCGGCTCGCTGCGCGAAGATGTCGAGAATCAATTGGGTTCGATCGACGACGTGGAGGTCGGTGTGCCGCGCGATCGAGCTCGCTTGCGCAGGCGTCAGATCCCGATCGAAGATCAAGACGTTGGCGTCGAGTTCGATGGCGCGGACGACGACCTCCTCGAGCTTGCCTCGGCCCAGGACGAACTTGGAATCGAGGCGATCGCGCATCTGGATCACGCTGTCTACCACGTCGGTTCCCGCCGACCGGGCCAGCTCGCGCAGTTCGCGCACGCTGTCTTCCGCTTCGCGAACGGCAGCGGCTCCCTTGGACTTGTCGCCGACGTGAACGACAATCGCACGTCCGTCCTTGGCGCGGACGGCTCGCGCCCGCGCTCGGCGCGCGAACTCCGCCTCGAGATCGCCCATGAGCCGGCCGACGTCGAGATGAACCTGCGCGAACGGCTGCGAAGTGATCTCGCGCGCGGCCACGTCGCCCGTCTCGGAGGGGATGTTGTGCGCGTAGCTCATCGATCGCAGCTCGCCCGTCGGGCTGAGTTCGATAGCCGCCACTAGGTCCAGTCGAAGGCGCACGAGGTCCACACGATCGTCGCGCGTGAGAGATTCGCCTCGCAGATGCGTGTGCACCAAGCGCAGGCCTCGGAACCGTCCCTCGGCTGCGCGCAGGCGACCGATGTCCGGCAGGACCAACTTGGTCGCGTCGCCCACGATGACCGAGTCCAGCTGGCCCGAGCGATGAATGAGGACCCCGATCTGTCGCCCTGTCTCGAACGAGAGTGACGCGAGCGAGCGCGCGAGCTCTGGCGTGACGATTGCGTCGACCGGGACTCGCCGCCGATAGAGGCGTTGGAGGGCGCGTAGGACCGAAGGGGCTAGTCCGGAGATATTGCCGACGACGTCGATACCCCACGCCTTAGCACAAATCGCGGTTGAGCTAACGGAGTGCTCGCACCTTCGTGACGAGCTCCGCGACCTCCTTCACGAGGTCCGGACCCTTGTGGAGCGACCCCACCCCGAGTTGGCGCAACAATTCGACATCGGCTGCGGAGGCGCGGCCACTGACCGAGACCATGCGGCACGTCTCGACGAGCCGCATGCCGCGTAGGAGCATCAATACCTCGATGCCGTTGATACCCGGCAAGTCGAGGTCCATGAACAGCAAGTCCGGGGCGTGACGGCGCACGAGCTGCACGGCGCGCGATCCGTCTCCCGTCGTCTCGATTTGCGCATCCGGCGCCCCAGCGCGCACGTAGAGAGCAAGCCCGCGACGCATGTCGGGGTCGTCGTCGACGATGAGTACCGTGAAAGGACGCTCTCGAGTGTCGGGTCCGACTGCCGTGCGCAGCGCGCGAAGCTGCCACTCGACGGCCTCGGCGCCCTGAGGACGGTCGTGCGGTTTGGGCGCCATGAGCTGCGCGACGAAGTCGTCGAGCTTCGGCGCGATGTCGGACCGATGATCGCGGACGCGCGGCAGCGGGTGCTTGACCTTGGCGCGATACATCTCCTGGGGTTCGCCGTCGGCGAACGGAGCGATTCCGCAGAGCAGCTCGAAGGCCAGAACGCCGAACGCGTACACGTCAAGCAAGTGCGCGGCGCCCTCGGCGACACCGGCAGTCAGCGCCTCGGGGGCCATGTATCGCAGCGAGCCAGCGACGCTTCGATGGCCCGCGCGGTCCGCGCTCGGGAGCACGAGCCCGAAATCCATGAGCACGACCCGACCGCTCGGCGTCAGCATCACGTTGGCCGGCTTGACGTCCCTGTGAGCGAGACCGGCGACGTGCACCGCGCTCAGAGCGCCAACGATCGCCACGAGAAGATCGAGAGCTTCGGACACGGCAAAGAGCTCACCCTGCTGACGCCTGTCTTCGATCATCCGGTCGAGTGCGACGCCCCGCACGCGCTCCAGGACGAGGAACGGGGTCCCGCGATGCTCGCCCATCGTGTGCACGGTGACGACGCCAGGATGGTGGACAGCCGCCAGCGCCCGCCCTTCCCGCGCCAGGTATTGCAAGTCGATGCTCGCCCGCATCACCTTGACAGCGACTCGTCGCCCGAGCGCTCGGTCGTCGGCCTCGTAGACTTCGGCCATCCCGCCGGAGCCGAGCAACGACCTCACTTCGTAGGTGTCCGCGAGGACTTCGCCGACCGCGAAGATCGGCGCGGCGTCGGGCGCCTGCACAGCTACGGGCGCGCGCTTGTGCTCGCGCGTCACGGTGCCCCTCGAAACGGTGGCGCGCTCTCGGGACACGCTTCTCGCAGTCGGCGGAGCATCGGTTCGTCGATCGGGCTTCCGTTCTCGAGCGTCACTTCGATTTCGCGCGCGGCTCCGCCGAGCGCCGGGAATCCGTAGGTTCCGGCGGATCCTGCAAGTCGGTGTGCGACCCGCCTCGCCTCCTCGACGTGTCCGGCCTCGAGGTAGCCCTCGAGTTCCGCGATCCGGATGTGAATCCGTTCCGCATACGCCGCGCGTTCGGCTGCCAGAAGGGCCTCGAACGGCGAGTCTCGCAGCTCGGTCATGGTGCCTCAGACTACTCCAGTCTGAGCGAGCAGACGCCTAACACGCTCGCACAGCTCTTCGAAGACGAAGGGCTTTGCGATGATGTCCGCGGCTCCCGCGCGTCGGAGGGCATCGACCGACTCCCGCGCCTGCGGTGTGCCGGGATGCGACTCTCCGACGGCCGCGGTGAGAAACGCGATGGGAACGTCCCTCATCGAGGGGACGGCCCGCAGTAGCGCCAGGGTCTGGGGACCATCGGCGTGCGGCATGGACACGTCGAGAAGGACGACGTCGGGCGGCGCCTCGTCGACAAGCCTGAGCGCCTCCTCGGCGCCCGCCGCCACTCTCACATGGAATTGTCCGAGGTTCGCGAGAGCAAACGATACGATTCGCCGGATGTCCGGATCGTCATCGACCACGAGAACGCTGCGCGCGGACGTCACGACCGACAGTGTGCCTCAACGACTTGTCGAAACAGCGCAGTCCCAGCGAGTCTCTCCGAAGTTTGGGGGGACAATGTCCTCCCTCCGAAGGCCAGGGCGAGATCCGCCTTGGCAGCGCTCGACATGTCATCCGCGCAGGCGATGTCATCGCGTGTCCGACCGGTGAACCAGAGACCGCACATCAGATCGTCGACACGTCTACTGGCAGGGAGAGTAGATCGCGTCCGACCGACAATGAAGACCACGACGAAGGCAGGCGATGCGGGACGAAAAGCGCCGCTGCAGGACGGGATGCCGACCAACGAACTGCCGGTGCTGTCATTCGCGGACACCCACGCGTGGTCGAGATGGCTGGCCTCGCACTACGCGTCGTCGCGCGGCGCCTGGATCAAGATTGGAAAGAAGGGGTCGAAATCCAAATCGCTCACCTACGCTGGTGCGCTTGAGGTGGCGCTCGCGTGGGGATGGATCGACGGGCAGAAGGGCAAGCTCGACGACGCATGGTGGCTCCAAAGGTTTACGCCTCGCGGGCCCAAGAGCATCTGGTCGAAGGCCAACCGCGAGAAGGCGGCCGCGCTCATCGAGACGGGCAATATGAGGCCGCCAGGGCGCGTGGAAGTCGAGCGTGCAAAGCGGGACGGGCGCTGGGAGGCCGCCTACGATTCCCAGAGCCAGGCAACCGTGCCGACGGATCTCGCGAACGCGTTGGCAGCTAACCCACGGGCCGCTCGTTTCTTCGAGACGCTGGAGTCGCACAACCGTTATGCTGTGCTATTCCGCATCCACACGGCGAAGAAGCCGGAGACGCGAAGAGCTCGCATCGAGAAGTTCGTAGGCATGCTGGCTCGGCACGAGAAACTGCACCCGTCGAAACCACGGCGACGTGGGGCTCGGAAATGAGTTCGACCCGTGTCAGCGGCGACCTTCCCGAACGCGAACTCGCCCGGGCCCGCGGCGCCACACCAACCAGGCCTTGCGCACGATTCCGCGTGCGCTATATCGCGTGGCATCGGGCTTCTACGCGCTCGCCCCCTCCAGATCCTTTGCGGATCTAACCGGCAAGACGTTGGGGATCACGAGAGCTATCCATGTGCGGCAGGATTCGGCTGACAGTTCCCTGGGATGTTCTCGCAAGGCTCTATCGCTTCGAACACGCGGATCCGGTCGATCTCCCGCCGCGGCTGAACATCTCGCCCGCGCAATCCATCCCGATCGTGCGCCTGTCCGACGGTCGTCGTGGGCTCAACCTCGTGCGATGGGGACTTGTTCCCCGCTCGGCCCGTGACGCGAAGGTCGGAAACAAGATGTTCAACGCTCGTCTCGAGACTCTGGCGGAGAGGTCCGTGTTTCGAGCTCCGCTCGCCAAGCGCCGATGTCTGGTCCTGGCTGACGCTTTCTACGAGTGGAAGGTCGAAGGCAGGCGAAAGATCCCCTACGTCGTTCGGACGCCCGAGGCGGCGCCTTTTGCCATGGCCGGCCTTTGGGAGTCGTGGACGTCTGCAGAAGGAGAGGTTGTCGAGAGCTGCACGATCGTCACGCACCCAGCCGTTGGGGACGTGGCGACGATTCACGCGCGCATGCCGGTGGTTCTGGACCCGGGCGCTCACGACACGTGGCTCGACGCGCGCGAGCGCGGTGGCGCGCATCTTGTGGAGCTTCTCAGCATGAGCGCTCGGACCGCGTTCGCCGTGGAACGGATTGCTGCCGTGCCTGGGGACGCGGCGTCGACGCCCAAGGGCAAGCAGCTGAGACTGTTCGACTGACGCTCGCCGAAGAGCGAGGTCTTGGCGAGGACTTCGTCGAGTCCTTGCGGTTGCTCCCGGGGTTCAGCACCCGTCGCGAACTGCTCCATGTCGAAGCCGCCAGCGTCGTAGAGAACCGCATTGGAATCGCGCGGCAGCGCCGGCGCGCTAGCCCTGGCATACGAATCGGATGCGTGCGTAGGATATCGGCCATGAATCGGAGCTTGCTCCTGGCAGTCGCGGCGACAGCAGTGGCGGGTTGCGGGTCGTCGACCCCTGGCGACGGTGGGCCCCCAAACATCAATCCATGTGCCACGCCCGATGCCAGCTATGTGGAGACTCTCACCCAGACCGCAGGCACGTGCGACGCGGCTCCGACGCGGATCGTCCCTGTCGCGCAAGATGGCGAAATCGCGCTCGATCCGTCGGTCACGTGCGCGAATCGGTATCAGAACGGGTGTACCGAATGGGATAGCGCCTGCACGTGGACGTCGGACGGGGTTTCCTACAGCGCAACGACGGTCGTCACATTCGACCCCGACGCGGGCTCGGCTTCGGGGATCTTGGACGTTTCGGCCGAGGGCAATGGGGTGACGTGCACCGGCCTCTGGGGCGTGACGGCCGTGCCCCAGTGAGGGTGACCGTCGAAGCGCACGGTTGCCGGCGCCCCTGCGTGAAGGCTTGTGTCAAGGGCCATTCATCGGTCAGGACTTTCCGGAGCGAAGCCGTTTTCGTTGGCTATCCGGGCGCATGCGGATGCGTCGAAGGACCGACAGGAAATCGTCGAGGCTGCTGAGCGTTTTCGGTGGGCCGCTGCTTGTTTTCAAGGCTTACGTCGGCTAGTCAGCCGCGGATGAATTCGGCGGAAACTGAACCGACGAAGCCGCAGCCGGATCCAAAGTCAATTCCGATCCCCGTGCCACCCAGGCCCAATTCTGAGGCCCGACCAGGTGAACCCAGATGGGACTCGCCCGGCACGACGCCAGCGCGATCCGATCCGGGCGGCAAGACGCCGTTCAAGTGAACGCGTGCAACAAGGCTCGAGACGCTCAACGAGTCCGAGCCGAGGAGGTCCCGACCATTGCCTTCTTGCGCGATTCCACGTCGATTCCCCCAAAGGGGGTGGATCTTCGGAGGGGCAGAGTGCTACTAACTTATCGAAACTACACGACAAGAGCCGAAGTGGCGGAATGGCAGACGCAGCGGACTCAAAATCCGCCGTCCTCACGGGCGTGAGGGTTCGAGTCCCTCCTTCGGTACGGGACAATCAAAATTAGGGTGTGATGGGGGTTCGCAGTGCCTCGTCGGCATGCGAGCGTAGGGCGCTCCCCGGCGGCTCGCGCTCGTCATCGCGCGAAGAGGCCCGGGATGCCGGCGCAACCGACCTCATTGCGCGAATCGTCGCAATCTCGATTACGTCGTGTAGGTGACCGTCGTCGTTGCCGTTCGCCGTCAACGTTGGCGTGCCCGGTGTAGATTGGACCCATTTCCGCGATCGTGGCACGTCCGCCGCGGCACGTTACCCTCCCAGTCCATGACCGAGGCCGACACCAAACCTGGACTCCCCGTTGTCGACGTGACCGAATACGGAGGCGCTCGAGGTGGCGTGCGCCAGTCCATGGACACGCGCCTATTCATGCACTTGGTCGTCTTCGACGAGCCGCGAGTCCACGGGGAAGGCGAGGGCGATCTCGCGGGTAGCTTGTCCGATGTCCTTCGGGACGGTGGACTTGCGTCCATCGTCTACGCCGACGTGGTGAACCCGCGCGGCTACGGCCTGCTGTCCTGGAACCAAGACCCGGCCCGCCTCGTCGGCACCGTTCGCCGCCTCTTCGCGGCGCCTCCGCTGGGCCGGGTTGAACTCCGTCCAGGGTGGGCCATGCTCGGTCGCACGTACGCGACGGGGCACGAATCGGACCTCGAGTACACGCTGTTGCGCCGCCCGGTCGACCAGGTCGGAAACCCGGCGTTTCCGTGGCACGTCTGGTATCCGTTGAGGCGTACTCCCGCATTTTCGTCGCTCGACCCCCACGAGCAGGCCCAGGTTCTACGCGAACACGCCCAAATCGGCATGGCGTACGGTGCGAGCGAACTCGCCCACGACGTGCGCCTGGCCTGCTACGGCCTGGACGGAGCTGACAGCGAGTTCGTCATTGGGCTTTGTGGCAAGGACCTCCACCCCCTGTCGCACCTTGTCCAAACCATGCGGCGCACACGCCAGACTCGGGAGTATATCGCGCGCATGGGTCCTTTCTTTGTCGGACAGGTTATCCTGAGGATGGGCGCGTAGTCGGCTCCCAGGGCGCCGAACAATCGACGCGCTATGCAGCACTCTGAAGCATGGCCCTCAGGCGTGAACGTGCACGGTGCAAACGGGACCGCACCGCACTTTCCGTCGTCGATAGTCTCGACGCTATCTCGTCGAGGCCCAGGTCTTCGCGATAGTGGAGGGCGACGACGTCGCGGTAGTCGGGCGGAAGCTCGTCAACGGCTCGGCGGACCCTAGCGTCTCGTTCGCTGGCTGCCGCACTGTCCTCGCCCCAATCTCCGCGGGCTGCGTCGTTCGCCGCCGGCAAACCCCCGAGATCTTCGAGGTCGAGCCCCTCGACCAGCCGTGACCGGTGTCTGCGTTGCGAGCGCATCATCATGAGGGCCTCGTTCGCCGTCACCCGGAAAAGCCAGGTGGAGAAACTCGAGTCGCCGCGGAAGGAGCCGACGCGTCGAATGACCTGTACGAGCGTCGCCTGCAGCAGGTCACGACGGTCCTCCTCTGAAAGCGGGTAGCGGAGGAGTTGCTTCTCAACGTAAGGACGCAGCTGCGAAACAAGCGAGCTTAGCGCCTCGGAATCTCCGCGAGCCGCTTGTTCGAGGACTGACGATGAAACGGAGAAGGCCATGGTGTCTCCCTCACATTCGTGAACTGGCGCCCTAGGGCCGATGCGTCCCCAATCCACGAAGGGCGTCTCTGTTCGTCTGGGAACTGCGTACGTCCGCCCGCCGTTGCGACACTCGTGCCGAGGGGTCCCCATTGCGAATTTCTCGCGCAGACTCGGGGGTCTGGCGCCTACGATGCGCTGCCGGATTGGCGACAGGTGGAGGCGAAGAGACAGTGTGGTCGATATTGACCTGCCGCGCGCGATGTGGTGAGCGTGGTGGGCTTTGACCCCCGCTGAGACGATGCCGCGGCCACTCGAACACCCGCTCCCAGCGGGCATGATCGACCTGCTCCCCGAGGACGCTGCGACGCGTCGTGCGCTAAGTCAGCGGATCCTCGATCGAGCCGCACTCTTCGGGTACGCCCTCGTGACTCCTCCGGCCTTCGAGTTCGCGGACGTTCTCGAGCGCGGCCTCGGGGCTCTGGACCCGGCTGATGTGCTTCGCTTCGTGGAGCCCGAGTCCGGCGAAGTCGCCGCCCTCCGGCCGGACATGACCCCGCAGATCGCAAGGATGGTGGCGACTCGCTTGCGCGGTCGGCCTGCACCACTCCGTCTGGTGTGCGAAGGCACGATCGTGAGACGTCGAGGGGGCCGCGCGCGCACCCATCGCCAGATCCCGCAAGTGGGCATCGAGCTCGTGGGCATCGCGGGTCTTGCAGGGGACCTCGAGTTGCTCGAGCTCACTGCAGATGTCCTCGCCGCCGTCGGGTTGGGCGAGTTCACCCTCGACGTCGGTGAAGCAGGCGTCGTTCGAGCCTTGCTCGAAGGCCTTGCCCCCGAGCACCAGTCGCGCCTCTCGGCGGCACTTTCTAAGAAGGACGAGGCCGCGATCGCAGAGGCGTGCGACGTCGCGCGGTGCGCGCACTCCGAGGCGCTGCTGGCCCTGCCCAGGCTGCACGGCGGGCGCGGCGTCCTCGTCGAGGGCTTGGAGCTGCTAGCGGGCACGCCGGCTCACGGGGCTGCGTCGCGCTTGCTCCACCTCTTCGACGCCGTGACTGCCCGTGGTCTGCCCGGAGCCCGCGTCGTTGGCGACCTGGGCGAAGTCAGGGGTTTCGCCTATTACACGGGCGCGATGTTTCACGTGTATGCGGAGGGGCCTGGCGACCCCATCGCATCGGGCGGAAGGTACGACCAACTCCTCGGGCGTTTCGGATATCCCATTGAAGCGGCGGGACTTGCCCTCGACCTCGACCGCCTGACCGAGGCGCTGACTGCCGCGTGCGTCCCCAGGGCTGTTCTCGTGCGCGTCGTGGCCGTGGGTCCTGGCTGTGCCGAGCGCGTGTTGAAGCTCCGTTCGTGCGGCGTCGTGGCGGTGGCCATGGAAGATGGTAGGGAAGGTCTAAATTGGGCGCGCGCGTGGGGTTTCACCCACGTCGTCGACGCCGTCGGATGGTTAGAGACAAATACCGGCGATCGCATCGCGTCGCCCATTGAAGAAACAAGAGGATCGAGATGACCGCGGTCGTCGTCGTCGGCGCGCAGTGGGGCGACGAAGGAAAGGGGAAGATCGTCGACATTCTGACGGAGCACGCCGACATGGTCGTACGCTACGGGGGCGGTCCGAACGCTGGACACACTCTCGTTGTAGGAGACGACAAGCTCATCGTGCGTCTCATCCCGAGCGGCATTCTGCGTCCTCGGACGACGTGCGTTCTTGCCCAGGGTATGGCTATCGATCCGGGGAGTCTGGTCACCGAGCTCGATGAGCTGGCGAGGCGTGGGCACGTTCGCTTACCCGGTTCGCTCGTCGTGAGCGACCGCGCTCACGCGATCCTGCCCTATCACGTCGTGGCCGACGGACTACGGGAGCTCGGCCCGGGCGCCCTCGGTACGACCAAACGCGGCGTGGGCCCGTGTTACGAGGACAAAGCCGCGCGCCGCGGCATTCTCCTCGGTGGCCTACGCAATCTCGCTTCGATGGACGAGGCGGTCGAGCGCGCGCTTGCGTATTGGGGGCCCGTGATCGCGGGCCAGGGGGGCACTCCACCGTCGCGCGCCGATGTGGTGGGGCACCTGCATGCCCTCGCGGAGCGCATCGTCCCGCTCCTGGGAGATTCCTCGAAGCTCGCCGAGAGTGCGGTGCGCAATGGCAAGCGAGTCCTGTTCGAGGGGGCGCAAGGAACGCTGCTCGACATCGACCACGGAACCTATCCCTTCGTTACGTCGTCGCATTCGACCGCGGGCGGCGCGTGCACGGGCGTTGGTGTGGGGCCGACCCGAATCGACTACGTGATGGGTCTTGTCAAAGCCTATTGCACGCGAGTGGGAGGCGGCCCGTTCCCAACGGAGCTCCACGATGCGCTCGGCGAGCGATTGCGTACCCGCGGCGACGAATATGGTTCTGTGACGGGTCGTGCGAGGCGCACGGGTTGGCTCGACCTTCCTGCATTGAGGTACGCGGTTCGAGTCAATGGCCTGGACGGGCTTGCGCTGACCAAGCTCGATGTTTTGACCGGCCTCGATTCGATCGACATCTGCGTCGGATACCGGACCGCGAGCGGTGTGACCGACGACTTCCCGGTCTTGGATGCCGAGCGAGCGGTTCCCGTGTACGAGACGATGGACTGCTGGAAGGAAGACATCGGAGGCGCGCGGTCGGTCGATGACCTGCCGGCCGCGGCTCGGCGCTACGTCGATCGAATCGAGAAGGAAGCGAGCTGTCCGGTGGCGCTCATCAGCGTCGGCTCGCGCCGCGACGAGACGATCGTCCTTCATAATCCGATGAGCCCGTGACTGCATCGTCGAGCTCGTCTACCGGTGACGCCGCTACGCGCGGCTGCGCTTGACCTTCACCCGAATCGACGCGCACTTCGAGGGGCGGGGCTGCGTGCACGTCGAGCACGAAGTGACGGGCCTGGCCAATCGCGTCTACCGCTCGCAATCCCGCTCGGCGGACGCGCCACGACGCCGCCCTCAATTGTCGGCCGAACACCAGCGAGAGCAGGACCAGCAACAACGGAACGAAGGCTCTCAGGGCGATCCCGACTGCGACCTGGGCAAAAGTCAGTGCGAGGGCGGCTACGATGTGAAACGTCGGCTGGGCGCGCATAGGGCGTGCCAGCCCTCGGCCGGAAGCGTGATCCCAGGAGTGCTGCCAGCTCCTGTCTTGGAGCTTGCGGAGGCGTCGCTGGCTCTTCTCGTGCATCCTGCGCAGGCGCCGTTCGGCCTTTCGCGCCCGGCGCCTGGCATGGCGGTCGGATCCGAAGGAGCGATCGAGATGTTCGCGCAGCTCGTTCTCGAACCGCTGACGCAGTTCGGAAGCGAAGTCGTCGACGGGTCGGGTCGACTGCATCCCGCGGAGCGCATCTGAAATCGATGAGGCTCGTCGATCGGGATCGGGCTCGAGCATGGACGCGAGCGTGGCCCGAAGGCCGCGGCCGATGCTCGTTCCGACCGCAGCGTCGACGTCGATGGAGAGTCCGCGGTGCGGAAGGTCCTCGGGCTCCCTGCCCGTGAGCGCCGAGATGACCGTCGCGCCCATCGCATAGACGTCTGTCGCCGGCCCTGACCGTCCCTGAAGCTGCTCCGGAGCCATGAAGCCAAACGTGCCTACCACGGTGCTTCCACCCTCGGGTCGCAACCGGTCGCGTACCGCGCCGAAGTCGACGAAAGCGTAGGAACCGTCCGGGCGCCGTAGGACGTTGGCAGGCTTGAGGTCTCGATGGATGACGGGGGGGTGCCGCCCGTGCAAATAGCGAAGCACGTCGTCCGCATCGCGGAGGAGGCGGAGCGCATCGGGCTCCGAAAGGGGGCTGCCCTTGCACAGCGTGGAAAGGGGCTTGCCCTCGACCTTCTCCATCACGAGGTAGAGCGCCCCATCCTCTTCGAAGTGCTCGACGTAGCCCGGCAGCTTGGGGTGCGAAAGCGAGGATAGGACGCGCGCTTCTCGTTCGGCGAGTTCGACGTCCTTCCACGAGCGCGCGCAGCGCACGTCGAATCGCTTGATCGCCACAGGTCGACCTTCGCGCTTGTCGACCGCCTCCCAGGTAGCGCCCTGAGAGCCCGCACCGAGAGGTGCGCACAACACATATCGGCCGTCACGCAGCGTGGAGCGTGAATTCCGCTGCGCGGGGGCGTTGTTAGCGATGTCGGGGTTCAATCAAGCTCTCCGTCATAGGTTCGCGTGATGGATGACGTTGGGAGTCCACGGCGCGCGCGATTCGCGCGAGGGCGCCGTGGGCATCGCAGACGCTCCGCGCTACGTACTTGGGTGCGATGCTCATGGTGGCCATTCTGGTGCTCGGACAGGCGGCTGGCTTTGGCCCAGCTGGGGGCGTCCCGGGCGTGCCGCTGGCGTGCCAGCTGGCTTGGGCTCGGGCAGGCAACGTCTGGGAGCGCGCGAAGCGCCCCGAGCTCTTACGATACTGCGACCTCATCGGAAGCGCTCGTGCCAAGCTCAGCTCCGGCCGTGCGGGAGCGACCTCTGCGCTCGACGCGGCGAGAGAGGCGCGGCGAATGCTGCCCGAGCGTGTCGAAGCGTTGGTTATCCAAGGTCGAGCGCTGGTCGTCCTGGGCGACGGGCCGGGGGCGGTCCTGGCGTTTCGCGCGGCAGTCGCGCGCGATCCAACGGCGATCGACGAGCCCTCTGCTCGCCTCGCATGGGCGCGGGCGCTAGCGCGAACCGGCGAGCCTCGGCTGGCCTCCGATGTATATCGCTCGCTAGAGCCGTGGGTCGGCGAGCTACGCGGCGAGGACCGCGGATCCGCCGAGCTCGAGATTGGAGTCGCCGCCATGTCGATGGGGCGCGAGGGCCTCGATGACGCGGTGAACGTGCTGCGCGCCGCCACGCGCGAGAACAGCGGCGAGGCGCGGAATCTAGCGATTGTGGCTCTCGCGCTCGCATTGGACCGGCGCGGGGATCTCACTGCGGTCCGGGAGGCCCTGTCGTCCGGATCGATGGGCGATCCGAGGGACCGCATCCAGACGCCCTACGCCAAGGCAGTATTCACCGTCGCGCCGTCGGACGCCCTCGCGGCGGCGGCGCTTGCCTTGGAAGTGGTTGGAGAACGCGCCGGCGCGGCTGACACGTGGCAGGCTTCCCTCGAAGCCGATCCGAACGGTCCTTGGGCCGATTACTCGAAAGCCCATGCCCAAGCCGATCGATCGAGAGCCCCAGGGCGTCCATGAGTGTGATTGGGCGCATCGTCGGGGGGGCGTTGGGCGTGATCGTCGGCGTTACCGGTACCTCCTACGCAGACACCCCGCCGAGCATTTGGGAAATCGCGAAGCAACCGGCCAGACGGCAAGCCTACGAGCTTCACGTGCGCGTAGACCGCCTCTTGCACCCGTCGGCCGAAGGCTCGGAACTTGGCCAGGACGTCTTGCGGATACGCGAGCTACGTCTCGAGGCCGCCAAGACGATCCTCGAACAGGGGCTTCGCGACGGTGGGGAAGCGGCCGCGAGTTTGCGTATAGACTTGGGGTTGGTCCTCGAGTCGCTCGCGACGCTCCAAGGTCGTCCGGAAGCGCACGGCCCGGTGGTGGACCTGCTCGCCCCGCTGGCGGACGACCCCGGGGCCTTCGGCGGGGATCCAGCGCCTCTCGAAGCTCTCGCCACCGCGTATGCGTGGCTTGACCGTCCGCGAGAGGAGGTCCGAGCCTGGACGCGCTATCTCGAGTGCGTGAGCGACGATCGGCGCCGGATTTCGCCTCTCGTGAACCTGGGGGAGGCCGAGATGCGGCTAGGCGACCTTGACCGTGCGGCTGCCGAATTCCGGTTGGCCATCATCACCTGTGAACAGTTGGCGGGCGCCGCATCACTCGATGCAGAGTACGCGTTGGCCCTATGGGACTTGGGCGTCGTGCTCGATCGAAGTGGCGACGCATCGGCCGCACTCCAAGTGGTCCGCCGAGCCAAAGCGTGGACGTGGCTCGAACTGGGGCCCCTCGGAGCGTCGAACAGAGTCACGGGGTGGGACGTAATTCGGGACCACGTGGACGTATACTTCGTCCCGGCGTGGGAACGCGAGTGGTACTTGGCGATGGGCGAAACCGCGGACGCAGATGCGGCACCGGACGACATCGCGACAGTTCACATGTGGACGGCTGCGGAGGAACACTGGCAGGCCTATCTATCGGGTGCGGGAGCCGCGGGTCGTTGGACGGCAACGGCTCGCATTCGCCTCGAACACGCTCGAGCGCGGCGCATTGAGTGCGAAGAGCGCCTTCACAATGGCTTGCTACGCGGGACACCGCAGAAGCGCGCACAGGTGGGGCAGTGACCCGCGCGCGCTCGGTGGCCGAGAAGAGTCGCTGGATGCTCGTGCGCGCGACACTCGAAGCCGTGCGGGCTGGCTGCGACGTCGAAGCGCGGCGAGCAGCGGATCCAGTGCGGTTTGTGCACATCTACCACGCGCGTGAGGACCAGGAACTCGCTGCCCTGGCCGCCGCCTGCATGGCCTTTGGCAATGCGAAGGTGATCGGTGCCAAGCTCGAGGACCTATTTCACCGTCTGGGGCCAAGTCCGGCGCACGTCGCCGACGACGAGTCCGACGTTTCGGCCCGCCTACGCGGCTGGAAACATCGTGTGTTCGTCGGTGACGACGTCGTCCGGCTACTGGTGGGAGCGCGAGGATTGCAACGGGCATCTGGGTCGCTCGAGGCGGCCTTTCTGACCGAACTCGGTCGCACCCCCAAGCTTCGGGAGGCCTTGGCCGCGTTTTGCGATCGCATACGGGAGGCTGGAGGTCACCTTTGGAGGCGACCCAGTGTGGGTTCGCGGCACCTCTTGCCCGACCCGCGCAATGCGAGCGGCAGCAAACGCCTTCTGCTGTTTCTTCGGTGGATGGGCAGGCCAGCGGACGGTGTAGACCTTGGTCTATGGGCCCTAGACCCAGCAAGGCTGCTGGTTCCTGTAGATGTTCACGTCCACAGGCTGAGCCGAAATCTGGGGTTTACTGCGCGTCGGACAGTGACGTGGGAAACCGCGGAGGACATCACACGGGCTCTCGCGCAGTTCGACCCGTCCGACCCGACCAAGTACGACTTCTCACTCTGTCACATGGGCATGCTGCGCCGATGCCCTTCGCGACGCGATGCGCGACTATGCGCAGGGTGCGGCGTCAAGCGTGTCTGCGTGCATTGGAAGCGGTTTCGCCAGCCGGTCTGATATGTTCGACTGCAGCCTCGAGTCGCCATGGATGACACGACGAAGCGCGAATTCGATCTCGACGCCGTGCGCACGGACGGGTGGTTCGAGCGCATCGGCGAAGGGATCGGCAGCTTCCAGGCTCTGTGCGACATTGTTGGGGAGCGTTTCTTTGCCTTTTCAATCATCGTCGGGGCGCGCATCACGGCCCTCACAGTCGACCGCAGAAACCCCGACCAATCGCTCATCGACTTCGTGGTCGGAGCTGGCGATGACGAGGAGGCCGCGGAACCGCAGCGCCTGACCCTCGGGGACTTCAGGCGCCGCGTTGTTGGCGCCCTGCTCGTCGAGGACGACAAGGTCATGCCCGAGCCGGTCCGCGATACCGACATAGAGTCGATCCAACTCTTCCTAGGCGTCCGGTATCTGCTCCTCGCCCCGCTGTTTGGGTACTCGCTTCGCACGCTCGTGCTCGGAATGCCTGGAATCGGAGCCGAGGTGGTCACGATGCACGACGGCGCGTCCGAGCGTTTGCCTCTTCCCGGGTTTCGTAGTCGTCTTCGGGCGCTCGTCCGAGACGAACTCGACCGAGGGAGTGCGAGTTCGAGGGGAACCATCGACTTATCGCGGGTTACTGAGGCCGAGGAAGCCTCCCGAGGCGACGACTGGGTCAAGGTCGTCCAGCTCCTTGGAAGCTGGCCAGCCCCGCTGGCCATCTTTCTGAGAACCCCCGAGGGACAGATGTTGACCCCGGAGGCGCGTGCGCTCATCGCCAAGGGCCTCGGGTTGCTCGGAACAGCGTGTGTGCGCATCGGCGAGGCGGATCAGGCTGAAGAAGTCTTCCGGATCGGCATCCAATACGCGCATGAGGGCGCCGAGGCGGCGGACCTGTTCCGACGTCTGGGCGAGGCACTGCTGTTTGGTGACCGCCCGGGCGAGTCCATCGCTCCGCTGCGCCGCGCGTTGGCGTTCGGCGGTTCACCGGCGGAGGTGATGCTTCCCCTGGCGAGGGCGTTCATTCAGCGCCGCCGCTGGCTCGCTGCCTACGGATGCTTGCGCCAGGCTCTTGCAGCGGGCGTGGCGGACGCCGCGGTCGCGGAGGAGTTGCGCGAAGTCGAGGTTGCGCTCGGGCCGTCGCTGCTACCATGGAAAGCCATGGGGGACGGCTAGGTGCCGTGCGGGACGGGGCCGCTGCCCGCGGTAGCGTGGGCGCTCGCGTCGTTGACAGCAATTGTCGGTGGCACTAGGGAATCACTACACATTTTGACACTTTGGGAACGGCGATGATGGCGATCTACGGCCCGGTGTTTCTCGTCCTGATCGTGGCGGCAGCGCTGTCGGTGAGCTTCTGGACTGCGGCCACTGTGCTCGGCCGGCACAAGGTTGCCAGCACTGAAAAGGACGCTCCGTTCGAGTGTGGAAGCGACAGCACCGGCGGTCGTCACGTCAAGCTTTCGGTCAAGTTCTACATGACGGCGATCTTGTTCGTCGTCTTCGATGTGGAGTCCGTATTCGTCTATCCGTGGGCCGTGCACTTTCGGACCCTTGGGTGGTTGGGTCTCGCCGAGATGTTCGCGTTTCTTGGCGTGATCATCGTGGCCCTCGTCTACGTGTGGAAGAAAGGCGCGCTCGAATGGGAGACATAAGCGGAGGCGGTACTCCGAGCGATCGACGAGCTGCCAGCCACTCGGTGACTCTCGAAGGCAGCGAGCAAGGATTTGCAATGACGCGGGTCGATGCGCTGCTCGGCTGGGCTCGCAAGTACTCGCTTTTCATGTATCCGTTCGTCACCGCCTGTTGCGGGATGGAGTTCATGTCGCTCCAGAGTCCGCGGTTCGACCTGGCGCGGTTCGGGGCGGAGGCCCCTCGCTTTTCACCGAGGCAGAGCGACCTTCTTTGGGTCGTCGGCACGATTAGCCAGAGACAAGCGCCGGTGCTCAGGCGCATCTACGAACAGATGATGTCTCCCAAGTGGGTTCTCGCGTTTGGGACTTGCGCGTCCTGCGGCGGATTTTATGACAACTACACGACGCTCCCCGGCGTCGACAAGATCGTGCCCGTCGACGTATATGTTCCGGGATGTCCACCGCGCCCCGAGGCCGTGCTCGACGGACTTCTTCTGTTGCAAGACAAGATCGCTCGAGGAGAGCGGCGGCCTCGGGTCGTCTGTCCGCGCGAGGACCCGGTGGCCAAGGCCGCTGAACTCGTTCGACTTCGCCGAGCCGCGGATGACCCGCGGACCCTTCTGCCGCATTTGCGGGCGATCGACGTAGACTCTCCCGCGGGAGATGGGCGCGGAGGTGTCGCGTGAGCCAATGGGCCCTCGACAAACTGCGCGAGCGCTTTGGGGTCGCCGTTCTCGAGACCCACAGCGCGTTCGGGGACGACACGGCCATCGTGGACCCGCGGGCGTGGCGAGAAGTGTGTCTCTTCCTTCGCGACGATCCCACGCTGGACTTCAGTCTCCCAGTCGATTTGTGCGGCGTCGACTATCCAAGCTCGATGGCTGGTGCTGACCGGAGGGGGTCTGGGGGACGCATGGAGGTCGTCCTTCATCTCTATTCCATCGCCAAGGGCCATCGTATTCGCTTGAAGACACGCGTCGGGGACGAACTGATGGAGGGGGCTGAGCTCGACAGCGTTACGTCGGTGTGGCCGGGCCTGGAGTGGCTCGAGCGCGAAGTGTTCGACATGAGCGGCGTGCGGTTTCGGGGTCATCCCGATCTGCGACGAATTCTCATGTATCCGGAGTTCGAAGGTCATCCCCTGCAGAAGACCTATCCGGCCGCGAAGACGCAACCGCTCGTCACCTACCGAACGGAGGCCAGTGCCGGCGTGCCGCTCGACAAGGTGGAGCCGTTCGACGCCTACGAGGGCATGTCGTTCGGTCGGCATCCGGAACCCCAACCGGAGGAAGAAAGTTGATGGAATCGCTCGATCGAGAGCTCGAGGAAGGAGAGCTCGAGCTTCCGGCGGAGTCCATGCACTTGAATATGGGGCCGTCTCATCCGGCCATGCACGGCACGGTGCGCATCGTCCTCGAGCTCTCGGGGGAGATCATCACCAAAGCTGACGTGCAGATTGGATATTTGCATCGTGGTTTCGAGAAGATGTGCGAGCGCGGGACCTGGGCGCAGGTGTTTCCATATGTCGACCGATTGAACTACGTCTCGCCGATGTTGAACAACGTCGGGTACGCTTTGGCGGTCGAGAAGCTGTGCAGCTTGGTCGTGCCCGAGCGCTGCCAATGGTATCGGATGATCCTCGGCGAACTGGCGCGTATTTCCGATCATCTCACGTGTACGGGCGCCATGGCCATGGAGCTCGGCGCGTTTACGCCGTTTCTCTGGTTCATCAAGGCCCGTGAGATGATCTGGGACATCCTCGAAGAGGAAACGGGGGCGCGGCTCACGCACTCCTTCGGACGGATCGGAGGGATGGCTGCGCCGCCCAGTCCAGACTGTGGCGCCCTATGCAGCGCCGCTCTGCCTCGCGTCCTGGAGATTGTCGAGGAAGGGGAGAGGATGCTCCTCAAGAACCGTATCTTTCTTGACCGCCTAGAGGGTGTAGGATGTATCTCTGGGCCGGATGCGGTGGCGCTCGGGTGGACGGGTCCTTGTTTGCGCGCGGCTGGAGTTGCCTACGACATTCGCAAGGCGCACCCATATCTGAAATACGACGAAGTCGACTTCGAGGTTCCGGTCGGCACTGCGGGAGACACGCTCGATCGATTCCTCGTCCGTCTAGCAGAGATTCGCCAGAGCAAGCGAATCATCGAACAGTCTCTCGCACGAATGCCCGCGGACGGTCCCGTCAACTGCGACGATCCGCGTGTGGTCCTTCCAGATAAGACGGATGTCTACACGACCATCGAGGCGACGATTCGGCACTTCAAGCTCATTATGGAAGGCGCGAAGGTCCCTAAAGGCGAAGTCTATTCGTATACGGAGGCCGGCAATGGGGAGCTCGGTTTCTATCTCGTCTCGGACGGAACGGGCACTCCGTACCGGGTGCGCGTTCGTCCCCCATGCTTTCAGGTGGTCGGCGGGCTTTCCAGGCTCATCGAGGGTCGACTGCTCAGCGATATCGTCCCGACCTTCGGTTCGCTCAACATGATTGGCGGCGAGTGCGATCACTAGGGCATTCGTAACCCCGAGCAGACCGGGCACACGCAGAGAACACCAGGACGACCCATGCCGACCTTCATACTCGACGGAAAGCCCATCCCTTTCGAGGCTGGCGATACGATCATCAGGGCGGCGTGGCGCCAGGGTATCGAGATTCCTCACTACTGCTGGCATCCGGGGCTTTCTGCGCCTGCAAACTGTCGAATGTGTCTCGTCGAGGTGTTGCCAAAGGCAGGGCTGCGCCCCGTGACGCTGGACGTGCTGGCGTGGGACGAGTCGGCGCACGAATATGCGATTCACCAAAAGCCGAAGCTTCAGCCGGCGTGTCGTACGCAGGCAGCCGACGGTCTCGAGGTCCTCAGCGATCAGAGCGAACACGTACGCAAGGCACGGCACGATGTGCAAGAGTTCCTCCTGCTAAACCATCCCGTGGACTGTCCTATTTGCGATCAGTCCGGGGAGTGCAAGCTCCAGGACTATTGGCTCGAGCACGGTCAGTTCAAGAAGCGGATGCGGGACGAGCCGATTCATAAGGTGAAGGGGGCGGAATTCGGCGCCACCATCGTGTACGACGGCGAGCGCTGCGTGATGTGTACGCGCTGTGTGCGCTTCATGGCAGAGGTCGCGAAGGATCCGGTCCTTGACATGCGCGAGCGCGGCAACTTGAACGAGATTGTTGTCGCGCCGGGCCGCCGACTCGACGGCCACTACACGTTCATGACCGAGCACGTCTGCCCGGTCGGTGCGCTGACGACGAAAGACTTTAGGTTCAAAGCGCGCGTCTGGTTCCTGCGGACAGCGTCGGTCGTCTGTCAAGGATGTGCGACGGGCTGCAATGCGTATCTCGATTACGACCCGCGTCAAAACAGGGCCTATCGCCATCGACCTCGAGACAATGCTCAGGTCAATGACTTTTGGATGTGCGACGAGGGCATGCTCTCCTACAAGGAGGCTCACGAGGCACGCGTGCTCGCGGCGCGCGCGGGGGGGGCTGCAGTAAGCATGGCGGACGCGCTGGCTCAGGTCCAGGTCCTGTTTGGAGGTGTAACTGGGTCCTTTATTGCCATCGTACTCAGCGCAGAGCACTCGCTCGAGGACAACTGGGCGCTTCATGAATTGGGCACGCAAATCTTGGCTACGGACCACGTGTATTGGGCTGCTCGTCCCGATGGCATCGAGGACGATATCCTCATTCATCGTGACAAGAATTCCAACACGCGAGGGGTTCGCATTGTGGCTCCGGATGCCAAGCCGGTCGGAGAGCTCGCGGCAGACGTGCAGTCTGGCCTCGTGACGCACGTGATCTCGCTCGGCAGTGTTGCGACCCTGGATCGCGAGACCATTGCAAAGGCCAGGTGGCTGAGTCTTGCAGCCCACGAGGGTATCCTGACCGGCCTAGCCAATGTGGTCCTGCCGGTCACGTCGTGGGCTGAGCACTCAGGTACGTACGTGAATGCCAAGGGCTTGCGGCAGATCAGTGAGAAGGCGCTCGAGCCGCAGGGTTCGAGTCAGAGCGCTTGGAAGCTGCTCGGAGCTGTCGCGGCGTGCCTGGGCCACGAAGCCTCGTGGCGTACGTTGCGGTCGGTTCGGTCGCATCTTCTGGGTAAGGAGTCGTCCTTGGATGAATCGATATCGTCGGCGGCGCCGAATCCAGCGGAGTGAGTCATGACTGTCTTTCAGGTCATTTGGACGTTGGTCAAGATAGCGATCATGGCGGGCTTCGTGCTCAATCTGGCGGCCGTCCTAACCTGGGCCGATCGACGCCAGAGTTCGATGATTCAGGATCGCATCGGACCGAATCGCGCCGTGATCAGGTTATTCGGGAGAGAATTTCGACTGGCCGGACTGCTCCACCCGTTGGCAGACGGTCTGAAGTTCTTCACCAAAGAAGACTTTATACCACCTCGTGCGGATCGGTTACTTTATCGCATTGCTCCGATGCTGGCACTGGGCATGGTGTTTACTTTGGTGGCCACCATTCCATTCGGCGACACCATCTGCCCGCGGGAGTTTCGACTGCTCTGGCCCAATGTTTTCGTGGGACCCGCAGTGGAGCGATGGGGGACGTGCTCGACGGATGTGGCGCGCGGCACGAGTCCGATTGAGTTGATGATCGCGCCGCTCGGGATCGGCATCCTATTCGTATTCGCCATGTCCGGCCAGGGCGTCATCGCAGCCGCTTTCGCCGGTTATTCGAGCGACAACAAGTTCAGCCTGATGGGGGCGCTCCGCGCGGCGGCCCAGATGGTCTCCTACGAGGTGACGCTCGGGCTATCGCTCGTCGGGGCCATGATGGTCTATGGCAGTGTTCGCCTCGACGACATGGTGCGATGGCAACAGGATCACGCTTGGGGCATTGTCGTCCAGCCGTTGGCGTTCGTTCTCTTCTTTGCCGCTGCCGTGGCCGAAAACAAGCGCATACCGTTCGACATTCCGGAGGCGGAGAGCGAGCTCGTATCTGGGTATTTCACTGAGTATTCGGGCATGAAGTTCGGCATGTTCTACTTCGCGGAATACGCAGAGGTCGTAACGGGATCGATGTTGCTTGTCGCGATCTTCTTGGGTGGCTGGACTCTTCCGTTTTTCCACAGGGATGGATTGACCGTTCAATTCGGACAGTGGGTCGTGCTGCGGTGGCTGGTCCCGCACGTGTGGATGATCCTTCTCGGAGTTGCCGCATTTTTTGGAAAGGTCCTTGTCGTCTGCATGCTCCAGGTTTTCGTGCGCTGGAGCCTTCCGAGGTTGAGGTACGACCAGCTCATGAAACTTGGCTGGCGTATTCTGCTGCCAGCGTCGTTCGTGAACATCGGGGTCACTGGGATTCTGGTTCTTGGATTGGATGCGATGGGTCCGGCGGTGGAGCGAGCTTTGGCGGTGGCTGGAGATGTGTCGCAGGCTGTTGTCGCGGCTGGGATCATCTACGGCACGGTTCGACTCGTCTGGGGCTTTCGACGACCGATTCGGCACCACTCACTGGTCCTCGGGTCCTCGGCGATCCGCGTTGCAAAGCACGGACGGACCGAGCGCCAGGCGATGCAATCTTAGAGCCACGAGCGAGGTTCGCGATGCCTAATCCTACGTTTCCCAAGAAGTCTGCGGCTACGACGAACGCCGTTCCGGTCGCGCACGCGCCGCGGGACATGGAGGTGGAGAGTTACGTCCCGGAGCTCGTGCGCGGCGTCGGCGTCGCGATGAAGCACTTTTTCGACAATGCGAGGGAAATGTTCCGGCGCGACCGGCCCGACCCGGTGCTTGGGGCGTTCGATCGGGGTGTGACGACGATCAGCTATCCGGAGCAGAAGCGCCCGTACCCCGAGCGATTTCGCGGGATGCATCGGCTGACGACGCGGACCGACGGGAGCGTGCGCTGTGTTGCGTGCTTGTGCTGCTCCACGGCCTGTCCTGCGCAGTGCATCGTGATCGAGGCGGGAGAGTACCCGGTGGGCGATCTCCGCCGAGGCTACGAACGCTATCCAGTCACCTTCGCCATCGACGAATTGCGTTGCATTTTCTGCGGATACTGTGTTGAAGCGTGTCCGTGCGACGCGATCCGTATGGATACTGGGCTACACGCAGTACCGTACGATGCTCGCGACGAGTTTATCTACTCGCGCGATTTGTTGCTGTCTTTTCGCGGACGGGGGGGGACGTTTGAGACCAGCAACCCGCGTCACGAGCCCGGCGACCCGGGACATCCCGGCGTATCTCGCGTGGGTCACGTCTGAGGGCGTAACCAAAACACGAAGTCGGTGCGGACTCGAGAACGCGTAACCTCGGGAAGCGAAATTTAGTACCATGCGGCGTCCGCTGGACGACTCTCAGGTGCCATCCATGAATCCCACGATCGACATTCTTCGGGCGGAACTCGAGCGACTCTTTTCACTTGAAGACATGATCTCGATGAGCGAGCGTCTGCTCGACCTCAAACCCGATGACGTCGGGGGGACGACGACGAAAGCTAGCTTCGCGAAGGCACTGACTGAGCGATGTCGCGACGGCGATCGCATCGAGGCGCTCGTCGACGTGGTCTTGGCGATCAAGCCGGGAGTCGACCCGCGGGTGCGCGACGCGGTCGGACTGATGGGTTACGAGGAGGTTGCGGAGGGCGCGCAGCTCGGACCGTTTCTTCTTCTTCGCAAGCTTCGCGAGGACGATCTCTCGGTCGTGTACGTCGCGAGCCGCGGGGAACAAGACCGCGTCGTGAGGATCTTGCGTCGGGAGGTCTGCCGGGATCGAGTGGCTGTTCAGCGGTTTCTCACGGCGACCCGCATGATGGCGCAAGTGGATCATCCCGGTCTCCCCGCTGGTCTCGAGGCGGGCGAAGCAGGAGGCATCTACTGGGTGAGTCATGCGTACGAAATGGGCCAGCTTCTGCGGGAGCGCCTTTCTCGCACCGGCCCCGCTGCCATCCGCGAGCTCTTGCCGATTCTCCGGGGCATCGTGCAGCCTTTGGCCGCGCTTCACGGGGCTGGCATCGTTCACGGGGATCTCAGGCTGGAGAGCGTGTGGGTCCGGCAAATGGAGGCAGCAGGAGCCCCGCCGGTGACTCTCGTCGATGGGGGGGGAGATCGATTGCGCTATCGGCCGCGCGCCAACGATGCTCGCGTCGTCTCCATGACGGCGTTCGGGTCGACGAAGACGGTGGCCCCGGAGCAATTGAGGGGGCTGAGGTCTAGCCCGGCGACGGACGTGTACGCGTTCGGCGCGATGTTGTACGAGCTCCTTACAGGCAAACCCGTCTTTCAGGTCGATACGGCGACGGACGGGGCCATCATGCACTTGACCAAGTTGCCGGACCCGCCGAGCAGCAAGGCGCCGCGCGGGTGGATTGGGCAGGATATCGATCCGTTCGTTCTGTCGCTGCTGGCGAAGGATCCCGAGCGGCGTCCGCGGAACGCGACGGCAGTTCTGGATCTCCTCGAGCGATTTGATCATCGGCCGGAATCGATGGCGCCCCTGCCACGCGGATTCGACGACGCGCGGCTCAATGAGCTTATCGAACGCCTGATGGAGACGCCGGACGACGGCGAGACCGCGATGGCGCTCGAGCAGGCTGTGGAGGACGGAGCCAGTCCATCCAAGGTGAGCGACGCCTTCGAGTTGGCTGCCGGGGAGCTCGTCGACGTCGAGGGAGACCATGAAGTCCTGGAGAGAAAGAAGTCGCTCCTCTATCGGGCTGCCCGTATCCTCGACGCCTTCGTCGGGGACAAGGAGCGTGCGGAGAAAATCTACCGGCAGGTCGTGTCGCTGGACCCCAAAGATGAAGTCGCCCGATTGGCGCTCGACGAGGTTCGGCGGGCGCTCGGAAAGTTCGCCGAGATTGTCGAAGCCTTGATGGCTCGCACCGAGGACGCTGCGGCTGGCCCGGAGCGTGCGCGCCTGTTTGCGGAGATCGGTTGGCTTTGCGTGTCGCAACTTGACGACCCAGATCAAGGGCTTCTGGCCTATGTACGAGCTCTCTGTGAGGCGCCCACCACGCGCGAGTATGCGGATAAGGTCGAGGAGTTCGCGGGAAAGCGAATCGAGAGGTGGAACGAGGTGCTCGAAGCCGCGACGGAGGGGGCGAAATCGGATTCGCTGTCCACGACGGAGCGCAACGTCCTACTCGCCCATATTGCGCGCTGGTACGACCGATACCTCGGACGCGCCGATCTTGCGCTGCTGGTATTCCACCAGATTCTTACGGCGGACCCGGCGCACGAAGAGGCTTACGACGGGCTGGCCGCCATATACCGAAAGGCCCAACAATGGCCGGAGTTGGTGACGACGCTTAGAGGATGGGCTACGGCTATCGGCGGCTTGCCTCGGGCGCGCGATCTGCGCAGCGAGGCGGCCGAAGTCTATGAGCAGAAGCTGAGCGACGTGGCGCATGCGAGGGAACTCTACGAACAGGTATTGGCGGAGGATCCCGGCCACGAACGTGCAGGCGACGGACTGTTGCGCATTGCGGAGAAGACGAAAGATTATCCGACGCTCGTAGCCATCTTGGACCGGCGCGCCGAAGCGACGCGCGGACGAGAGAAAATCGCAGCCCTGCTGCGGGCGGCCCAGGTCTACGAAGATGATATCGAGGACATGGCCACAGCTGCACAAAGGTTTCGAGCCGCGCTGGAGCTCGATCCGCACGAGCTGCAGGCCCTCAAAGGCTTGGACCGCATTTACAATCGGACTGGCCAGCAGCGCGAGCTTCTGGACAATCTAGAACGCCAGGTGGCGATTGCGGCAACTCCTCGACAGAAGATCAATCTGTACGAGCGGATGGCTGCTCTTTACGACGAGGAGTTTATCGATCACGCGCGGTCGGCCGATTGCCTCGAGCACGTTCTTGCCATCGATCCCATGCACGAAGGAGCCCTTGGGGCGCTACCGCGGCATTATCGGGCACTCGATGAATGGGAGCAGCTCGAACGATTGTATGAGAATCACGCTGCTCTTGTGGCCGATCCTGCGCGGAAGGTGGAGCTGCTGATGCAGCGCGCGCGCGTTCTCGCCGAGAACATTGGCTCTCCGGACCGCGCAACGAGCGTCTACGAACACGTGCTTGAGCTCTCTCCTGGATATCCGTCGGCGCTCGAAGCGCTCGCTCGCGTTCGCGAGCAGACCGGAGATGCCAAGGCGGCCGTCGAGGCAATCGAGACGCTGGCAGCGCGTGCCGCTACCCCTGAGGCGCAGGCTGAGCAGTGGCTGCGTGCGGCGCGATTGCTCGAAGGACATGGCGACCGCGATGGAGCTATCGAGCGCTACAAGCGGGCGCTCGAAGCCAAACCGAATGATCGGAGCATATCGCAGGCGCTCCGCCGCGCGTATGCCGCTCGCGGTGAGGTTGCGAGCGTCGTGGCGCTGATCGAGGGCGAGCTTGAGACCGCCGACGGGAAGATCGCAAAGGCACGGCTCTACGCCGAGCTGGCGAGCCTTCAGCGCGACAAGCTGCGCAATACAGCCCTCGCGGAAAGCAATGCCAAGCTCGCCGTGAGCCTTGACCCCACTAACACGGAGGCCCTTATCGTTCTTGGTGACATTGCCCTGGAAGCAGATCGGTGCGTAGAGGCGAGGCTGCACCTCGAGGCGGTCCTGGGGAGAGTCGAGACTCTGCCGAAGGAAGAAGCCGTTCGCGTGTTATCGAACTATGTCGAGGCGTACGGTCGAAGCATAGCTGCTCGGACCTCTTCTGACGCCAAGGTTCGAGACTCCAATGCGCCGCAAGCCGGCATGATGGAGGAGCACCCGAAGCTCGCGGCTGCGATCGGCATGCTGGAGACGATCGCGCCGAAGAGTGCCGATGTTCACGCGCGCATTGGTCGTGTGCTCTTCGACTGCGGCGATTTTGGCGGCGCTCGTTCCTCCTACGAATCCCTGCTCGGTGACCAGGGCAAGGACCTGTCGCTATCGGTGCGCGCGGACGCACTCTGGCGTCTCGGCGAATCTCTGCGACGCCTCGGCGAATTGGATCGCGCGGTCGATGCCTTGCGCGAAGCAGTCAAGCTCAGTCCGACCGGTGCGGCGCCGCTCGACGCTCTCGCGCGCTTGTACGAACAGACCGGCGATTGGCCGGAGTTCTTGCGCACCAAGCAGCGACGGCTCGAAGGCGCAACGGGCGACGAACGGTTCGATCTGCTGCTGGAGATCGGTGACGTCGCATACGCGAAGTTGGGCGACCACGCCCGGGCGGGGAAGGCCTTCGTATCCGCACTCGAGATCCGTCCCGACGATCGTCGCGTGCTAACGAAGTTGATGCAACTGTACTCGGAAGCCAAGGACTGGGTGAATCTCGTCGATATCGTATTGCGTTTGGCGGATTTCCTGGAGGATACGAAGCAGAGGGCCAAATACCTTCAGACGGCAGCTATCATCACGTCACGCCAGCTGGGGAATGCGGACGAG
>JBEKXD010000002.1:0-128124 GCA_049512415.1 Polyangiaceae bacterium
GGCCTAGCCCGAGCGAGGCCGGTGGCGAGCGCGCGGAGCCTACTTCCCGTAGGCGAGCACGCTCGACGCCGGGATCGCACCGAAGGGATCGGCCGAAATACACCGTCCTTCCCGTTTTAGCCCGACGTAGGCGCGCGCCCTAACGAGCCCGCGCTCGCGTAGAAGCACGATGGACGGTTCGAGGCCCGCCTTCCTCAGACACACTTGAAACGCGTCGGCCGGATATCCGCTCCACACGGCCAGGGCTCCGCCCGGCGTGAGAGAGCGCGCGACCGCCTCCAGACCCGTCGGCGTGTAGAGGCGCGCGTTGCAGCGAAAGCTCGCCCAATTCGGACCGTTGTCCACGTCGAGGAGCACGGCGTCGAAACTCTGCGGGGCTCCAGCCATGACGTCCATCACATCGGCCACTCGCACAGAGACGCGCGCGTCGCTCAGCGGGTCGCCGCAAACCCACGCAAGCTCCCCGCGCACGAGGCTTTCCACGGCGGCCACCTTCTCGACGACAACGACCTCGCCGGCCCCATCGAGCGCTTCGAGCGCACCCGCCACCGTGGCGCCGAAGCCAAGCCCGCCGACGAGAACCCGCCGCGCGGGTCGGCCCAGGACAGTCCCCACGAGACCACCGAACGCTCGTTCTGTGCCGAGCGACGCATTGGACAGAAGGACGACGTTGCGGAACAGAAGCTCGAGAACACCGCCTGCTCGCTCCCGGAGCACCAGCGAGTCGTCGCCGGTTCCGATCACGCGCACGACGCTGGATCGACCTGTCGCCACGGCGTCAGCTCACGCCTGGCGCTTCGCGGCCGGTGCTGGCAACGTACTCGGCGTATCCGCCGCCGTAGAGATGCACACCCGCCGTCGTGAGCTCGAGGACCCGATTGGACAGCCGTCGAAGAAACTGACGGTCGTGAGAGACGAAGAGCATCGTGCCCTCGAACCGCTCGAGGGCGCGGACGAGCATGTCCTTGGTCGCCATGTCGAGGTGATTCGTCGGCTCGTCGAGAACGAGAAAGTTCGGCGGGTCATACAGCATTGTGGCCAAAACGAGCCTCGCTTTCTCCCCACCCGAAAGGACTCGGCAAGGCTTCTCCACGTCGTCGCCCGAAAATCCGAAGACCCCGGCGAGCGTGCGCATCGAACCCATCGTGGCCAGCGGAAACTCTGCTCTCAACGTTTCGATTACGGTTTGTTCCGCGTCGAGCAGGTCCATCGCGTGTTGGGCGAAGTACCCGAGCTTGACGCTCGCCCCGAGCGCCACCAGGCCCTCATCCGGCTCGATGGCCCGTGCGACGAGCTTGAGCAACGTCGACTTTCCGGCGCCGTTGATCCCCATCACGCACCAGCGCTCGCCCCGGCGAATGAGAAGGTCGAGGCCCGAGTAGATGACGCGCGACGCGTACGTTTTGACCACCCGCTCGAGCTTGGCCACGTCGTCGCCCGAACGGGGAGCCGGGCGAAACTCGAACTCGATGGTTTTCCGTCGCTTCGGCGGCTCGACCTTTTCGATCTTCTCCAGCTTCTTCACGCGGGACTGCACTTGGGCCGCGTGGCTCGCGCGGGCCTTGAACTTCTCGATGAATGCCGTCTCCTTGGCGAGCATCGCCTGCTGGCGCGCGAACTGCGCCTCTTTGTGGGCGGTCGCGATCTCGCGTTCTCGCTCGTAAAAATCGTAGTTTCCGGAGTACGTCGTCAAGACGCCGCCTTCGATCTCGACGATCTCGGTGACGAGACGGTTGAGAAACTCGCGGTCGTGCGACGTCACGACGAGCGCTCCGGAGAAATCATGAAGGAACCGTTCGAGCCAGATGATCGACTCGATGTCCAAGTGGTTGGTCGGCTCGTCGAGCAGCAGCGCGTCGGGACGCATGAGGAGGATTCGCGCGAGGCCAACGCGCATCTTCCAGCCGCCCGACAGGGTTCCCACGTCCCCTTCGACGACCTCGTCCCGAAATCCGAGGCCGGCCAGGATCTCCCGCGCTCGGGATTCGAGGGCATAGCCGCCGAGCTCGTCGAAACGGGCCTGTGCCTGGCCGAAACGCTCGATGATTTCGGAGAGCTCGTCAGCCTGCGTTGGATCGGCCATGGCGTGCTCGAGCTCGTGAAGCTCCCGGGCGGCATCGGAGACCTCCCCCGCGCCCGCCATGGTCTCTTCGAGCACCGAACGCCCACGCATGTCGCCGATGTCCTGGCTGAAGTATCCGACGACCACGCCGCGATCGACCGCGACCTGGCCGCTGTCGGGCGCCTCCTCCCCGACGATCATACGAAATACGGTCGACTTGCCCGAGCCGTTCGGGCCCACGAGCCCAACCCTGTCCCCTCGAAACACGCTCATCGATGCATCGAGGAAGAGGGCCTGGCGGCCATGCTGTTTGGACACTGCGTCGAGGCGAATCACGGGGCCGTGCGCGTCTACACCGAAGCGGTCTCGAACGCAAAGGGCCTCCGCGGTCGGCCTCGACGGATTCCCATGGGCCCGTCCATGCAGCGACCCCATACTCGATGGGCAGCCCCATGAACCCAAGCCGGAGCCACTCCCTTCCACCGGACCCATCGCTCGACGGTTCGGATGCAGCCGCGCGACCGGCACCGAGTTCGAAGGAATCAGGCCTCACGGTGCGAATGCTCCAATCCGTTCGTGAGGTGGCTCAGCCAACGTGGGATTCGCTCGTCAGCGACGACAGTTCGCCGTTCGTCGAGTGGACCTGGCTCGATGCGCTCGAGGACTCGGGCTGCGTCGGCCCAGGTACCGGGTGGTCGCCGGCCCACCTGTCGCTGTGGAGGGGCGACGACCTCGTCGCGGTGGCCCCCTCGTACGTCAAGACCCACAGCGAGGGCGAGTTCGTCTTCGACTGGACATGGGCCGAGGCGGCGGAGCGCCTGCGAACCGCCTATTATCCGAAGATCGTCGTCGCCGTCCCATTCACGCCCGCGACGGGAGACCGAGTGCTCGCCCCGCCGGGCGGGGCAAGGACTCAGGCGATACGAACGATCGCCAGCGTGGGCCGCGAGCTATGTAGCCACTTCGGCGCATCGGGGTTCCACGTGCTGTTCCCGCGTGAGGCCGAAGCGAATGCGTGGCGCGCGGAGGGCTACCTGCGGCGCGACGGTGTCCAGTTCCATTGGTTTCGCGACGGCGCGCGCACGTGGGACGATTACCTTGCTCGCTTTCCTTCGAAGAAGCGAAATCGGATCAAGCGCGAGCTCCGAGACGTGAGGGAATGCGGCCTCGAAGTTCGCACGCTCGACCCGGACGAGATCACGGTCGAACTAGCCCGAATCATGTATTCTTATTACACATCGACCGTCGAGAAGCACGGGATGTGGGGGCGTCTCTACTTGAATGAGCGATTCTTCGAGACGATCGTGTCTCGCTTCCGTCACCGGCTCGCGTGGGTGGTCGCGCGCGACCGGCACACGGGCGAGCTGCTCGGCGGAGCGTTCAACGTGGTTCAGGGGCGGCGCCTCTACGGCCGATATTGGGGAGCCAGCGCTCCCGGCGGCTCCGGCATTCCGTTCTTGCACTTCGCGGTCTGCTACTACGAGGGGATTCGCACGTGCATCGAGCGCGGCATCGACGTGTTCGAACCGGGCGCCGGCGGCGAGCACAAACTCGCGAGGGGCTTCGTACCGACGCGGACCTACTCGGTGCACTGGATCCGCGATCGCCGCCTCAGGGCCGCGCTCGAGCCCTGGCTCGAGAGGGAACGCGAACACGTGACGGCGTTCGTGGAGGGGACGCAGGACGAGGGGTAGAAGCATGTCCCAACTAGGGCATGCGACTGACCGTAACCGCAAGCAGCGCGCCTAGCACCGCCAAAAGGCAAGCAATGCCGAGCACCCACGGCACGAGCGAGCCACCCGCAGTCGCAGGCAGTCCGTGGACGACCGTGACCTCGGGCGCTCTTCGCAGGTCGAGATCAAAGGATCCAAACGTCTGGCGGAAGGCCAGATCGTGCCCCGCAAAGTGCACCCGCTCGGTCACACCGGGGAATTTGACTTTGCTCCACCAAGTGGCGACTACAATGCCATCGACGCGCGCGTTGCCGCGACTTGTGAGGACGAGGTCCCACTCGACCTCGACGGTATGCTCGCGGCCGTCCATGGAGAGCACCCAACACTTGCGCACGGGGCAGGCTACCATGGGGAGCGCCGCGTGGGCCGCGGTCGCGGGGGAGACAATCGAACGGTCGGGGTGACCCGCAAAGGGTGCTGGCGTGCTTGTCATCGGCGCGGGTCAAACGGATCCCGCAGTGGGGTCGTCTACTCGCTCGACAAGAACTTCTCTTGGCTCGAGCGACTAGCCCCTTTCGTCGAGTCGGCCATGACTCGGCTTGACGGGGTCACGACTCGGCATGAGGGAGCGATGACTCCGCTTGACGGGGTCACGACTCGGCTTGACGCAGCCATGACTCGGCTTGACGGGGTCACGACTCGGCTTGACGGAGCCATGACTCCGCTTGACGGTGGCATGACTCCCCTTGACGGGGCCATGACTCCACTTGACGGAGCCATGACTCCACTTGACGGGGCCATGACTCCACTTGACGGAGCCATGACTCCACTTGACGGAGCCATGACTCCACTTGACGGGGTCGCGACTCGGCTTGACGCAGCCATGACTCCCCTTGACGGAGCCGTGACTCCACTTGGCGGAGCCGTGACTCCCCTTGACGGGGCCATGACAATAGGGACGTTCCAGTCCGGCCGGGAGGGCTCATGGGAGCCGCGAGGTTTCACGCGACTTCGGCGAGGTCGCGGAGCCGCTCCTCGACGATCGCGCGATCTTCTTCGAATGTCGATCCCGCCGTGAAGTACTCCCGGTTGAGCCTCTTGCGGGTCCGACTGGTCAGCCGCTCCATGTCTCGCGGGATGGCAATCCAGCGCGTTCTCGGTGGAGCGATCGTTGCCTGAAGCGTGAGCTTCGCGCTCACGGCTCTCTCGGCATCCAGATCGCCAGGCACGACCACGATGGCGAGCGGCTTCGGCGCGGCGACGAGCACATCCACCTTGAATAGCGCTTCGGGATCCGCGGCCCTGTCGTAAAAGGGCTCCTGCATGGTCTTGCCGAAGACGTGGTGGAGCAAGGCGAGGACTTTCTCTCGGAACTCGCTGGCTTCCCGCGCACGGCGCTTCGATCCCAGCGCGAGGCCTTCCGCCTGCGCTTCCACTTGGAGAAGCCCGAGCGATGCGGCCAGCAGCTCCCCGGTCGACACGACGGCGCGGATCTCGCCATCCTCGAAGACAAACCCCTGGTGCTCGGCAAGCCGACCGAGCTCCTCGTCGAGTTCGGCGGTTACCCTGTGCTGGTAGCTGAGACGCGTTCGAGTCGAGCCGAGGTCGGTGACGACGACCGTCTCGCCTTTCGCCGGGCGAACGTAGATTGCGGCCGCATCGCCGTCCCCCATAAAGGCGGGCAGCTCGATCTGGAACAGGCTGGCCGGGCGACGGACGCGAACGCGCGCCCGACCATCGAGGCCGCCGGTGAAGGCGAGGTGGAGGGACTCAGCGGTGGTCATGGTGATGGGCCTGGAAGGGGAAGCTGAGCCAGCGAAGCGTATAGCGTCGCGATGGTTCGATCGACTTTCGCGTCGGGCGCGAGGGCGATCTGGCCACAGAATGTGCGCCAGGCAGTCGGAAGCGCGAGGTGGTCGGGCGGCAGAGGCGAGGCCCACCGAGCGTGCGCGCTGGGTCGAGGCGGCTGGCCGAGAAGCGGCGGACGATACGAATGGAGATGCGGGCCTTCGAGGATCATCGCACCGTCGGGGTTGCGATGGGAGCCGTGATCGCCGTTGACCCGAAGCAAAACGGTCTCGCCTGTCCCGGCAGAGGCGTATCGGAGACCGACCGAAAAGTTCTCGCTGAGCGCACGCAGGACACGGACGAACACGTGGAAGCGTCCGGAACATTCGGCTGCGAGCTCGAGGTCGAGACGCGCGTGTTCCATGTCGCGGGTCGAGGCGCGAAAGACGCGAGAGACCGTCTTTCGGATCGCGAGCAGTTCGGCGACGGAGGCGGCGGAGTCCGGGGAGGTCATGTCGGCTTCGCGTCGGGCGTCGTAGGATTTCGGCCGACCTGAGCTTGGTGACGGGCGGAAGTGGTAGCTTCCCCTATCCGCACGGGAGCTCCCCCCTTGACTACGAGGGAACTCCCCACTAACGGTGCACAGCTTCCCCATATCCGAATCCGAACTTCCCCCGGTGCGCGCGGTGCCGGCAAGTTCCAGCTCCCGGACAACCACCGACCGTATAGGATCCGGGGCAATCCCCCACCCCTGCTTGAGAGGCGACGCCCCCCCCCTCCCCCGCGGCAGCGGGAATCAAGCTCTGTTGGGCGACCGCGATTCACAATGAAACCCCTGATTGCAGCCATTCCAAGACCTGACGCCAAGTCGCGCTCCATCCCACCTAACTTTGGAGCACCAGCCGGTAGTACCCGTAGACCCAGTCGAGGACCTCGTCTGTCCTGTCCTTGCCGAATCTTTCAAGACGCGTGTTCCGATACAGGTCCCTTCGATTCGTGAACAGCTGCAGAAACTTCGAGATCATAGCTGCTTCGTCGATTTTGCCCGCATAGAACTCTCGGGGCACGTACACGGACACTCCCGAGTCCTTCGCTAGCTTGCGCATTCCCTCGTCCACAATGCCATTAGGCCCGTTGCCCTCGTTCGTTATTAGCGGTAGCCCACTCTCTTTCGCTTGGGCGACGTAGGCTTCATCAGCTACGCTCTTGGCTTCCTGGCCTGGCTTGGTCGGGCACGTTGCATTCCAATCGGACAGTAGGTAGTCCCTGACGAACCAAAAGAACGTCGTGGTGAAGTCAGACTCCATCGTCTCGCCTCCTTCCGCTGGAGGGACGCGCGTGAGCATAAGGTTGAGGACTTCGGAGTGCAGGCTGTAGGTTGTTGCCTTGATATCGTTGAAGAAGAGAGCCAGCAAGAACGATTCGCGAGCACGAAGGCGCCGGTATGAGACGGCGGGGTCATCAATGGCTTCGATACCGACCCGCGCGTGAGTCGTCTCATAGGTATTTGTCAGGTCATGGCATGAGTAGATGCCGAGAAGGACGTTCGTATCCACGACAGCGCGGGTCTCGGGCGAGAGTTCCATGGCTGGCAAAGTCATATCGCCTCGCGAGGCTCGGTCACCCCGCTTACGACCTCCGTCCTCTTATGAGGTCCACGGTCTGCGTCGGGGGCGCTCCGGCGTCCCTCGGCCGCTTCTTGCAGAGGTCCCTCAGTCCGTCCTGTCTTGTGGCAGGTTCGTCCCCGAGCTTTACGCGTCCTTGCTTCGCTGGGACCAGGTTCGGTTCGACGCACATGTCGTCTGGTTCCGCAGGGACCATCACGCTTCGATCGTAGGCAGTGCACTCCACCTGATGCAACTGAACGGGCGGAGGAATAACGTGGCTTCCCATGTCGGAACGATATCATGAGGACCGTGAAGGGGTTGAGAGCGGTTCGCTTTGACTCAGAAACTCCGGTCATTGAGGGCCACCGGTCTGTGCGACGCCAACCAGCACCTCTGCAGCGCGGACCAGCGGCTGTGGCCCGCCGCACACCCCTTTTCGACGCGGACAATCGCCGGTCCTGCGCAGCACAGCGTCCCTGCGTCGCGGACCGGCGGCCGCGGTCATCGACAAACCGTCGCCAGCATCGACTCCGGCGGGACGTAGGCGTGCGCGAGCCGCTCGAGATCCCTAGGGTTCCGTCACCGTGGGGACAATCGCGGCGAGATTAACGAAGCATCGGAGACCATCGTCCGGCACCCGCCGGTGTTCGAAGGACCTCGCCTCATAGTCAAAGTAGGTCACGCGCCACGTGTTAGGCGGAAGAATGGGGATCGGGCTTGGCACGAAGCGCACGAAAGCCACAGGACGGCCATAGAGAACGACGCTCACACCGATCCGGCATCGCGACGCACGGGGCACCGCTCACGGTGCTTCCTCGTTCGGAGCGACGCGAACTTCGCCGGGTAGGAGAACGGACATGAAGGCGGATTTGAGTGCGCGCAGGTGATGCGCACAGTGCATTTCGTGCACGGCCCGATCCTGACGTATGTTCGTACGCGCACGTGGATCGGTCAAGACGCGACCCTCGACCCTCGACCCTCGACCCTTCACTCCGGCCGTCTGTCCCCGACGTCCACGAGGTGCGTCATGAAGAGCTGCTCGTAGACGATCGTAAACGCCAGGTACGCCGAACGATCGTCCGCCCCGCGCACCCGCCCGGTCGTCAGGGCGTCCTCGCTCCATCGAATCCCCCCGTGAATGCCGACCCAGGGGCCGCAAGCCTGAAGGGCGAGCGGCACTCCAAACCCCAACCCCACTTGCAGCCCGGGAAACCCACCGAAGGCCCCCCCCGCCGGCTGCGCGAACACGGCACCCAGGTCCAGCCCCAGCGAGTCCACAATCAAGTCGAACCACGCGCGGCGAACCTCCAAGTCTTGAAGGTACCGAGCCAGAAACAGAGGACGAAGCTCGGTACCGACCGCCAGAGAGCGGCGCGGCTCAGCGGCCGAGCCCACGACGCTGCCGTCTTCGTATACTGCGAATATCCCTGCCGTCTCGAGATAACGAATGCGCATCTCGCCCACGAGGCTGGCACCGCGAGCCACGGCCGCGAACCCAAGGCCCGGCGCTACCGCCACGTCGCCCTCGATCCGCCCATAGCTAGGATCGACCGAGTCTGCGCGCCCGTGCGCGCTTGCGAGCAGGATGACGAATCCGAGCGCGACGACAATCCGGTGCCGCTGGGGTCCCGCTGCCTTCACGGCCTACTCGTAACCCAGCGCACGGACAAGGGGATCCCTGAGCTCGGGCGCCAGGACCAACCGCACCCGCGAGAGCACTTGACCCGCAAGGCGCCCGAGCAAAAATGAGACTTCTCTCAGCGGCCGGGGCGGACCCTTGCCGAATACCACGAGGAGCGGCTCTGCGCTGACTCCGAACGGCTCGTCGCTGGCAATGTCCAGGCCCACGTAGGCATCCGGGTCGAGATGGTGCGAGCGGGCGACGTCTCGCGCCACGGCGAGGGCGTGCACCCTGCCCTCGGGGGTGGCTTGCTCGCCAAACAGCTCGAGAGTCTTGTGCAGTGCCCGGCCCCGAATACGCCGCGCGAGATCCGCGAGCGGCGCGTCCGACGCCGACTCCCAGGCGTGCATCGCACCCCAGAGGACTCCGTCGTCGAGTTCCAGGTAGTCGGCGAGCGAGACCGGCTCTCCGCGGGCGGCCGCCGCGATGGCGTTCGGAACCCCGTTCAAGCGGTCCCCGCGCCGCAGGATGTCGACCGCGCGGGCCACGACAGTTCGAATCATCCACTCGGCGGAACGCGGCGCTTTGTGCAGATAAACCTGCTGGAACATGAAGAGGCGCGCGGTGATGAAGGTTTCTATGGCAGGAAGGCCCTTCGCTCCGTCGATCGCGAGCACGGGGCCTTGGGAGCCGCTCGCGACGGGCGCAAATCGCAGACTGCGAAGAAGCCAGTCGAGATCGTACAGGCCATAGGTCACTCCCGTCGCGTGGGCATCGCGAAGAAGATAGTCACAGCGGTCCACGTCGAACTCGCCGCTCACCGCCTTCGCCAAGTACGGCATTTCATGGCATCCGTGGACCAGGTCGACCACGCGAGAGGGCAGTTCGCGGTCCCAGCTGGCCAGCGCACGATGAACCTCGGTGCCCGGATCGAGCACGATACGCTCGGTCCACGTCTCGTGCGGCGGAGTGCCTGGAATGGCGTCTTCGAACAGGTGCGACAGAGGCCCGTGACCGACGTCGTGCACGAACGCCGCGGCGAGCGCCTGGACGGCCCACTCCGGCGTCACGCGCTGCTCCACAGGCAACGATCCGTGGATTGTGCGCAGCCGCCCGAGGAGCAGCTTCATGACGAACGCCGCGCCGATGGCGTGGGCAAAGCGGGAATGCTCCGCACCGGGGAACGCGAGAGAGGTCACTCCCAATTGCCGAATGCGGCGCAGGCGCTGAACCTCGGCAGCGTCCATGAGGCGCTCGACGACGCGCTCCTCGTCCGTGTCGAACGCGACGAGGCCGTGCACTGGATCGCGAAGGATCACAGGTTCTCCAGAATGCGTGTGCCGACGCCGCCGTCGTCGTGATGCGCGCGCACGATGAGGCTTCCCGAGGTGCGGGGCACGCAGGCGAAGCGCAGGGCCGCAACCGGCGCCGTACCCGGGACACGCTCCGAGTGCCAGATCGTCCGCGGGCAGCCGTCGACCGGGTCGAGTGCGAGGACCGCCCACGCAAGGGGCTCGCTCGGCGCGACGAGCTCGATGCGCAGTCCGTCGGCGACTGGCTCCACGCGAACCTCCGGGGCTTCACGCTCCGGGAGCGGCTTGTCGCCGCACGATTGAACGCGGAGCGACACCCCAGCGCGAAGGAGCCGCGCCCGAGCCGTCGTCAGGGCGAGCGGGGAGGAGTCGCCCAGCACGAATCGCCGCCCAAGGGCGTGAGCGCTCTCGCCCGTGGTCCCGCTGCCCGCGAAGAGGTCCACGACCAGACCTCCGGGAGGAGAGGCGCACGAGATGATGCGGTCGACGAGGGCCCGAGGCTTCTGCGTGGGAAACCCTGTTCGTTCGCCTTTGCGGGAATGCCGCAAGGGCGCCACATCCGTCCACAGGGCGTCGATGCGCCGCTCTCGGCACCACTGGCCGTCCCCATTTTTCATCAAGAAATACTTGATATAGACTTTGCCGCTCGCCGTCCGGTGCACTCTCCCGTCGCGCTCCAGCTTCTCGATGGATGCGTCGGTGTAGTCTCCGCGCGGGGCGCACGTGAACGGACGGCCATCGGCATCCCATCGCATGGCGGACGGTTCGATGAGTTCGAGGCGCATCGGAGGGACGATGTTGGCACGCTCTCCGCCATAGACGACGATCGTGTCGAGAGTTCGACCGAACTGGTGACTCGCCGCTTGACGACCGAGGTTTGGAGCCCGGCGCCACACGATTTCGTTCTTGAACGCGCTGGGGCCGAGGATCTCGTCGAGCAGAATCCGGACGAGATACGACGCTCGCCAATCGACGTGAACCCAGATTGATCCAGTGGGTGCGAGGAGGCTCGCGAGCACCTCGAGCCGGGGTGCGAGCATGTCGAGATACGCGCCAGATGCCTCATCCCAGCGATCGTCGTACGCAGGGGCGCGTACGACGCGTCCGTCCGCCGGTCCGTCGAGACGCGCCTCGTGACAATACGCGACTTGGGAGGAATACGGCGGGTCGACGTACACGATATCGACTGCGCGCGCGTCGGGCCCCCGCGCGAGGACGAGTCCGACGTCCAGGGCATCTCCGAATACGAGCGACGAACTTCCCTCACCGCATGCCTCGATCGTTCGCAAGCCCGCATTGGAGCCACCCGTGCGATCGTTCTCCGCACACGCGCCCGCTAGGCGTCCGGGCCTCCACCACCGACCGGTCCACTCCAGCCGCCAGCCACGGGGGAGCTCGATGGAACCGGGGACAGCGGGGCGAACGGCCATGCGGGGGCAGAATCCTTGCGCAAAGCTTTCCCGTGCCTAGCGTCCGATGGCAAGCCCATTTGGAAATGTCCTGCCGGCAGGACTACGATTGCTCGGTCTCATATCGTGCCGTCCTATCGACCCCCCGCCACAATTCACCGACTCGTTGACATCCTACGAGCCCTGCCACCGGGGGAACTCGAAGGCCTCATCGGGCGCCTGGGCGTCCGCATCGACCTCGCCAAGCGCATCGATGTGCCCTCGCAGGTGGCGCGCGCGCTCGTATCGCTCCCGGAGCTCCGAGATCCGTCGCGCCTCGTCCCCGCCGCGCTCGAGCTCGTCCATCGCGTCGCCGAATCGAACGGATCGCTCCTTGTAGCGGCCGTGCCGCCCGCGCTCGAGCCCCTCATTGCGCGCGGACTGATGTTCGCGCGCGCGCCGGCCACCGATGGCATCGAGCTCATACTGCCGGCCGCCTTTCTGGTTCAGCTAAAGACGTGGGAAGGCGAGGATCCACGCGGCCTGCGAGCGCTCTTGTCCCAGGCGCCGTTCGAGACCATGAGCGCGATCGCGGCCAATTACCTGGGGCGACCGGCAACTCCCCCGATCGCCTTAGCGCTCGAGACCGCCTGGGACACGCTGGGCCACTCGGGTCGATTGGCGGACGAAATCGCCAAGCTTTCGCCGACCGAGAAACGCGTTCTCGTTGGCGTCGACGCGGACGGAGGCGAGGTGGACACCGAGGAGCTGCTCGAACTCGAGCGCGAACCGCTGAGGCTCCGCTCGGCGACCGGAGCGACGCCGTCTCGCCGCGGCGTGGGATTTTCGCTGGAGCGCCGGGGACTGCTCATCCCCGTGCACCCGAACCGCCACGTGGTCCCGACCGAGGTGAGCATTGTCGTTGGCGCCGCGAATCACCAGGCTCGCGCAGCGCGCAGGGAGGAGGTCCGCGCCTTCGTTCTCTCGGGCGACCATGCCCCCAGACGTGCCCGCTTCTCCATGGACCCGGCACCGCTCGCGCTGGGCCTGGCGATCACGGGGCGCGAGTCGGGCACTCGAAGCTCCGAAGGCCGGGCGCCATCGGGGACGTATGCGGACCTGCGCAGCGGCGTCGGCACGCCCAAATCGCTCATCCTGAAGCTCGCGACGCGATTCGGACGTGAGCCCCACCAGGTGGCGCTTCTCTATTCCCTCTCGCGCGCAATCGGCTTGTGCGACCCGTCCGCCACGAATGTCTCGGCGCCTCCCGGGAGCCTTGTTCTCCGTGACCTCACGGGGGTTCTCTTCGAGACATGGCGGCGCGGCGGAGCCTGGGACGAGGCTCGGGTCGAGCCTGAGGTCATGCGCGTCGCTCCCGATTCCAGGGACTCCAGCCCTGCGGGCGTTGTCCGCGAGATGGTGCTCGAAGCCCTCTGCGAGCTCGGAGAAGGGCGCTGGATCCCTTGGTCTTCGCTCGGTCGGTGGCTCAAGAGCGACGGCCGCGTCGCGGGCCTGTCACGGCTGCTGCGACGATGGGCTGAGCGAGGGGGGCTCGACCCGGTCGAGCCCTTGGAAGTTGCGCGCCGCATCGTCCAGGAGAGCCTGCCCAATCTCGGCATTCTCGACCTCGGAGAAGATGAGGACGTAGCGCCCGACCCTGAGTTCGACGGGGCCGGTCCGAGCATCGCTCTCCGACTCACGGCTCGCGGACGAGCGCTGCTGGCCGAGAGGGAGATTCCCATCGAGGCCTCGGACTCGAAGTTTCTCGACACTCACGTGCTGCGGGTAGGAAGCTCGGCCTGTATCGGTGCGACGCTCGCCATCGCGCCCTTCGTCGAGGTGGGCCGCGTGCTCGAAACGCTCGACCTCGTCATCGCTCCCCAGATGCTGGCGCGGGCGCTCGCCGCCGGCGTGGATGCCGATGTCCTACGAACGCGCATCGAAGCCGTGGCTCCACTCCCCGACTCGCTGTCGCGCACGCTAGCGCAAGCGAGCGTCGTCGTGGGACGTGGGAGCTGGGTCAGCGCCACGGGCTTCGTTTGGATCGAGGACTCGAACGTGCGGGAACTCTTGCGAACACGACGTCCCACGCAGGATCTATTCGTCGACCCGTCGCCGCCCGGCGGATTGCTCGTGGCCGCGGGGGTCGATGTGGAGCGCCTCTCTCGACGATGCCGAACGCTCGGGGTGGAGATCCTCGCAGATGGGCACGCCGTGCGGTCGCGCAGCACACCGCCGGGGTCGGGAAAGACCACACCGCTGCCGCGGGATGGGCCGGGCCGGTCGACCGGAAAGACGGGGCGATAGACGAGCGGTCGGCCGTCGCGGCACGACGATAGAAGTGCTCGCGACGGCCTTCGAGACCCCAAGGAGAGCGAGAACTATCGCTCAGTCACCCGTATCCGCGTCCGCTTCGCCGCCGCCGCCTGCGCCACCACCGCCCCCAGCGCCCGCATCCCGACCACGCCGGCCACCCCCGTCGGGACGCGTGATGCCGCCGCCGTCGTCGCCCGGAGGCGTGATGCCGCCACCCGCGTCACGCTCAGGCGGAATGGTGCCGCCCGCATCGCGCTCCGGGGGTGTGACGCCACCCGCGTCACGCTCGGGCGGAACTCGTCCGCCCGCGTCGCGCTCCGGGGGCGTGCCGGCACCGCCGTCGTCGCCCGGAGGCGTGAAGCCGCCGCCGTCACGACGAGGTCGACCCGCGTCGTCGGGGGGCGCGAAGCCGCCGTCGTCGCCCGGAGGCGTGAAGCCGCTGCTGCTGCCGGTGAAGCCGCTGCTGCTCGTCGCTCCGCCGCTGCTGCTGCTGCTCGTCGTTTCGCCGCTGCTGCTGCCGGTGAAGCCGCTGCTGCTCGTCGTTCCGCCGCTGCTGCTGCTACTGCCGGTGAAGCCGCCGCTGCTGCTGCTCGATGTGCTTTGCGCGCCGCTATCCTCGTCGCTGTTGTCGTCCCCCGAATTCGTCGATCCACCGCACGCCGCGGCGAGAGCGACCGCGAGGGACGCGACCATCAATACGCGTAGACTTTTCATCGAAAACTCCTCTTTGGAAAGCGTGCGGGGGACTGCCGATGTGCAGGTGCCGATTACCCGCTTCGGCGTTCCCCGAGCTAATCGCGCCAAACTGCTATTTTGCGCTAATGGTGACTTTGTGCGATTCGCGATATGGTTCTCGGCGTGAAGGTGCCGCGCGCCGCCCGGTAGCAGGCAGATCGAATCGCGAAAAACTGCTGCCTGTGGCTACAGGCCTCGCCGCCACCTCCGACCGCAACCTCTAGTCACCGACTAGTCACCGACGGTCGCGTCCCTCACGAAGCCGGCGTCTCCTCGCGCCACGCGGCACACCATCGTGCCGCCTCCAGCGTCACCGAGCCCGCCTCCGCCTCGCGCTACACACTCGTCGCCCGCCGGGCAATCCGCCACTGTGGCGCATACGAGCTCACCACCCGTCGAGCAAGCTCCGGCATCATCCGCCGCTTCGCATGCTGCGGTTGCACCGGCGCCGCCTCCTCCTCCGCCACCCAAGCAACAGACCTCGCCCGTCCCGCAGCTCGTAGGCGTGCAAGCGGCCGCCGCGCAGGTTCCGTTCGCTGCGCAGGTGCCCCCGTTCGCGCACTCACTGTCCGCAATGCACAGCTGGGTCTCCCCCGCTGCGCACGCGCTGCTGCACTCGGTCGATTCCCCAGCTCCTCCGCCGCCGCCAAAACCACCTTCAGGCGGAATTCTACAACAGACGTCGCCGCCAGTGCAGCTGACGCTGCTCGAACACGACTTCGTCGTCGTCGTCCCGGTGGGACAAGCGCTCGCGCTCGCGGCGCACGAGTACGTGACCGTTCCGGGGCCGCCGGCGCCAGCTTCAGCCGACGTGCGGACAGTGCAGCACGTGAGCGTCGGAGCGGAACAGTAGTTTGTCGCGGCGCCGCACTGGACCTCGCCATGCGACAGCGGTCCGCCATCGCCTACGGGGCCGCCGTCGGCGACGGGACCCCCGTCGTTGCCGGGCCCGCCGCTGCTGCTACCGCCGATGCCGCTGCTGCTGCTCGTCCCGCTGCTGCTGCCACCGATGCCGCTGCTGCTGCTCGTCCCGCTGCTGCTGCCCCCGATGCCGCTGCTGCTGGTACTGCTGCCGACGCCGATGCCGCTGCTGCTGGCGGTACCGCTGCTGCTGCCGACGCCGCTGCTGCTGGCGGTACCGCTACTGCTACCGCCGCTGCTGCTCGAGGAGCTGCTGCTCCCACCGCTGCTGCTGCTGGTACTGCTGCCCGTCGAGCCACTGCTCGAACTGGAAGACGCATCCCCGGCATCCAACAGGTCATCGCCTGCCGGGCTGCTCGTTCCGCCACACCCAGCCGCGACCGCGGCTCCGAGAGAGAGAACGACAAATACGCGTACGCTTTTCATCGAAGACTCCTTCTACAAAAGCAAAAACGGCCTGCTCCGGCGTCCTGCCGACGCACGGCGTCGACCATCCCGCAGCAAATCGCATCCCACTGTCTGTCAACTTCGAGCCACAGAGCGCCGTTGCCAATAGGCTCGCAACGGACCGGTTTCTGGTGCCTCCAGCGCTAGTGCCTCGAGCCCGCGGATTGCAGGCAGCGCTTCGACCAAATCTTCAACGGGGGCGGGCGCGCCGGGCGCCGCGCAGCGACCTCAGATCCCGCTAGCAAACGTGCGCTTCAGGCGAGCGATCGCCGCGGGCAGACCGCGCACCCGCAATCGCGCCCCGCGCTCGTCGTACTCTTCAGACACCACGCGAACACTCTCGTAGACATCGCCCAGGCGATCTTGAACCGAATACGGCACGCTCAGCTCACCGTCGACCATCGACGCCTCGAAGAACTCGATAATCGAACGACGCAATGCCGCAACGTTCTCTGGATTGTGCGCCGACAGCACGATCGCGTCTCGCTCACGCGCATTGACCACGAGGGACTCGAGCTGTCCGGGTCCGAGACGATCGGATTTGTTGAATACGAGTTTGCTCGGAACCTTGTCCGCCCCGATCTCACGGAGCACGCTCCGGGTCACCTCGAGCTGCGCCTCGTGCTCCGGGTCGGACGCATCGATGACGTAGAGCAAGAGCGAGGCCTCGAGCGCCTCATCGAGCGTGGACCGAAACGACGCCACGAGGTCGTGCGGGAGTTTCTTGATGAATCCAACCGTGTCCGACACGAGCACGCGCGGCTTGGTCTCCGGGACGAGCGCGCGCACCGTGGTGTCGAGCGTCGCGAACAGCTTGTCTTCGACGAGCACCTGGCTCCCAGTGAGAGCCCGCATGAGCGACGACTTTCCGGCGTTCGTGTACCCGACGAGTCCGACCCGCAGCTGGTCCTGGCGCGAGCGACGCCGGATCTCCTGCTCCTCTTGGATCGCCACGAGCCGGTCGCGCAGCTCGGCGATGCGATCGCGGATTCGTCGACGATCGAGCTCGAGCGCGGCCTCTCCCGACCCCTTTCCGCGCTGGCGCTCCTTTCCGCCGCTCGCTTCCCGCAACCGGGGCGCCACGTAGTTGAGGCGCGCGATCTCGACCTGAAGTCTGGCTTCGCGGCTCCGAGCGTGGCGGTGGAAGATGTCCACGATGACGCCAGTGCGGTCGAGCACCGCAGCCCCAGTCGCCCGCTCCAGGTTTCGCGCTTGCGTCGGCGTGATCTCGTGATCGACGACGACGATGGTCGCCTTGCCGGAAGCCCCCGCAACGCCGGACGCCTCGATGCCTTCGTGGTTCTCGGAGTTCTGGGAAAGCTCGCCGACGTCGACCGCATCGTCCTCACGCGCAGCTGCCGCCCACTTCGCGCGCGCCTTGTTCTTCACCGCCGGCGCTCCCGAACCGACTTCGCCGCCCCCGCCCGTCCATTCCGCCAGCTCCTTGAGCTTCCCTTCGCCGAGCACGGACGCCGCCGCGAGCGCGTCGCGCCGCTGGGTCACCGTCGCGGCGACGTCGTATCCGAGCGTGGAGACGAGACGCGCGAGCTCCGACAGATCCGAGGCGTGATCGGCATCGGACACGCCGGGAAGCTGAACCCCCACAACGACGGCGCGGGGGCGGCCATGGGTTTGCTCGGGCATCGCCCGGGCTCCTAGCACGACTTCATAGAGTCGAGATGTCGATCACGAATCGATACCGGACGTCGCTGCGGAGCATGCGTTCGTACGCCTCGTTGATCTCCTGAATCGCAATGACCTCGATGTCCGAGACGATCTTGTGCTCCGCGCAGTGGTCGAGCATCTGCTGAGTCTCTTCGATGCCTCCGATGAGCGAGCCGGCCAGCCGCTTGTTCCCTCCGATGAGCGAAAACGCTCCAATCGGCGTCGGCTCGGGCGGCACCCCCACGACGACCATCGTCCCGCGGGTGCGAAGCAGGCCGAGATAGGCGTTGTAGTCATGGGCGCCGGCCACCGTGTCAATCAAGAGATTGAAGTGACCCGCGAGCTTCTTGAAGGTGGCCTCCTCCTTGGTGGACTCGAACGCGTGGGCGCCGAGACGGCGCGCGTCGGCCTCTTTCGATCGCGACGTACTGAGAACCGTGACCTCGGCGCCCATGGACGCGGCGAGCTTGACCGCCATGTGTCCAAGGCCGCCCAGACCGACCACGCCCACGCGGTCGCCCTTTTTGCAGTTCCACTGGCGCAAGGGCGAGTAGGTCGTGATCCCCGCACAAAGGAGCGGCGCGGCCCCAGCGGGGTCCAAACCGGCCGGAACCTTCAAGGTGAACTTCTCCTCGACAACGACGCGCGTCGAGTAGCCGCCGAAGGTCGGCGTCCGCCGGTCCATCTCGGTGCCGTTGTACGTGAAGGCAACCCCCTTCTCGCAGAACTGCTCGGTACCGGAACGGCACGGCTCGCAGGCGCGGCAAGAATCGACCATGCAACCGACCCCGGCCAGGTCGCCGACGCGGAGCTTGGTGACCTGCGCGCCGACTTGACTGACCCGTCCGACGATCTCGTGACCGGGCACCATCGGGAACATCGCCCCGGACCACTCATCGCGGGCCTGGTGGACGTCGGAGTGGCAGACGCCGCAAAATAGAATGTCGATTGCGACATCGGTCGGACCGGGCGCTCGGCGTTCGATCGTGAAGGGCGCAAGCTTCTTGCCAGCAGAACTCGCAGCCCAGGCGGGTGTCTTCAGCATGGTGTTCTCTCCAAGGAGCGGATGGGGGTTTGCGGTCGGGCGGGCAGGATAGCCGAGTTCTCTCGCACCTGCATGGCGGCGCCCCGCCGGTTGCAGATGGGCTCGGAAAGGGGATTGAACCGAGCGCTCGTCGCCCCTACGGGCCAACTGGAGCGTATGGCGAACCCGGCCCTTCTGTGTGACGCGAGCTATTATGGTACGCTCGCCGCCGCCCGAGCGCTGGGCAAGGAGGGCGTGCCCGTTTTCGTCGCGGACTCGCAGTGGGTAGCTCCTGCGTCGTGGTCCTGCCACATCGCCGGGCGGCTGTCGTGTCCGCCGGTCGCCGACGTGGAGAACTTCGTCGACTGGCTGCTGTGGATTGGGAAGCGGCATTCCAACTGCGTAATCTGCCCGACCAGCGACGAGCTGTGTTTCGTCCTGGCGGCGTTTCGCGAGGACCTCGCCCAGACCTTTTCCCTCTATCAACCGGAGCTCAGCGTTGTCGAGCAGCTGCTCGACAAAGGCCGGCTTCTCGAGCACGCGCGAGCTGTCGGCCTCGACGTTCCGGAGACGTGGCTTCCGGAGAGCGACGCCGACGTGGATCGCGCGCAACGCGAGTGCGCCGGGCCCATTCTCATCAAGCCGCGAACTCAGATCCTCCTCTCGACCCACAACAAGGGTTCCCTCATTCAACGCGAGGGTACCGGACTGCGCCTCGCGTACGAGCGATTCATCCGGGGCAACACCTACGCGCCCGCGGTTCGCGAGCGACTTTCGGCGGCGACGCGTCCCATGCTCCAACGCTACTATCCCGAAGCGACCGAACGCGTGTATTCGCTCGCCGGATTTCGAGACCGGACAGGGTGCCACTTCGTGGCCTTTGCGGCGAACAAAGTCCTTCAGCGACCCCGATCCATGGGCGTCGGACTCTGTTTCGAAGAGGCGGTCGTAGACCAGAATCTCCTCGAGGGGGGCCAGGAGCTACTCAAGCGGGTCGGATACTATGGCGTCTTCGAGCTGGAGTTCATCCGCGTGGGCGGTCGCTCCCTGCTGATCGACGCCAACCCGCGCTTTTACAACCAGCTCGCGTTCGACGTCGCGCGCGGCTTGCCGCTGCCCCAGCTCGCCTACGCGGGCGCGCTCGGACAAGAAGACGTCGTTGAACGCCTCTTCGCCGGCTTGGGAGGCCGACGACCGAGCAGGACTCACGCGTTCTGCAATCAATTGTCGCTCGGCGTCATGGTGCGCGCGGAGCGAATCTTGGGAGCCATGTCGGGAGAGGAAGCGACGCGCTGGCGTGATTGGCGTCGCGACAGGAACGGCTCGCTCGTGGATGCGGTCGCGGACCCCGAGGATCCGGGGCCGTATGTCGCCGAAGTGGCCAGACAGGTTCTCGATGTCGTGCGCAGTCCACGCCTGTTCTGGCGCATTCATCGTTCGCGGCCTCGGCTCGCGACTCACGCGGAGTAAGTCCCATGTCCTTCGACCCCATCGAAGTAGCCGTGATCGGCGCCGGACCGTACGGCCTTTCGGTTGCGGCCCATTTGCGCGCGAGGGGGGTCGGATTCCGCATTTTCGGACACCCCATGAGTTTTTGGCTGCGTATGCCCAGCAGCCTCAACCTAAAGTCGTACGGCTTCGCGACGAACGTCTACGTCCCCCACGCGGACTACGATTTCCCAGGGTATTGCCGAACGCGCGGCCTCGAGCCCTTCGATCCGTGCACCATGAAGTCATTCGCCGAGTACGGCCTATGGGTTCAGGAGCGCCTCGTCCCCGAGGTCGAGCAGGTGAGGGTCGAGCGGGTCGGGTCTGCGCGAGACCACTTCGATCTCACTCTGTCTTCCGGCGAAACGCTGAGCGCCCGCCAGGTGGTCGTAGCGGTGGGACTGAGCTACTTCGCGCGAATGCCCGAAGCCCTGGGCGGACTCCCCCAAGAACTGGCAAGCCACACGGCCGATCACATCGACTACGACCGGTTCAAAGGCAAGGAGGTCGCCGTCGTCGGTGCCGGAGCGTCGGCCGTTGAAGCGGCTGCGCTGCTCCACGAGGCGGGGGCTGGGGTTCAGCTCCTCGTGCGCGGAGAGCCGCCGTTTTTCTTCGACCGCATCAAGCCCCACCGATCGCTCCTCGAGCGCCTCCGGGTTCCCAACTCGGCGCTGGGTCAAAGCCAGTTCTCCTGGCTGCTCGAGCACGTGCCCTTCGGCCCGCACTTTCTGCCCGAAGAGCGTCGCGTTCGATTGCTCAATAGCTACCTCGGTCCGTCCGCTCCGTGGTGGATACGCAAGCGCTTCGAAGGCAACGTGCCCGTCCACGCGCATTGTTCGATCGAGCACGCGGAGCCATCGGGCCCGCGAGTGCGCCTGCGGTTGCGCGATGGGCAGGGTGGCGAGCGTGTCGTCGCCGTCGACCACGTGGTGGCCGGCACGGGGTACGATCCAAGCGCGGACAGGATGACCTTCTTGGACGAAGAGCTCCGAGCTCGCATCGAGCGAACCGAGCGAGCCCCCCGCCTGTCACGCCACTTCGAGTCCTCGGTTTCGGGGCTGTTCTTCGTCGGCCCGGCGTCCGCGCTGAGCTTCGGACCGCTCTTTCGATTCGTCGCTGGGGCGAAGTATGCCGCGCCCACGGTGGCGGCGCGATCGGCCCATCTGGCGGCGTGGGCTCGCGTGCGCCGCGCTGGGCTCCAAGCGATCTTTGCTGCCAGTCCGCTGCGCTCGTAGGGAAATCGGGCGTTCTCGCGCGCTCACCTTCAACTCCCCGACGCGGGGGAATCCCGCATCGGGCCACGGCGACAGCCCCCGGAACAGGGGCCAGAGCGCGGATCGATGTGCTACCTCGTGTCGCGATGGGTACGGAGGTTCTCGTTCGCAGCGTCGAGGCTCCCGATGTTCCCGCTGTGTCGAAGCTCGCCGAGGCTCTCGTGAGCTACCACCGCGACCTCGACCCCAAGCGGTACATGCGTATCGAGCGGGCCGCGGAGGGCTATGCCCGGTTCCTTAGCGGTGAGATAGACAACGAGAAGGCCGTCGTGCTGTGCGCAATCCGCGGAGACGCCCACGTGGGATATGCTTATGGGAAACTCGAAGGCAGAAACTGGAGCTTGCTCCTCGACCCTCACGGCGCGCTTCACGACGTCTTCGTCGCCCCGTCCGCCCGCAGGCAGGGCGTCGCGCAGAAGCTCGTGCTGGAGACGTGCCGTCGGCTCGAGAAACTGGGCGCGCCGCGCGTGCTCCTGCACACCGCTGTGCAGAACCGGGAGGCGCAGGCGCTATTCGCGAAGCTCGGATTCCGATCGACGATGCTCGAGATGACGCGGGAGGCGTGAGGGGATGGACCGGGGTTGGGCAGCGCTGGGAATGATGCTCCTCGTCGATTGCGGCGCGCGCACGGACCTTCCCACCGGGGGTTACGGGAGCGGCCTGACCGAGCCCTCGACCGACACGCCGGGGACCGTCACGTTTGCCTCGGGCCCCGACTGGGCGTCTTACTCGTCGCCCTGGCTCTCGGACGGTGGCCTCAGCGTGTCGGTCGCGCTCGGCTTGGGCCCGGCTCGCGACGTCTGCATCGCCATGGACGATCCGCCGAACTGTCCCGCGGGAGCGCTCCTCTACACCCATACCGCGACACCGGGGTGGACCGCGGGAGCGGCCATACCGCAGGCCTTTTGGATTTGGCGCGGCGACGTGGAAGTCAATCAATCAGCGGACTATCAAGTCGCGACATTCCAGAAGAGCTTCGTCGTCGGGGCGCAGCCGACTGGTCTTATCCAGGTGGCCGCGGACGACATGGCACAAGTCTTCGTCAACGGAATCCCTGTCGGATCGGTGGGAAGCATCACCGACGTGACCGTGGCGAGCTATGCGCAGAACAACCTGACTCCGCTCGATCTCACCTTTGCCCTGGCGCCGGGTTCGGTCACCGTCACGGTCGTCGCGCAGAACGGACCGCCGTCATTCGCAGGGTTTTGCGGTGGAGTCAGCTGCACCTATGCGCAGAACATGGCCGGAGTCGTCTTCGCCGGCACGATTCAATGGAAGTGAACCTCCGATCGGCGGGCTCCCAACGAGTCGGTGGACCCTTCGGCGGGCCTCGCTCGCTTTCCGCACGGCTCACGTCCGCCCACCGAATATCGCAGTCCCCACCCTCACAATCGTAGCGCCGCACGCGATGGCCACTTCCAAGTCCGAGGACATCCCGATCGACAGATCGGGGAGCTCCGCCGCGCCTCCATGGGCATCGCGCAACGCCGCGAGCGCCTCGAAGGCCCTGCGCGCCTCGGCCAAGTCCGCCGCAGGCGGAACCGTCATGAGCCCTCTCGCGCGCAGCGATGGCTGCCCCCGCACGGCCTCGAGAACTTCCCGCAGCGCACTCGGCTCCAGCCCCGACTTCTGCGACTCCCCGCTCACGTTGACTTCGAGGAGCACCGGCAGGCTCTCAGTCCGCCCTTCGGCGCCCACTCGCTTTCCAAGTTCGCGCGCGAGGCCGACCGAGTCCACCGTGTGCACGACGTGCGCGACCTTCGCGATCGCCTTGGCTTTGTTCGTTTGCAGGTGGCCTATGAAGTGCCAACGGATGTCGGACGCGTCGCCGAGCGCCTCGGCCTTCGCGACGAGCTCCTGGGCGTAGTTCTCCCCGAACGCGCGCTGCCCCGCCTCGTACGCCTCGCGCACAGCCTCCGCCGATTTCGTCTTGGACACCGCCACGAGCTCCACGTCCTCGGGTCTCCGACCGCACGCGATGGCCGCCCGGGCGATGCGCTCACGAGTCTCGACGAGGCGCTCGGCTATGGTCACCCTCGCCTCCGCGCATGCCAGACCATCACCTCGCTGTCTTTCGTGAGCGGCCCGCCATGGAAGTCGCCCTGGACCTCTACGACGTCAAAGCCGTTGTAGTGAAGGAGGGCGGCCCACTCCTGCGGGAAGAACTGTCGATGCGCCAGCGGGGTCACCCAGGTCTGGTCGGGTCCGCCGCCCACGGGGATAAACTCCATCGACACGAACAGAATCTGCCGCACCGGATCGTAGTCGAAATACTCCCGATTGCTCACGACCACGCCCGCGGTCGGGTGGCGGAATCGGGGAGCATGAAAGGGATCGTCAGGGTCTCGGCCGAGTTCCTCGACGGGCGGCATCGACAGGTCTAGGACGAAGAGGCCGCGCGGCTTGAGATGAGCCCTGACGCGAGCCAGAAAGCTCTCGACGTCCGTGCGCGAGTAGAGGTGAAGCGCGGTGTTGAACGTGCAAAGCACGAGCGGAAACCGGCGCGCGATGCGGGCTCGACGCATGTCCCCGCGCACGCACTTGACGCGCCGACGAACGTCGACCGGTTCAGCGCGAAGGCGCGCGCGCAAGTCCGCAAGCATGGCGCGGGATAGATCCACGCCGACGATTTCCAATCCATGTCGCGCGATGGGCAACGCGATCCGCCCGTTGCCAACGCCGTACTCGAGCACCGGCCCGCCAAAGCGCTCCGCCAGCGAGACGTACATCGCTACGTCGGCGATTCGCTGGCCGTACGTAGCCGTGTAGTAAGCGGCGTCTTCGTAGTGCGCCCGTGATCCCGCCTCGAGCTCCCGATCGCGCGCGCCGCGCGTCCGCGGTCCTCTCAACCGAATTCGCGGCGGTTGACCATCTCGATGTATTCTTGCACCGCGCCGTTGGTCGGTCGATCGTAGTGAACCTTGCCTGAAGCAATCTCGCGCAGAGCCGTCACGGCAGACTTGTTCTTCACCTGGACGAGCGGGGACGCACCCTTCATCAGCTGACGGGTCCGCTGGGCGGCCAGCACGACCAGCGCAAAACGGTTCTCTTCGCGCTCAAGACAATCTTCTACGGTCACGCGAGCCATCAGGTACTCCTCGCCCACATGGGGGAGCCGACTCTACTTACGCGCCGCCCTTTCGGCAAGCTGAGGCGGCGCAAACCGGCTCACAAACTCCGCCCCTCACCAGGCGCTACCCCGCCTCGAGCCGCGTCGAGCTCGCAGACCAAATCGGCGCCAAAGTACCACTCGATCTCGCTCCGCACACCCTCGTAAACGGTCGGGCCTTCGCCGTAGCACTGGAGCGAGCGGTCTTCGACCTCGTTCGAACAGTGCAGCAGGCCGTAGTCGAACGTCACCGGGAAGAGGATGCAGACGATGGGTTTGAGCTCGTGGTAGTCGATGCCGCGCGCGATCGCGAACGAGTGGATCGAGCAGCCGCGGGCCGTAAGGCTTCGGAAGACGCAAGCGCCGCCCTCTACGCGAGTGCGCGTCTGGCGCCCTCCCGGGAACTCGATGTCGTCGTTCCACTCTCCAGTGAACCGCCGGTCTGGCGAGACCCCGGTGTAGCGTTCGAGGTCACTCGAGACCGCGTCGAGCCGGGCGACATTGTTCCCGTCGATGTCCGCGCCGTACTGGCAGCACGAGTCGTGGCAGAACGCACACTCCATGCAGTGCGTGAAGTAGCGCCGCACGAAGATGGCCGTGTCGACGCGATCGACGACGGGCGCCTGCCAACGGCAGGCGTAGGCCCGACTAAGGGGATGAATCATGGCGCCTTTCCAGAGTCCCAGAAGGTCGAGTTCAGCATGGCTGGAGGCCTCCCCGACCGGACGTCGCCGAGAAGGTCGATGTATTTCGGCCGAGACCGAGCGAGGCCGGCGGCGAGTCGCGCGGAGCGTACTTCCCGTACGCGAGCACGCTCGCCATCGGGATCGCGAAGGGATCGGCCGAAAGACATCGGCCTTCTACGTTTTGTCGCCGAGAGCTGCTTCGATCGCCCCAGGATTGAAGCCCACCATCACCTTGCCGCGCACATCGAGGACTGGGATGGACCCGGTGTGCAGGCCGGCCTTGTCGAGCTTGGCCTGCATCTCGCGGGCGGCGGAGGGGTCCTTGTCGACATCCTTGGTGACGAACGCAATGCCTTTGCTCCGTAGGTATCGCTCGGCTTCGTGGCAGGCCCCACACCACTCGGCCCCGTAGACGACGACGACAGGTCGCGCAGACGCGCCCGCGGGCGCAGACGCCGCACCTTGCGGCTCCGCACTCGGGGACTCCTCGGGCGGCGGCCCGCCCGCCAGCGTCGGGCCCAGCTTTTCGCGCCTCGCAACGGCAATCGCCTCGAAGTCGGCGCGCTTCATCGGCGACACGCGATACGCTCCGTCCGGCTTCGTCTGCCGGAGATCCACGACCCACACGCGTTCGCCATCGCCCGGGCTCGCCCCGTTCGTGTCGACCACCCGCACGGCGTCACGCCCCATCATGGGGACGTCTGCGACGCGCAGCTCGACGTGAAAGTCACCCTTGTCATCGATCCACGTGAGCTGAAGGCCATCCGTATCGTCCCGAACGACGAAAGGCGGCGCATCGGACACGCTCACGACCGCAGGGTGGGCGCGTTTGCACGCCATCCCGGAACCCCCAAGGACGACCCCCGCGACGATCGCCGCAGCGATCCGCGTCACGCGCCCGACAATCACGACGCCTCCTCCGACAGCCTCGCCCACTCGATCAGCATCGCGTCGACCCGGCGGGTCAGCGCCTGCTCGTCCTTCGCCATCGTCGCAAGCTTCTCCCAGTCGTCGCCGGGAGCCTCCTTCAGCTTATCTCGTAGCCCGCCGAGCTCCTTCTCGCACGCGGCTATCGAGGCTTCGAGTTCCTGGATGCGGCGCGTTCGCTTTTCGACGGCGCGCGCGGCCTGCCGCTGAGCCGCGTAACGCTGTTTGGCTTCCTCCTCGGAGGAAGCCGCCTTGGACGACTTGCTCGGCCCGGACTGGGCGGGCTCCAGCGCCGCTGGGGCGGCTCTCTTGACGTAGTCGCGGAACCCACCCTGAAACACGTCCGCGACGCCGTCGCGGAGGTGGACGATACGAGTGGTCACGTTCTCGAGAAACCGCCGGTCGTGCGAAACGAGCAGGACCGTGCCGTCGAACGCCGCGAGGGCCTCTTCGAGGATCTCCGCGGCCGGGATGTCAAGATGGTTGGTCGGCTCGTCTAGGAAGAGCAAATTCCTAGGCTCTAGAAGGAGCTTGGCGAGCGCCAGACGCGAGCGCTCACCGCCCGAGAACCCGCTGACGACACGGAGCGGATCGTCGCCCCAAAAACGAAAGCGAGAGAGGTACTGCCGCGTGGCCTCGACGGTGAAGTCGCCCCGCACTCGACGCACGTTGTCGACCGCAGTGAGCGAGATGTCGACGTCGCCGAGATGTTGATCGAAATACCCCTCTTGAAGGTTGGTGCCGCGGCGAATGTGCCCCTCGTCCTCGGGCCCGCCCTGCCCCGCCAAGAGCTTCAGGAGTGTGCTCTTGCCGGAGCCGTTGGGCCCCACGACGCCCACTCGCTCGCCGCGCCGCACGAGCAGATCCAGCCCCCTGAACAGGGTCCGTCCGCCGCGCGCGGCCCCAAGACCGGTAGCGTCGAGCACGATGTCGCCCGTTCGGGCCGCCGGAGCGAAGCGAAACGCCATCTTCTCGGCAACGGCCCACACGTCCTCCGGACGTTCGATACGCTCGAGCTTGGCCAGCATCTTTCGCCGGCTCTGCGCTTGTTTGGTCTTCTGACCGGCGATGTTGCGCCGGATGAAGTCCTCGGTCTTCGCCACCATGTCCTGCTGGCGGTCGGCCAGGGCGCGCTCGCGCGCCAAGTCCTCTTCGCGCACGACCACGTACTCCGAGTACTTGAGCGGGTAGGTCCGCAGGCCCCTTCGCCCGAGTTCGAGCGTCGCGGCGCACGTGTTGTCAAGAAAGGCTCGATCGTGGCTGACGATGAGGACTGCCCCTCGGTACCCCACTAGCCAGCTCTCCAGCCAGGCGATGGTGTCGAGATCGAGGTGGTTCGTCGGTTCGTCGAGGAGCAAGACGTCGGGGCCTTGCGCGAGCACGACACCCAGACGGAGACGGCCGCGCTCACCCCCTGAGAGCGAGACGACCGGACGGGCCAGACCCTCTCGCGTGAACCCGAGGTGGCTGGCAAGTGCGGCCACTCGGTGTTCCAGGTCGTCCCCGTGGGCCACATGGTACCGGTCGGTCACTTCCGCAAGCCGCTGGAGTGCCCCGGCGGACCCGCTGGCCGCGCCCTCCTCGGCCGCTCGCAGCTCACGGCGAAGCGCCACCACATCTCCGAAACCGGAGAGAAACGCCCCCAGCACGTCCCCCTCGGGAGCGACCTCGTGAGACTGCCGGTAGTAGCCGAATGTCGTTTCGCCACGCAATACGACCGAACCAGAGTCGGCGTCGAGCTCTCCGGCGATCAGCCGAAGTAGGGTCGTCTTGCCACTTCCGTTGGGCGCGACGAGGGCTACGCGGTCTCCTTGGGCGAGAGAAAAAGTGACGCCATCGAACAGCGTATCGCCCGCGTACCCGAAACGGAGGTCAGCGACCTGAAGGAGAGTCATCGCTCGCGGCGAAGGGGTAGCACGAGGTCAGAGGTCACGACCACGCGGACCGAGGCGCTCAAAGCCGCGTCCCCACCGAGCGGCCATTTCGTTACGCGAAACATGGGCGAAACGCCCCCGTTCGCGCGCTCCCGCATGCTGGGGCCATGACGAAGATCGAAGCCGTGGTGCGAGAGCAGCGGGTAGGCCCAGTGCTCGAGCGGCTCGGGCTCCTCGGGATCGGCGGCCTGTCCGTCTATCCCGTCAAGAGCGCCGGCCACGGCGAAGGGCGCCGGCTCGCGATCCGCGGCCGGACCGTCGTGGTCGCATTCGTTCGCAAGGTGATGCTCGAATGGTGCGGGCCCGATGAACTGGCGCACTCCATCGTTCGCGCCATTCGCCATTGTGCCGACGCGGGAGAACCGGGCGACTGCGCAATCTTCCTCCAGAGCGCGGACGCCGTGGACACCGACTCGACCGAGGCCGGCTCCGAGGGACACAACCCCGCGCTGGCGGCGAAGCGCCGATCGCACGAAGGCCTGCCACTATCGCGAATATCTTAACCTGGTGTCCTGCACGACGCGCGAACCTGCTGGGACCCGCTCGCACGAAAAACATCGCGCGCTCCCCGTGTCGACGATCGCTGGAGCGATCGAACCGAGGGCCTCGGACAGAGGCTTCGCTGACGGCTGGCGCCCGGTCCGTGCAATACTCCCGCCCACCATGGCTCCCTCCGGACTCTGGCAACCGCTCATTCTCGCTCCTCTTCCCTCGGTGGGCCGCTACCTCGAACTAGATCTCCGCGAAGGCGAAGATCCGCGCGGTGCCCTCCAGCGACTTGCCGACATCACCAACCCCGAACATCTCGTCGTGGGCGCAGGCCTACCGCTCGCGGTCGCCCTCGGGGTGACGATCCCGGGCCTGCGAGCATTTCCGGAGCTGCGCGGCGCGGGCCGAGCGTTTCCGTCGACGCAGTGCGCGCTGTGGATCTCCGTGGCCGCCGCAAACGATAGCGACCTGTTTGATCGGGCGCGAACGGCGTATCTCGCGGTCGCCGAAAGCTTCGTGGTGCGCCAGGACGTCGGCGCGTTCCAGTACCGAGGGGGGCGCGACCTCTCGGGATACGAGGACGGGACCGAAAACCCCACGGGCGACAAGGCGATCGAGACGGCCATCGTGTCGGCCGCAGGCGCGGGGCTCGACGGGGGGAGTTTCGTCGCCGTTCAACGTTGGAAGCACGACCTGACGGGCTTCCTGGCGCTTCCGGAGAGCGCGCGTGACGAGTTTATCGGACGCGAGTTGCGAACGAACGAGGAACTCGCCGACGCCCCTCGGTCGGCCCACGTCAAGCGCGCGGCCCAGGAGAGTTTCGTGCCGCCATCGTTCCTCGTGAGACGATCGCTACCCTGGGGCGGCGTCGCGGAGCACGGCCTGTATTTCGTAGCGTATGGGGCGTCGCTCGACACCTACGAGCGGATCCTGACGCACATCGCGGGCATCGACGACGGAATCGTCGACGGGATCTTCGCGCTCAGCCACGCCGAGAGCGGCGGCTACTACTTCTGTCCTCCGGTGCGCAGCGGCAAACTCGATTGGACCGCACTCCGCATTCCAAGCAGCTCCCGATGAACCGCGGGGAAGTGCGCATGCGCGCCAACGTCGACGACGTCCGCCCTCCGAAGAGACCCGCGTTGGAAACGTGCGCGGGACGTGCGATCGCGGTTCTGTGGGCTCTCTGGCCGGTCGGACTCGCCGGGTGCCACCAGACGCAGGGCTGCGACCCAAGCCAGACCTGTGCCTGCAGCGGAGGAGGGGAGTGCGACCTCGGCTGCAGCGGCGACGGGTGCGTCCAGACGTGCGACAGCATAGGGGACACGTGTGGCCTCGTTTGCAACAATGACTGCTCTTCGAAGTGTTCCAATGCCCCTCACTGCACCGCATCGTGCGGTGCTGGGTGCGCGCTCGAGTGCGATAGCGTTTCGACGTGCGAGTTTATTTGCGGGGATTCCTGCAACGCCACGTGCAACAACGCACCCACGTGCGGGATCGTCGCCGGCGCCGGCAGCGTCATCACGTGCGACAGTGTGTCGGATTGCACCGTGTCTTGCGGCGGCCCGTGTCACGTCACGTGCAACAACGTGGCAAGTTGCAACCTGACTTGCCCGGAAAACGCCGCCCCGATCCCCTGCACAACCGGAGAATGGGCCTGCGGGGCCTGCTAGGCGAGCTCGGATCTTCCCATGCTGAGGCGACTCCATCCTATCCGTTTCACCCCTCGGTGTGCGGCCCCCGTCGTCGCCGCACTCGCAGGCGTCGGCGTCTTTCTCGCAGGTGCCACGGCGGCGGCTCAAAGCATCATCCGCTACGCCGGAGACCACCCGCTCTATCAGGTCGAACTCGAACCGCACTTGCTACTGGGACCGTTCAACCCTCCCGGTACCGGGGAAGGCACGGGAGTTGGTGCGGGCGGGCGCGCGAGCATCGAGATCGTCAAGAAGGGATTCGTGGAGACGATCAACGATTCGGTGGCGATCGGCTTTGGCCTCGACCTGCTGCACTACAGTGGTGGCGCGAATGCGCAGCGGGCCACGTGCGTGCGATCGGTGCCGCCTCTGACAGGCGGGGGTCCCCCTGTTTGCGTCGAAGTCCAGCAGAACGGAAGCCCGACCAACTATGCGGTGCTGCCGGTCGTCATGCAGTGGAACTTCTATCTGACGCGCAAGTGGTCGGTGTTCGGCGAGCCCGGCCTCGCATTCTACTGGGACGACTTCGCCTGGCTCCGCGCGAGCCCCGTTCTCTACCTGGGAGGCCGGTATCACTTTACTGACAAGACGACGCTGACGCTGCGGCTGGGGTACCCGACCTTCTCGCTCGGCGTTTCTTTCTTTCTCTGACGCCTTCGCGCACGACCGCCGCGGTTCGCGCCTCCGCGCCCTGCTGCTACATAAGGGCCACCTCGGGCCCAGGCTGAACGGACGTGACCCACCTTCCTGAACCATCGAAGGCGCCTCGTTCCCTGGGCGAAGGTGCCGCGCAGGCCGCGCCCACGGCACCTCACGCGACCCCGCGCGCACCAGGCAGCCCCCCGAACGGGCCTGAGCGCTTTTGGAAACGGCGCTCCATCCGCCTGGGGTTCGTCGCGGCCCTCGCGCTGGCGGCGGTTCTTCACGAGCCCCTCGTCAATCTCCGCTTGCCTCAGGGACTCAAGATGCACGACGTCGCCGGCAAGGCCGCAGTGCCGACGGAGCTTCTCGAAGGCAAGGAGTTCGAGATCCGGATCGAGCCGCCGGATGAATCCGAGCCGGTCGTCGCCAAGGACGTGCATGGCAACGCGGCGATCCCTGTCAACTTGTTCGTGCAGTCGGAGGTGAAGCCGCCCCTCCCATCGGAAGGTCCGAAGCCGAAGGACGACACCGAATCCGCCGACCCCGCGCTGAGAGCGCAACGTCGCGATGCGGGCGTGCGCGACGCCGCGGGGGACGGCGCGACCGACGCTGGCGTCTCGACGTACGACGCGGGATCCGACGCGGCTGCGTCGGGCGCGGACATCGCGCTGAGTGCAGACATCAAACGCAAGACCCACGAGATGGGGATCGAGGCCATGCTCTCCCCGAGCGACACCTCACGGGCGGACCAGCCCGTCAAGGTCGTGCTCATCCTCAACGGAGACGTTGTTCGGGCCCATCCGCTCGGCCCACGACTCGGGTCCCTGCTGCGACGGCTCCCGGGCTGGGAGGACGTTCTTCGCGGCACGGACGTCGATCCGCTGCGCGACACCGATTGGGTCATGCTGAGCGGCCCCTCTCTCATCAACAGCGCGCGCGACGTGTTGCTGCTCCACTACTCGGCGCTCGACTCGGTCGTGGATCGCTCGGTCGCGACGATCAGCCGAAGGTACGACCGCGGTGGACCCGTCGACGCGGGCGTCCCGGGAGTCATGGCTTCCCTCGCCCGTCCTGGCCGAAGCGAACGCGTGCTGCTGCGCCCCCAGTCACACCTTCTTGCCGTCGTTCCTCCGAACGTCGCCGAGACGGTCGCGCGTCAGCTCGTGAAGGCGCGCTTCCCCGGGCAGCCCCGCCCTGGAGATGCCGTCTACTTGCGACTCGTCGACCCTCATGAAGCGTTACCGGAAGTTCCGGATTCGATCGCCGAACTCCTCGTGCGCGTCGTCCCTCGTTCCGACCAAGGAGTCGATGTCCTTTTGAGCGCGCGCACCGCCAACCGAGAAACCGCGTCGAGCGCAGCCCGCGAACTCGGGTCCGCGCTCGCTCACCACAACGATCCGCTCACGGCCGTTCTCACCCAGGGTCTGCTCGACCGAGTGGAGCTCTCGGTCGAGGGCAAATCCGTGCGCGGCCACCTCGCCATCGACCGCTCGCAGATCGAGAGGGTGCTCGCGGTGCTCGGACGTCTTCCACAACTGCGTGGTGCGACAGCGAGCCAGTCGTCGCCCGCGAGGGCGCCCGGTTCCCCATCGGCCGCCACCTGGCCAGGACGCTAGCGACCACGGGAAAGTTGGCCTCGTCCAGCATGCCGTGTTTGGGAGTCCCCATGCGCCCAGTTCCCGCGCTCGCGGCCTCGACCCTTGCGTTCTCCACAATCGCCTGCCCCGCCCTGCCGACTCCGATAGCTACCGTTCAACAGGCAGCTCAGGACCTCGTCGTGGACGCTCGTTTCGGACGCATGGAGCTCGCCATCGAGAAGGTCGCGCCATCCGAGCGCGATGAGTTTGTGGTGCACCACCGTGGGTGGGGTTCCACGATTCGCATCGCGGATATCGAACTCGTTGGAACGCGAAGGAAGAGCTCCGATGCGATCCAAGTGCTCATCCACGTCTCATGGTATCGGCCCAATGAGAACGAGCTCGAGCAGACCACAATCGAGCAGACGTGGAAGAACGTCAGCGGATGGCTCCTAGCGGACGAAAAGCGATCCGACGGCGACCCGGGCCTGCTCGGCGAAAGTGTCGTTGTCGCTCCGCGCGCCGACTCCAGTGCGCCGGCGCGCTTTCCGACGATACACCTACGCGGAGCAGTCCAGGAGTGAGCACCGATTGGGAATGACCCCTTCCTTCCGTGCGGCGAGAAGCCGCGTGCCCTTACTCGACCGGAGCGGCGTCCTCCGCGACTGCGTCAAGCGGAGCCTCGACAGCCACCGGCGCGGGCGGCGGGGACGGCAACGGCGCCGGCTTCGGCGCGCGACGCGACGAGGTCGGCTTCTTCGCTCCCGGCGCGTGCGCCGCCTTGCGCTCCTGAGCTTGACGCTTCAGGCGCGCCTTTTTCTTAACCTGCGCCTTTCGGCGCCTCATCTTCATCGATACGCGACGGTCGTGCTTTCCCACGGCGAAGCACGTAGCCCCAATGGGGCCGCAGCGTCAAGCCATCCGCGCCACCTCGGGCGGCACGCCTCCCACAACTTCGCATCCGGACGCCTCGCGGCTTCAACCTGTGCCGTCGGCCGCCGCGGGCTCACGACTGCGCACTTCAAGGCGATAGCGACTGTTGATCGTCTCGATATAGAAGATTTCGCGCCCAGCGAGTCGGAGCACTCGCTTCACGGGCGTCGTGACGTATTCGTGCATCCCATCGGGGAACTCGATGACCACAACCGAGCCCCTTCGCGGCGCACGCACTAGCCGCCCGCCCACAGCGCGCGCGCCCTTTCCGAGCTTGCGAAGCAACACGTCCACTCGGATCAATTTAGCATGGCGCCCGCGCCCGTCTACCGCGGATGAGTCCCGTGCGAATCACTGGATAACCGACGCCGCCCGCTCCAAGCCTACCAATCGGTCTCACAAGTACCAGTCTCTCTTCCCAGCTCTCCCTTTCCCAGCTCTCCTCTAGGTCAAGCCAGCCAGCCGACTTCCCTGCACAGGTGAAAACAGAAGAAGGCCGGCGTATTTCGGCCGAAACCAAGCGAGGCCGGCGGCGAGTCGCGCGGAGCCTACTTCCCGTAGGCGAGCACGCTCGCCACCGGGATCGCGAAGGGATCGGCCGAAAGACGCCGGCCTTCTAGTTTGGGTTGCCGCCTTGGGCGATACACTTAAGGGCCCAGCTTTGAGCCTCGGGGCGACCCAACGCCCGAAGCTTCCTTGCTCGCTCACATTCGGGGCCATTGTAGGGAAGGGGCTTCGGAGCAGGGCCCGGGGCTGGCTTCGGGTTGGGCGCGGGGCCTGGGTTAGGACTTGGACTCGGATTCGAGCTTGGGGTCGGTGCCGGACCTGGGGTCGGGTGGGGTCGACCGCCCCCGCCACCGGGCGTAACCCCTCCCCCTCCCTGCAGCGGGGGTACGTCGTCGGCGTTGGCACCTTGGTCGACCGCGGTGCCCGTTTCCGCGGGCGGTGGAGACACCGGCGCGAGGGACGTGGAAACCGCCACTGGTTCACTTCCCATGTTCAGCGGCTGCGCCTGCGAGCCACTCCGACCGCGCACGGCAACCGCGATCGCGCCGGCGCTGACCAGGCCCAGAACTCCTGCAAGCCCCAGGATAAGTCCGTGACCGGACGACTTGGGACCCGAGTATGCCGGAGGAGGCTTGGGGATCGCCGGGGGCGTCGGAAATGTCAGATTGCCGCCGACCGGCGTGTAGCCCGCAACCGGTGCCGGTCCGATCCCGCCGGCCGGTCCAATGACAGCCGGGACCGACGTTTGAAACGCGGTCGGCTGAGTTCCGAAAGCTGCCGCGACGTCGAGTGGCGTGCCCATCTCCGTCTTCTGGCGCGGCGCCGCTGGCGACGTAACGGGCACCGTGCCCCCGGATATGGAGGGCCCCGCCTGCATGAAAGCCGCACCGAAATCGGTTACCGACGCGAAACGCTCCTCCGGCGTCTTGGCAAGGGCTCGTTTGATGGCCGCTCGGGCGCTGGCTGGAACAGCCCCTCCTTCCGGAAGCGATTCGATCGCAATCGGGGGTTGGGTCATGTGCTGGGACGCCCACTCCCACGCCGTATTTGCGACAAAGGGCAGCTTGCCCGTCAGCATCTCGAACGCCATGACCCCGAGGGAGTAGATGTCGCTCCGCGAGTCGATGGGCCGCCCGGTAAACTGCTCCGGGCTCATGTATGGGGGGGTACCGAGCACCATCCCCTGCTGGGTGAGCTTCTGCTCGTTCTTGTCCTCTTCGCTCGATCGCTTCGCAATTCCGAAGTCCAACACTTTGACGAAGTCCCGCTGACCGGCCCGCTCCAGGAGCACCACGTTGTCCGGTTTAAGGTCTCGATGGATGATGCCTCGCCCGTGGGCCTCCGCGAGCGACCCGCACACCTGCTGCAAGATGCGACCGGTTCTTTCGGCGCTCATCGGTCCTTCGGCGACCAGTACGTCGGCCACGCTCTTGCCGCTCAGAAACTCCATCACGATGTAGAGGATTCCGTCCGGCGTGTTGCCGAAGTCATAGACCTGTATCGTATTGGGGTGTTCGAGCTCGGCGATGGTTCCCACCTCCCGCTCGAAACGAGCTTGGACATTCGGGTCGCGGGAAAGGTGAGGATGCAGAGTCTTGACAGCGACCTTGCGCTTGGTCGTTCCGAGCTGCTGCTCGCCCTCGTATACGGCTCCCATGCCGCCCTCGCCCAACAAGCGCAAAACCTTGAACTTGCCTCCGAAGGTCTGCCCGATCATGGGATCGGCCGCGGGCCCACTGGCCACGCTGAGATCGGCCCCGCAAGAGGGGCAGAAGTGCTCCGACGCTTCGACTTGGCTACGGCAGGAAGGGCATTGCATGGCTTAGAGGTTCCCGATCGTCGCACAACGACGCGCCGCGAGGGTCGAGGATCGCACGGACCAGGTCGACGTGTGCTGATTTGTGCGTTCGGACGCACCAGCTTCCTGCGCGTCTTTGCCCGCGTCGACCCACTCCCGAGGTGGCCACGGCAACTCCCAACGGTGGGCGGTCGCTCGGTCGACCAGCAAGAGCCTCGTTCCCCGGGGCGTGACGGGCACGTAGACTCCGATGCTCGTTCGAAGCCGGCGAGACAGGGACACGCCGCCGTCTGGCTCGAAAGCTCCAAGCAAGGGGAAATCGAAGCGCACTCGCTCGATGAGAGCGGGCCCCTCGAAGAGCTCGAGAGCGAATCGGCCCATCGCCCGCGGGGTCGGCCGAGGGCTCGGAAGCTCCTCGACGCGCACGCCGAGCAGCCAAACGTCACCGCTATCCCAGCGCAGGTCAAAGACCCAGCGAGCCCGCGCCACGAGTGGCTCCGGGTCCGCGGGGCTTCGGGACAGGCTGAGATTCGGAAAAGGGACGTCGTCGGCCCCGGCATCCAACCCCCGCGTCACGTCGATCGTGCCGCGCGGCTCAGCGGCCGTGGCCGCGAGTGCAACGAGTCCGCAACCCAACGCGGTGAGAGTCACCAAGGTAGTTCGCACGACACGGCACCATCCCACTCGGCGCGCCCGACGCCAAGGGCTTGCCCGAGCACGAGCAGAGTCTCCGGGATCGGGGACACGATAACCCAAGGGCGCCCTCGGTCGTCCGGCACGACCACCCGCGCGGCGTGCAGCGCGATTCGAGCCGGAGCGATCACGCGACCGTTCACCAGGGTGATGCGCACTGGACCCCCGTACGCGCGGTCACCCACCAGCGGTGCTCCCGCATGAGCGGCGTGCACGCGGATCTGATGAGTCCGACCGGTTTCGGGCGCGACCGCGAGAAGCGCGGGGCCTTGTGGAGTTTCGGCACACACCCGATAGAGCGTCCTCGCGGGTACGGACTTCCGACCATCGACTTGGCGGAGACGCGGGTCTGACGCGCGGCCTATGGCGGCGGTCCACGCGCCGGAGACAGGCGCGACACTTCGGGCCACGAGGGCGACATATCGGCGCGAGTACGTTCCCAAAGCTCGCGCCTGGACCAACCTCTCCGCTCCCGCGGGCGATGTCGCGAAGACCACGACGCCGCTGACGTCGCGGTCCAGTCGCGAAGTGGGGTGGATCCGTCGGGGGTCAACGCCGAGCGTCCGCGCCGCGAGAGTCTGCAGCGAGTGGGCCGCACCGGCGTGATCGGCAATCGTGGGAATTCCGGCGGGCTTGTCGACGGCCACGAGATCCCCCGATCGCCCGAGGAGGGCAGCCGCTCGGTCGACCGGCACGTTCGGCGGCGCCACGACGAGCACGGCGCCGACCCGCACGGGCTCAGACCCCGCCAGCGCGCGGCGCCTCCCGACGAAGACTCGACCGTCGCGCACGGCCTCTGGATCGACACCCGCACGGGCCAATACCTGTTCGAGCGTGTTCCCATCGCCTTCGTGCACGATCCACCGGATGCCCCGCTCAGACATGCACGCGCTCCACCGTCCCTCGATCGCCGTCGACGCGAACGATATCGCCGGTTCGCAGCACACGGGTGACGTCGGGGACGTTGACGACGCTCGGAACGCCAAACTCCCGCGCCACGACGGCGGCGTGCGACAGAGGACCGCCGAGCTCGGTCACCACGCCTGCAGCGACCAGGAACAGCGGCGTCCACCCTACGTCGGTCGTGTGAACGACGAGAATCTCGCCGGGTTCGAGCGCGTCCAATTCGTCCTCCCCATTGAGAACTCGAGCGCGACCCTGCACGACACCTGAAGCGGCGGCCAATCCGCGAAGAACATCCCCTCCCACGGGTGGCAACACAACTGGAGGGGGCGCTCCCACGAACGTCGGCGGAGGATCCGGCCGCGCGCGATCGCGTGCGAACACAGCGCGCCTGGAACGGACGAGTGGTGCCAAGTCTGCGCGCCCCGACACGAGGGCACCGATCACCTCGTCGACAGTCAGCAGGAAGACGGTCGGTACCGTGGCGGCGTCGCGTCCGTGAAGCTCCGGCATTCGGTGGTCCGTGGCTAGCTCCGGTTCGCGATGCGCAAGGCGCCTGTCCGCATCGAGAACCGCCCTGCGTAGCATGCCGAGGACTCGGGTTACCCAGGAGCGCATTCTCTCGCGAAGGCGCGCCGCGCGATGTGCGCGAACGAGCAAATGACGCAGCATCGTGCGCTCGATCGGTCCGAGCCTCGGTTCGAGACATGCCAGCTCGGCCTCCGAGATGGCCTTCGCGCGTTCGATGGCTCCGTCCGAACGGGTCCCATCGGTCCGCAGCGCTGCCCGGACCAGGCGGAATACCGGTCGAGGATCCTCCCTCCAGCGCGGCGTGGAGAGCTCGGCTTCGCGGACCGCACGCTCCCCATAGAGGTCGAGAAAGTGCTCGAGCGCCTGCCGAGTCGGACCCGCAGGCACGGCCTCCAGGGCCGCCGTCGACTCCAGCTCGAGCACTGCGCGAGCCTGGGGGTCGCGGGAGGCCACCGACGCGATGTGCATGATGGCGATCCCGGGACGTGCGCTCTCGACATCGCGAATGCCGCTCGTCAGCGACTGGACCAAGCGTTCCGCCTCGAGCGGCGCGACTCGGTTGAGCAGGGCCTTGAGCGCCAGATGGAACCCGAGGGCGCTCGACGCGCAGGTCAGCATGACGGTCCCGGTCCGCTTGAGCAGGCCCAGAATGTCGCGAATGTGTCGCGCGACGGCCTCGTCCGGCAAAATGGCCAAATCGAGGGATCGGGCGGCCTCGAAGGCCTTCTCTGCGGAAGCTTCGAACGCTCGGACGTCGTCGTCGAGCCGCAGCTGCTCTCCCACGAGGCGGGCAGCCGTGATCGGAAGGCGGACGTAGAAGCCACGCCGACTCACGCTGCGAACCTGAAGGGCCAGTTGATCGGCGCCACCGCCGCCTCCGAGCTCCACGAGCGTGCGGGGGTCGAGAAACGGAACCTGCGCAGCAATACGCATGAATTGGCTTAGGTTCAGATAGAAGCGGCCATGGATGTTGCCGATCAGTCGAGCCCGGCGCGGAACGCGACAACCGAGTGCAGAAAAGGCTCTTCTGAACCCGGCTTCGCTGAAATCGCTCGCGACCGACCAGGTCAGCGGAGTGGCCACGCCGGGCAGGGCCTCTCCCACGTTGACGCTGCTCCACACGGTGCTGCTGTCGCCGCCTTCCGGAAATCCGAGGCCGGTCACCACGCGCGCCTGCACGATCCACGTCCGCTCCGAATCGCAAGCAAACTCGACGTCCCAGGCGACCGGGTCGATCCGTTCCAGACGATGGGCGACCGACGCAAGCTCGCGCACTCGGTCAAGGGTCAGCGCGGGCTCGAGCGGTTTTGCAACGGCGCGCCGTTCCGTGCCGTGTGCGCCGACGACTGTCGCGTGCGTTTTGACAGCGATGCTCACGTCCAGAAGGCGCCCTTGACCGTCAAAGCGCAGAATGTCGGGCGTGGCCGCTCCGTCGACGACGGAGCCCCCCAAACCAAGAGTGACGTTTACCACGCGCTCGATGCCTGACCGGACCGAGACCGTGTCGGGAGCTCGCGTGTACATGACGCCGGCGGCGGACGCTTGGACGACGCGTTGAAAAACGACCGCCATCGCGACATCGCGCACGCCCCGCACCGACAGGTAAGCCAGGGCGCGTTCATTCGCGATGGAGGCCCATACTTGTTTCAGCGCAGCCGCGAGACCGTCGTGGCCCCGCACACCGAGGACCGATTCAGCCAGGCCGGCCATCGCAGCGATTGCGCCGTCCTCGCAGGTAGCACTCGACCGCACAGCGAGGCCCCAAGGACAGCGCGACTTCACGCTATCCCAGAGGATCCGTAACTCGTCATCCAGTCCTGGCGGAAGCGCCGTAGCGAGGAGACACTGGCGCAATTGCGCAGCTCGAGCTGGCCCCTCGACGTGGCTCGCCAGTCGCAGCAGCGCTTGCGGGCTGCTGGACAATGGCAGACCTCTCACGGTCCGGAGGAAGGCCGCCGCCGGCAGAACATAGGCCTCGGGGACGTCGAACCCGTGCTTGACGAGGCGGACGAGGCCTGCCGCCTTTCCGCCGATCGCTCTCGGGTCATCGCCTCCGCTTTGTTGGGCTAGAATATGGAGTGGGACGATGCCGGCAGGTCCGTCCGGATAGGCCCCCTCGTCCAACGGCGAGGTCTGGTCGGCGATCGCGGACGCGAGAGTCCGTGGAGAGTCGGTGGCCCAGCCAGACATGCGCGCGATGGTAGCGGCGCCCGCGCATCAGTCGACCGGCTTGTAGGCCCGGCCCACGAGCCTGACGGTCACCGTGTTCTGCAGGGGGACAGGCTCCGCCTTCGTGTCGTCGACCGTGACGAGTGTCGCACCTAGCGCGGCGGCCTGGTTGCGGAGGTCGTTTTTCGCGAACGACGTAGCGGCGTCCAGATCATTTCCCGTCGCTTCAGCGCGAATGTTGGCGACCAAGCTATGACCGTCGACCGAGGGCGCCTCCACCAGGATCTCGACCGATGTCCCCTGCGGCGTAAGGTCGACCGGCCCCCTCGGGTGATAACTTGCACACCCTACCGTGAACGCGCATCCGACGATCCAGAAGACACGCATCACTAGCATAAGATAGCGGGCAGACTGCGCGCATTCTAAAGGACAGACGAAAAGTGGCAGGGAAAGTCAACGCCGCGCAAGTGCGCCATCGTGCCACAGGAGGAGCTCCAGGGCTCCGGGCCCCCGATTGAACGAGTAGTCGTGCGGCCCCACGACGTCGGCGATGTCGTGCGCGATGCCCGCATCGCGCCAAGCTCGAGAGAGAGAGAGAACCTCGTCGCGAAAGTAGTCGCGGTCGCTGGTCAGCAGTCGGAGTTTCAAATCGGCGTGCTTCGCTCTCGCGGCCCGGGCGCGCGCCACCCATACCGCATTGTCGCCTCCGCTCAGGGCTGGTTGAAGTCCGCCGACTGCGCCGAAGAGGTCAGGCGAGGACAACCCGATGCGCATGGCGACCACACCGCCTAAGGATACGCCATCGATACCGGTGGCCTCGCGCGAACCGTAAGCTGGCGTTTCGCGTCGGACACGAGGGAGGAGCACATCCGTAACGAAGCGACCGTACGCGGATATGTCGCCGCTGGCTGGCGGGCGAACGTCCGGCAGCCAAGGACAGGCGACGACCATGCCTCCAAACGAGCGGGCTTCGAGCGCAGCGTTGGTTTCTCGCAACCGTTCCGGAACGACAAACCCCTCGTAGTCGGCAGCGTCCAATGGCGGCGCCCGCACTCGGTCGATGGCCCGCAGCAGCGCGTAGTCACGGGGCCACCCCATCGCGCCTTCGATAGGACCTTTCAGGGCCTCGCCGCGCCCGTGAAGCGCGACGAGAACCGGGAATCTTTCTCCTTCGTTCCCCCACGCGGGAACCACAATCTCGGCATGGGCCTTCCCCCACGCGTAGGTCCCGAGATCCCAATCCAAGAGGTGCACGTTGGGCGACGTGCCCGACGGAAGGAGCGACGCGCCCTGGGCGCAGCGTCCTAAGCTCGAGCCGCAGTCGCCCGGGAGCCCGGCGATGGCAAAAGCGCCGACGCCGGCGAGCCAAGCGCGGCGATCGATGGTTCGGTTCACTTCACTCGTCAGTGGACGCATCGGGTACGCGCCCCGTCGCCAAGCGAGCCAATTCGACGAGCGCGGGATCGCTGCCCAAGCGATCGCGCAGCGCGGCTCGCACCGACGAGAGCTCCTCCGGTGACAACATGGAAAGGTGCTCGGTGGCTTCGCGCACTTTGAGATCGAGATACGTACCGCGATCGATCTGGCCGGCCTGCAGCTGTTGCAGCGGAGTCGTGGGAGCTTCGACCGCCGCGGATGACCCGACGGGGCCGGTCAGCGCGACCGAAAAGGTCGAAGCTCCAGGCCCGGAGGACGGCGTGAGCGGCTCCGCAGCCGGGAGAGACGGAGGATTGCTACCTATGCGATCGATGCCCATGGTTACCCCGAATCTCTCCAAATAGTGCCTCGGTCAAAGGCTACCCACAACCTCCGCGGAGGTCAGTGGATATTTCCGATCGCCGTCTTGGCCGTATTGTGCTCGACCTCGAGCACATTGGAGAGGGCTGAGAAGGTCCGGTTCTGAGCGTTTACTTCCTCCTGAATCTGAAGGTAGTAGAGGTTCATCTGCTGCTCCTGAGCGATCGACCCCTCGAGAGACCCGTCGCTCGTGCCGGAGGACGTCGATGCGCCAACCGAGACGGTGGGGATGCCGGAGGACGAGCCCCCGGGGCCCTCGGGAGTCGCGACGGTGATGGCCGCGTGGGGAGTCAGTGCTTGAAAACCGGCCGTGCCGACGCCGGAGCTCACAGCGGGGAGAGTGGCCGTACCCGAACGCACGGCGACCGCCATGAGCGGCGCTCCTGGCAGAGTTCGCAATGCGGCCTGCGCGCCCGAGACCAGAGCCTGAGCTCCCCCGGATAGAACCTCCGAGAATTGAACGCGCGGAGGCGTGGCCGTGGGCCGTGGCGTCGTTTCGACCCCTACGACGTCCGTCCGGATGGAAGAAGAACCCACACTGTTCATCGTGCACCTCGTCGTGAACGGCAAGCGAGCACTGGCCCGCACCGTCAACCTCCCAATCGGGCACCCTCGAACAACGGTTGTGCGGATTCTCGACTCGCGGGGATGCGGACGCGACTTCGATATTACTGCGCCCAGGTCACCTCAGCCCGTCGCAGTCGGCGGGTCCCAGCGGGCGACCCGTGTTCCGGACCGCCGATGTCCAGGTAGAATACGGCGCCGTTCGCGAGCGCGAACGACTCCTCGAACGAGTTCGGAGCCTCGAGATCGATAATCGGCGAGGCGGACCCGATCTGCGCCCCGTACGGACTGAGCGCAAGGCCATCGATGACCATCGTCTCGTCGACCGCTCGCGGGGATCGGCCGACGGCGACGCGCACATTCCCGCTCGGCGTCGCTTCGAGTGCCACGGTTCCGGGGGTGCCGTCCGCTGCGAGCGCGAGCCGGTTGGCCGCGCCCAGCACGAGCCCCGCCCTGCTCACCCGAGCGGAGAGAACCGCCCCGGGGGCGTCGACGCCGGTGGGCGCGTCCTCGACCCACACCACGAGGGCACCGTCTTCCACCGGCGCTAGGCGTGGCGACCTCGAATTCGCAACGGTTTCGAGCACGCGCGTCTCCCTGGAAGCCGGCTTCGCGTCCTCCAGGCGCAGCGTCACTACGTACACGTCGCCGCGACCGTCTTCGGCACTCTCTCGCGGATCGCTCCACGCGAGCCACGCGCACTTGCCCGCGACCAGCAGAACGACGTCCGAAGCATCGCCTGGGGCTCGAGTGATCCTCTCCTCATGGCCGACCCGATTCAGATTTCTGTCGAGCTTTGCTGCATACACTTCGCCGTTGCCGTCGCGCGTATCTACCCAAGCGACCAGCCAGCCGTCGCCTGCCCAAGCGACGGCTACGTCGCTCGCCGTGCCGCGCCCGTGCGTGAACTTGACGTCGTCGAGGCGGCGCCCGGCGCCGTCCACTCGAGCCACGTGCACTTGAGCCCGTTCCCCGTCCCGCCCCACCCACGCGACAATCATACCGTCCAGAGGATTTCGAGCGGCGGTCATCGCGACTCCGCCTACCGCGACGGCCCGATTCGACACGATCGTAGGCGCAGACGGCAGCGTTGCGTCCGCAGGGATTCGCCTGACGGACACGATGGCTCCGCCCGCGCTCCGTGATCCCCGCCGCCGCACTGGGCCTGCGCCGTTCGTCAGCGTCGCGACGAACGTCTCGCCCCCGACGCGAGCCGCCGCTATTTCGACGAAAGACTGACCGGTGGCCAGGGTCCTCACCCGCGTAGCCCGCGCCGCGCCGACCGGTCGCGAGGCGGGCGCGGGCACGCGGAATTGAGACGCGCGTCGCCCCAAGTCGACGGAGAATACGGGCGTCGGGCTGGCGCCGGAGGCCGCCAATACCGCACATCGATCGCCGACGCACTCGAGCCTCCAGACCAGCGCAGCAGGGTCGCGCCCGTCGCCGACGACGATGGGCTCGACCTGCGTTGGAACGAGGTTCGCGTCAAGGCGAACGAACGTCGGCATCGGGACGCCACTGCAAGGTCGAGTCTGCTCGTCGACCGCTGCCGCCGTCGTGGAAGGTGGAGCCGCCCCATTGGCCTCTGCTTGAGCGCTAGCGAGAGCGCACGGGGCACACGGGGCGAGCAGCGCGAAGCCCTCGCGAGTTCCCACGAGTTCAACGGGGGCGCTCGCCGTCAGTTCGAGCGGCGACGCGGACCGAAGGTGCGGCAACTCCTCGGGAACGACGCGAGCCAGGTGCAGCGCTCGCGGAGCGTGACTGGCGCTGTAGGTGTCGCCCCATGCCAGCGCCACTCCGGACGGTCCGGAGGCCAGGCCAATCAGCCTCGATCCCCCGACCACGTCGAGCCCGCGGTATGGCCCGCGAACAAGTCCTTCCCCGTCGACGATGACCACGGCGACGCACGGATCGTCTCCGCTGCGGTCGGTCCAAGCGACCACCCAAGGACCGAGAGGGGCCAACTCCTGGTCGCCCCGGGGGAACACCGGAACGACCTCGAAGTCCGGACCGACGGTCGGCGAACGCACGAGCGCCAGCGGTTCCCCCCGCACACGGCCGTCCAAGTCCAACCTGAGCCACGATAGTGTTCCCGCATGCGCGGCTCGTCCAGAACCGTCACCGTCGATCACCGCGAGCGCGGCGCCGTCCGGCGCCGGGGCCACGGCCCAACTGGACACATCTTGCGCGATCCGCACGGGCACCCCGCGGGGTTTGCCTCTGACATCGAGCGGCGCGGCGAGCATGTTCGCGCCGCCCACAGGCGTCTCCTCGGCCCAAATGCACAAGGGCCCCTTCGCTGTGGAGACGAGTTCGATCCAGCGAATGTGATCGCCAGTGCGCTCGACGTCGACTGGCGGTCCGCGCGAACCGCCGTCCGAGTCCACTCCGATCACCGACAGGGCCTCTCCTCGGTCGAGCAGACTCGAGTAGGCGACGAGCCAGCCGTCGCGAGCCCCACCTGCTGGCCGAACCACGAGAGACGTCACCTCCTGCGTGAGCGACATAGCGACGCGGGGCTCGCCGATGAGAGCCCCATCGACTCCTAGCGACGCCACGACGAGGTCTTGCCCGGGTCCGCGTTCTGCGGAGACGACCCACGCAGCGACGCCACCGGATTCATTTCTGCTGGAAACGGGTCCGAGCGACCGGCCCGCAATCGTTGCGATGACATGCGATTGGACAGCGGCCACCGCGGTTGGCTTGAGCCGTCGCGGGGCACCGCTGTCTTGCGCCCCCGCCGAGGCGACCGCCCCGGGAGCCGCGATCCGCGCGGGGGCCACGCGCGCGCAAGCCCCCATCAGCAGGACAAGCCCCAGATAGATCCAACGAGCGCTGGGGCGCGCTACGACCGCAAGAGTCGATCGATGTGTGCCCGCTCCCATGTGATCGCGCGTTCGTACTGTCGAAATGCTCTCTCTCGCTCTTTGAACTCGGGTGGGTGGAGATTGACCCTTCCCAATCCACGGCTCCCTGGCACCACCTGGTGGAGCATCTCGTGATACACGACGTACGCCACGAAGTACCTCGGAATCCACCGCTGATCGAGGGTCGGATGGATGCGGATGAGGCGATCGAACGCGCTGTAGCTCCCGAGCTTGATCGTTCTCCGACACGCATTCCTCGTCGTCGGCCTCTTGCCCCACGTGATGAGCGCGCTCATCGAGCCCCCGAAGTACTGGTCGCTCACCTTGTGGTAGATTTCGAGAAGGTCATGGTGCTGACCCTTGGTGACCAGCGGGACGTTGCGCTTGCGACGAGCGAGGCGAAAGCCGTTCTCGTCGATGTAATCGCCCAGAAGCGCGCTGGCTTCCCGATCGCCGCGAACGATGTAGCGCGCTAGCGCGTCCATGACGGACGGCGGCGCGTCCAAGAACATGTGGTGCGCCCGGACGTGCAAGACACCGTGGACAACGCGGTGCGTTATGATGGAGTGGCGGTTGTCCGTGATCCAGAGGATCACCGGACCGACGAACGCGCTTCTGAGGCGCCGATCGAGCGCCTGGCGGGCCCCCTCGTGAACGAACAATCTCGGAGCGGCCGTCGGAAGTACCAGGCGCAACTGCGTGCCTGTCCGCTCGGGGATCCGGATGGCGACGGCCGTCTGCGGCCGAGTGGATGCCAACATCCGAGCCCGGAACATTCGTGCGGCACCCGCCGGACTCACTTGCAGAACGGGCACGACGGTCCGACTGCCCATCACTGGCCTCCTGGCAGCGGGTTAGAGGACCGACGGCAGCGTGTCAAGGAAGCGAGATACTCCTAAATAAATCAGACACTTATATCCCACGGAAAGCCCGCGAAAAGCCTGCGTCCACGCAATCGCGAGCTCAGGCGGACTTGTCGCTTGACAGGGTAGGCTCCGCGCGACTCGCCTCCGGCCTCGCTCGGTTTCGGCCGAAACACGCCGGCCTTCTGATCTGCACCCTAGTTTCTGGGCGACGCCGCACTCTTTCGCGCCACTTTCTCTTCGACGTGTCCTGCGCCATTGGCTTCCGACGCCGACACGCTCGGCACACCCACCCGCTGAATGCCGTTCTTGGCGAGCACCATCGCCTCAATCCGGTCCATGACGTCCTCATGCTGATCGAGGTAGGCCTTGGCATTCTCTCGCCCCTGGCCGATGCGCTCCCCGCCGAACGAGTACCATGCGCCGCTCTTGTCGATGATGCCCAGGTCGGACGCTAGGTCCACTACGTCACCGGCACGAGAGATGCCCTGACCGTAGAGGATGTCGAACTCGACCTCTCGAAACGGCGGCGCGAGCTTGTTCTTGACGACCTTCACCCGCGTCCGATTCCCTATCACGGCCGGATCTTTGCCCCCGACCGCGGTCGCCTCTTTGATCGCTCCGATGCGCCGAATGTCAAGGCGCACTGTCGCGTAGAACTTCAGGGCGTTGCCTCCCGTTGTCGTCTCCGGACTCCCGAACATCACGCCGATCTTCATTCGGATCTGATTGATGAAGACGAGGAGGCAGTTGCTGCGCGAAACGTTGGAGGTCAGCTTGCGGAGCGCCTGGCTCATCAACCGCGCTTGGACGCCAACGTGGCTGTCACCCATGTCTCCTTCGATCTCGGCTTTCGGCACCAGAGCTGCCACCGAATCGATGACCACGAGGTCGACCGCGTTGGAGCGAACGAGCATGTCCGCGATCTCGAGCGCCTGCTCGCCGTAGTCGGGCTGAGACACCAAGAGCTCGTCGGTCTGAACGCCGAGCCGTCGCGCATAGGCCGGATCGAGGGCGTGCTCCGCATCGACGAATGCGGCGACCCCACCCGCCTTCTGGACCTGAGCTATGGCGTGCAGCGTGAGGGTGGTCTTGCCGCTCGACTCCGGCCCGTAGATTTCGATGATCCTGCCGCGTGGATAGCCTCCGATGCCCAGGGCAATGTCCAAGCCGATGCTCCCCGTCGGCACTACCTGGACCCCGTCGGCCAGGCCTGCCCCTTCTTTCAGGCGCATGATGGAGCCTTTGCCGTATTCCTTCTCGATCGTCAGAACCGCGAGTTCAACGGCCTTGCTCTTGCTGCTCTTGGTGTCATCCATCGGAGATACCGTATACTGCCTGTATGTTCAGCTTTCAAGGTGTGTTGTTGTCCGCCCGCGGGATGACGAACCTTCGCCCACTGGGACTGCCGGACTCGAAGCGTGCAGCGAGCTCGGCGCCCGCGGAGAGAAGCGCTAGGATCAGAGGCGCATGACGGGCAGCGCGTCGGACAAGGGCGACCCCAAGGCGTTCGATGTGGTGCTCGTACAGGGCGCCACGGACGATGGCGCAGGATCCCGGGTCGTTCGAGCGCGCCCCGGCCGTCTCGAAGCGGGCGAAGTTCGGCCCGTCAAGAGTGGCACTCCGCTAGCGCCGGGCGGTGAGGTGGTTCGGCTCTCGCCCCGAGCGGAGTCCGCGGCGCTCTTCGACGTCCACGTAGAGTTCACAGCTTCGGCGGAAACTCCGGGCCAACCGGGCACGGACGCCCCCGGCCGTAGCGGCCCCGCGCAGGTAGCGACGTCCGCCTATCGGGATAGTTGGGAGCGAACATTCCACCCCGCCGGGCACGAGCCGCCGGCTGGATTGCTCAACTGATGCGGGGCCTCAAACCCCTATGAACAGCCGGTGCGCGAAGTTGCGCTCCAGGTGAGCGCGAAGCACTTTCTCCGCCGCGAGCTCGACGTCGTACTCGATGCGCTTGAATTCGAAGCGCTTGGCCGCGACGTCGTACACGGTGTAGCTAGCCATGTTGACGAAATCCCGCGGCTGACCGACTGAGCCGACGCTGACGATGTACTTGCGGTCGTCAGCCAAGTCGAAGTCCGCAGCGGGCAGCTCCTCGACGCTATCCTGTGTGAGCGCAAACACCTTACACAGGTGCGAGTGCCCGATCAGCGTGATGTGACGAATGCGATCCCATATGGAAAGGCACTCGCGCGCCTGCTCAGGGGCGAAGATGTACTCGAACTCCTCCAAGCGCACCGGAGAGCCATGGCAGAGCAGCACGTCGCAGTCGCCCAGTCGCTGCTCGTAGGGGAGCGCCTTGAGCCAGGCCATGTTGCTGGAAGAGAGCATCGCCGCGTGCGTATCGAGCGCATGACGAGCCGCATCGTAATAGTAGGAGTAGTCCATCCGTCCGCTCACGGCGGCATCGTGGTTTCCAAGGATCGTCGAGGCGGCGACGCTGCGCACGACGTCGGCACACTCGTCCGGCGATCCGCCGTAGCCCACCGTGTCGCCAAGGCAGTGATAGATGTCGATTCGCTCACTTTGATAGGCCTCGACCACCGCGGAAAGCGCCTCGAGGTTGGCGTGAACGTCGCTGAAGATGCCGAGGCGCATGCACTGCGAACCCTAGAGCGAGCTTCCGGTCGCCGCTAGCTGCATTCGCAACGATGCGAGTCGAGCGCCTCGCTGGAAGCAGGCGCTTCAGGACCTTCACGAGAACGCACTCCGCGGATTCCGACCAGCCGGCTGGCCGGGCGCAAGTAGGGGTCTGTCGGCTCGGGGACGCGCGTCGGCGTCCTTTGCGGCCACGTCCGCTGCCCGGTGCTACAAGGATAACATCGTGCGCGAACCCAACGGTGACGGCGACCTATCGCTCGATGAAGCCAGCCGCTCGAACGACGTCGACGGCGTCCTGACTGGCGAGGCGGCGCCCGCGAACATCGCGGAGCTGGCAGAAGGTTGCGTGCGCTTCGTTACGGCCCGTTTTGGGGTGGCCCTGGACTACACCTCCGACACGCTGAGTTTGCTCGACCAGTGGGTGCGCGATGCGCGCCGCGATCCCCAAGCCAAACCCGAGGCGACTCGCATCGTGGAGGCCGCTGGAGGCGCCTATTTAGGGGAGGTCATGCGCCGATCGTTCGGCGGACACTGGCGAGCCATTGGCGCGGAGTCAGGCTGGCTTCTTCTCCTCTCGAACGCCTTCTGCTCGTTCAACCCGATCGCGATGGTCCGTGAGGCCATCGCGCTGGCGCCCGCCGAGGGCTGGCACGCGCACATGGACCTCGACCCATCGGACCGCGACGCGGTCGAAGCACGCCTCGCGGCGCTACCCGAAGTCGACGACGACGAGTACTACGCGCCGAGCACACGATTCGACGTCGTCGAGATGGTGGTCGACACGCTCCGAGCAATGCAGCGATCTCGCGGTCATGGCGACGTCCGCTTCGAGGCCGAGGACTACCCTTCCTAGCCATGTCGCGGGAACATGTTCGGCGATGAGCTCAATGAGCCGCAGAGGACGGCTGTCGAGCACACGCGGGGGCCTCTGCTTGTTTTCGCGGGTGCCGGCAGTGGCAAGACGCGCCTCATCACCTACCGAATCGCGCGGCTCGTCGCGAGCGAGCACGTTGCACCGTGGCGAATCCTGGCCGTCACGTTCACGAACAAGGCCGCCGCGGAAATGCGGGCGCGTGTGGAACGCCTGTCGGGCCTGGAGGCAGCCCGGTCCCTCTGGGTCGGAACGTTTCACGCCACCTGCGCGAGGCTGCTCCGAGTTCACGGCGCGGCCGTAGGGGTACGGCCGAACTTCGTCATCTACGACGCGAGCGACCAAAGGGCCCTTTTGGCGCGCGTGCTCAAAGACCTCGATCTCGACGAACGACGGTTTCCTCCGCGCTTTGTTCTTGGCCATATTCACGCCCACAAGCAAGAAGGAAGGGGACCGGACGAGGCCGCCGCGGAATCCTACGTCGACGAAATTGCATTGCGCGTATTTCGGTCGTACGAAGAGCGGCTCCGTGCCTGCAACGCGCTCGACTTCGAAGACCTCATCCTCTACGTCACACGCACGCTCGAACGCACGCCTGAAGGCGATCTCATCCGGCGGTGTTTCGACTATGTGCTGGTCGACGAGTTTCAGGATACGAACGCAACTCAGTATAGGATGATTCGCGAGATCGCGCGCGACCACCGAAACCTGTGTGTCGTCGGCGACGACGATCAGAGCGTGTACCGATGGCGCGGCGCCGACATTCGCAACATCCGCGGGTTTCGGCGAGATCATCCCGACGCCACCGTCGTCAAACTGGAGCAGAACTACCGATCCACGGGGAACATCGTCGCGGCGGCCCTCAGCATCATCGGTCGATCGCGCGCGCGCGAACCCAAAGAACTGTGGACGCGCAACGATGCGGGCGACCCCTTGCAGGTCGTCATGGCTCGAGACGAGCGCGACGAAGCCGCCTTCGTCGTCGCGTCCATCCTGAGAGCGCACCACCGCGGAACGAAGCTCGCGGATATCGCAGTTTTTTATCGCATCAACGCGCAGTCCCGAGTTCTCGAAGATGCCCTTCGCCAGGCCAACGTCGACTACGAGATCGTCGGCGGTCTCCGCTTCTACGAGCGCGCCGAAGTCAAGGACGCACTCGCGTATCTTCGGGTGATCGCCAATCCGGTGAGCGACGTGGACATGCTGCGCGTCATCAACGTGCCGGCTCGCGGCATCGGCGTCACCTCCGTAGAGCGATTGGCCACGTGGGCGGCCAAGAGAGGCGTTGCGCTGACCACGGCGCTAAGGCATCTCTCCGAGATCGACGACCTCGGCCCCGGGGCCAGGAGAAAGATCGCCGCGTTCGGCGATCTGATCGAGCGCCTTCGCCAGCAGGCCGAGGTTCTCACGCCGAACGAACTCCTCGCCGCCGTGCTCGCCGAGACGAACTACGTGGAGGTTCTTCGTCGAGACGACACCGCCGAGAGCGACGCCCGCATCGAGAATCTTCGCGAGTTATCGAGCTCGCTCCTCGATTACGAGGCGGAGGCGGCGGCCGCCGGGGAGCCTGCCACGCTCTCGGGATTCCTCGAGAGGATCACGCTGTCGAGCGACACCGACAGCGTAGGAGAGCAAGGCAAAGTCGTGCTGATGACGGTCCACGGAGCCAAGGGGCTCGAGTTCGACAGCGTCTTCTTGACAGGAATGGAGGAGGACCTCTTTCCCTACCAGAGCGTGCCGAACAAACCTCAAGACGGCGAACAGCTCGAGGAGGAGCGCCGTCTCGCGTACGTCGCGGTGACGCGAGCCCGCCGCAGCCTGGCGATGACACACACGCAGTGGCGCCAGATCTTCGGCAAGACGCGCCTGAATTGCCCCAGTCGATTTCTCGGCGAGCTGCCCGCCACCGGGGTCGTCCGCACGACGACATCGTCGATCGATCGCGCAGGCTGCGACCCGGAAGTCCAACGCGATGTGGCGTTCGAGGAGAGGATCAGCCGGGGGCGCACCGTGGGCACCCCGGCGGCTCGACCCGTCGAAGGGCGCTTCATCGACCGCAGTTTCTTCGACGATCAGCCCCCCGAGACGCCACTCGAGGACATGCGCCGCGGCTCCCGGGTGCACCACGAGAGATTCGGAGACGGCAGGGTCCTGCGCGTCGTGGGGGCAGCGGAACCTACGGTTGTGGTGGACTTTCCGGGGTGGGGCGAAAAGAAGATTGTGGCCCGCTTTCTCAAACCCGCCTAGAAGTGGGTGCTTTTCGCCGATCCCTTCGCGATCCCGGCGTCGCGCGTGCTCCGCGCGGCTCGCCGCCGGCCTCGCTCGGGCTCGACGGAAATCACCCCACTTCTAGCCCTTAGCGGCGGCCCCCTCGAGACCGGGCTGGACATTCACCCGGCAGGACGCTGGACTGACGGTGCGACGAACCGGCCGAGCGTCTGCTATCGTCGACGTCGAGTTGGACGAAGCGACGCCCGGCGAGCCCGCGCTCACATCGGAAGTCATGTGGCGACACATGCGCGCGCTCCTAGACCGCGTGCATCACGCCCTCGACAGCGAGTCGGTCGTCGACGACTGCCTCGACATCATAGTCAGTCTGCTCGGCTCCGATCGAGGTCTTGCCATCCTGACGACCCCGCAGGGATCGCTGCGCATCGTTAACGCCCGCGGGAAAAACAAGGCTCTGGGGCCTACCGAGCGCGAGCAAGCCAGCAACACAGTCATCTCGAAGGCGATCCGAACCGGTCGCTGCATCGCGTGGGATCCGCTGTCGTCCCAGCCGTCGCCGTCGAGCTTCCACGGACTCGGAATCGTAGCGGCACTGGCGGCGCCGCTTTACGTCGGTACCGATCGCGATACTCCGCGGGGAGCGCTTTACGTGGACTTCCGCGACCGCCGCCGGGTGATCGACGAACGCCATACGGAGTTCTTCGTGGCGTCAGCGACCGTCCTCGGAGAGGTGCTCGATCAGCACGAACACGGAGAGCGGACCCGAGACCGCCTTCGCGAAGCCCAATCGCATTGCATCGACGTGTGCGATACCCCTCCACTCCACGAATTGCTGTCGCCACCGAGCATGCAAGCGATCCGGACGGAACTGGAATCGGCCGTAAGGGGAACATCGCCGATCCTGGTGGTTGGAGAGTCTGGAACGGGCAAGACGCTGTTCGCGCAATCCATCGCGGAGGCCAGCGCGCGGCGCCCGATCGTGCGAGCGGTCCTCGGCTCGAGCGATGATCTGAACACCATCACGTCCGAGCTCTTCGGTCATGAGCGCGGCGCCTTTTCCGGAGCGGTGTCCAAGCGCGTGGGACTCGTCGAATACGCGGACGGAGGCACGCTGATCTTCGACGAGATCCTGAATCTTGCCATCCATGCGCAGCAGCTTCTCCTTGATTTCACTCAGTTTGGAACGTATCGACCCCTCGGCCACGTGGCCCGAGAACCCAAGCGGGCCTCGGTTCGGATTCTAGCCGCCACGAACGGAGACCTGGCAGCTGCGATTCGCGAGGGGCGGTTTCGCGCCGACCTCTACTATCGTTTGGCCGCCCTCACCATCGAGCTCCCGCCTCTCAGGGCGCGCCGCGAAGATGCCCCGCGCCTCGTGGAACAGACGCTGCGCCGCGTCGACCGGACGCGGAACTGGACGCTCGCGGCGTCGCTCGTGAATCTCCTGACCGGACCTGCGTTCGATTGGCCGGGCAACATCCGACAGCTCGAACGCGCGATCGAGCGCGCACGCGAACGGGCGGTCGCGCGCGACCCGCAGGCCACCGTGCTGATGGCGGAGCACCTGGAGCCGCGCGACGCGGGCGGTTACGCCGAACAGGCCTCGCACGCCCAGGCGAGCGAGTCGCTCCTGGACGCCTGGCATCGCATTCAGTCGGAGCGTACGTCCCTCGACGAGCAGGAAAGGCAGTTGCTACGCGAGGCGCTCGGGCGATCGGACGGCGTCGTCGCGCGGGCTGCCCGCGAACTGGGAATGGCGCGAACGACGCTATCCAGTCGCATCGACGCGCTCGGACTGCGCGGACCGAACTGAGTCAAGGACGCCCCTGTCCCCGCTCGGTCTACGCGGACGCGTGAGCGCGGAACCGGGACGGGGAGCACAGCCCCGAGGACTCGCTCCCCATATCCATGGTTCTTGCGGTTGGTCACATGAGCTTTCAGGCTCTCCGATTGCGTCTTAGTCGCTCGAATGTCTGTTCACGCGGTGTGCCGCGTTGCCGTCAAACGAGTGCTAAAAGAAGTGCACCGTTTGGGGCACTTTGAAGAAAGAGTTCGAGCCATAATCATAGCCCCAACAGGAGATGCCGACCGGCGCCAGTGAACATGCCTCGAGATTGTTGGCGGATATTGCGGTCACATTCTCGAGCCCGGTCACCGGCGCTGGGCACGTTCGACTATTGGTCGTGCCGTCGCCCAGTTCGCCTGAAGAATTATCGCCCCAACACTGAACTGTGCCGTCAGACATCACCGCACAGGCGTTTATCCACCCAAGAACCACCTGAGTCACGCCAGTCAAGTTATCCGTCGCGTCAGAACAGGATTTGACGACCGGAGTTGGGTACTGTAAAATTAATCCGCTCGTACCGTTGCCAATTTGGTAGCCCCAACATTCAACGGACGAGTCATTCATGAGTGCACAAGCATACTCATAGCCCACCGCGACAGAAGACGCTCCCACCAGGGGACGGCCGTTTGAGTTCAGAACTGGCGTCGGCGTCAGGTAATTGAGAGAGTCATTCGTCAGGTTCTCCCCCCAACATTCAACGTGGCCATCTGTGGCTACGACAGCACACGCACTGTACCCTCCGGCAGCTATGGCCGAAACATCGGTCAGCCCTGACACGGGCACGGGATTCAAGGAACTCTCGGTCACGCCGTCACCGAGCTGACCAGCGTCGTTGAGGCCGGTGCACTTTACCGTCTTATCGCTCATGAGAGCACAAGTGACGTCATAGCCTGCTGCCAAGGCCGTGGCTCCGGAGAACCCGGAAATTGTGATTGCTTGAGTTGGACTAAGTGAAGTCCCGTCGCCCAGCTGGCCAAGCCCGTTGCCGCCCCAACACCAGACGGAATGGTCCGACAAGAGTGCACATGCATGAAAGTCATTGGAAACAATCGAGCTGACGGTTGTATCTTTTTGAGGAGGCAACCCACTCACAGAAATGGGCGTGAGTTGCGGATTGGCGGCTGCTGGATTTCCTATCTCGCGAGAAGTGTTATCTCCCCAACACGACACAGTGCTGTCATCTCGAGCTGCGCACACAAAATCCTGGCCGACCGCTACGCCCCGGTTCGGCGCTGGCGACGACGATGTTAGCTGATTGATGAGTCCGAATGTCGGCGAGCCCCAGCCTGTGGCAACATCATAGCCCGGACCTGCACGGTACGCCGGCGCACCGCCAGTAAAGTTACAACCGCACTGTTCATCGGTCACTCCACATGTCTCTACATCAATCCACCCCGTTTGGCAGTCGTTAAAGCTCACTTTGTAGACGTCCATCGCTGAGCCGGCGGTTTGGCCAATCGCGTACAGCACGGGGTTAGCGAAGCCAATCGGCCCGAGGCCATTTTTGCTGTTCTGCTCATTGACCAGCGCCATGAAGCCGGCCCAGAGAGGTGCTGAGAAGCTGGTTCCCAATATGTTAGTGAATCGCTGCCCATCGGAGTCAACCTCCAGGTCATTCCCCACCATGGATACATCGGGCACATTGCGATACATTGGCGACGCGCCGTTGATCGTGCTGATGTTTTGCTGGTAGTATGGAGCAGCTGCAGACGGTGGATAATTGCACGCTGCACTGGTTGTGCCTCCATTGAGGGTGGCTCCATCGGACGTCGTTCCGTTAACTATATATCCATCACTCCAGTAACTGGCATTCTCGTAACTAAAAGTGCCGTCCGTGTTCGTCACGAGGTAGGTTGCCCCCACAACCGTGAGATACGGGCTATAACCTGATGGATCCGTAACGATGTCAGGTGAATCTCCAGAAGACCTGAAGAATGATTGGCCCTGAGCTGCCAATTCCAAAAGCTCTTGTTCCACCGTCGGATCGCCCGGCGCATCACCTTCCCCAATATTCCAAGATGAACTCAGCTGACTGCATAGGGGCGAGTCCGTTGCCATCGCTTGCAATTGAGCAGCGCCGTAATCGCCATAGTACGCGACGATATTCGCCTCCGGCGCCATGGTCAATGCCATCTGAATATCTAGCGTCGTCTCGCTTGCTGCGAGCGTTTGGCACGGGCTGCCTGACTGGCCACATGTGGGATTATTCGGACATTGAGATGGTTGGCAGGGCTGGTACGTGGTCGACGCTCCTTGAGCGAACTCGGCTTTTACCGTAGGTAAAGGAAGTCCGGCTTTCGTGCGACCACTAGTTTGCCAGAAGTAGCTCACATCATCCAACGAGAATCCGTCCCCTGATACGAGTAAGCCGACGCACTGCCCGGCGCCGGTGAGCGCCGTCGTGCCAATGTCCGTACTTGACCTATAGGCATAGGCTTTGCGCACGTCATCCCCGAGGTAGTAGCTCTGCGTGCCCGACCCCGTCGGAGACGGCTCGGATTCTTCTGCTGGCATTGGGACGAACATATTGTTCAAGTTCTCGATGAAGAGCAAGGGAGGCGCCGTGGCGTCCACGGACGGCTCGCGGTCAGGACCGTAAAATTGCGTCCCATCGTGGCGAAGATAGTAGTTCAGATCGACGTAGAATGCCTGCTCGATGGCCGCAGCCGTTCCGCTGACGGTAATCATCAGATTGTTCGGAAAGCTGTGAGTCAGTGTGAGATTATGCGACGTGGCCCAGGTGCCAACAACGCTTGTCGGAGGGGAGCCAGTCTGAGCGGCAAATGGGGAGCCATACCGTGCTGCAAACGTCGGTACATCGAGGTAGTGGCGGTAATTCGGACTGCTCGGGTTGGAGACGTCCTGAACGAAGTTCTCCAACGTCGGCGTAACTCCATCATTGGGAACCGTCACCGGCAAGGCAATACCCAGAGAGATGACCGTGCTGCCCGCCACCGGACCGACCAACGGGGCGGCAGCCTGGGCTGGCGTAATGTGACCCGTTAGCTGCTGTGTCCCGTGTGGCGCCCGACAATCAGGTGCGTCGATCCCATTCGAGAACACAAGATTGCCTTGATAGTACACGGCGAAATGGCTGTTTTCCTCGTACGCGGAGCCTGCGAGGCAGGGGCTGAACCACTTGGCTGTACCAGGAATGAACGACGAGTAGTTTGCCAGGGTGACTTCTGCCTGTATGTTGCGCCAGACAGCCCCCGGCGGAAGCGTTGCTGAATCCGTATCGGTCACCGCGATCTCCCAGTTGGCCTGATGCGACGGATCGGGACCGCACGATGGCGCAAAGGACGTTGGCGTCGCGGTCACACCCGCCACCTGGTGAACGCAGGCAGGGTTGCCGTTCACGTTCGTGACGCAGCCTCCGGTCGACATGTGCGGGACCACGCTTTGACCGCTTGTGTCGTCGACCCAGAACTTGACCGAAATGTCCGATAGCTTGATTGGCGTCGTGCCTTCGTTGGTGACTTCGAAGAAGTCTTGTGCCTGGTTGGCACCGCACGAGTTTGTGAGCACCTTGAGTTGCAGCGACGCGGTGCTCAGCGCGTCGGAGCTCGACGCTGCTGCGGATGACGTGACGGCCTGCGATGAACTGCCGACACCGTCGTCACTCTGCGACACTTTTCCGGCGCATCCCAATAGGCTCGCAGCGAGCGCTGCGGCCACGAATGTCCATCGTGACGTCATGGCAATATCCTCCATAAAGAGTTCGTTTTTGCGATCTTCAGGCCGGAGAAGAGCAATTGCGGCTTTGACTTTTACTGCGGAGTTATATTCTTGTCGCACGCATGCCTTTTTCGACCACCCTTGTGAAGCGTCGTCATTAGACGATCGACAACGTCGTATTGCTCTCCTTCCTTGCCACCGCGCCGAGCCCTTGCCAGGCCGGGTTCATTTGGTTGTCACGCGGAGACCGCGCGCACGGTCGACCTTCGGCTTTTGAGACTCGTCAGCCCGGCCTGTTCGCCGGGCGTTACGCGTTGTGGACTCACAATCGGAGGACCTGCGAGCACCTTTCGTGCCGAGAACTCCACGAGGCGATTTCTCGAGGATACGTCCTCGATTGCCCGTGACTGACGACGACTCGTCGTCACTTTGACGAGCGCTCGTCGCTTTCGATTTGGACCCCGTCGGTACGGAGCACAACGTGACGGCGACCCCGCGTGGAGTGGGCGGTCGCGGTCGCATCCGTCGGACACCTCCTGAGCGCTCCGAGCCGCGTCCCGATCGCCACATCTGTCGATTCGACGTCCACCCATCGTCTTTGTCGGGCCGGAGAGCCCGATATCTGGGTCCCCGTGCGCGATGGCAGCGTCTACGGAGGCGTTTGCACGTCGGCGAACTGCGTTTGCACCTCCGCGAACCGCGCCCTCAGGGCTGCGATGTCCGACCGCCCCCGGCGATATGTCCTCACACCTCCGCGATGCGCGATCTCTCGAGGCCGTGACGGGCGTTCCGGACGCGTGGGCGCCTGGCGGTGCTGCGAGTTCCCATGCGCCGTCCCTCATCGGCACGTGCCAATCGCGGTCGGCGAGTCGATTTCCCGTACGCTTGCGCAACGGACGCCAAAACGGAGGGCCATGGCGAGCTGCGAATGGACCCCTCCGAGAGAAGCCGCCATCCCTACTGATTCGGGGCCATGCTGACCTCGGTCACCATGTTTGCTGGCACGTACACGGTGAGAATACTCGAGGGCGTTCCCAGCCCGCTCGGAGTGACGAACAGGTCGACGTACCCGACAGGGACGTTCACGATAACCGCCAACCCCACCGAAGTCGTCGCGTCCAGCTCTGAGCTTGGAACATTGCTCTTTGCGATATAATAGGTCGATGCTCCCGCGTCGTTGAAGCCTGACTGGATGGTCACGTTGGGAGCGAGCGCCCCCTGACAATCCAGTGCAGCCACCACGACCACGCCCTTGCCCGGTTCGAGGCCAATCTGGCCTAGGACGAGGGATACCTCGCTCGGAGTGAGTACATCAATAGGTGTATCGAAACGGCCGTTCGCGCTGCTCAAAGGAAAGCCCCAGTATACGATCGTCGGGTAAATCTGGTTACTCGACAATTCAAAGAACCCTTGGAGACCCGCCTGGCCCGGGTCGATGAGATAGTCCGTGAGAGTCACCGCGCCCGCGTCGTCCGTCACCCCTGTGTCGACGGGCGTCGAGCAGTCCGGCGCCCCTCCACACATCGCCACGGACATTCCGACAATAGGTGTGCTCGTTAGCCAATAAACGAATGAAACGGTCAATGTGGGCACACCCTGCAGCGGGGGGGCATGGGTCACGATCCCGTCGCCGACACACCCCCAGTCCGCGGTCACGCCACACGCCACTCCACAAGAACCGTTGGGCTCCCAAAGGGTATTGTAGAGACTGCGACCGTCTGCGTTGCTGTCGGCGCACGCACCAAAGCAATCACCCGTCCAGCACGCTTGGCGGCAGTGAACGTAGGTCTGGCAATCCGGACTGACTCCGCACTGCGTGCCCGCGTCGCAGAATCCGTCGAGGTCCATGTTCATGCAGGCGCTGCAGGCGGCCGCGGCATCGGGTTCCGCGAGAGTCGAGAGGCCACCGCACTGAATGCTGCATGAATTGGAACCGGCGCACTGTTGGGCCAAACACGCGTCGAGCGCACCCGCCATCTGCATGTCATCCGGGACCGGGTGTTGGCGAGCGCACCGGGACCGGCACGCCGAATCCCCCACCGAGCAAAGACCGAAACAGTTTTCCAGATCCGCGCATTCAGCCGAGCCTGCGCACTGGGTCGCCGCGTCGCAGCATTTGGCTTGCGCGCAGGCCTGACAATCCCCGGCGAGAAAGTCGATTCCGCAAGCGGATTGGAATGCCACCTGACGGTCATCGATGCCGACGATCTGCCGGCACCCGCCGAGAATCAGCGCAATCGCGAGAGTCAGCACGCATGAGACACCACGAGAAGATCGCGTTGTGAATCGCTCACGCATCGTCACACCTGGGCCTCAGAACTGCCCTTCGAGCGGGTCGCGCGTCGGACCCGGCGGCTCAAGTCGCGACGGCGGGGGAGCCCCCGCATCCGGCGATGACAACGCTTTCCGGCCCGCCGCGAGCCTCCTCAGGAACTCTGCGCGCGCCGGCGCGCCGGTGTCGATGGGACCATAGATCAGCGATGGAGCGGAGACCGAGGGCTGGCGCACGTCTTCCGCGCCCGGCAAGCTGACTACCGTCGGCGCGGTCGCGAGGGTCGTCGTCGGCGACGTGCTGCCGGCGTCGAGATTCGCGTGCCGAGTTGCAACGTTCCGCGCCAGGACGGTCACGAGAGCGATCGCCACCAGCGCAATGACTAGCCCCGCTCGGTCACGCCACCGCCACACGTGTTTGCGCGGTTGTGCAGGCGCCGGGACGAGGAACCCGGACGACGGAGTCGTTTTCGCAAGCGTTCCCAATGCGTCGCTCGGTGGCAATCGGAGCGCTTCGACCAGAGACCGCACCTGCTCATGGGCGGACGCGAAACGGCGCCCCGCGTCGCGATGGCAGGCCCGCGCGAACCAGGCGTCGAACTCGGGACCGAAGTGCGCACCGCGCGCCGAAGGCGGGACCATGGGCTCGACGAGGAGCTGCGCGAGCAGTTGGGAGAGGTTCCCTGAGTTCCAGTAGATGCGCCCGACCAAGAGACGGAAGGTCACGAGACCGAGAGCGAACAGGTCGGCTTGATGCGTCACGGGAGCGCCGCGAGAGTCGGCTTGTTCTGGCGCCATATAACATGGAGTTCCGAGAAACTGATTGGTGATCGTGATCTTGTCCCCGTCGGCCGTGATTCGGGAAATACCAAAATCCAATATCTTTACGACATCGCGGCCGTCCTCGCGATGGACGAGAAACAGATTCTGCGGTTTCAAGTCTCGGTGAACGATGCCCGCGGCATGAACGGCGTCGAGGCCGCGCGCCACCTGGCGGAGCCAGTCGACGGCACGCTCGACCGCAATCGCCCCGTCGGCGGCAACCCTCTCGAGATCGCTGCCCTCGAGGAGCTCCATGACCAGAAACGGCACGCCTCCGAGCTCGGGGGCAAAATCTGCATCCGTGATCCGCACTACGTGCTCGGTCTGAAGTCGTGACATCGCACGAGCCTCGCGGCTGAATCGCGCGAGGTCGGTGTCGGGACCGACGTTGAACACCTTCAGAGCAAGACGCTGGCCGGTGTGGGCGTGTTCGACCTCGTGAACAGTACCGCCCCCGCCGCGACCGATCAGCCGGACGATGCGATAGCGACCGGCGATCAGCGTGGAGGGCCCTAGGCTAGCCATCGCAATCGGCTCTTTTGGCACGGCCCACGCGGGGCGGCAATCGTGTCGGAGAGCCGCTTGCCGCCGAAGTGTGCTCTAGTTTCGAGATCGATGATGAGACGGAGCCTGGACTTCGGACCCGCCCCCGCGATCGACGAGGGGAGCGATGGGCGGCCCCCCTCGATCGCCCCCGTGACCACGCGGTGGGCCTTGTGGGCCGCCTGCGTCTCCGCATTGGCGCCTTCGATGGGACAGGCACAACCGCGCGCTGCCGACAAGGCGCTCGCGACAGAGCTATTCAATTCCGGGCGCGTTCTCATGTCCACAGGCCACCTTGCGGAGGCCTGCGCGCAGCTCGAACGCAGCCAAAGCCTCGACCCCGCCACCGGAACCCTTCTCAACTTGGCCGTGTGCCACGAAAAAATTGGGCGAACGGCGAGTGCATGGGCGGAGTTCCAGGACGCCCGCATTCTAGCCCAGCGCGACGGTCGCGACGACCGTGTCACGCTCGCGGATGAACACTTGCGGACCCTCCAAGGCAAGCTGTGTCGCCTTACCATCGTTGTCCCCCCCGACGTAGCGAACGCGGACCTCCAAGTGCGCCGTGACGGCGGTCTCCTCCCTCGCGAAGCTTGGGGCGTCGCCCTGCCCGTCGATCCCGGAACCCACGATGTGGAAGCCTCGGCGAAGGGCAATAAGCCATGGTCCTCCCTGATCGACGTGACCGAAACGGACTGTATGCAAACGGTGACGATATCGGCAATGGTTCCCATCGATCCTGCCAATCCGTCGACCGACCACCCGGAAGATTCCGCCGTGCAGCCGTCCGGCCCCTTGGAACACGCGGCATCCACCGCACCCGCACGCTCGCCAGGCCCACCGCAGCTCTCCGTGTCTCCCGTGCGAGCTGCTCCAGGCGCGGACCGCGGTCGAATGCGGGCCGGCATCCTCGTCGGCGGCGTCGGCCTCGCCGCCCTAGCGGCAGCGAGCGTATTCGGAGTGCTGGCCATCGAAAAGCGTCACGCCAGCGACGACGAGTGCACGGATAACCGCTGTACCCCGCTCGGTGTGTCGCTCAACAACACGGCCAAGCTCGATGCGGACGTATCGACCGTGGGGTTCGCCATTGGCCTATCGGCCGTCGCCGCCGGGGCGTGGCTCTGGCTTTCCAGTCGACCCTCTGCGACCACCAATACGGCCTTCACTTGGTCGCCTTTCCTGGGGCTCAGAGCCGGCGCATCCGGGATTCTAGCCGTCTTCTAGTTCATGTTGAGGGCTTGACTCAAGGTCCGCATGTTTGCGTGGAGCCCCAACAGACCACAAGCCGCGGGCCCCCGCAGGATCCAACATCAGAAGCGCGCCGCATAGCTTACGACGATCCGTCCCTCCATATCCGCCGCTATGCGAATTCGTTGGAGTTCGCGAGCGGCGCTCCAAGTGCGCGGGGCCATGAGATACGGCAGAAGCGCCCCGCCCACACCGGCGAGGCCCGCCGCGATGACGTGACCGGCTCGCTCTTCCGTACTCCAGCGGGGCGGTTCGGATCCCACGAATACACCATTTATGACCGGGGCGGTCGCACCCGCCAAGAGAGTCAGCGACAGAGCGAGCGGCCACGCGGCGCGCGAGTCCCCCTCCAGGGGCGGTTCCCCAACCCAACTCATCGAACACTTCGGGAGCGCAAGCCAGCCTCCGCCGATCGTGCCGCCCCACGCCAGGCCCACTGCAACGGGTCCGCTGTAGCGAACGATCGGAATGCCGCTCCCCTTGACCGCCTCGACGCTCGTCAACCAGAAGGAACCAGCATCGAGCGCTGCGAGACCCGCCACATACAACCAGTCAGGACGACTGGCTTGCCTGCAAAGCTCCCTCTCTCGGGAATCGCGCGGGTAAAACTCGCCGGGCGCGATGTGGGAACCGGGCACGGCGACGGAGGGGGGAGCGGGGGGCAGAGAATCCACGACAGTGGAGGGCAATGTAGCAAGCCCAAGGAATTCGTCGGGCTTTTATCCGCCAGCCTCCGTCGCGTCGAATCGCGCTCGAGGGAACCGAGGCCGCGAGCGGGCTCCGCGGTGTAGGCGAGGACGCTCGACGCCGGGATTGCGAAGGGATCGGCGAAAAGCCCCACACTTCTAGTTGCGAAAGGTGACGGAAACGCGCGACTCTGTACTCCGCGCCATGCAGGTCCCCAAGCATATTTTCCGCGAATACGATATCCGAGGCGTCGCGGACCGCGACCTGACGGACGAAGTCGCACGCTCCATTGGCCGCGGATTTGCGACCATGTTGTCGGCGGGGAGCAAGCCCGTGCGGATCGCCGTCGGTCGCGACTGTCGCCTCTCGAGCGAGCGGCTATTTGTGGCCCTAGTCGACGGCCTCACGAGCGCGGGAGCGCACGTGGTCGACGTCGGCGTCGGTCCGACACCGATGCTCTATGCGTCGGTCCACATTCTGTCGACCGAAGGCGCCGTCATGATCACCGGGAGCCACAACCCGGGGGACGAGAACGGCTTCAAGCTGATGCGTGGCAAGGCAAGCTTCTTCGGAGGTGACATCCAGGCATTGCGAAAACTCATCGAGCAGCAGCGCTTTGCGACTGCGAGGTCGGCCGGTTCCATTGAACGAGTCGACGTTCGCGACCGCTATGTGGACATGGTCACGGGAGGCATCCGGCTCGCTCGCACGGACATCAAGTTCGTGGTGGACGCGGGAAATGGTGCGGGCGGGCCTCTCGCGTTGAAGTGCATGGCCAAGCTCGGGCTCCAGGCCGATGCGCTCTACTGCGAGATGGACGGGCGTTTCCCCAACCACCATCCCGATCCGACGATGCCCAGCAATCTGGCGGCGCTGATGGCGAGGATGAAGGACGTCGGCGCGCGCGTCGGCCTTGCGTACGACGGCGACGCGGACCGCCTCGGTGCCGTCGATGCCAACGGCGAGATCATCTGGGGCGACAAGCTCATGATTCTCTTCTCGCGCGCGCTGCTCGCCGAGCACCCCGGCGCCGCGGTCATCGGCGAAGTCAAGTGTTCGCAGACGCTGTACGACGACATAGCGCGCCACGGCGGGCGACCGATCCTGTGGAAGACAGGGCATTCCCTCATCAAGACGAAGATGAAGGAAGAGGGGGCCCTGCTGGCCGGAGAGATGAGCGGCCACCTGTTCTTCGCAGATCGATACTTCGGCTTCGACGACGCGATCTACGCTTCGCTTCGACTGCTCGAGATTCTGTCGCGCGGCACGGCCACGATCACGGAATTGCTCGCCGACGTTCCGCGCACCCACTCGACGCCCGAGATCCGGCGGGACTGTTCCGACGCGACGAAGTTCGACGTCGTGGCCGCGGTGCGGTCGCACTATCGCGCGGCAGGCCTTCCCGTGGTCGACATCGACGGCGCCCGGATTTCGTTTGGGACGGAGCGTGAGCCTGCGTGGGGCCTCGTTCGGGCCTCGAACACGGGACCGATTCTGGTCATGCGCTTCGAGGCGCCGAGCGCCGACAGAGTCGCGGCGATACAAGCCGACGTCGAGAAGGTGGTGGCCGACGCGCAGGCTCGCTTTGCCCGAAGCTGACCGGCTTGCGGCAACGATCAGCTCCGAACGGCCTGATTTGTGGCTGATTCAACTCCGAGAACGGCTCGCACGTGGACGATCGAAGCGGTCCTCGCTTGGGCCACGGACGACTTTCGCTCGCGCCACTTGGACAACCCGAGGCTCGACGCCGAACTCTTGCTCGTCCACGCGCTCCGCGCGACTCGTGTGGAAATCATCGTCGACTCGAAGCGCCCGCTGACAGGGGCCGAACTCGGGAGGTTTCGCGCGCTCGTTCGGCGGCGCCGGGGCCACGAACCGATAGCCTACATCGTCGGTTCGCGAGAGTTCTACGGGAGGGACTTCCGCGTCGACCGTCGAGTCCTCATTCCCAGGCCGGATACCGAGGCGCTCGTCGAGGTCGCCCTTCGGCGCACCCGCGCCTTGTCCCTATGCGCCAGAGGCCTGGACCTGTGCACCGGCAGCGGGTGTGTCGCCATCACCCTGGGGCGCGAGCGCCCCACCGCGTCCGTCATGGCCACCGATCTCAGTGAGGACGCCATCGGAGTCGCTCGCGACAACGGTCTTCGGCTGGGCGCGTATAACGTTGCCTTTCGAGTCGGCGACCTGTTCGTACCCGTCGACGAGTCGCAGCGCTTCGACCTCATCACCGCCAATCCCCCCTATATCGCGTCGGCCGAGATCGGCGGCCTCGCGCCGGATATTCGAGACCACGAACCGCACCTCGCTCTCGATGGCGGACCCGAAGGGCTCGACCTTCTCCACAAGATTGTCGCCCGTGCGCCCGCTCATCTGGCCGACGGTGGCGTGCTCGCCGTCGAGGTGGCCGCGGGCCAAGCGGCGCGCGTAGCAGACTTGTTCCGGGAGGCCCGACTGTCGGACATCGAGGTGCATCGCGACTATGCGCGCATCGAGCGCGTCGTGAGCGGCGTGCTACGGACATCCGCAGTCTGACGGATGATGTTCGTCGTTTGGAACGCCGCCGCCTTCGGGTGTCTCTACCTCGTGTATGCGTGGGCCACTTCGGCGTGGCCCGGACTACGCTCGAGGCGCGCGCTCACGGCGGGCGGGCTCGCGTGTCTTTGGGCGACCCCGACGGCGCTGCACTACGCCTCCATGCGTTGGCACACTCTCAGCCTCGCCTCCATGTTGAGCAGCCTGGTCGCCATCACTCTGATGCTCACGAGCCCGTGGCTCGGACTGGTACTGCTATTTTCGCGGATCGTGCGGCCGCGCCCGCGCACCGACGGGGACGGCAGCCGCGCCGGATCCGTCCAGCGCCGACAGGTCCTCGAAGCGACCTCCGGAGCCGCCCTCATCGGTGGAATGAGTTCGCTGCTGGGCTGGGGGTTCGTTCGAGGTCGCCACGCGTTCGAGATTGACGAAGTGGCGATCCCCATCGCCGGTCTGCCCAGGACGCTCGACGGTTATGTCATCGCCCAGATCAGCGACATCCACACAGGAACGTTCGTCGGAGAGACCGAACTCGCCGAGGGCCTCGAGCGAGTTCGCGAGACGCGAGCGGATCTCGTTGTGGTCACAGGGGACTTGGTGGACATCGACTCCGCCTTCGCGCCTCTAGTAGCTCGCAGGCTCGCGGACTTGCGACCGCCCGACGGGGTCGTCGCCTGCCTCGGCAACCACGATTACTACGCCGGCCACGAGCAGGTTCTGGCGGCGCTCGGGCGAGCGGGGGTGGACGTGCTCGTCGATAGCGGGCGCGTCCTTCGCGCCCAAGACTCAGGCGGCTTTGCTCTGCTCGGGGTGGATGACGTCGTGTCGGCGCGCTGGGGTAGGAGTGGACCGAGCCTCGACTGCGCCCTCGCGACCGTTCCTCCGCATCTGCCGAGAATCCTGCTCTCGCATCAACCTCCAACCGTCGATCTCTGGGCGGGCCGCATCGCCCTCCAACTCAGTGGCCATACGCACGGCGGACAAATCAACCCGGGCTTCCGACCTGCGGACCTGCTCTTTCCCTACGTTGCCGGGCGGTACCGCGTCGGCGCGACCACTCTATACGTCAACAGAGGCTTTGGGACGGCTGGACCGCCCGCGCGTGTTCTCGCGCCGCCGGAGGTGAGTCGCATCGTGCTGGTCGCGGCCTAAAGCGAAGATGTGTTAGAGCATCGCCCGGCGTGATTGCGACACTCTTCGATTTCGACGGGGTTCTCGTCGACAGCGAGCCACTCCACTTGGCGGCGTTCAATGCCGTACTTCAGGCGCACGGCCAAACGATCGATCCTCGTAGCTACGTCGAGCGCTATCTGAGCCTGGACGACGCGGGAGTCTTCCGGTCCTTCTTGGGGGAGACACGCCGGCAGGCGGTCCCCGATGCCGAACTCGCCCGTTTGATAGAGATTAAGAGCGAGCGCGTGATGACCCTCTTGGAGGAGCGCGTGCCCGCGTACTCTGGGGCGTCGGAGCTCGTCCTGCGCCGCGCGGGACGGGGACCCGTGGGGATCGTCTCTGGCGCCCTAGCTCGCGAGATCGCTTTCGCTCTCGGCCGGATGGGAGTCCTGGATGCGGTAAGCTTCATCGTCAGCGCCGAATCGACGGCATTGTCGAAGCCGGATCCCGCCCCCTACAGGGCCGCTCTCGATGAGCTTCGCCGCCGCAGCCACGGAGGGAGCGTCGTGGCCGTCGAGGACTCGATCGGAGGGATCCGCTCGGCCAAGTCAGCCGGCCTGCGCTGCGTTGCGGTAGCCCACACATACGATTCGAACACGCTATCCGAAGCGGGCGCCGACGCGGTGGCCCCCGACTTGCCCGCGCTCACCGATGCCTTGATCGAGTCCGACCCATGACGCAAACTTCCGTTTTGCTTTTCAGTATTGCGTCGACGCTCGCGGCAGCGGCCCCAGGTGCGGAGACATGGGCCCGCGCGGGCATCGGGGGCATCCGTGGAGTTACGATCGGCCCGATCGAGAATGCCTACCACCCCGGTGTCGGCTACGGATCGCCGGCATTCGATCGAACCCTCGCGGAAGCCCAAGCGGCTGGGGCTACGTGGATCGCCATCACGCCCTTCGGACGAGTCGCGAATCTGTCGTCTACTACGATTGACTTGACGTTCGAGGTTCCATTCGAGCGCAATCGAGTCGACGTCGTTCACGCCATCGACATGGCGCATGCTCGAGGGCTCAAGGTCATGCTCGTGCCGCATCTCTGGGTCGAGAGCGGCCAGTGGCGTGGAGAGATCGACCCGGGAACACGCGAGGGCTGGGCGCGTTGGGCCGACAGCTATGGCAGGTTTCTCGAGACGTGGGCTGTCCTGGCGCAATCCGCCCACGTCGAGATGCTTTCGGTCGGCGTCGAACTGACGTCTTGGGTGACCTCGGGCCACGCGCCGAGCTTCGAGGGGGTGATCCACGCCGTGCGCCGCGTCTACGACGGTCTCCTGACGTATTCCGCGAATTGGGACGACGTCGAGCGAACCGCAATCCTCGGAGACCTCGACGTCATCGGGATCAACGCATTCTATCCGCTCGCGCAGCGCCCTGGCACGCATCTCCCGGCCCTCGCCGCGCGCGCCCGCGCGATCCGCGACAAGCTGCATGGATTCGCTGAACTCTGGGGGCGCCCGGTGCTCTTTACGGAGATGGGCTACACGACGCGCCCTGACCCGGCGCTGCGACCCTGGGAGTGGCCAGACTCGATGAGTGACGTCCCTGTCGACGAACAAGCGCAGGCCGATGCCTATCGTGCCCTGCTGGCGCCACTGCTAGACGATCCCGATTTTGCAGGGTTCTTCGTTTGGCGCGTCTACGCCGATCCCGATGACGTGTCGCAGGAGGCGCCTTGGGGCTTCTCGCCTCGTGGCAAGCGAGCCGAACTCGTACTGCGCGACGCGTTCGCAGCGCATTGGGCGTGCGACAGTCCGGCCATCGGCGCCTGGGGGAGCGCGGCCCTCGCCGCGGGCTTATATCCATAATTTGGCCCGTAGAGCGCTCTGAGCGTACGGTCGCGCCTCCCAATGGGTTCCGCCCTTCGCGTGCTCCTGCCTGTGGTCGCCTTGGGCGTCGGCACTTGGGTGGGGTTGGGCCGGCCCGACACGCTCGCCAGGCTGGCTGCCACGTCCCGCGCCGTGGCGTCGGCTCGGGTACCCCCGCTCCCGCTAGCACCGACGCTCCCATCGTGGGTGTCGACTACGCCGTTCGCGCGTTCGGCCGACGACGACGGTGGCACCCACGCGACCGATCTCGAAAGCCCTTGGCCACGTCTCAACCCTCAAGGCCGAACGGACACGGCGTGGCTGCTCGCCGAGGGGCCGTATCACCCGCCCGAAGACGGGCGCCGTCTGGTGACGTTCACGTTCGATGACGGACCCTTTCCCGAGACGATCGAACCCCTGCTTCGAACGCTCGAACGACACCAGGTCGTGGCTACGTTCTTCCTCATCGGAAGGTACCTCGAAGGACCCAGTGCTCACGCCGAAGAGGCCCGTCGGTGCGCCCGACAGATCGCCCTGGCCGGGCATCACGTGGGCAATCACGCTCTCGATCACAAACTGCTGACGACCCTCCCCCACGCAGCCGCGGCCGAGCAGATCGACCGTTCTGCGGCGGCCATCTCCCAGGCGACAGGACAAAGCGTGTTCCTCTTTCGCCCACCGTATGGAGCGACCGACCCGTGGCTCGAAGGGGCCATTCGTGAGCGTCAGCTCGAACTGGTGCTCTGGAGCGTCGACGCCGAGGATATGAAACGCAGCGACCCCGGCGAGATCGCAACCACCATCGAGCAGCAGCTCGACTACGAACACGGCGGGGTCGTGCTGCTCCACGACGTCCACTGGCCGTCCGTGAAGGCGGTCGAGCGGGTGCTGCACTGGCTTGAACAGAGCCGGTGGGACTCTCAGCACCCCGAACGCCCCGGTTGGCAGATCGTGGACCTTGCGGAGTACATGCGGGCGACGGCGGAGTCCCCTCAGCCGTTCGCGTCACGCGATGCCTTGGAAAGCTCGCGCCGGGATGCGGGCGCGCACAGGAATGCCGTGGCAGTGCTTTCCCGTAGCCGACCGATGGAGTGATCGCGCCTCGCCCGCTTCTTGCGCCTCGCCCTTCGCTTGGGCGCACCTCTTTCACGCCCGGCGATCGACTTCCACGGTGCCAGCTTTTCCCACCACCGCGCGCGCAATCACCCCCGCCGCGAAGACGCCGGGTGCGATCGCGCCGGATACGACGCTTCCGTCGGCGATACGAGCCCCTCGCCCGATCGTCGTTCCCTTGAGAATCGTTACGTGATCGCCGATCGTGACGTCATCGTCGACGCGAATCGGAGCGGTTTCCGACGCCGCCATGAAGTCCGCCGTCCCGTGGAAGTTCGTATCCATGATCATCACGCCATCGCCCATGAATACGCGGCGCCCGATGTAAACCTCCTTCTCGGCGTCGATGGCGGCGCCACAGCCGATGGACACGTCGTCGCCTAGGACCAGGCATCCGCTGGGCCCGGTGCCCAGGTGCGACGTCTCGGGAAACGAGTGGATGCGAACGCGTGCCCCGATGGTCATCACGCCGAGATTCTGGATCCGAAGAGAACCCCGAACCCTCGCCTCGGGCCCTCGCCCGTCGACGGCGCGAAGCTCCCAGGCGGCGCCCGCGCCCTCGAACACGCGGCCTCCGTAACGCACGAGCTGGTGCAGACGCGACAGTCCTGCATTGCTCGTGTTCCGAGCGGCCTCTCGCAGGGCGGGGTCACGCGCCTTGATGACGCGCGCGGGAACGCCACCCGCAACCACCCATTCTGGCAAGTCATCGCAGACCACGCTGCCGGCCGTTACAATCGTCCCCGCGCCGATACGGACCCCGCCGCGCACGCACACGCGGACCGTCAACCAGGCGTCGTCCCCGATCACGACGGGATCCCGCGCGTGCGAATGCTCCCGATTGTCGCTGATGTGAACGTAAGGACCAAGGGCCACGCGGTCGCCCACGACGACGCGAGAGTCACTCCCGATGGCGACTCCGTAGTTGAGAATACAGTGATGCCCGATCTCGATCGCGCCGTGCGGGGCCGTCGACAGCCGGACCGGCGAAGGGATCGAATTGATAATGGCGTCCGCGCCCACCGCGATACGGCCGAAGTTCCGAACTGCCAGACGGCCGAAGGTGCGGACGCGGGCGCCCACCTCGTCGCAGTCTCGGAGAAACACGGGCGCCAGTGCGCTGCCCGCAGCGAAGCGTATGGCCTTCTCGGCAAGCGCTCGGGCCGGAAGACCCCGGTCACGCGTCAGCGCGTGCCGTATCTTGGCAGTAACGGTCGAAGGGCGCTCGGTCACGGATCGCTCCCAATGGAGCGCCCAGCCCGAGCGCTGGTCAAGTGAATATCGAGTACGGTGATGGAGTACGGAGGCAGAATCTGGTCGACCCCTCCGGCGTCGCCGCGAACTGTCGCGTCCTCGGCCGCAAAGGCGGGCGGCGTTGCGCGATCCGCGAACACGAACGCCCGCTGCGTCCGCACGGCACCGCAATCGGTCACGTCGAAGTGCGCGGACAGGGGCGCGTCTGGAGATAGGTTCAGGGCCACGGCCACGACGTGCTCGCCCGCGGCATCGCGCGACGCAAACACGGAGGCTGGCGCACTCGCGGCCAGCTTCACCGGAATGGACCAGTCCAAAAACCGCCCCCCTCTTCCGTCGTAGTCCCGATAGGCGAGAAACGCCTGCATTGCCTGAGAGCCCGCGGGAGGAAAGCACCAGTAGTACGCGGACGTGACGCCGTATTGTCCGAACCTGCCGAGAGCCTCGCCCGCCGCCAGTCCGCCCGCCATGGAGTTCTCTCCGCCAAAATTCCACTCTCCGATGGAGATCCCTCGACCCGGGTAGTTCCTGTCGATCCACTCCTTCATCCGAGGCAGGAGGCGAATCTTCTCGTGGATCCACGACTCGTCTACGTAGTCGGGATCCCACAGACCGCGGGTCGAACGAATGCGGACAGCGTCCTTCTCCTTGGCAGCCATCTTCGGATCGTCGACGGACGCGGGATAAAAGTGCAAATCGAGGACGTCGAGGACACGAATCCCCGTGCGGATCTCGTAGTCACGCAGCTTACGGAGATAGTACTCGACAAGGGGAACGTCGCCGTGGGCCTTCCGATCGGCCTTCGCGAAGCCATTCTCGGTATCCTTCGCCGAATAGAGATAATTCATCCAGCCCCACTCCGCCGGACCTGCGATCACCGCACCGGGGTCGGCAGAGCGAATGGCCGACCCGTAGGCGATGGTCCGTTCGACGAGTTCGTCGTACGTGAGCGGGGCGGAACGAACGTCTCGATGCGTGCTGCTCCAGAGATTCGGCTCGTTGTCCAAAATATACTGGTCCACGCTGCGCCGCCCAGAGCGCGCATCCGCGGCGACGATGGCTTGCACCCACTTGCGGATCCACGCGGGCGACGCCGCCACACTCGTTCGCTCGGGCGGCCCGGAGGCAAGCCGCGTCCCGTCCTTCGCCACACCGTTGCCAGCATTCGCCCTGTACGGGTCCGTGCGCTCCTGAGGCCCGTAGACCTCGACGGGAAAACCGACCGACGACGTGTCCTTCGCCACCCAACCGCCTATTGGAATCGTCAGCGCGCTCTGGACGTCGTGCGCGGCGTCGTCGGCCAAGAAGCTCGTATATGGCGGAACGGACAGGTTCTCGAAGAACCAGTCCATATCGACGTTCCATGCGTGGATGAGCCAGTTGTAGCGGCTCGTCGGATTGCCTCCCCAGCGACGGATGGTCGCGCCCAATCGCCACTGTTGCTCGTCGCGCTCCGCCTGAAAGTTGTAAGCAATTCCGTAGATAAGGGGGCTGATCCTCGTCGCGCGCTCCCGACACTCGATGGCCACGGCAAGTGGGCGCGCCTTGGCGGGATCGGCGCCGGTGGAGCCCGGGGGCCTCGAAGGATCGCCGGCCTCGCCTGCGGTCAGTCTAATCCGATCGAGCAGCGTCCATTCGTCCTTGCAGGGACGCACGCCGTGGATCACGATTCGGTCGAATGGACCCGATTGCGGATTGAGGTCCGACATCTTCACTCGGACCTCTTCCCAGCCCGCGTCCACGCCGCTCAACCTCGTGAAATGGTCCGCGGTCAGACGGATGTCCGGTCCCTCGCCGCCGGGTCCGAGGAGGTGGACGCCGACGGCCTCCGAATCTCCGCTCGGCGCCTTCATGCGAAATACGAGCGCTCCGAAATCGTGCCGTGCGAGAGTCCCGTTTTGAAGAATCCAGCCACCCCAGTTCGCAAAGTCCACTTTGGCAGGGCCTGGGCCGGTGACCTCTCGTTTGGCCCATCCCCAATCGCTCCAGCCGCCTTTGAGCCCTCCGTCGTAGACCGTCTCCATCGCATCGGTCGTGGCGGGGAGAGCAGCACCCGAGCCATTGAGTGCGGCTTGGCTTCGCACCGCCCCCTGTGACGTGCTCGAGCCGGACATCGCCGGCTCGACGGGGCACACGCAACGACAGATCGTGGTCGCACCCGAGCACGCTGCGCCGCATAGCCCCAAGAGGGCGATCGGGATTGCCAGCGAACGCGATGCGAACGCCACGTCAGTCTCCGCGCCCGTTGGAGCTCTCGTCCGCGGCCGCGCGACCACGAGTTCGGACGACCGGCTTGGGAGCTTCGACGACCGAGTCTGCAGGCACGGACCGAGTGACGACGCAGCCGGGCATGACCTTCGAGCCCCTGCCGATCGTGACGGGACCCAGCACAACGGCCCCCACTCCAATCACGGCGCCTTCCTCGATCGTCGGCGCACCCACCTCTTTGGTGTCCGGGTGACGACCCTCCCCGAGCGTACAATGTTGGAAGAGGATGACGCCGCGCCCCACGTGCGCCGACTTGCTAATCGCCATACCCATGCCGTGGACAACCATCACCCCTGGGTCGAGCACGGCGTCCCAGTGGATATCAGAACCATAGAGGTGCCGGATGAGTCGCGAGACGACGCGCGCTGGAAGCCTTGCCTCGATGTCGGATAGAAAGCGCATCAGTCGATACGCCCCCATGAGCTGCAAGCCCACCTTGTCTATGAGGTCGCTGGATAGGGACGCACCGATGGGGCTACCCCCGTATTTTTGCTGAAATCCCTGGAGGACGCGCTGGTCCGTGCGAAGCGCTGCGACGAACGACGCGGCGGCCAAGCGTATTTTCGAAATGGACAGCAATGGGCGACGCTCCTTTGAGTATCCTGGGAGGGGGGCGGCGCGACGCGACAAGGACCCATCGAACGTAGCGCCCCGGTTCGGCAAGATTACGCACACCCGCTCACCGGCGCAATCGCGCGGCTTCCGCTGGCGGCGGATCCATGGACCGCCCCGCCCCGCCGAGGTCGGCCTCATGCTATGAAAAGTCAACCTAGGCGGGTCAGCCCTGAAGCGTGGCCACGCGAAGGAGGCGACCTGGAGCAAGCAAGCCAATCATGAACAGCGGGAGAACCGACGGGGCTACTGGACAGATCGAAGGGACCCAAGACGAAGCCGGAGGAGGCATCGACCTCGCGACGATCGTCCACTTCGTTCAGTTCTACATTGGCTCGCCGAGACGCCATCCCTACCTGGCATCCCTCGTCGCCGCGTTCGTCGTGGCCATGTCCATGTCCCTCGCAGCGTGGCTGCCGCGGTCCTACCAAGCCGACATGCGTGTCGTAGCGCACCGAAACCCTGTGCTGTTGCAGCACGACACCCCCCCCGGCGATTTGGTCGCCGGAGCGGGCGACGTCATCTTGAAACGCGACAACCTAGTAGCGCTCGTTCGAGAGCTGAACTTGGTTTCGCGATGGGATGCGTCGCGCCCGGCCTCGCTACGCCTCAAGGACTCGATCCAGCGGACTCTGGGGGGGGGAGTCCCCAGCCCGGAGCAGAAGGCTCGCGCCATCATCGCCGTGCTCGAGACACACACGTTCGTGTCGGTCGAGACCGGCTCGAGTTCCATGACTCTGGGCGTTGATTGGCCGGATCCGAAAGACGCGTACGACATCGTGAACGCCATGTATGCCACCTTCATCGCCGCTCGGTACGATGCAGAGGTATCGAACTTTGCAGCTCAGCTTCGCGTTCTCGACAAGAAGAAGGAGCTAGCCGCAGATGACGTGGACAACGCGCTGACCGAACTCACCAAGATCGAGCGGGAGCGCCAGAAGGAGCTCGAGATTGCTGCGGAGGCGCCGAGCAGCGCCATCGACGGTGGGGTGGCCGCGGCACTCCGCGGGACGATATCTGCAGCGCGATCGACGCCGAAAGGGGCGGCGCAGCCAAACCCGGACCTCGACGTGGCTCAGACGCTCACCGAGGTACGCGCCAAGGTTCGGACCATGGAAGGCCTGCAGAGTCAGCGCGAGATCGAGGCCGATACGCAACTGGCCGACGCTCGGGCGGCCCTCGGGCCACTGCACCCGACTGTGGTCGCGCTCACGCGTAAAGCTGAGGCAGCGCGTGAGACGCCCCCGGAGCTGTCAGCGCTGCGCGCTCAAGAGAAACAGCTCGTCCAGCGCCTCGCGGAGTCCGCGACGACGGCGCCGAGCGCGACGTCGGCTCCCGCGTGGTCCCCGCCGCCCACGGGGGGGGGCCCAACGGCCTCGACGATGGCGCCCGAAGTCCGCATGGCGACGGACTTGCACAACATCCTGACCAATCACGAGGACGCGCCGACGACGCTGGCTCGAGCCAAGCTCGCTGCCGCGTCGCAGCAGTATAACGATCTCCTTGGCCGCACACAGGCCGCCAAGGTCGAGCTCGAGGTTGCGCGATCCTCGTTCAAGGAGGAGTACAGCATCATGCGCCCCGCGGAAGTTCCCACGAAACCGAAGAAACCGAATACGCTCCTCATCGTGATCGGAGGGCTCGCCAGTGCTTTGGTTCTCTTCTTTGCGGTCCCCGGAACTCGTGACCTGCTAGGAGGAGTGCTCTTGGAGTCTTGGCAGATCGAGACACGCCTCAAACTGCCGGTCCTCGGTGAACTCTCGAGCGACGGCGTCGGCTCGCTCGGCCCGCGCAGCGACGATCCTCGCCCCCTCTAGGAGTCCGCAGCGCCGGCTCTGAGCGCGCCAACAATCCATTGACCCGCCGCGCTCGTATCGAGGGATCCGCCTACGTCCGGAGTGCACTGCCTCTCGGCCAGCGCTCGGACCACGGCGCTTTCGATCTGATCTCTCGCGTCTGGCCACCCAAGATGCCCGAGCAGCATCCCCGCGGAGAGCATTGCGGCGAAGGGATTGGCGATGCGCATTCCGACGAGGGAGGGGGCCGAGCCATGAACGGGCTCGAACAGCCCGACCGGTCGCCGAGGATGCGGAGCCTCGCAGCACCCGTGGAGCACTGGATGGACATTGGCGCTCGCAGCCATGCCTAGCCCGCCCTGGAGAGCGGCGCCCAGATCGGTCACGATGTCTCCGAAAAGATTACAAGTCACGATGACCTGAAACGCGCCCGGGTCCAATACGAGCAGGCTGCAGAGCGCGTCCACGTAGATGTGCTCAGCGCGTATGTCCGGATACTCCTCGGCCACCTCGAAGAAGGTTCGGTACCAGAGCTCGTGCGCGTGACGCATGGCATTGGACTTGTCCGCCATGTGAACTTGGGTCTTGCCGTGCGCCCGCGCGTACTCGAATGCCGCTCGCACGATGCGCTCGACTCCCTTTCGCGTGTTGAGATCCTCCTCGATTGCGATTTCGTCCCGTGTTCCGCGCCGAAACTGTCCGCCTACTCCCGCGTACAGACCCTCGGTGTTCTCACGAAAGACCACGATGTCGATGTCGCGAGCCGTACGACCCTTCAATGGTACGAGCGAGTCGCTCATCGCGTGGATCGGACGGACGTTCGCGTAGAGATCGAGGCCGAAGCGCAGTCCGAACAGAATGTCGCGCGCATGGGCTCCATCGGGGACGCGGGGGTCGCCGAACGCGCCGACCAGGACCGCCGAGGCCTCGGTGGCGATGCGCAAGCGCACGTCGTCAGGCAGCGTAGTCCCATCGCGAAGGTACCGGTCGGCCCCCAGGTCAATCTCCCAGATGTCGAGCGGCACCCCGCGCTCATCACGAAAGTACTCTAGGACGCGCCGCGCTTGGGCGACGACCTCGGGGCCAATGCCATCCCCAGGCAGGACTGCTACGAGCGCGCGAAGGGCCATGGCCTCGGTTCGTACCAGAATCGACGCGGACCCGTGGTGTTGCCCAACCCGTCGCGCGGTGGTCTGCTCGAGGTCCGATCCCTAGTGGGTCCCAGTTACCGGGCTTCGAGTGGCTTGCCCTCCACTGGCTCCCGCTATACCCACGGTGCCCCCCCACGTCATGTACGCCCAAGTGCTTCGGCCGCTCTTGTTCTTGCTGCCCCCCGCCGCGGCACACGAGCTCGTCATGTGGGCGCTCGGCGTCGTCGAGCACGCAACCCCGCTCCGAGCACTGCTAAGGCACACGGTCGTTCCTCCCGCGGACGACCGACTGGTCGTGCACGTGATGGGCCTCACCTTTCCATCCCCGGTGGGTCTCGCCGCCGGCTTCGACAAGAACGGGCTACGGCCTCGAGCCCTGGCGGCGCTCGGGTTCGGACACATCGAGCTCGGAACCGTGACCGCCCAGCCCCAAGGCGCCAACCCGAAGCCGAATCTCTTTCGGTGCCCGGCGGATCGGGCGCTCGTCAACCGTCTGGGGTTTCCAAACGAGGGTGCGTCTCGGGTTGCCGAGCGTGTGCGCAGAGCGCGCCCGGCAGTGGGCGTGCCCGTCGGCATATCGATCGGCAAGTCGCGGGCGGTCGCCGTGACCGATCTCGACGCAGTCGTCGCCGATTACCTCACGTCGTTCGATGCCGTCCGAGAGGCAGCCGATTTCGTGGTGGTCAACGTTTCCTCCCCCAACACGGTGGGCCTCCGTTCCATGCAGTCGCAACGGCATGCGCGGGAGCTGCTCGGCGCACTCGCCCGGAGAGCGGATGGCCGCACGCCCCTGCTCGTCAAGATCGCACCGGATCTCGACGGATCGGAGATCGACGCGCTGTTGGGTGTCGTCGAAGAAACGAAGATCGACGGGGTGGTGGCGACCAACACGACCACGAAGCGCCCGGACGTGCTTGTCACTCCCAGGCCTCGCATCGCGGCGATGGGAGCTGGCGGCCTCAGTGGGCCTCCAGTGCGTGCGCGCGCGCTCGAGATCGTTCGCTGCGTGCGCCAGCGCCTTGGGCGCGACGCCGTCGTGGTCGGAGTCGGCGGGATCGAACGCCCCGAGGATGCGGCTGCATTCCTGCGCGCTGGCGCCAATCTCGTCCAGATGTACACGGGCTTCGTCTACAAGGGGCCGCTCGCGGCAACTCGCGTGACCAGGGGGTTGGCCGCGATGCTGGACCGAGAGAAGGTGCGCTCGGTTTCGGAGCTCGTGGCCACCGAGTAAACCAGTCGGGTCTCGAGTGAGGATTCACCCGACGAACGTGTCGCGCAGAGCCCCCATCTGCCGAAGCCCCTCGAAGAGTACGATCCCTACGGCGTTGGCGAGGTTGAGCGATCGCACTGCGCCAAGCGTCGGAATGGTACGCACGCGCTCGGGAAAGCGCGCGAGAAGCGATTCGGAGAGGCCCACGCTCTCCTTGCCGAACACGAGGCCGTCGCCGGGACGGTAATCTGCATCGAGGTAGCTCGGCGCAATGCCGGCGCTAAACAGATGGAATCTGCCCGCCGGCGACTCGGCGCAGAACGAGCGCGCAAACTCGTCGAAATCCGAGTGCATGCGGACCTCCACGAGGTGCCAGTAGTCGACCCCCGCGCGCCGCACGCTGTGCTCATCGATGCGGAATCCGAGCCGTCCAACTAGATGCAAGGGGGACGCGGTCGCGGCGCAGAGGCGTGCGATGTTGCCCGTGTTCGGTGGGATCTCCGGCTCGACGAGCACGACGTGAAGCGGGGGTGACAGGGGACGAGCACGAAGCCGCGGCGAAAAAGAAGTACTTTGGGGCACGACGAGTCTCGAATATGGATAGCTAAACCTTGGCCAGACTTGCTGCGAGCGCGTCGCTACTACTAGCCCTCGGCGGGTGGGGGATCTTGGCGTGCGTGCGCGAATCGCTGGGGATGGTTGGAGTGTCTCCGCCGGGATCGACGCCCGAAGCGTCGGATGACGCTTCAGGGGACGGCTCAGCTCCGGCGCCCTTCGTGAATCTTCGCCCGACGCTCCACGCCATTGGCAACGCCCGTCCATCCCTCGGTCACGGTGGGTGGCTCGACGCGGAAGTGTACGCCAACGACAGCGCACGCCAGGCCTGGGATGCACAAGATGAGATGCCAGACGGAGCGGTGCTCGCCGAGGAGCTCTTCGAGCGACGCGCGACCGGAAGCGGTCCCCTCGGGCTTTTCGTGATGACCAAGCAGGATCAGAAGTGGCGGTTCGCGATCGAGCGGGGCGCGGGATCGACGGAGGACGCTGGCCTTTGCGACTCATGCCACCGAGAGGCACCCCACGACGGCGTCTTCGCTCTCAGTTCCACGCCTGTTGCACGAGCGAGCCCCCCCGCGCCGTCGGCTGGCGCGCGCCCGGCGGATGCCAGCGCCGGCACGGCAACCAGGTCAGTTCAGGGTCTCGCCGGCCGAACTCCCTCGGAGCAGTCGGATGTCGTCGATGCGGCCTCCGAAGCGCACGCTGACGACGAGAGCGGCCAGCGATAACGCCCACGTCACGAAGGGCCCCCAGTCGAAGTGAAAATGGAGCGGAACGAGGCGCGAGCCGTGGGGCGGATTGAGGACAAGAATGGCGGCGGTCATCCCTGGAATCGCCGAGAGAAATGCCGTGGCCACGCGGGCGGTTCTCATCCGCACGATGCTTCGACGGCTCAGGGCGATCGGGGCCAAGACGATCCAGGCACAAGGAGCGGCCCACGGCCATCCAAGACGGCGTGCCAAGTGCACGCCGGAGTACGTTTCGATGTCGGGCACGGTCACGTGAACCCAGGGGGCGAAGAAGGCCGCTAGACCCAGCACTGCCAGCATGACGAGCAAGCCGCGTCCGCGACCAGCATACGCAAAAGGTAGGGGCTGGTATTCGGGAGGGTCAACGAGGTCCTCGTCCGTCAGCTCAGCCGCTTGTCGGGGAATCCTCGCCAGCGCAACCAGACGAACGCCGCACACGGGACAGGTGCGACGCTCCCCGCGCTCGAACATCTCACGGCAGAACGGGCATGCGAACAGGGACACCCGTCCATCCTACAACCGATTCGCGGCAGACCCGACGATGTCGAGGGGCGCGACAGGCGCCCGCGAAGATGCGCGCTACGATGGGCGGAAAATGGAACGACCCCACCGCCTCGATCGCCCCACGCTCGACGCCTGGTGCGCCGAACACCCCCACTGGGAACTGCAAGGTACGGAAGCGCTCGTGCGCACGTTCGCATTCGCAGACTTCGCGAGTGCCCTCGCCTTCGTCGTCGAAGTCGGTTGCCACGCCGAGAAGCGCGACCATCACCCCGACGTCGAGCTGGGGTGGGGCCGCGCGCGCCTCAGGTGGTCGACACACGATGCCGGCGGGATCACTACGCTCGACCTGGAGTTGGCCGAGCTTTCCGACAAGCTTACCGGATGAGCGACCCCCGAAGCGAAGCCGCCCTTTTGGAGGCGCGCACTCGTCTGCTTCAGACGATCGAAGCGCTGGTCGGTCAGGGGCCATTCGCCCGATTCGAGGAAGCCTTGACCCATCCGAGCTTCGCCAACGAGTTCGCGGTTGCAGACAATCAGAGGCTCGAGTTCCTCGGAGACGCCGTGTTGGGCCTCTGCGTAGCCGAGACGCTCGTGCGATTTCACCCCGATGCCGACGAGGGAACGCTGACTCGAATGAGAGCGGCCTTAGTCAATGGGGATGCGCTCGCGGAGTGGGCACGCCGGGTCGGACTCGGCGCGTCCCTCGCCTTTGGCAAAGGGGCGAACCTTAGCAGCGAACGCCAGCGCACGAGTGTGCTCGCCGACGCGACCGAAGCACTGGTGGCCGCGGTCTACGAGGAGCGGGGGCTCGACGGCGCGCGGGCGCTCGTGGCCGACATGATCGGGGAGTCTCTTGCGCAGAGCGAGAGGCTCGGTGCGCGCGACCCGAAGAGCGAGCTGCAGGAACGCGTGCAGGCGGCGGGACGTCCCGCGCCGACTTACCGCATCGTCGAGACGCGCGGCCTTTCTCACGATCCTGTCTTCGTCGTCGAGGTGGTTATGGAGGGCGTGGCCGTGCGCGGCGAAGGGAAGAGTAAGCGAGGGGCTGAACGCGCTGCGGCGGAGGCGGCGCTCGCGGACATGAAGTGACGCGGAGCGGCGGGTCCTAGCGTGGCTCCGATTCGGGCAGAGCCACTGTGTCGAGAAGGCCTGCATTGGCATCGCGAAGGTTCTTCGATCGCAGCGACGCGAGCAGTGCGTCGGTATGCGCCTTCAGACTCTCCGCCCATACGGCATCGCGGATCGCCGGAGCCGCGTCCTCGACCGAACGCCGCACCGCGGGAATCGACCCGCGGCGCCACACCACGGCCCAGTATTCGTCCTCACGAACCGGCGAGGGCGCGAGTTCGCCGTCGCGAACGGCCGCGGCCGCGGCCACGACGGCCGGGGCGACGCGCAGACCCGGCTCGCTCGAGCGTCCGTCCGCCGTCAAAAATCCTAGATTCCCCGAGCGCAGCCGAGTGGCCTTGTCCAAGCTGTGGTCGCGCGCCAGCTGCGCGAATATCGCCGTGGTCGGCGCCTGGAGGGCCGAGCCGAGGACTGTTCGCGCATCCTCGAGTGAGGGGCACAGGATTCGCCATATCTGGAGACGCTGGGGGGCGTCGAACCGGTCGATGTGGGCCTGGTAGTACTGGGCAACTTCCTCGCTGGACACCGCCGACGGAGGCCCGATCTCGGCGCGCAGCGCTCGCACCATCGCGCTGGATATGGCGCGGTCGATCGCAAACACCACCGCCGGATTGGCGTCGACGCGGTGCGCACGAGCAGCCAGAATAAGGAGAGCGTCTCGGACCTCGACTTCGCGCAGCACACGTCGTCGAACTGCGTCGTCGGTGTCTCCAAAGCTAGCGAGCTGCGCAGGGCTGAGAGACTGGATTCGGCCCTCGAGCGCCGACACACTGACCGTCTCGGTCGGTCCGATGCGCGCCACCACGCGCGACGGGGAAGTTCTATCCAGGTCCGCCGCCACGCGCGACGGAATGGCTAGCACCACGGCCGCCGCGGCCAGCAAGAGCACGGAGGGCGGCGCTACTTGCAGCGGGAAACCTAGAGCTCGCCAAACCACGTCGAGGGCCGTCCGCCGACCTTAGCGACGCCTACACAGGGTGTCAAAACAGACCACCGCTCGTTTCGGCGTGATCCACGATCGGAGAGACTTTACGAGGCAAGGCCCTTCTGATTCCATACCGCCCGTGGGGTCGGCAGTCGTCACCGGCGCAGGAAGTGGAATCGGGCGTGCCGTCGCCATTGCCTTCGCGCAACGCGGGTTCGACGTGGCCCTTTGGGGCAGGACGGTCTCCCCGTTGCGGGAAACCGCGGAGATGCTGGCGAGCGTCGGCGTGCGCGCCTCGATCGCGCGCGTCGACGTCTCGGCCGCGGCAGAAGTCGAGGGAGCGGTGGACTCCGCGGTCCGCGAACTGGGAGTGCCTTCGGTCGTCGTGAACAACGCCGGCATCGCGGGTCACAGGGCTCCGATCGAGGGCACGGACGAGACGGATTGGGACGCCGTCCTGTCGGTGAACCTCAAAGGAGTGTTTCTCGTGACGCGCGCCTGGCTTGGAGTCATGCGCGCCCAGGGTCGCGGTCGGTTCGTGACCGTCGCGAGCATTTCGGCAACGCTGGGGAGCCCCGGGTTGGCCGCATATTGCGCGTCCAAATGGGGAGCCGTCGGATTCACGAAGTCGCTGGCGGAGGAACTGCGCGGTTCCGGCTTGCAAGCGCTCTCCGTACTGCCTGGCTCGGTCGACACGTGCATGGCGAAGGTCGGAGGCTTCGAGCCCGTGATGTCGCCGCAAGACGTGGCAGCTGTCGTCCTATTCGCCGCCCTCGACGCTCCCGACGCCATGAACGGAGCCGCGGTCGAGTGCTTCGGGTAGGAAGCTCGGAGGCGATTGTGGAGCGCCTCGCCGGGTATTCTCGTGCGGCTCGGGATCGACGCCCAACCCGTGGACGATCGCCTCGTGAAGCGCGTAGATCGCCGGGGTCAGCGCGACCGCTACGACGAACTTGATGACGTACTCTCGGCCGATCTTCGCCCCGATGAAGTCGTATGTCCATCCCGCGGTGATACGCCCGAAAATGAGGTTGATTGTAATCGTGTCGACGGCCTGGCTGAAGACGGTCGACCCCGTCGATCGAAGCCATAGATGGCGGGACTCTGTCATCGACTTGAACATCCGAAATATGTGGATGTCGAGGAACTGACCGACGAGATACGCGATCATCGAGGCGACAAAGAGCTGCGCGCTGCCCCCGAACACCTTCGCGAATTCAGCCTGCGTGTAGTAGGTCGACGGATCGATGGGCAGGAGCGTCGTGAACTGAAGGAGGCCCCAAGCAAGCAGGGCCATATAAAAGCCCAGCATCGTGAGGAAGCGGGCCCCTCGGCGCCCATAGAAATCGTTGACTATGTCCGTGAGCAGGAAGGTCACGGGGAACGGAATGATGCCGACCGATATGGGGCCAAACGGTGTGCGGATGACTTTGCCACCGATGATGTCGCCGAGAAGAAGGCAGGCGACGAAGACGGCGCAGAGATAGATGAACAGCCTATGCTGCTGGGTGAAACCGGCCAGTGCTCGGTCGGCCGAGAACGGGGGAGCGGAACGGGACGCGGTCATCTCGAGAGGAGATGGTCCCAAACCGCCGCCGGGACAAGAACGCGGAGGCGCATTTTACCGGTTGCGGCTCGAACCGGTCGCGTCGCTGGGGGGCCGCGCACCAGGCCGCTCGCCGAACGGCGGGAGGCGCTCTCGTGCTAGCTCCTCAGTGCCGCCGCAAAGCCTCCATCCAGGTCCCGTCGGAGGTCCTCCAGGCCTTCCAACCCGACGGAGAGGCGAATCAGCCCGTCTCCAATTCCAAGGCCGCGGCGGACTTCCGCTGGCAAGCTCGCGTGCGTCATCGTGGCGGGATGTTCCGCTAGGGACTCGACCCCACCCAGGCTTTCTGCGCACGCGAACACCCTCAACGCCATGAGAAACGCCCGCGCCTGCTCGATGCCCCCCTTGAGTTCGAAAGTGATCATCCCCCCGGGACCCTTCATCTGGCGCGCCGCGAGCGCATACGCTTCGTGCGTCGGCAATCCTGGGTATCTCACACGCTCCACACCCCGATGGGCTTGGAGCCACTCGGCCAAGGCTTGGGCACTGTCCACGTGGCGACGCATGCGGAGCCCCAGTGTCTTCACGCCTCTCAAAACGAGGTAGCAGTCGAAGGGGCTGGGAACGGCGCCGACGGACTTCTGCAAGAAGTGAAGCTTCTCAGCCCAGGCATCGTCGGAAGTCATGACAACGCCACCCACGACATCGGAATGCCCGTTGATGTATTTCGTCGTCGAGTGAACGATGAGCGCCGCACCGAGATCGAGCGGACGCTGAAGAGCTGGCGTCGCAAACGTGTTGTCAACCGCAAGCGCAATGCCCCGCGACCGAGTCATCTCGGCAACGCCTGCAATATCGAATATCTTGAGCAATGGGTTGCTCGGGGTCTCCACCCATGCGAGCCGCGTGGTGGCGCGAATCGCGTTTGCGACGCGGCTTGGATCCGTCATGTCCATAAAGGTCGCCTCGACGCCAAAACGCTTTAGCACCTGGTCGAAGATACGGAACGTCCCTCCGTACACGTCGTCGCTTACGAGAACGTGGTCTCCGGCCCGAAGGGTGAGCAGGACAGCCGTTACCGCCGCACAACCGCTCCCGAACGCAGCGGCATGGCGAGCTCCCTCGAGGGCCGCGAGACAGCGCTCCAACGCCGCTCGTGTTGGATTCCCCGCACGCGAGTAGTCGTACCCGCGATGGACACCAGGACCGTCCTGCGCGAACGTCGTGGAGAGGACGATCGGTTGCATGACCGCCCCCGTGATCGGATCGATTCCGTCATCGGCATGAACGCAAAGCGTGTCGAATGACGCGTCGGGATCCATACTCATGGCACCCTCCTAGCACATGAGTTTCTTGCGAGAAGTGCGGCGCTTTTCGCCGGCCTTCTAATCCAGGCCGATGTGCCTCAGCAGCGCATCGATCGTCGGCTTACGTCCCCTGAATTCAACGAACACGTCCATGGCCTCGCGGGAACCCCCGAGCGCGAGCACCGTGTCGCGAAATCTTCGACCGACCTCGGGAGCGAACCCGGCTTCTTCGAATGCTGCGAACGCATCCGATGCGAGCACCTCGGCCCATTTGTAGCTGTAGTAGCCCGCAGCGTACCCGCCCGCAAACACGTGTCCAAAACTCTGTGGCATTCGAGCGAACGGCGGCGGCAAGAGCACGCTCACCTCTTTTCGCACGCCATCGAGCGTCGCCTGAACCCGTGCGCCCTCGCCCGGTTGGTAGTCGCGATGAATCCGCAGGTCGAAGAGCGCCAGCTCGATCTGCCGAAGGGTGGCCAGACCCGAATGAAACGCACGACTGGCACGAAGGCCTTGAAGAAGCGAGTCCGGAATCGGCGCGTCCGTCTCCCAATGCCGCGCAAAGGTACGCAGGCATTCGGGCTCGAAGCACCATTGCTCCATGAGCTGGCTCGGCAGCTCCACAGCATCCCACGCCACGCCGCGGATTCCGGAGGCGGCGGCCTCGTCCACGCGCGTGAGCAAATGCTGGAGCGCGTGACCGAACTCGTGGAACAGGGTGACGACCTCGGCGTGAGTCCACAGCGCCGGCGAGCCCTCGACTGCGGAACCGAAGTTGCAGGTAAGGTACGCCGAGGGCGTCTGCACTCCGTGCGGCGTGAGCCTGCGACCGATACACTCATCCATCCAGGCACCAGCGCGCTTGTCCTGCCTCGCGTAAAGGTCCAAGTAGAAAAGCCCCATCAAGAGACCGTTCAAGTCGCGGACCGCGTACGTCGTGACGTCGCGATGCCAGGTCTCCACGCCCTGGACCGACTCCATTCGAACGCCAAACTGGCGTTCGACCAGCGCGAAGAGACCTCGGAGCACCCCGGACGCCGAGAAGTACGGGCGAAGGTCGTCCTCCGAGAATCCGAGGCGGTGTGCTTTGACTTTGTCCGAATAGTACGCCAGGTCCCATGGCTCAAAATCCCGGACCCCCTCCTTGACCGCAAACGCCTTGACCTCGTCGAGCTCGGAGACTGCCCTCGACCGTACGCGCGCACTCAGCTCGAGCAGGAACGTCTCGACAGACTGGACCGACGGAGCCATCTTCGACGCGAGTGAGAGCTCGGCGAAATTGGCGAATCCGAGCAGGCGAGCTTGCTCGTGTCGAAGAGCCATGATCTGCTCGATGAGCGGCGTGTTGTCAAAACGCCCGGCGAGCGGGCCCTGGTCGGACGCGCGGGTCGCATACGCCTCGAAGAGCTCACGCCTCAACGCGCGCTCGTCGGCGTATCGCACGACGGCGTCATAGCTTGGGAAATCGAGCGTCAGCAGAAAGCCCGGCTGCCCCCTCTCCTTGGCCTTCTGCCGCGCGGTCTGCTTCCCCGTGGCCTTCATCCCCGCGAGAGCACGCTCGTCCGCGACGGCCTTGCTCCACCCTTGGACGGAGTCGATCACGTTCTCTTCGAATTTCGCCTGCAAAGCCGACAACTGCAACGCGTTCGTCTTGAATCGCCCCTTTTCGGCCTCGGGAAGTGCAATTCCGGACAATCGGAAGTCTCGAAGCGCGTCGCGTATCACCTTCTGACGGCTCTCCGAATACGATTCGAACAATGGGCTGCCGGCGAGCCGCTCATTGGCTCTGAACAGCGAAACGTCCTGCGACAAGTCCATGGTAAACGATGTGACTTTCGGCAGGCTGGCTGCATACGCGGCGCGCCATCCGCCGGTATTGGTCACGCTGAACAGGTGAGCGACGGGCCCCCAGACGCGCGCAAGACGATCGCCCACCTCCTCCAATGGAACGAGCAGCGTTTCCCACGTCGGCTCCCACGACGGATCGGCCGCCATTGCGGCGATGACTGCGACCGCCGCCCGGTTCTCCCCCAGCGCAGCGTCCACTGCGGGCTCGGCGTCCTCAGGACGAATCGTGGCGAACGGAGGCAACGCCGTGGGCGCGCGCTCGGACAGCAGAGGGTTTTGCGTCGCTAGGGGCATGACACGAAGTGGAGACTAGGGCCTGCTGCGAGGGCGCGTCCACGATTCCGGGCGGATACCCGGCCACAGAGCGCGGGCCCGACCCGGTCCGAGAACCGTGCGCAGGGCCCCAGTCCCGCCCCGCTGCTCGGGAGCCGACAAGCAGAGGGGCCGAGCTCAGCAGCTACGAACCAGCAAGTGGGAAGATTCGGTGTATTTCGGCCCAGCCCGAGCGAGGCCGGCAGCGAGTCGCGCGGAGCGTACGACTGTGACGACCGTACGCTGGCCGCGCTCGAAGCCGGGATCGCGCAGGGATCGGCCGAAAGACACCGGCCTTCTTCGACGCGAGACCGTTCGCACCAAACATCCAGTCCGGTCCGTGACCGCAGACTTCCAGCCAGCCTTGAGAAATGGATCGGAAAACCTTTTCGCGGTGCGTACCAATCAGGCCATTTTGCGGCGCGTCGACGCCTATTTTGGAGCCTCGACTGTCTTGTGTCGTGAAGCGCCCTTGGCTATCGTCCGCGCCCGCCTTCCCTCGGCGGCCGTTTGTGCGCAGACGGTCGCCACCTACCCGTTCCTGAGTTCGGAGACGCGCATGGCGCACGTAGGTCTCGACGCCGACACTTTGCAAATGCTCTTGGGCACGCTCGCGACGTACGCGAAGAGGCGGCTGCCGACAGGCTATCTGCTCAAGCTCGACGAGGAGGATACGTGCCCCGTCGAGGTCATCCGAGAGCTCCTCGGGCCCGAGGTTGGCCTCCATCTCGTATTCATCCCGGAAGAATACGGTGGGCTGGGTGGCGGAGCCTATGATGTCTTTCGCGTTTCCGAGGCGATGGCCACGGTCGACCTCGGGGTCGCGACTGCGTTTCTTGCAATTTTTCTCGGAACCGATCCCATCGTCGTGGGGGCCACCGACGACCAGCGTGCGTATTGGATGAGGCGCATCGCCGAGGAAGGCTTGATCGTTGCGTACGCCGTAACGGAGCCACTCGCGGGCAGCGAAGTGTCGGCCATCCGAACGCGCGCCGAACGGGTCGTCGAAGACGGAGTCGTAACGGGGTATCGCATTCACGGAAGCAAACAGTTCATAAGCAATGGGGGAATTGCCCAGCTTTTCACGGTACTGGCCGCAACGGACAAGGGGCCGTGTTTCTTCGCCGTCGAAGCGGGAACGCCGGGCCTCACGGCCGAAAAGCATGAGCACAAGCACGGGATTCGGTCCTCCAACACCACGCCTGTTTCATTCGACAACGTATTCGTTTCCGCAGATCAGCTCATCGGCAAGGAGGAAGGCAAGGGCCTTGCCCAGGCGCAAGCCGTCTTCGGTTTCACGCGACTGATGGTGGCGGCCTTTGGTCTTGGCGGTGGGGTCGCATCCATGAAGCGAGCCGTGCGCTACGCCCGGCAGCGAGTTCAGGCGGGGTCGCCTCTCGCCGACAAGCAAGCCTTCATGCACAAGCTTGTCGTGCCGCACATCATTCGATTGGAGGCGGCACGAGCCTATATCACCGAGATTGCGGCGCGCATCGACGCGGGGATCGAACCGGATCTCACGACGGAAGGGGCCATCGCCAAGCTCTGGGCAACCGAAGCCGGAAACGCCGCTGCGGACGCAGCGATTCAGGCCCACGGGGGCTACGGCTACACCAGAGAGTACGAAGTGGAGAAGATTCGCCGCGACGTGCGAATCACGACAATCTACGAGGGCACGAGTGAAATCATGCAATGGACCATCGGTCGAGACCGGTGGCGCATTCATTTGCAAAGTCGCGGAGAGTACTACCGCTCGATGGCGGCGGCCCTCGAGGGTCTTCATCGCGAATCGCCGGATGTGGGAGCGCACGCCGCCGCGTTGGCAGTGAGTATCGTGTATGAAGCCACGGAACGCGCGCGCGTGGGCCGCCTCACTCGCCACCAGCACGTCCTCTTCCGTTTGGGGGAAATGATGATGCGCGCGGAGATAGCCGCTACGTTTTGCCGGTACGCTGCCGGGCGGGGCAACGCTCGATTCGCGCCGCTCTTCGGACCGGCAGCGCTCAAGGAGATGTCGCGCGTCGCGGCCAGGGAGGCGGCCCTGGACGTGGCGACCGAAGCCATTCGCTGGATCGGCGGATGCGAAGCCGATGGGACCGGCGACGCCGCGGGAGATCTCGACCGCGCGTTCCGCCTGGCTGAGGTTCACACGGCACAACGGGGCCTTGTGTCGGACATGGATGCGGTCTCGCGCGCCATCGTCGAGCAGGATGCGGCGCTCGAGTAGCGCGCGATTGTGTCGCCACGTGCACTGGATGAAGGAGCCAATATGAGTAGTTCGCCTCGCGACCCCGCTGAGCGGGCTGTTGCGGTCGTCGGCGTGGGTGCGATCCTGCCCGAGGCACCGGACGCCCCTTCGTTCTGGGCCAACCTGATGGACGGCAGGGATTGTGTCGTGGATGTTCCACCCGAGCGGTGGTCGCCAGCAGACTACTTCGATCCCGACCCCAAGGTCCCCGACAAGACCTACTCCAAGATCGGCGGGTGGGTTCGGGGATTCGCGTTCGATCCAGTCCGATACCGTATTCCGCCGAAGGTCGCCGCAGCGATGGACGAGGGCCAACAGTGGATGATCGTGGCTGCCGCCGAGGCCCTCAAAGACGCCGGGCACCCCGACCGCGCGCTCGACCTCGACCGCACCGCGGTCATCGCGGGCAATGCGATGGGGGGCGAACGCCACTACCTGACCACGTCGCGGCACTTTGCTCCCGTCTTTCGGCGCGCACTCGAGGCGACGGAGGTGTTCCGAGGGCTCACGGCCAGGGCGCAAGAAGAGCTCCTATCGGAGTTTTCGACCCAGGTAGCGCAGCGCCTCCCTGAGACCACGGAAGACACGATGCCGGGCGAACTCGCAAATATCATGGCCGGACGGGTGGCCTCGGTATTCAACATTCGCGGTCCGAATTTCACCACGGATGCGGCGTGCGCCTCATCGCTCGCAGCACTCCAGGCCGCTATCGACGGGCTCGTCGACCACCACTACGACGCAGTCATCTCCGGTGGGATGGACCGGAACATGGGCGTGTCGACGTTCATCAAGTTCTGCAAGATCGGCGCGCTTTCTCCGGACGGTTCGCGACCGTACGCACAAGGCGCCAATGGGTTCGTCATGGGGGAGGGCGGCGCCCTATTCGTCCTCAAGCGCCTTGCCGACGCCGAACGGGCCGGCGACCGCATCTACGCGGTCATTCGCGCGGTTGGGGCTTCGAGCGACGGAAAAGGCAAAGGCATCACTGCGCCCAACCCCATGGGTCAGGTACTTGCCATTCGCCGCGCGTGGGAACGCGCCGGATTGTCGCCGACCACCATGACGCTCGTCGAAGGGCACGGAACCTCGACGGCGGTAGGGGATGTCGCGGAGGTTTCGGCGCTGACCGGCGTCCTCGGTTCGACTGGACTTCGCAAGAAGAGCATTGCGCTGGGTTCCGTCAAATCACAAATCGGCCATCTGAAGGGCGGGGCGGGCGCCGCGAGCCTGCTCAAGGCGGTTCTGGCCCTTCATCACAAGGTGATTCCTCCGTCCATTCACTTCGACCAGCCGAATCCAGAAATTCGAATCCATGAAACTCCTTTTTGGGTTCCGTCGACCGCTCAGCCCTGGGAACGCCCGGCCGAAGGGCTGAGGCGCGTAGGCATCTCGGCCTTCGGCTTCGGGGGTACCAACTTCCATGTCGTGGTCGAGGAGCACGTTCCGGGACTTCTCACGTCGCGTCCGACAACGAGCCAGGTTCCGCAGGCTCTGGCTACAGAGACCGGCCACGTCGCGTCGAGCGGCCCGTATCACGCGCCGGTAGGCAACTTGGTCGCACTCGGCGCGGACAGCGCCGAGCAACTCCGGGCTCAGCTCGTCGAGGTCCTGGCCAGGCTGCAGACCCGCCCCCCGCTCGGTGGCGAGGTTCCTGGTCCCGCGTTCTTCGCGGCATCGGAGCGCCTCGTCATCAGCTTCGATACCGCCGACGATCTCGCCAAGGTCGGGCAGGCGACCCTGTCTGCGTTCGACAAGAACGACCCTCGAGCCTGGCGGCTTCTCGCAGCCAAGGGCGTTCACAGAGGCAAGGGCGCGGCGGGGAAACTGGCCTTCCTCTATCCCGGCCAGGGCTCGCAGTACGTCAACATGCTCCGGGGCCTTCGCGATTCGGAGCCGGTCGTGGCCGAGACGTTCGCGGAGGCCGACGAAGTCATGCTGCCCCTGCTCGGGCGCAGGCTGAGCGACTATCTGTTCGTAGACAGCTCTGACCCCGCGGAAATCGCGCGCGCCGAGGAAGCGCTTCGGGCGACTGTCATCACGCAACCAGCCGTGCTGACGTGCGAAGTCGCGCTGACGAAACTGCTCGCCCAGTATGGGGTCTACCCCGACCTCGCCATGGGTCATAGTTTGGGGGAGTGGGGGGCGCTCGTCGCCGCTGGAATGCTCCCGTTTCCCGACGGGCTGCGTGCAGTGAGCTCTCGCGCCCGCGGGATGGCATCCGTCGCTCCGCCCGATCCGGGCAAGATGGCGTCGGTCCTGGGCCCCTACGAGGAGATCTCGAGGCGCCTGTCCCAGATGACCGGATACGTGGTGGCGGCGAATCTCAATGCCCACAACCAAACCGTGATCGCCGGCGAGACGGAGGCCGTGCTGCGAGCGATCGAGGCGTTCAAGCAGGCCGGCTTCACCGCTCAACTTCTGCCGGTTTCCCATGCCTTTCACTCGCGGATCGTCGCCGCGGCATCCGGTCCGCTGCGCAAGGTACTCGACGGCATCCCCATGCGGCCGCCGCGCATCCCCATCGTCAGCAACGTCGACGGACAGCCTTACCCGACGGACATGGATCGTATCCGGCAACAGCTGTCGATTCAGCTCTCGTCGCCCGTCCAGTGGGTCAAGAGCCTCGAGACCGCGGTGAGCCTTGGCGCGCGGGTCTTCATCGAAGTGGGACCCAAGCGCGTGCTGCGCGGGTTCGCGGAAGAGGAGCTCGGGGATCGCCCGGGATTGGTCTTCCTGTCGACCAATCATCCGAAGCGGGGGGACGTTCTTAGCTTCCACGAGGGCATTTGTGGCCTCTACGCCGCAGGAATTCCCCGGCTGACCGATCGCCTGTCGACCGAGGCCGCTTCCTCGGTCTCGGCCCGCACCGTGACGGCGATGCCCGCGCCGCATTCCGCCGCACCCAAGTCCGTCCCCCATGGAGCCACGCCAATGTCCGACCCTACCCGGTTCACGGTTCCGTCGAATGCATCGTTCGCCGAGAGAGCAGGTGGCCCAGACCTCGAGGCGCTCGGTCGCATCTTCGCGCGCTGCTTGGAAGAAGGGCTCTCGGTGCTTCAAGGCCACCCGGCCGGGGCCGAGCGCTCGACGAGCGTGCCACCCGCGGCCATCCTGAGTTCCGGGCCGGCGACCCGCCAAGGCTCGGTGGTGATCAGCGGCGCGGGCCTCGGCCTGCCGGGAAGGAGCCGCAAGGTCTTCGACGACGCCAATTTCGACCGCATTCTGAGCGGCGAGTCGTTCATCGAGCCCGTCTCGGAGGACGAGCGACAGCGGATGGTCGAGAAGAACATCGTAAGACTCGTGAAACGCGACGTGGGGGAACCGAGTCTCGACCCGATTCGGACGACCAAGGAAGTTCTCAAGCTTGCAGCGCAAAAGGGAGCGTTCGACCTCGTTTCGGAATTCGGCATCGAAAGCGAACGCGCCGAAGCGTTCGATGTCACGACGGCGCTCGCCGTGGGAGCGGGCCTCGAAGCTCTCCGAGACGCGCGTATCCCGCTCGTTCGCAACTACCGGCGAACGACCACGGGCAGTCGACTGCCCGACCGATGGATGCTCCCACGGTGCATGGCCGACGAAACGGCTGTGATCTTCTCTTCGGCATTTCCCGCGCAGAACGCGCTCGTCGACGAGATTGAACGCTTCCATGCCGACAAGTTGAAGCGCATGGTTCTGGCCGCGCTCGCCGACTACGCCCCGACCGAACCGCGAGCGCGCGCGCGCATGGCCGAACTCGAGGCCGAGCTGTCCCGCGAGACGTACGTGTTCAGTCGCAAGTTCCTGTTCAAGGCGCTCGCGATGGGTCATGCGCAGTTTGCGGAGCTCTTGGGCGCTCGCGGGCCCAATACCCTCATTAATTCCGCGTGCGCGTCCGGCACCCAAGCCGTTGGTATCGCCAACGACTGGATACGACTTGGAAAGTGCCGGCGGGTCGTCGTGATTACGGCGGACGACTCCACTTCGGACCGGCTCTTTCAGTGGATAGGCACCGGCTTCCTCGCGAGCGGCGCGGCATCGACCGAGGAGCGGGTCGAACTCGCCGCCTTGCCGTTCGACCGGAGACGCAATGGCACCCTGCTCGGCATGGGCGCGGCGGCTCTCGTCATCGAGTCTCAAGATGCCGTGAACGAGCGAGGGATGCGCGCAATCGCGGAGATCCTCGGGGCGGAGAGTGCCAACAGCGCGTTCCACGGAACGCGGCTCGACGTCGAACACATTGGCGAGGTCGTGGAGCGAGTCGTCCGGGGCGCCGAGAGAGAACACGGGCTCTCACGCGATGCGATGGCCGGTGAGATGATCTTCATGTCGCACGAGACGTACACGCCCGCGCGAGGCGGAAGCGCCGCCGCCGAGGTCAATGCGCTGCGCAAGGTGTTCGGGGCAAACTCCGATCGAATCGTCGTAGCGAACACCAAAGGATTCACCGGGCACCCGATGGGCGTGGCGATCGAAGACGTGGTCGCGCTCAAGGCCCTCGAGAAACAGATCGTGCCGCCGGTTCCGAACTTCCGCGAGCCCGATCCGGACCTCGGAACGCTCAACCTCTCAAAGGGGGGACCGTACCGGGTGCGCTACTCCCTGCGATTCGCAGCCGGATTCGGATCGCAGATCAGCTTGACGCTCACGCGACGAGTCCCGGGCTGCGAAGAACGCATCGCGCAGCCTGCCGTGTACGAACAGTGGCTATCGTCGATTAGCGGTTATTCACGACCGAGCGTCGAGGTGGACCATCGCACGCTGCGCGTTCGTGACCTCGGGATACCGGAGAGGGAACCCGCGGTCTCGACATGGTCGCACGGAATGGGACCTTCCGCGCGCGTCGAACTGGAACCCGTCCGCGGTGCACCAGGGACTGCCCATGAGCCGTCCCAGCCCGCCCTGAGAGCCGACGCGAGGACTTCGACAAAGGCCGCGCCCGTGCCTCACGCGAGTGCGACGCACGCCGACGCGGTGACCGAACAAGTGCTCGCTCTGGTGAGCGAGAAAACAGGATATCCGCGCGACATGCTGGATCTCGACCTCGACCTCGAGGCCGACCTCGGCATCGACACCGTCAAGCAAGCGGAGGTCTTCGCTCGCGTGCGTGAGACGTTCGACATTGCCCGACAGGACGACCTGAAGCTTCGCGACTATCCAACGCTCAAACACGTCATTGGCTTCGTCCGCCAACATCGCCCGGACCTTGCCCAATCGCCGCCTGACCCAGTTTCGGCACCCCTGCCGGGCCCGCGTGTGGCCTTCGTCCACGACGGAAACAAGAACGGCGACGGACGCGTGTCGAAGGCACCGAGTGCGCCGTCACGGGACGCGGTCGCCGACCAGGTCTTGACCCTCGTGAGCGAGAAGACAGGATATCCGCGCGACATGCTGGATCTCGACCTCGACCTCGAGGCCGACCTCGGCATCGATACCGTCAAACAAGCCGAGGTCTTCGCTCGCGTGCGTGAGACGTTCGACATCGCCCGCCAGGACGACGTGAAGCTTCGCGACTATCCGACGCTCCAACATGTCATCGCCTTCGTTCGCCAACACCGTCCTGACCTGGCGGCGCCGGCCACACCGATGGCGGTGGCACCTCCGAGCTCCTCGGTCGTCGTCGCGACGACATCTGCCACCGCGCCTGGGACGCATGCGACGGTGGACGACCCCATCGTACGGACGGTTCTCGGCGTCGTGAGCGACAAGACCGGCTATCCGCCGGACATGCTCGAACTCGACCTCGACCTCGAGGCCGACCTCGGCATCGATACCGTCAAGCAAGCCGAGGTCTTCGCCCTCGTCCGCGAGACGTTCCAAATCCCCCGCAAGGACGACCTGAAGCTCCGGGATTATCCGACGCTCAAACACGTCATTGGGTTCGTTCGGGACAACATGCCAAACCGCTCCGGCGAATCGGCGGCAGACGGGCTTGCCACTACCTCATCTTCAGACGCACGGTCCGCAAGCGGCGAATCGCCGCAGCACGCGGCGGGGACTCTCTTGCGCGTCCCTGTTGCCTCGCCGCGACCTTCTCTCGAGGTCTGTAAGCCGACCAAGGCCCGCCTCGGCGCGCGCTCGCGCGTTCTTCTCGTGGCCGATCGCGGTGGCGTCGGAACCGACCTCGCGAGCATTCTGCGGTCGCGTGGAGTCGAGGTGAGCGAAATGCTCGGCGATGCAAGCCCGGAGGCCGCGCTCGCGCAGGCCGCGGACTGGGCGAGAGGTGGGCCGGGGGGCGTGTACTTCCTAACAGCCCTCGATCCCACCCCACCACTATGGGAGATCGAACCCGAGGCCTGGCGAGAGCTCAATCAGAGACAGATTCGCCTTCTGTGCGCGGTCGCGCGATCGACGTACGAAACGCTGGGTGTGGAGGGCTCATTCCTCGTCTCGGCGACTCGACTCGGTGGTGTTCACGGGTACGACGCCGAAGGGGCGACTTCGCCTGCCGGTGGGGCCGTGACCGGATTCACCAAGGCTATGGCGCGCGAGCGATCGGCGGCAGTCGTCAAGGCCGTCGATTTCGGGGTCGACGCAGACGCGATGCGAATCGCGCAAGCGCTGATCTCCGAGACAGAGCGAGATCCCGATGCCGTCGAGGTGGGCTACCGGGACGAAGAGCGTTTCACGATCGCCGCTGTCGCCAAGGATCGCGCTCCCCGGCGGACTCGCGTCCCCATGACCCTCGACGCCAACAGCGTCTTCGTCGTGACAGGCGGAGGCGGCGCGATCACGTCGGCCATCGTACTCGACATTGTCCGGGCTTCTCGCGCGACGTTCCACCTTCTCGATCTGCTTGCGACGCCCGACGCGGACACGCGACGAGAAGTCGAGCGTCTGTCGACCGATCGCGAAGGCCTCAAGCGCGAGATATTCGAACGGATCAAGCAGAGCGAGGGGCGCGCCACGCCGGCTCAGGTCGAAAAGCGTCTCTTCGCGATCGAACGCGCCGGCGCGGTCATTGAGACGATGCGGGGCATCGAAGCGGCAGGCGGTCAAGCCTACTACCATTCGGTGGACGTCACCTCGCTCGTCGGCGTGACCCAAGCTGTGGAGGCCGTGCTCGCGAAGAGCGCGCGGATCGACGTCATACTCCACACCGCGGGGCTCGAGCGGAGCCGCACGTTCGACACGAAGCCGCAGTCGGAATTCGATCTCGTCTACGACGTCAAGGCGACCGGTCTTTACAACCTCGTCCGAGCCACGCGCCAAGCGTCCGTCGGCGCCTTCGTTTGCTTCTCCTCGGTCGCCGGCCGCTTCGGCAATGCCGGCCAGGCAGACTACAGCGCCGCCAACGACTTCATGTGCAAGGTCTGCTCGAGCCTCAACGGGGCCCGAGAGGACGTGATCGCCACGGCGCTCGACTGGTCGGCATGGGGCGGGATCGGCATGGCAACCCGAGGCTCGGTGCCCGAGATGATGAGGCGCGCAGGCATCGAGATGCTGGACCCGAACGAGGCCACACCGCTCGTTCGAGAAGTGCTGACGACCGGAACCGCTGGGGAGGTCGTGGTGGGGCGCGAGCTCGGTGTCTTGCTAGCGCCCTCTGACGTCGACGGTGGCGTCGATCGCGCGGCGATCCTTCGCCTCGCGGAAGCTCGGAGCGGGCTGTCGATCCGGGCGGTAGCGCTGGACAAACACGCGGGCCTCACCCTCGAGGTGACCTTCGATCCGGCCAACGAGCCCTTCCTGCGCGACCACCAGATCGACGGCACGCCCGTGTTGCCGGGTGTGATGGGACTCGAACTGTTCGCGCAAGCCGCGACGCTGCTCACGCAGCGCTCGCGCGTCGAGGCCATAGAAAATGTGGAGTTTGCGGCTCCGCTCAAGTTCTTCCGCAACGAGCCGCGCACTGCGGTCATTCGCGTTCTACTCCTGCGAGACTTCCAAGGGCGCTTGCGAGCACGCTGCGGGCTCCAGTCGTCGCAGACGCTGGCGGGAGGCCTCGTCCAGGACAAACAGCACTTTTCCGCGGACATACTGCTCGAAGACTCCCGTTCGTCGGCCGCCGCGAGCCACGTCGGCCCCGGCGTGACCTCGGCCCGCGACCCTGAGCCCTCCTCGGCGACAATCGACCGTCAGGCGATCTATCGCGTCTACTTCCACGGCCCGGCGTATCAAGTGCTCTCGCGAGTCCACAGGCGGACGGACGGGACCATCGTCGGGATTTGGTCCAGCACGGTGCCGACGGACCGCTCCGAGCCGTCGAAGTCGTGGCTCTTTGCACCCCGTCTCATCGAACTCTGCTTCCAGACCGCGGGCGTCTACGAAATCGGACATACCGGGCACATGGGACTGCCGGCCGGTGCTGCCGTGGTACGTGTGCACGCCAGCCCGCCCACCGCGCTGCCGTTGCAGGCAGAAGTGCACCCTCGAGTTTCCGCGAATGGACTTTCCTTCGATGCCGTGGTGCGCGGCGGCGACGGCGTCGTCTACGCCGAGCTTGAAGGCTACCGAACCAGCGCGTTGCCGGGCAGCGTGGGTGAGGCCGAACTCGCCCAGTTTCGGGCGGTGGGCCGACCCGCGCCCTAGCCGTGTCCTCTAGCCCGCGCTCCTTGGGGGCGCCTCCTCTTCCCTTCCGATGGGCGGTCGTCCGGGCGACAACCGATCCGGACATTCTGGCCGGCCTAGCGCCCCGCGGCCTTCTGTCCGCGACGGAGCAGACGGTCTTCGAGCGCTTTCGATTTGCGCGGCGCCGCAGGAAATGGCTGCTGGGACGGTGTGCGGCCAAGTCCCTATTGCAAGACTTGGAGATGGACCGAACCGGGCGCCGCCCGGAGGCCTCAAGTCTCGTCATCCTGAACGATCCGTCCGGGTTGCCTTATGCTGCCATCGAACCCGACGGGCGACTTCCGCTGTCTCTCTCCATCTCTCACCGCACCGACTGGGGCGTCGCGGGCGTGGCGCTGGACGCAGGCGCTTCGCTCGGCATCGATCTCGAGACCATCGAGCCACGCGGCGCCGACTGGTGTGCGGACTATTTCGTGGCCCACGAAATGGACGCGGTCCGAGCTGCCGATAACGACCGCGACAGGGTCGTGGCGACGATCTGGAGCGCCAAGGAGTCAGCGATCAAGGCGCTGGGGCTCGGCCTGCGGTTGGACCTGAGAAGGATTGAAGTGAAGCTCCCGTTTGCCCATTGCGCCTGCTCGGCGGGGACCCTCGAAGGCTGGGCGCCCCTCGAAGTGGACGCACGCCCCGAGATCGGTCTGGGCAATGGGGTCCGCGCCTTTTCCATGCACTGTCCCGACTACGTCTTGACTGCGGTCGTGCTCACCGACGCGGGACGCAAACTCGGGACCCACCCACTGGGCTATCGCTAGGGCTGACTTTCCTGGTCCGCCACCGCGCGGTCGACGAGGGTCGCGATCGTCCGGCGCACAGCCAGGTCGACAGCCTCGAAGAGAACCCCGCAAGTGGCCATCGCGGGCGGGCCTTCCAATCCCGCGTCCGGTGCGGCTGCTTGGGCATCGCGCCGCCAGCGGACGACACACATCGCGAGTGCGACGCCATAGCCGGGCAACACGAACGAAAGCGAGAGGCGCGAGAGCAATGGCGGCGCCACAGGGACGGCGAGCTGCGCCCCGTCGACGGACAGATCGCGTAGCACCCCCTCGACGCGACGCGATACCGTAGGGTTTGGGACAGGAAAGGCCTCATATCCAGGATCCATGGACGCGCCGACGTTCTGCCGTCCGAGAATCTCCACAGTGGCCGGAATGTCCACCGCGATACGGACAGCGCGTCGACGATCCAATCCTTGGGGCATCAAGTCCTCAGCCGACCCGAGCTTACAACCAGTACGGCTCGCGGCGTTCGCAAATTGAGCCGGTACCCCGACATCCGACAGACACCTGCCTTTGTCGCGGCCAACGACGAATTTGTCGAGCTTGGACGTTCAAGTCGAATGCGCCCGTCCGTACTACCCCTGCACCGACAGAGTTCAGCCGAACGAACCCGCGGCCGCCGTCGGATTGGGGAGAATCATGTCAGGCACTTTCCGTTCGCTATGGGAGCTCGAGACGTCAGCATTCTCCGAGGTGCGCAATTCCGATCCCGCCGTCCGCACCCAGACCGCCATCGTCCGATCGCTCGTCGATGCCCTCGAGCACGCCGCGCCCAGCAGCGAGGCTGCAACGGGGTTGCGCTGGCAGCTTCTCGAGGAGCTGGCGCGCCTCAGCGACCGCATCCAGCGAGCAGCGATCGCCCGCTAGTGTTCCATCTCTCTAGAGCATCGTTCCACCGCGTGGAGCGGGGCTAGCCTCCGGACTCCCTCTCTGCCATCATCCGCGCGTCCTCGGATGCCGTCGCTTGTCCGAAGTCGTGGGGCTCAAACCGAGCCTTGCCGCCCGGCGCCAAGCCTTGAAACCGCGGACAGCCGTGTCGATGGTGTGAAGGAAAGTGAGGCTTCGTGCGCTCGTTCGTCATCGGAGGTGCTGGCTTCATCGGAAGCCACTTGGTCGATTTGCTCGTCGAGCGCGGCCCCGTTCGCGTCTACGACAATCTCAGCGTGGGCAAGCCCGAGTTCATCGCCAGCCACCTTGCGACGGGCCGAGCCGTCCTGGTTCAGGCCGATGCGCTGGACCTAGCCTCCCTCACGGAAGCGATGCGCGGGCAGGACGTCGTGTTTCACCTGGCGGCGAACCCCGAAGCCCGCTGGGGGCTCGAACGAACGCGATTGGATCTCGAACAGGGGACCATCGCCACATACAACGCCCTCGAGGCTGCCCGCCTGACCGGCGTCGGGAAGTTCGTCTTTGCGTCCAGCGGGACCGTGTATGGATCGGCGCAGGGCGCGTGCGCCGAGGGCGATCTAGGACACCTGCCGATCTCCCTCTATGGCGCGAGCAAGTTCGCGGGCGAGGCGATGCTGTCGGCGTTCGTGGAGTGTTTCGGCCTCGAGGGTTTCATCTGTCGCTTTGGCAACGTCGTGGGCGACCGTGGGACCCACGGAGCCATCCTCGATTTCTGCAAGAAGCTGAAAGCCCGTCCCGACACGCTCGACGTGCTGGGGGACGGGCGACAGGCGAAGCCCTACCTACACGTCACGGACTGCGCAGCCGGGCTGCTGTTCGTTCTCGACAACGCCCGTGGCGAACGGCCCCCCGTCTTCAATCTCGCCCCGCCGGACACCACTTCGGTGAAGCGGATCGCGGAGCTGTGCGTGGCCGCCTCACCCAATCCGGCCGCGCGAATCGAATACGGGTCTTCATCCCAGGGATGGCCAGGCGATGTGCCCCGCTCCGTGCTCAACCCGGAGAAGCTCGCGTCGCTCGGGTTTCGGGTGAAACACACGTCCGACGAGGCGGTAGGCCTGGCGGTCGCGCAGGTCGCTCGAGAGGTGTTTGGGGACTTCAAGCACGGGTAGCGCTAGAGGAGCCTCCTTTCGAGGCCTACCCGTTGACGCTCCGCAAGTATCCGGTGTAATTGATGTTTTCGAGTCTTCCTCTTAACGCCCGCTCCGACGGGCCCCCGGAGCGCGAATGACGAAAAGCGAATTGGTCGACGCCCTAGCCAACCGCCGTAACGACCTCACGAAGGCGCGGGCGGAGCTCGTCGTCAACTGCGTCTTCGACACGATGACCGAAGCGCTTCAGCGCAGCGAGGGCATCGAGATTCGCGGATTCGGCAGCTTCTCCGTTCGGCCCTACAAGCCCTACTCGGGCAGAAACCCACGCACCGGCCAGCCCGTCGAAGTCCCCGCGAAGAAGCTGCCCTTCTTCAAGGTCGGCAAAGAACTCAAAGAGATCGTCAACGAAAGTCGCGAGTTTCCCATCACCGGCGGCAAGGACGATTGATTCTGTCGAGGCGACCTGACGCCCATGAGCGCATTTCCGCCGGCGGCTGAACAGCTCGCCCTCCTCGAACGGGGCGTGGTGGACTTTCACGTCCGCGGCGAGCTCGAGGAGCGGCTCGAGGGTTCGCGGCGCTCGGGGACCCCGCTGCGGGTCAAAGCAGGGTTTGACCCGACGCGCCCGGATTTGCACCTTGGACACACGGTCCTGCTCGAGAAGATGAGGCAGTTTCAAGACCTCGGGCACACGGCCATCTTTCTAATAGGCGACTTCACGGCCACGGTGGGCGACCCGACGGGTCAAAATGACAGCCGACCGAGGCTCACTCGAGACGAGGTGCGCGCCGCGTCCGAGACGTACGTGGTTCAAGCCTACCGGGTCCTCGACCGGTCTCGCGTCGAGCTTCGCTACAATAGCGAGTGGCTGGGCAAGCTCTCGGCGGTCGACATCGTGGAGCTGATGGCAAAGTACACGGTATCGCGCATGCTCGAACGCAAGGACTTCAGCCAACGCTTCGAGGACAACCGCCCGATCTATCAGCACGAATTCCTTTATCCTCTCTTGCAGGGATACGATTCCGTGGCCCTCCAGTGCGACGTGGAACTCGGCGGAACCGATCAATTGTTCAACTTGCTGGTCGGACGCGACCTGATGGGCAAGTACGGGGTGCGCCCTCAGATCGTAATGACCACACCGATCCTCGAAGGCACGGACGCTCGCGTCGAAAACGGCGTCATCGTCGGCAAGAAGATGAGCAAATCCGCCGGCAACACGGTCGCGGTCCAAGATCCGCCGATCGAGATGTTCCGTAAGATCATGCAGATCGACGACGACGTCATCTTTCGATTCTTCGAGCTTCTCTCGCGCCGCTCTACCGGTGAAATTGCCACGCTCATGCAGGAGCGCCGACAAGGCCGCAATCCACGCGAGATCAAAGCGATGTTCGCGCGCGAGATCGTGGAGCGGTATCACGCGCCCGCGGAAGCGGAACGTGCCGCTCTCGAGTTCGATCGCGTCTATTCGAAAGATGCCATCCCGGAGGAGGTGCCCCGCGTGGAGCTGGCGCCGACGGGGCCCCTTGCCGAGCTGGCGTGGGCGCTCAAGCAGGCAGGTCTCGCGGAGTCGACGAGCGATGCCCGGCGCAAGGTCCAGAACGGAGGCGTCGAGATCGACGGCGCCCGCGCGACGGACCCGAAGATGCCTCTCGAGCCGGGCAGGGAATACCTGGTTCGAGTCGGCTCGAAGGACCGAAGGTTCGCGCGCATTCGCGTCCGTCCATGACGGGCCCCCGGGGGGCGTACGAGGTCGCTACGCTGGCAGGCGCAGGACGTCGGATCGGACGTCGAGACATGGTCCGTCTCATCACGGGCCTGGCGGCGGCCTCGTGTACGGGTCTCGCAGCACATCCGGTGCCTCCCGTCGCTGCGGGCTCGCCCGGGCTCCGACTGGACCCGCTGGTCGATCTCGTTCCCGCCGCAGGGCTGATATGGCTCGTTCAAGCCAGACCCACCGACCTTTGGTCCGGCGCTGCCACCCACCGCGTTGCCACTCGCCTTGTCCCACCCGCTCGGCTGGACTCGTTCGCCGCGGGACACGGCGGGGTGGACCTGCGGCAGACACGCGAGATGGTCGTCGCGGGCTTCGATGCGAGCACAGTGACCCTGGTGAGTACGCCCTGTGTTCCCGAACGCGTGGTGGCGGCGTTTTCCGCGCGCACGACGCCGATCCATGGCAGCGTGACCGAACAAGAGATCTCCCGCGTCTGGGGGAGTCGAGGCGACGGCAGCGTCGGGGAGGAATTGGCGGTTTTCGACAATCGAGCCGTGGGGTTGGAACGAGGGCGCGGCCATGTGCTGCGCGTGGCCACATTGTTCGCCGAGGGGCGATTGCACCGTGCGCTGCCGGCATTGCGCGCCCAGCCCCTGGCAGCCGCCGCTGCGGCGATCGGCGAGGCGCCGCTGCGGGCTTTTGCCCCGGGGCCGTTCGACGGCGAGGCCGCCCAAGGCCTCGGTGGCCTACTGCGCGCGACCACGGCCGTCGCGGCCACGGTGCGATCGCGCTCGGATACCGAATTGGTCTTTCATTTCAGCTTGATTGGCGCATGGGGCAAGGACGCGGATCGGGCGACTGAACGCTTGTCCGCCGTGTTCGAGACTCTTGCCGTGGACCCCGTGGGTCGCTTGATAGGCGCCGATCGCCCTGTCGCCGGACCGTACACGTGGCACGACAGTGGCACACTGCGGCTCGAAGTGACACTGGACGCGGACACAGTGGCCCGTGGGCTCCATGATGCGACCGAAGCGAGCGTCGAGGAGATGATGTCCTATTGATTTGATATTGCTATGTTTATTTTGAGCTCTCGCCGCGCAGTTGACGACGACCTCCCATGGATGGTAGCGCACCCCGCTCGCTCACTGATATAAAACCCCATGACTCGCCCAGCACGCACTGCCTCAGCCGCACGCGTTAGCGCCGTAACTCGGTCTACACCCGCCGCGGAAGCGCCCGCAAAATCGAGCGCCAAGCGTCCTCGTGTTTCCGCTCCGGTGGTCACGAGTCCGACTCCGCCTCCGGCACCGTATGATCCGCGCGTCACCGGACGTCGCGGTCCGCTTGGTGCGCCAGGCAGCATTCCGCCGGTCCCACTGCGACCTGCCCCAATTTTCAAGGTGGGTGACAAGGCGGTGCACCCGTCTCACGGAGTGGGCGAAGTCACCGCGGTGGAGCAGCGCGAGATCGCCGGCACGCGCGGAGAGTTCTACATCCTTCGCATCTTGGACAACGGGATGAAAGTGATGGTGCCGACCAGCGCGGCGACGCAGGTGGGCCTCCGCAGCGTCATGAACGACGCGGACGCCAACGCCATCTTGACGACGATGCGCGCCAAAGAGGTCGCAGTCGACGTGCAGCCGTGGAGCCGACGATTCCGGGTCTATACGGAGATGATCAAGAGCGGTTCCCCGACGGAGATTGCAAAGGTCCTGCGCGACATGAACCGCTTGAAGTTCGACAAGGACTTGTCCTTCGGAGAGCGCAGGCTGCTAGATCAAGCTCGAAGCCTGCTCCTGAAGGAGCTCGCACTCGCGAAGAAGACGACCGAGGCCGAGATGGCCGAGGAGATTCGGAAGATCTTCAGCTCATAGAAGGTCGGTGTATTTCGGCCGATCCCTTCGCGATCCCGGCGTCGAGCGTGCTCGCGTACAGGAAGTACGCTCCGCGCGACTCGCCGGCGGCCTCGCTCGAGCTCGGCCGAAATACACTGGACTTCACGCGCGGTCGCGCGCCTTCGTCAGCGATAGATTCCTGGCGATCCGCTCCATGGGAGCCTCCAAGTTCGGGACGAAGGGCTCCCCGGTGATGCGCTCGTAGGCAGCGATGTACCGCTCGGCCGCGCCCACTCGCACCTCGTCCGGCATCGCGGGGGGTTGCCCCTCGCCGCGGTAACCCCGATCCAAGAACCATCGGCGAACGAAATCTTTGTCGAGCGGCTCGGGATCCAGACTCGCCGCCAGCCGCGACTCGTACGTGCTCTGTAGCCAAAACCTCGACGAATCGGGCGTGTGAATCTCGTCCATCACGAGCAGCTTGCCCTCGCGGGTTCGCCCGAACTCATACTTGGTGTCGACGAGGATGAGCCCGCGCTCCGCGCAGATCGCCTGCCCGGCAGCGAAGAGCTTCATCGCGTCCTTCGCCGCCTCGTCGAAGTCGCGCTCGGCGACGAGGCCCGTCGCTAGGATGTCCTCGCGCGAACCGGACACGTCGTGCTCGCCCTTGGGGGCTTTGGTGGTCGGCGTCAGGATCGGCTCGGGCAATTTCTGGTGCTTGGTGAGATTGTCCGGCAACCTGTGGCCACAGAACTCACGCGCACCGCGCTCGTAGTGCGTCCATAGGCTGGTCGACGTCGTGCCGGTCGCATACGCGCGCACGACCATCTCGACGAGGACGGGGACGCAGTCGACGCACTCGATGACGTTCGGATCCGGTACGCGGATGACGTGATTGGCCACCACGTCGCTGGTCCGGGCAAACCACCACGCAGCGAGCTCACTGAGCACCTGTCCCTTGAACGGTACCGTGCCGAGCACGCGGTCGAAGGCGCTTATCCGGTCGGTTGCGACGATGAATCGACGCCCGGTCGGCGCTGAGTAGTTGTCCCGGACCTTGCCCTCGTACTTTACACCCAAGGACGAAAAGTCCGTGCGCTCGAGGCAGAGGGGAAGAGCGTTGCGAAGAGCCGTTGTGTCCAGCATTAATGTGCCCTTTCTAGCATAGTATGCCGGCCGCCTAGCTGCGGCTTCGGTCCCCCGCTGGGCATGAGAGAGAGCAGTCATGAACGACACGACCAAGTACGTACTCCCGGACGAGAAACTCCCGCGCCATTGGTACAATTTGATCGCGGATTTGCCGGCTCCACCGCCGCCCGTGCTGCACCCGGGCACGGGCAAACCTGTCGGCCCCGACGATTTGGCACCTCTGTTTCCGATGGCTCTCATCGCCCAAGAAGTGACGAGGGAGCGTGAGGTAGAGATCCCGGAGCCCGTGAGGGAGATCTACAGAAAGTGGCGGCCGACGGCTCTGCACCGAGCGCGGGGCCTCGAGCGCGCGCTCGATACTCCGGCGAGGATCTATTTCAAGAACGAGAGCGTCAGCGCGGCCGGAAGTCACAAGCCCAATACGGCCGTGGCCCAGGCGTTTTACAACAAGGAAGCGGGCGTCAAGCGCCTCACGACGGAAACGGGTGCCGGTCAGTGGGGCTCGTCCGTAGCCTTCGCCGGGGCCCTCTTCGGGCTCGACGTTCAGGTGTTCATGGTCAAGGTGTCGTACCAGCAGAAGCCTTACCGGCGCGCGCTGATGGAGACATATGGAGCCCGCTGCGTGCCGAGCCCGTCGACCGAGACTGCGTCGGGGCGCGCCATTCTTGAACGAAATCCAGACAGCCCAGGCAGCCTGGGAATCGCGATTTCCGAGGCGGTCGAACTCGCCGCACAGCGCGACGACACCAAGTACGCGCTGGGCTCGGTTCTCAACCACGTCCTTCTTCATCAGACGGTCATAGGACTCGAGGCCTTGCAGCAGTTCGAGCTGGCCAATGACTACCCGGACATCGTCATCGGATGTGCAGGCGGGGGGTCGAACTTCGCGGGCATCGCCTTCCCATTCCTGGGAGCCAAACTGCGCGGCGGCCCGTCACCTCGCATCCTCGCGGTCGAGCCCGCCGCGTGCCCGTCGCTCACCCGAGGGGTGTACGCGTTCGACTTCGGCGACACAGCGCACCTGACGCCCCTCACGAAGATGTACACGCTGGGATCGGCCTTCGTTCCGTCGGGATTCCACGCTGGCGGGCTGCGCTATCACGGGATGGCACCGCTCGTCAGTCACGCGTTGGCGCTGGGCCTCATCGAAGCGCGCGCCTATCACCAGCGGACGTGTTTCGAAGCTGGCGTTCAGTTCGCCAGGACCGAGGGGATTGTTCCGGCGCCCGAGACGTGCCACGCGGTTCGCGCCGCCATCGACGAAGCGCTGCGCTGCAAAGAAGAGGGCAGGTCTAAGACGATTCTCTTCAATCTCTCGGGCCACGGTCACTTCGACATGCAGTCGTACGCCGACCACTTCGCCGGCAAATTGACGGACCAGCCCTACGATGAGGCCGCGCTCGAGGCGGCACTGAAGGCGCTGCCCAAGACCCCCGCCGAGTACGCGTAAGTACCCTGCGGATCGCTTGGGGGATTCGGCCCCGGGCTCGACAGCGCGCTTTCGACGCACTGACAAGTCAATGCCAAAGTGAGGTCGTCGCGGGGGGTGACACGTCCGCAACGAGGGCGTGGCGCAGGGGCAATAAGTTGGGCGTGTAGGCCGCTCAACCTAGACCTCATAGCGAGCAGGTCTATAGTCGCCCCCAACGCCGCGCCGAAGGGCGCCCATCATGCCGAATCGGGTAGAGCAGATGAAAATTGGCAACACGCTCGCCGTAATCCTGACTTCGCTGGGGATCCTGACAGCCACCGCGAGCTGCTCCAGCGAGTCCCCCACGGGTGCCCCAGAGCAGCCGCCCTCACCGGCAGCCCCCACGCAGGTGTCGGCGACTGCTCCGCCGGGTGCCAGCGCGGTCAGCACGATAGGGCAAGTCGGGGTTGCGTTTACGCTGGCGGACAACGCGGGAATCTCGTCCCTCACATGGACGGTGACTGGGCCGGGCGGCGCGACCACTGTTCTGGACTCGGGTGTCGTCCAGGTCATTGCCGGCCAGCCGACCGTGTTCGCTGTCGGGCTGGGAGCGGGCACCGGCTACGCGATCAACTTGTCGGCCACGTCGCCCGACGGGGGCACGTCCTGCAGTGGAGCCGCGACCTTCAGCATCGCCGCGGGGGCGACCACGAACGTGACCGTCACGCTGCAATGCCTCACCCCGCATGCGCCCTTCGGGAGTGACGCGGGGGATGCCCAGGCGCCTAGCTGCGCCGTATGGACGAGCGTTGCCGCGTCGCCTTCCGAGACGACCGTCGGACATTCCATGGCCCTGGTTGCGACGGCGGCGGCCGCGGACCCGAGCTCCATAGCGTACTCGTGGTCCGCGCCCTCGGGAACGTTCGACACACCGACCGGCGCCACGGCCAACTTCACGTGCGCGGCGCCCGGCCAGGTGCCCATAACACTGATGTTGGGCGACCGATCGCCGGACGGGAGCGACGTCCTGTGCGGGTCGCCATCCTCGTCCACGATCCTCACGGTCCAGTGTGATAGCGCGGTATCCGCGCCGGCACCCGCGACGCCGCCCTGGGCGACTCTGCTGCTCGGAGCTCTGCTCGGCGTCGTTGCCTTAGTCGTTCGGCGCGCGCGCGATCGCACCGCCACCTAACGCGCGCGACGCCGACCGACACTCGAGCGAATCCAGCGCTGTTGGGGGGCACCCGCGTAAACCCTGCGACTACGAGGACCCTTCGCCCGAGCTGAGACTTGCAGGGCGACTCCAGCAACGGGCATGGGCCCACCATCAAAGGGTATGAACGCGGTCATCCAACGGTATGAATGCGCTCACGCATCCGGTTGGAGCACTCCTCCAAGGGGATGAACGCGATCATACATGCGGATAGAGCACTCCTCCAAGGGGAGGAACGCGGTCATACATGCGGATAGAGCACTCCTCCAAGGGGAGGAACGCGGTCATACATGCGGATAGAGCACTCCTCCAAGGGAATGAGTGCAGTCATACGTGCGGTTAGAGCACTCCTCCAAGGGAATGAGTGCAGTCATACGTGCGGTTGGAGCACTCCTCCAAGGGGAGGAGTGCAGTCATACGTGCGGTTGGAGGTAACCCATCCACGAGAGGCGTAGCCGGGAGACCACATGGAGACTCGCTACGGACTCACCGATGGTCGTTCGGTCCGCGCTGCGATGGACGCGTGCATGTGAAGGCCACGGAGCTCGGGCACGTCCGATAAGATAAGGACGTGCATTCCGGGTTGGAGGTCGTGCGGAGGATTGAACGCCTCGTCGACGCTTGGTGCGAGCGACGCTGTCTTCGCGCTCTTCGTGCGGTCCTGCAATCATGGCCTCTCTCGTCCGGACTCACGGATGAGTGGGCGCAACTTCTGGATGCGCTTGAGACGGTGCGCGCATTCGCAAGAGCGGAGCTCACGGACGCGGAGCTTCTCCAGCTCGACGCGTTGATCCACGACGTGGGCGGCTTCGTGTACCGGAATTGATTCATGCGCTCCCCGGTGGTCGCAGGGGAGTGCTCTCAGCGATCTAGTACTCTCACGACGTATTCGGACGGCCTTGTCACCCTCGATGTGCGCGTCATCGAGGAAATCGCCCAGACGAGCGCAGTCGAATCCTTCGCACCCACGCGCGCAGGATGATGCCCGCGATGAACGGCAAGTGCCTCGCCTTCAGGCGGCTGACTTCGTCCGCATACACCGCGCGCACAGGCACCTCGGACACCCGAAGCCCGCGCACCACGAGCTGGGAGAGCAGATCGTTGGGATAGCCGTAGCGCGGCCAGAGACCGTCGAGGTCGAGTTTCGCGCACGCCGCGCGCGAGATGGCCGTATAGCCGCACTGGCTGTCGGAGATGGGGAGCCCGATCGCCACCGACGTCGCCCAGGAGAATAGCCGTCCGCCCACGAGGCGAGCCACCGGCATCGACTCCCGGTGCTCCTTCGATCGAAACCGGTCTCCCTTCACGTAGTCGGCCGAGCCCTCGACGACCGGATCCACCAGCGCTGCCAAGTCCCGTGGGGCCATCTGGCCGTCGCCGGCCATCACGGCGACCGCGTCCCTCGCGCTGTCCGAGGCGCTCGCCCCGTCCAGTGCCCGCCGGTATCCGGTCGCGATCGCGGCACCCACCCCCCGATTGCGGTCATGCCGGACGACTTCCACGCGGGCGTCCCCCACGGCCCGCGCAGCATCCGACGTGCTGTCAGAGCTCCCATCGTCGACCACGACGATCGCGTCGACCCAGTCCGGGATGCTAATCAGCACCTTTCCGATGCGCGGCGCCTCCTCCCACGCGGGCACGACGACGATGACTCGAGCTCCTTTCCACATGGGCCCGGTCCTTACCCTGATTCGACGTTACCCGCGGGTTGTCTTTGCGCTGTTCGTCGCGCTGCTCATCGCGATCGGCACCGCGGTCGTCACCCACCGACCATTTCCCCCCGACGCGACGCCCGAGGGAGCGTACGCCCGCATCGCGCTCGCGGTCTCCAATGGCAGACCCAGGGACGCTTTTGCGTATCTCGAGACGGAAGCGCAGTGGGCCTGCTACTCGATCCGGGATGCTCGGCGGCAGGCCTCGCGGCGCATCGAGTCGAGCTATCCCCAGGTCGAGCGGGATCGACTGCTCGGTGAAATGCGCGATGTGGCCGACGCGAACGACGGGCCCGATGTGTTCGTCTTGCTGGCGAATCGGTGCGGCTGGATCCAGCGCCTCGAGAAGGACCTGTCGGGGCCGATACAGACGGAGGTTCGAGGCGACCGGGCGACCGTCGTCACGGCGCGCGGGACTCGCTATTCGTTTCGAAGGCGCGATAACGGCATATGGGGACTGACGCTGTTCACGGCGGAGCTCCAAGCCGAGGCGGAACGGGCGGCGCGCGACCTCGAAGGGATTCAGCGTGCGGCCGACGACTACGATCGCGAGCGCGCCCCGTGATCCTTCAGTCCTTCTCTGCCAGGTCCGCCCACGACCGGCCGCTCGGCTGACCAGGTTCACTCGGCAGACCCTGGCGCGCCCAGCCCGGCTCGACGAGTCGACCGAACGCATCGCGCGACCCGTCCCAGCCGGCTCCCTGGTCGAACACGGCGGCGAATCCGGCATCGGCGAGCAGCCTCGCAGCTCGCTGCGAGCGCCCACCTGCCTTGCACCCGACGACGAGAGGCGCCTCCCTCGGAAACCTCGACACCATGACGGACAGGAATTGCGGGTTAGAAACCATTCCCGAAGGCCCTCTCATCATCAACGGAACGTTCACGGCTCCGACGGGATGGCCTTCTTCGAATTCCTCGACCGTTCGCACGTCGACGTACGGGACTCCGTCGGCCATCTTGTCGTGCGCTTCCTTGGGAGAGATCACCGTGGGGTTCGACATGCCGACAGAGATAGCGCGGAAGAGGGGCACTCCCCAACGCGACCGTGGCGACCTCAAGCTCTCGCTCACGCTCACGCAGGAGACCACCACGCGGTCCCGGCGCGGTATCGCATGAGGCTACTTCAGTCGGCCCTCGAGCGAAATGGCCGCACAAGCCATCATCGCAGATTCGCGTAGCAGCCTGAGCGCCGAGTCGCGATCGGGTGAGGCCGGAACGCTGGCCAGTATGACTCGAGCGAACTGCTTCGCCGAGTCGTGAATGACCGCATATTGAGCGAGCTTTTCGGGAGTCGCCGAATGGTGCGAGAAGACGTACTCGGGGTCGAAATCGGATTGGATCATCGCGTTACTTCGTCCATGGACAGGGTGTACCGAAGCCGCTTCTAGCATGAAGCCACGAGACCGAGCCCTCGCTTCCAGTCGCCGAGCCGACCGGCGCCCGCGCGGCGCTCACGGCCTCCACGTACACGATCCGTGCTCTTGAAGCGCCCGCTCCGCGGCCTTGCGCGCCTCGGGGGGTGCGTCCGCCGAACGCAGCGGCGCGAGTCGGCTCGCCAGGTCCTTCGGGCGCAGCTGCGCCAAGCCCGCGATCGCGCCGAAAGCGATGCGCCGGTCTTCGTCCGACGCCTCTCGGACCCCGAGCTGGCGCGCCCACTCCGTGAGCGGATCCAGCGAACGCGCGTCGCACACGGCACCGAGTGCTTGCGCCGCGGCCGCACGAACGTCCGCGTCTTCCCCCTTGTCATTGAGCCGCTCCCTCAATACCGGGCGCGACGACGTAGCTCGTCGCTGACCAAGAGAGTACAGAACGGCCGCGCGGACGTCGGCCGACCCGTCCTCCGCGGCGACGGCCAGAGCCTCGTCCACTTCGACCGAGGCCGGCGCGTTAGCCAGGAGCAGCACCGCCTTGGTTCGCACGAAGGGCCACGAATCTGTGGCCAAGATCGCTTGCGCCGCGACCACTGCAGCGGGGGAAGGTCTCGGCGCCAGCGCTGCGAGGGCCGCTTCGCGAACCCTCGGCTCGCGGTCGCCCTCTGCGCGCACCAGCGCGGGCTCCAGCGCGGGTGGCAAGGCGCCCTCACCCGAGACCACCTCCGCGGCATGAGCCCTCACGGGCCAGTCGGCGTCGCCCGCGAGAACGTGGTCGAGCAGCGCGACAGCGCCCGAATCGCCCGCGCGCGCGAGAGCGGCGATCGGATCGAGACTGAGATAGCGAATGCGCATCGAAGGCGACTCGCGCCAGAGGTCGGTGACGGCTGCGCTCGACTCGGCATGCACGACGGCAACCCGCGGTCCGGCAGCCCTCAGGATCTCCAATTTGGATTCGAGCGAACGCGACGGTGCGGCGAGGAGGGCTGCCAGCGCCTCGCGGGGGGAGCTCTCGATCGCGTGGGCGAGCGACGATCGCAGGGCGGCCTTCGTCTCCCGCGAATCGGCGGAGGCCTTGGCGATGGCATCGGCAAGTGGGACCAGCGCCTTGGTGGGGGCTATGGCCGCGAGCGCGGGCGCGATGCACGCGCGCGTCGCGTCGTCGTCGACGAGCTTTTTGGCGAGAACGGTCGCGGCAGCCTGACAGCGCCCGAGTTTCTCGCGAGCCTTTCGCGGTGCCTGGCCCGCGACCTCGCACAGGCCTCGAACGAGCAGAGGCGAGGCTTGTTCGCACTGGGCTTGCGCCGCCGCCACATCCATCGCCAGCGCCTTTCCTCGTGCGTCGAGCGCGTCGTAGGCTCGCTCCACGGCCGCAAGCGCCGCATCGCCCGCCCTCTCGAGCACCGCGGCCGCCGCCGATCCTCGCTCGCTCGAGAGCTTGGACGCGACCCAATCGAGGGTCTTGTCCGGCCCGTCGAACTCGCTGTACGCCGTGAGCTCCGACAGGGTGACGTCGGGATGCGCAAGTCGCGGCAGCGTCGCGTCCGCGAGTACGAGAGCCAGGCAAGAGGTCGCGATCGGATGCGGCAGAACGATCTGAAAAGCCTGCGCCCTCTTCTGCCACGCGTCTTCCGGAAGCGCGACGCGAAACGCCTCCGCGTCGGCGACCAAGTAGAACGTGCGCGGGGCCGCAGCGTTCAGTCCGGGCGCCGCGTCCGCAGGTCCCACCATCACTTCCAGGCGCGAAATCGGCACGCCGTGCGGCGCAGACATCACGACGAACTCGCCCTGCCCCGCCCCCGGGCGCTCCTCACTCCACGTCGTGCTCGCGTCCAGATCGGTGAGCGCACCCGCGGCGGCGCCGGACACGCTCGTCCCGCGCGCAACGAGCAGCCGCGCCAAGGGCACGTCGAGGCCATGACCCGTGGCTGTTGCCGCTACGTCGATAGCCTTTTCTCGCGTCTCGGCGGCGAGGCGCTGGACCGTCGCCGGTCGCAGTTCGAGCGACGCAGGGTAAAGTGCGAAGGGATCCAGCAGCGTCGTGGATTGACCGCAGATCCCCAGGTCCTCCCGAACGTCTCCGACGAGAACGAAGCTCTCATCGCCGTTGGGCATGATCTCGATGGCCTTGCCCGACCGCTCGCCGGGGTCCCCATCGACGAGGCCGGTCACACCCGCGAAGATCGGATCGCTGCGACCGCCCGCCACCAGAGCTTCCCATTCGAGCCCTCCCTCGCCCTTCGCCGGCACTCGCACGTGCACGACCTGCCGCCCCAGTCCAATCGCAACCGTCTCGGCGGTGACCTCGCTCGCGGCGGGCAAACGGTCCCGCGCGAGGGCGATCGGCACCGTGTACGCGCCGACTCGAAGGACGCTCGCTTCCAGGTCGACGACCACGTCGACGGCGGGAAGACCCCCTCCAGCAGGAACCTTCGCTTCGAGCTGCGCCAGCGAGCCGCGAACGGTAAAGAGAAGGGCGAGGGCCGATGACAGTGCGATGGTTCGAGGCATTGCCGGGCTCACTTGTGGGGCCATTGTCCTCGAAGTCTTGCACCCCCTCGGGGGGGAGAAGTCAAGGACGCATCCCTGCCATGGCCGACAATCCGCTGGGTGCTCGTGCGCTTACGTCCGTATCGGCGGGGTGACAAACGGGAAGCCGGCTCGCCACGCGTGTTGCGCCCACCCGCAGCGGCGAGCTGCTGCCCCGCCCGCGTGGCGCCATTCTTGGCCCTCATTGCGCAACCGTGCCACACCCGACAGCGATGCGAGGCGTCCGCCTGCTCGCCGCGTTGTTCGGCGCCCTGATCGCCTGCGTTGCCATGCTCGCCCTGCGCCACGCGTGGACCGCCTCGCGGACGTCACGCTCACCCGAGTCGGTAACGCCCCCTCTCGCTCAAACGCAGGAGGCGCCGCGCTCGCCCGAGCCGGGACCCCACGCGCCGGCCGTCACGCCCGCGCTCGAGAGCATCGACCTCACGCGCCTCGCCACCGACGAGCAAGGGGTGGCGGTCCCCGTCACCGGAGGGATGGCCAGGCTCACGCTGGACGCCGACCTGCAGAACACCGCGGCGTCGCTCGTGGCGGCAGCCCAGGCGCGGGAAGCTGCGGTCGTGCTGATGGACGTGGCCACGGGAAGGATCCTCGCCTACGCCAGCCACGTCGAGGATGGGCCCGCGCGCGACCTGTGCGTCGAGGCCACCGCACCGTCCGCGAGTCTCTTCAAGATCGTGACGGCCGCGGCGCTGATCGAGGATGCTCACCTCGGGCCGACGACGAGGCAGTGCTACTCCGGCGGCGCTCGGCGGGTCTTCTCCGCGGACCTCGTCGACGATCCGGCGCGCGACCGCTGGTGCGCGACGCTCGCCGTGGCGATGGGACGCAGTCTCAACACCGTCTTCGCACGCCTGGCGGCGCAGTACCTGGTCCCCAGACAGGTCGACGAGATGGCACACCGGTTCGGCTATGGAAGACCTCTGGAGTTCGACGTCCCGGTGCAGGCGAGCGCCGTGCACGTGCCGAAGGAGCCCCTGGAGTTCGCGAGAACGGCGGCTGGGTTCTGGAACAGCACGCTCTCGCCGCTCGAGGCCGCGGAGATGAGCGCGATCGTCGCACGCGGAGGCGAAACGATCCGTCCCCGGATCGTCGACAGCATCGTCGGGCCCTCGAACACAATCCTCTGGACAGCCCCCGAGGAGGCGTCCGCGCACCGCGTTCTCGAGCGCGAGACCGCGGAGGCCGTCGCCGAGATGATGACACACACGGTGACCGAGGGAACGAGCCGACGGGCGTTTCACGACGCCAAGGGACAGCCGTTTCTTCCGGGGGTGACCGTCGCCGGCAAGACGGGGACCCTGGCAGACGCGGGCGCTCGACGGTACTACACATGGTTCTCGGGATTCGCGCCTGCGACGCCCTCGCCGGGCACGGCCCAGGTCGCGATCGCAGCCCTCGTCATCAATGGCCCGGTGTGGAAGATCAAGGCCAACGTGCTGGCGCGCGACGTGCTGCGGGCGTACTTCGCCTCCCAGGGAACAGAGCGTGTCAGCCGGCCAGGCGAAGGGCCCATCGCCCGCAGCGCGCGGCGGTAGAAGGACGGCGTCTTTCGGCCGATCCCTTCGCGATCCCGGTGGCGAGCGTGCTCGCCTAACAGGAAGTAGGCTCCGCGCGACTCGCCGCCGGCCTCGCTCAAACTCGACCGAAAGACACCGTCCTTCTCGGCTACACTCCGCCCAATCGAGCTCACCTGAGCTCGCTCGTGATCGCTTGCCGGACGTAGGCTAGCCTTGCTCCACCGTCGAACTTCACCGTATGCCCGCTGGGCGACACCCCGAGATCTCGCCACATAGCCGCCAGATCCACCGACCCGGGGGCCATGGCCATCCTCTCGTAGAGATCCTGCAACACCGAGAGGCCCGTGGCAGCGTCCCCGGTCGAGAGGAATCGCTCTACCGGCCAAGCCTCGGCTACGCCGGGGCTCGCGCGCGATATGGCTCGGAGTGCGTCGTCGAGCGACCGTCCGTTGTGGGTGCCCCTGCGTATCTCGACATCCGCTACAAGACAGTAGAGGGCGCCACCCCAATACGTGCGCGCCCACGTGTGCGTGTGGTCCAGGCCTTCGTCCGTCGCTTCTGGGAGTCCCTGCGGCATCGATGCGAGCCACTCTGCCCACACGCGGGACTCCGAAATAACGCCGGCACGCGCGCGCGCGATCGGCTCGACGTACGTGGCAATCCCTTCCTCGAGCCACTGGTGGGGCGGTCCGAGGCCCGGCATGACGAGATGAATCATCTCGTGAACGAGCACCCAATCTTCATTGGCTACGCGAAGACTCACGTCGCGACCGACCCGGAGAAATATGGTTCCCCCGCGGTCGTCGACGGTCTCGCCATCGATCTTGCCAGCCTCGCCCGGGGCCACGAATACGAGCGCGCGCGCCACGGGCCATCCGCCCAAGTAACGCGCTACGACGGTAGCCGACGTCGCGACCCACTGCGCCAGCTCCGCGTCCCCCATGGCGCGAGGGCTGGGGTCCAGGGCGAGCGTGATGGTGCGAGAGCCTGCGAGCGATCGGTCTTGCCCCGGAGGCGCGCCGGGACCCGCCCTCGGTCGGGTCTCCCCCACCCAGAGCATGTCGGAGACGGACAGGACAAGTTGCTCTCTGTGCGAGGAGGCTCCGGCTGCGTCGGGCGAGCGGAGCGCTCCCGAGCCTCCGCACGCGGCGGTCAGGGCCATCGCGAGATGCAGCGTCCGCCCGGCAGGGGTCACGCGTCGAGCCGAATCCGGGTGAAGAAGCCGGCGGACACCCAATCTCGAAATGCGTGCATGACGTCCGCCTCGGAGTCGATCTCCGATGCAACCTCAGCGAGCGCGTCCCCCAAGGTCGCTCCCGCGAGGAGGGCATCGAGGAGCGAGCGCAGCGCGGGACGGACGTCCATGCGCCAGACGGCCCACCCGCGACGGTAGACCGCGGTGACCGTCGGTTCGGCCACCGGAATCGGGGGCGACCGATCCTCTCGAAACGCTTGGAAGAACCTGTTGACGGGATACCGCGACACAAGGACGCGCAGCGTCGTGTTGGGCTCGAATCGAAGGTCGCCCCATCGCTCCGCCGCAACCCGGCTCAGCGACTCGACGTCGACCGCCCCGCTGGGCGCCGCGTGGATCGTCTCTACGATCGTCCACTCGAGCACGGCGAGATCGTGGAGGAACTCGGACGACGTCCCTCCCCGCGACAGGACGAACGCGGGCATGTGTCGACCATACGCATTGAGGTTGGGCGATCGCGATGGATGAGCCGCTACGTAGGCCTCCCCTAGTTCCACGAACGCCTCGTAGCCGAGCGCATACTGCACCGCGGGGTAGTCGTCCGCCAGGCACTCCACCAACCGCGCGCGGTAGGCCGAATGATACACCGCGAGGCGCTCGAGCCGACTCTGGCGCGGCCCGGCGCTGACGTAGCTCGCGGCGTCGAACTCGCCCACGACATCCTCGAGCGGGCCCGCGTGCATGATCGTGCGCGCAAACCACTCCTGCGCTTGCGAGAGCGATGCGGTCACGCGGCACCTCGGACTGCCGCGATCGCCTCGTGGGCCCGAAGCGCTTCGCGATGGACGACGTCGAATGATGGAATCTCTGCGTCCCATTCGAGGAGCACGGACGCGCCGCCGGCCCGACGGTGCGCCTCGCCTAGCAGCGCCCAGACGTCGTCTATCACCGGGCCGATGTGCGAGTCGACGATGTGTTTGGCGTGGCGCGTGTGTCCAGCGACGTGGAGCTGGACGACACGATCATAGGGCACGTTCGCCAGGTAATCCCACGGATCGAATCCGTGATTGTAGGCGCTCACGTAGACGTTGTTCACGTCGAGAAGGATTGCGCAGTCCGCGAGATCGGTGAGCCGCCCGAGAAACTCCCATTCGGGCATCGTCCCCCCGCCCCACTGAACGTAGGTCGACGGATTCTCGAGCGCGAGCGGCGCCCCGAGGAAGTCCTGCACGCGGCGCACTCGCTCGGCCACGTGCCTCAGGGCGTCGTCCGTATAGGGCAGCGGCAAGAGGTCGTGGGTGTTCTTGCCGGAGACCCCCGTCCAACAGAGATGATCCGAGAGCCAGCGGGCCCCGATGCGGTCACGAAGGGCCCGAAGCTCGCGCAGGTAGTCCCAGTCCAGCGGATCACTCGAGCCGATCGAGAGCGACACCCCGTGCATGACCACAGGGTATCGCTCCGCGATCGCGTCCAAAATCTGAAGCGGCCTCCCCTGCGTCTGCATCATGTTCTCGCTGATGACCTCGAACCATTCGACCGCGGGCCAGTGTTCGAGGATGTGCGAGCTATGGACGGCTCGAAAGCCAACGCCGACGCCCAGATTGGGGAGGCCGAACCGATTCATGGCATCAGCCCTTGCAGCCGCCCTGACCCTTGCAGTCGTTCTGGCCCTTGCACGAGTGGGCGTCCGTCTTGCAGCCGCCCTGACCCTTGCAGGCATTCTGGCCCTTGCACGCGTGCTTGGCCTGGGCTGTCGCCGTGGCGCTCGAGGCGTTGTCCGGCGCAGGCGTGCCAGCCCCGCATGCGACCGCGCCCATCGAAATACCAGCCATCGCAGCAGAAAGTAGCGTCGTCATCTTGTTCATGGTCATCACCTCTCCTGGGTTTCATTACGTCATTGACACACTTCGGTTTCGCTCTTCACACGCTTTTGCATCCGCACCTCCGCGGAATCACTCGACCCTTGTCGAGCCTGCCACCACGCGCCTTGTGCGGCCGCTGGACCCTCCTCTTGAATGCGTATGCGAGGGAGCAACCGAGCCCGCGTCTCGCTCGTATCTCCCGCGCACGGGCTGCGCGCGATTCGACGGGCGCGCGTCATGAAACGCTTGGCGCCCGCTGCCGTATGCGGTGTGCGGCTCTAGAAAACAAGGAAAGAGGTCAATCATGAATCGTTGGGTCCTTCAAATAGACCGCGCGCTGGAGATCGTGCGAAAGCTCGATTGGGTCGCGCTCGGAGTCGCACGATGGACAGTGGGCCTCGAGTTCATCTCGACGGGTTGGGGCAAGGTCCACCATCTTGATAGGGTCGCCTCGTTCTTTGGCGAGCTCGGAATACCGGCCCCGGGGGCCAACGCGCTGCTCGCGAGCTTCACCGAACTGGTCTGTGGCACGCTGCTGGTCGTCGGTCTCGGGAGCCGTCTCGCGGCATGCCCGCTCGTCGTCACCATGGTGGTCGCCATCGTCACGGCCAAGAGAGACGAGCTCCACGGAGTGACCGACCTCGTCGGCCTGGTCGAGTGGACGTACATCGCGATCCTCGGCATCGTCGCCGTCTTGGGCCCTGGAGCCGCGTCGCTCGATGCGCTGATTTCGAAGGCGCTGCGCAAGAGCAACAGTTAGGCAACATCTCTCGCTCTCGGGTTGACGGCCAGGGCGGGTGCCGCGTATCAGCGCACCTTCGGTGTCATGCGTACTCGACCAGTGGAAACGGGATGGCCGTACCGAGACGCCGTGACGCCCCCGGCCCCGGCCCCCGCGCGCCTGTGGGGCGGACCTTGAGGGCTCGCCGAGCGCTCCTCGTAACGTGGGCGGCGTTGACGCTCGCGACTCTTCTGTGGCCGCACACTGCGTCCGCCGCGACCCCTGGAGACGAGTTCACGGTCTGGGTTCTCACGATGGGCCCCGGCGATCACCCGTTCTTCAAGTTCGGCCACAACGCGCTTCTCATCGAAGATCGACTCCGGCGGCGCCAGCTCGTCTACAATTTCGGGACGTTCGACTTCCAGTCGCCGACGCTCCTCCGGGACTTCATGAAAGGGCGCCTGGAGTACTGGCTCTCGGTCGGGTCGCTCGACACGACGCTCGACTCGTACAGGAGACAGCGCCGGAGCGTCGACGGGCAGGAGCTCGACTTGACGCCCGCCGAGCGGCGAGCGCTCGTGAACGCTCTGGAGGTCAATGCCCTGCCCGAGCACCGCGCGTATCGCTACGACTACTATCGCGACAACTGCTCGACCCGCGTTCGCGACGCGATCGACCGCATCGTCGGCGGACGATTGCGCGACTCGGCGAGCGGGCCCGCTCGCATGACGTGGCGCGCCCACACGCTCCGCCTGACAGCCGACCGACTGTTTCTATCGATGGGCCTCGACCTCGTCATGGGCGACGTCATCGACCGCCCGATCACGGAGTGGGACGAGATGTTTCTCCCCTCCCGGCTCCAAGAGGGATTGCGCGAGGTCACGCGCGAGACCCCGGACGGACCGGTGCCGCTCGTCGCCCGCGAGGCTTCGTTTCTGCGAGCGGACCGCCCTGCCCTGCGGTCCACACCCCCGAATCGCACCGCGCCCATGCTTGCTGTCGGCCTCGCGCTTGGCTGCGGCCTCACGCTGCTCGGACGTTTGGGGTCGAGCCACCGAGCCGCCCGAGTCGCGTTTGGCCTGCTCGTGGCGTTGATGGGAGTCGTGCTCGGTCTGCTCGGTTGGGTCTTTCTGACTTTCTGGATCGCGACGGACCACGTAGTCGCTCACCACAACGAGAACCTTCTCCAGTGCGCTCCGTGGGCGCTCGCGCTCGTCGTCGCCGGGCCCGCACTGGCTATGAACATCGGTTGGGGAGTCAGGCTCGTCGCGCGTCTGACGGCGTGGACGGCGGTCGTGGCCGCGCTCGCGCTCATCGCCAAGGCGCTCCCGTGGTTCGACCAGCACAACGGCGAATTCATCGCGCTGCTCTTGCCGACGTGGATCGGGGCAGCCCTCGGGTCGCGCGCACTCTCTGCTGCGTCGCGAGAGCCTTCGCCGCGGACTTAGGTCGAGCCTCGCCGCATTCCCGGGCGGAACTATCCGCTGGCAGTGCGGTCGCACATTTCAGGCATTCCGCTTCGGAGTCACTTCCGGCGGGTTCATCGGATGCGGACGCCTTATCCTGGTGAGCGAGTGGCTCTATTCGGGTGAGGGGAGCGGAAGGTAGATCGCCATGAAGATGGATCGCGTAGCGGGATTCCGAGCAGTGGCATTCGCAGTGTTTGCCGCCGGCGGGTCTCTCGAGTCGGGCGGATGCGGAGGCGGCGGCAACGGCTCGGCGACCGACGCGGGCAGCGGGACGTCTTCGGGCTCCGGCTCGGGGTCGGGGTCGAGTTCGGGGTCGAGTTCGGGGTCGGGGTCGGGGTCGAGTTCGGGGTCGAGTTCGGGGTCGAGTTCGGGGTCGAGTTCGGGGTCGAGTTCGGGGTCGAGTTCGGGGTCGAGTTCGGGGTCGGGGTCGAGTTCGGGCACCGGCACGTGCCAACCGGCCACCTGCGGAACGCACAAGTGGGCTTGCTGGCCCATGCCGAATGCGGCGAGCAGCGGGCTGCCTCACGCGGCAAGCTACACGGACTTGGGCAATGGCGCGGTGCTCGACAACATCACGTGCCTCGTCTGGCAAAAAGCGGAGAGCCCCTCGGACGCGTCGAGCTCGGGGTGCAATTCCAGCTCGGACGCCGGGGCCACGAACGAGGCCGGGGCCCCGTGCGGCATTACGGAGGACATCGCCTATTGCGATAGCCTCTCCGCCTCCAACGCCGCCGGATACAGCGACTGGCGAGTGCCGACGCGCATCGAAATAGCCTCGATCGTCGACCCGACGAAGACGTCGAGCGCCCTCAATCCGATCTTCACGAAGGAGGCCTCGGGCTACGACCGCACGTTTTCGCTCTGGTACGAGACCATCGCGGGAATCAAGAATTCCACGTTTGGTTGGGTCTACAACATGGGCAGTGGACTGACGAGCAACGCCTATGGGCAGACGAGCCCGGCCATGGTGCGATGCGTCCGTGGCAACGGCAGCGGCGAGGCTCTCATGGAGCAGGCCGTCGAGCCGTCCAATCACTACACGGTCAGCAGCGACGGCGAGGTGACGGACAACTACACGGGCCTCATCTGGCAGCAGGTCTATTCGGCGACCTCGATGGACTGGTCGGCGGCCGCGAGCTACTGCTCGAGCCTCGGTCTCAACGGCAACACGTGGCGGGTCCCGAGCCTGAACGAGCTCTCGACCCTCGTCAACGAGGCGGTCGTGTCGCCGGCCGTGAACCGCACAGCGTTCCCCAACGTCGTTTCGTGCGGTACGACCACTTGGTTCTGGGCGGCCGAAGCCTACGCCGGCAATTCCACATACGCGTGGGGGATCAATTTCTGCGACGGGTATACCGGGTACAACGTGGGCCAGGCGCACACGACCGATGCGGGAACTACGACGTACGACTGGGACTACTTCCAGACCGGGTACGTCCGCTGCGTGCGGTGAGGGGGCGCCCATGCAACCGGGTCCCTTCCCGCTCCGCGGTGCGCCCTTCGCAGACGCGGGGGCGGGCGCACTTCTCTGGGGACCGCTCGCTCTGCAAGGGGCTCTCCGGCGAGTCATAGTTGCGTAACCAAGAGGTGCGCCGTACCGATTCGAAGCTGCCGCGTCCGCGGGCGCCGCTCGATGATGTTCCCAGCGTCGATCACACCGATGGCGGCGAATTGCTTGCGGATACGAAAGACATCAATATTCAGCTGGGGGGGCGCCATGGTCGCATCGTGTGCCAAGTCCTCCAGGTAGATCCAACCGCAGACGGTGTCGGGGATCCCCTCGACGGCATCCGCCAGGCGACGGCGAGCGAGCGTCACGAGCAGGTAGTTATGGTTGCGCGTGCCGAGGTCGAACGTTCTGCCCGCCGAGGTCACGTGAAGGTGCACGTGCTCCTCGTCTCTCGAAACCGAGAAGGAGAGTTGAAGGTGTCGCACCTCGAGCTCGGCGGACGACGTGGCGAGCGATGTCGTGCCGAGCGATTCACTGCACGAAAACCGCCAGGAACGCCCGGCGACCTCGAACGTCTGACGGTTTGTAATGGGCCATGCCGAGTCCTCCGCCTGTTCGAGTACCCAGCAGCCTTCGCCATTGCGGTAGATGGTCGCGCGGGGGTCCTCGCTCGAGGGCAGCGCGAGCATTTCGCCGTCGAGGAGCACGGCATCCCCGCCGTCGACGGGCACGGCCATGACCGTCGGAGCGGACGCATCGACCAGCTCCCATAGGTCTTCGTTCGGCTTCCCGAAGGCGATCTTTGACCCCTCGCGCAACGTCAGCTCTTCCCCGGGTTTGAGCCTCACGCCCTCCAGGAACGTCCCGTTGCGGCTACCGAGGTCTTTGAGCTCCCAGTGGGTCCCCGCCCAGCGCAGGGCCGCGTGCTGCGCCGAAATGTACTTGTGATTTAGGCGCGATCCGCAGATGACCGCACGACCGACGACGTGTTCCGGTTCGAGCCAGTGGGTCTTGCCGGAGGATAGGTCACGAAGGCGTCCCATGCTGCTGCCCACTCATGGCTCCGCCGCCAGAAGACGGCAATAAAGCAGCTCGCGAAGGGCCTCGACCTGGAGAGCTGCTGCGTCGGCTAGGCCGGATTCGAGCAGATACGCATCGAGATCGAGAGGGGGGGGCCGGCCGATGCGTCGCTCGAAATACCACGAGAAGAGCGCGGCCACATCGAGGCCCGCGTCTCGCTCCGTCGGCTCGGAAAGCCCGTGACGCGCCAGCAATCGGTCTTTGTGTCGGGCGCGCACCTCGAGCGCCTCGTAATCTCCCCGAGCTCGAAGTTCGTCGACGATGTGCCGATCCATCCGACCCCGGTATTGCTCGCGCAACCAGTCCATCTCCACGCTGCGCTCGAGCGAGCGGCGGTACTCCTCGGCATTCAGCCCGAGTTCTGCAAGCCACCTCTCGAAGCTCTGCTCCGACGTGGACTCCACGTGGAGCGCACGCAGACGCTGGTCCGTCCTCGCTACGCACTCGTCACGATCCGCGACGCCTCGAAAACGCGCGGACGCCTCGGCCACCGCGCGATTGAGGGCCTTGGCGGCGACAGCTTCCCAGCTTCGGACCGACAGGCGCGCCTCCGCGGCGACCTGCTCGGGCCCGGTCGCGTCCGGGGTCGCCACAGCCGACGGCTGTCGCTCCGCCCAGTCCACCAACTCGTGCCACGCGTCGGTCGACGCGAAGGCGAATCGCGCAGGCGGCGGACGCTCGCCGCGACGACGACAGTCATCGACAGCGCTCAGAAGATCGAGCGCGTCCGCGCGTTTCTGGTCCACGCGCCCCTGCGGCAGGAAGGCGCGGAGCGCCTCGATCTCGGTCGGCGAGAGACCCTGACCCGCCGCGAGCTCCAGGAGGCGCGCATAGGAGCGGTCGGGATAGAAGAGACCGCGCGCGATCTTCTCCAACTCGACGCGTGTTGCGCTTCCTATCACCCCTTCGCCGTTGGCGCTGGTCAGCGTCGCGCGAATGTTGACGAGCGCCTCCGACGTCGCAATAAATCCCCTTTCCGCGTCTCCGTGGGCGACGGCCACCTCGTCGTCGTCCTCGAGCTCGCCGGAGCGAAAGGCCTCGTAGATGCGGCCGACACCTCTCATTCCGAAGGGCGCTAACTCGGCGGCCCGCAGCGCGCCCATGCTGGCCGCCCCAAAGACGTGGATACCCTGCTTTATCGCCCACAAGATCTCCTTGTGCCAGACCGCGGGGACGCGCTCGAAGTACCCGTCGACCAGACCGATCGCGAACGGACGTTCCATCACCGCGCGGTACAGGTCCCCCTGCGCCGCTGGCGGCAGGTAGGTGGCATCGAGCCGTGCCGCGGCCTCGGCAACGGGCAGCGTGGGGCCCAGAAACACGATCGCGCGCATCAGTCGGCTCTTTCCTTTCGTCGCTCGAGAATGCGCCGAGCCCGCGACCCAGGAACGTAACCAGGTGCGCGGACGTGGGTTTCCAGGCCTGGCACTACTAGCCGCAGGACCGAGATCTGAAACTCTGACTTGGTCAGATCCACCGCGACGGCCTGCGTCACACCAGCTTGCTCGACTGCCGACAGAGCGAACTTCGCGTCGTCCTCGAGGGCATCCGTCTCGCGCGTGGGGCATCCCGCGAAGTCCGCAGGGCCCCGCCGGACGTCCAGCTCCTCCCGCCCGCTCGCTCGATGCCCGGCGTGCCGTCGTCTGCCGATGTCGTCTCGCGACCCCGCGATGAACGTCAATCGCGCTTGCGCCGCCTCGGTGAGAGCGCGCACGAGAGCGATCTCCCGGACCGCATGACATCCTGCCCCTTCGGTCATCGGCAGCTGCCGGAAGGGGTTATCTAGGCGGTCCTTGACGCAGCATCGAAAGGCGGGAAGTCCGATGTCCGTCGTGATGTCCCACACCCCGACGGCCACCTCCGCCCGCGCGTAGGCTTCGAGCAGGCCCCGAGCGTCCGGGTCCCGAACCGTGTCGAGATCCAGGCGTCGGGCCTCTCGCTCCTGCTCCGGCAACAGTTGAAACAACGTCATCGCGTCACGCTCGATGAGCTCGTACAGGGCATGACAGGTGGCCTCGACCGGGTGGTTGCCCGATGCAAGGCCGTTGGACCCGGGAGCGAAGCAGCCGCCGCTCGTGGGAAAAGGCAATCTGTAATCCATGTGAACCATCTCGTAGGGGACCCACGTGGGCTCCGCCGCGAGCAGGTCGAAGCCCTCGATCCAGAGAAACGATCGGTCGGGGTCGAGGGCCCGCAAGGAAATCCGCGGAAGCCCTTCGACGGCGGCGAGGCGCAGAGAGGTCCGAAGCTCGCGCCATGAGCCCAGGCGCAGCGGCGAGGCGATGCGCTCGGCGTGATAGAGTTCGATGGCCTCCATCACGGCCGACGCCTTGGCGGCGTCCAGGTCCAGCCCTTTTCCCTGCGACACGGACACCGAGCGGGCGTTGGGCCGGCAGGCTTGCGCGACGGGGATGCCAACGCAGTCGAGCCCGGTCACGTTCGAGATGCGCGTGATCCCCATCGGGGGGCAGAGGCCCGACACACGTCGCAACGTCTCCGCGGGCGATACGACGCGGTGTGTCCCGCGGCGGAAGCCCTTCGGCGCCTCCGCCGCGGCATGGTGTGCGTCCACTCGGTCGACGTTCACGTCGGCTACGGGCCGGTCGAGCCCCCAGCGCCCCCGGCGCCGGACCCGCTCGGAGCGATGATGGCCTGCAGGTTGATCAACGTGCAGATCTCGCCGATGTTGCCGCCAAAGCCGTCCGGCAGATCGGCCAGATAGACTCCGTTGCTGGCCAAAAGCTCTAGTGTCGGATAGCTCGAATCACTCGTGTCGACGACGGGAGCCGATTGCCACAGGGCCCGGTCGATGACGTGAAACAGTCCATCGTCCCCGAGGACCAAGATGTTGCCGTTGGGCTGCAGTTTGAGTTTCATGATCGGCAGGCTCCTTTGCGTTCGAATTTACATGGGAGGAAACGACAAAAAATACGAGATGCTGGACGCCCGCCGCCCGGCAGGCGGCCGGCAGGAACCGGACCCCTCCGCGCCGAGGCGCGCGGTCGCACCGACCACGACCGCTCGATTCACGTCCACGCTTGCCATTTCGGTGGGCTCGTCGTCTCGTCAACCCAGGCGTACGGCTCCAGCAGCGTGAACGACGAGGGTATCTGAGTGCAGAATCCGACGAGGTCAATGCTCGAGTGCTTTGGATAGTTGCTGCTGAGCGGTTCGAGCCATTTCCCTTTGAGCTGAGGCTCCGTGAACGATCCTTCGAGCCCCGTGTCCACGCGCCACAACTCGGTGAAGGTGTCGAGGAGACCCGTGACGTTCCAGTATATACCGCGGCTCTTCCAGCCTCCGAGCTGCATGTAGGTAGCAAGGATTACGGCGAGAGCCGAATATAGCCCGTAGGCATTAGCGGCATACGGCGGGATGCGCTCGGACCTCTCAAATTCGTGGACGACGCGTACGTAGCGCGGGCGCGGCGGCGGCTTGCCGCCGGTCACCGCACCTTGCAGAGACGGCGCGGTCCCCCCTGGCAGGTGGCGGACGAGATTCTTGGGGTCGGCCGCGTTGAAGTCGCGAAGCGCGTCGTAATAGATGAAGTGCTGCTGCTCGCGCCAAACGTATTTGTCAGTCTTCTTGTACAGTGCATCGTCCCGGCTTTCATTCATCAGCGTGGCGAGCGCGAGAGTTTGGACGTTCGGCACGCTCCAGAAATGCACGTGGTCGGGGTAGCGAGACGGATCCGGATACGACAGTTTGGGCTTTTCGCCGTTCGCCAGCGGAATCGCACGAAGCAGTTCCAACGGCTCCAAACTGGGACCGCCGGCGAGTCTGGCGAAGCCGCCTGCGTTGAGGAAGTCGATCACGGCCTCCTCGAATGCGTTCACCCCCTGACTCTTGGGCAAATTCGGGGACTGCTGGATATCGACGTGCAAAACGTACTGGAGATCCTTCATGACCAAACCGTCCCTTCCAATGATCGTAGGCCATCGTTCAACAGATCGCGGACTTGCTCTGCGCTCGAGACTCGCCAAGCTTCGACGGCGCGGGCGAACGCAGTTTGGACAAGCTGAGGTAGCGGCTGCTGGGTAGCGTCGAGGAGGCGAGCAGCGCAGGACACGGCTTCGCCGACCTCGCCCGCGTGCAGGTGGACGCGCAGCAGAGGCAGGAGTGCGAGCCACTCAATCGGGTAGACGAGTGACAGCGAGCGCCACCCCTCGATCGCTTCCCTGGCCCGGCAGCCCGCCGTCTCGGTATCGCACTCGCGCCATGCGAGCCAGGCGCGGTTCGCGTCCGCCGCAGCGAGGTACTCTCGCGTTCCCGACTGCGCTGCGACGACATAGCTCCGGTCGACGTAGGCTTTCACGGCGTCCTGCCGTCCTTGCATCCGCTTAGCGACGGTCAGATACGTAAGGCATCGCGCCTGGCGTGAGACGTCACCAGCCCGCGTGGCAAGCGCGAGCGCGGCCTCGAGCTCGGTGCACGCTTCGTCGAGGGATAGCTGGAAGAGCAGGACGAACCCGAGCCCGAACTGGTCCACGCACACCTGGTCCGGATCCCCGCTCTCCCTCGCCGCTGCGAGCGCGAGGCGGGCGATGTCCACCGTGTCGTCCGTGGCGCGGTATCGGTCTCGCCGCAGGTCGCGCATCCACCGCGTACGCAGGAAGCGGGCGCGGAGCAGCGGAGTGCCGCAACGGGACACGACGGGAGCGAGCTCGCGGATGAGGACGTCCATGTCCGCGGTGCGGTCTAGGAAGTAGTAGGCCCATAGCTGATCGACGCGCACCTGCAGCCACTCGGCCCGATCCTCCGCGGCCACCTGCATCGGGTCGAAGACGAGCAGCGCGATCGCCGAGTCGTACGAGGAGAGAGCGTCGGCGTGGCGGTGTTCCGTCTCCCAGGTCTTGCCGGTCTTGCGGTGCAACCGCGCCACTGACGTCGGCGGTCCGCAACCCCGCAGGTCGCGGGCCTCGGCGTACGCCAGACGCGCGTCAGCGCGACGACCGATCGAAGCGAGGACATCGCCGCTGCCCTCGAGCAGCTCCACCATCCTGTCCGATGAATCCGCGGCGTCCGCATCGGCGTCGAGGAGCTGTCGCCTCCACCGGATGGCCTCCTGGTAAAGCCGGATGGCGTCGCCGTTCGCGTACGTCGCCCGCGCGTGGTCTGCGGCTCGTTGGAGGTAGCGTGCCGCGGGCTCGGGCAGTCCCGCCGCCGCGAAGTGATGCCCCAGAATCGCCCAGTTGGGCCCGGGCTCAGCAACTTCGCGCCAGAGAGTCTCGAGCGTCGTCGCCGCGCGGGCATGCAGCTCGGCGACGCGTTCCGCAGGCGCCTGGGAGTACGCCACCTCGCGCAGCTTGTCGTGCACGAACCGCACCCGCCCCACCGCCGGTTGCTCGAGCACGTGTCGGCGAAGGAGCTCGTCCACCGCGCGCGAGGCGACGTCCTCCGGAACGGCCGCGACCGCGGGCAGCAAATCCAGCTCGACGTCACGTCCGAGGACGGCTGCGGCCACGCTCAGGTCTCGAGCGGACGGCGTCAGCTTTCGAATTCGAGCCTCGACGAGATCGCGCAGCGACCGCGGCAATCGCAGGGATTCGTAGTCCTCTCCGGCTCCCTCCGCGTCCTGGAAGCGCCACGCGTTCGACGGGTCCCGATAGAGGACCCGTTCGGTGACCGCAGTGCGGACATGCTCGGTCACGAAGAAGGGGTTGCCTTCAGCCTGGTCCGCCACGAATCTGACAAATGGCTCCCTT
>JBEKXD010000003.1:0-112892 GCA_049512415.1 Polyangiaceae bacterium
TACAACTGCCCGCGCGGCCTCGACCGCACCGCCGTCGATCGCTGTGTCGGCGCGATCACGATGGAAGAATGTGGTCATCCGTTGGACACGCTGGCGCGCCTCGATAAGTGTCGCGCGGGCGCCATTTGCATGAAGTAGCTTCCGCCGCGCGGAGGTCCATAATACGCCGCTCATCGCTTCGCTCCCGCGAAGTCCTTGCCTATGTCACGCCCTCGGCAAGCCGCATCGCCAAGCTGGTCGTCGATGGTCCCACCACGCGGGCGGCTGCGGTCTTGCCCAGTTCAGTTACGACAGCGCGGCACGACCCGAGAAACGGAAGTCTCGCGCCAGTCAGTACTACCGTTACGACCACGTTTCCGTCGGGACCAAGTAGGAGCGCTCGTCCGAGAACGCGCGGGCACGATTGCGACGAGCGCTCGGGGATCGGTCTGATCACTCGGCATTGTTGGGCACGCCGTAGTAACGGAAGCGCTCTCGAAAGATCCACAGCAAGTCCGCCGACGACCGCGACGGCGTCTACCAACGTGCTGACATCCGATTCAATGCTGGAGGTGGATCTCGCGACACTTTCATCCGGCAATCCGGTGGCCCGTCATGAGCCGAAGGACGATCGCGACCACCGCCAGAAGAAGCAGTATGTGAATGAAGCCGCTGGCGACATGGAACGCGGCGAAGCCGAGTATCCACAACGTCAAGAACACGACTGCCAGTACCCATAGGAGATTCATTGTCTCATCCTCGTCCGGGGTGATTGATGTTCGAATACGCCTGGTCGCGGCCCGGTCGGCACCAAACTTCCGCTGCTGGTCGGAAGTGCACGCACGATGCGTACCACCCGGACCTCCATGGCCATGACGGCGGCAACCTATCGAACACGCGTCTCATCAGTGATGCGGTAATTCGAGTAGTCAACGTAGATACCGACGCCCTCGACGGCCATGGGCTCGCTTCGTTTGGGACGACCGAGGGGCGTACGCAAATGCAACCTTCGAATCTCCCAGTGATGGGCTTAGAGGGCCTCCAAGGCCCCGAGCGTGGGGAGCAAGTCGATGCTCTCTCTCATCTTCGTCCTTCCTTCGAAACCTGACGAGGAGGCTCGCGCAGGTATTCCCTGACGGTTTGCGCGATGTGCTTGGCGTCAATGCCAGCCGCACTCAGGAGTTTCGCGGGCTTGCCGGAGGTCGGCATCGATCGCACGGCCAGCTTGATCACCCTGGGGACGTCTTCCGCTACACCAACGAAGGCGTCCATAACGGCGTCGCCGAGCCCGCCTTCAGACCAGTGATCCGCAACTACAATGAGTCGGCCTCCCGTGACCCTCGCGGCCTCGTGCAGTGACTTCTTGTCGATCGGTTTCACCGAATAGGCATCGATCACCCGCGTCCGGATGCCTTCCGACTTGAGCTCCTCGTAGGCTTGGAGACTCTCGTGCAAGGTGATTCCGGCGGCGACAATCGCCACTTGATCCGCATCCGAATGCCGCACCACCTTGCTTCCGCCGACGGGGAACGTCTCCTCCGGACCATAGATGACGGTTGTGTTCGCGCGAGTCGTTCGAAGGTAGGAGATTCCTGGCAGATCGGCCATGGCAGCCACCATGCGTGCCGTCTGGTTCGCGTCGCACGGGTACAACACCGTGCTGCCGTGAACGGACCGCATCATCGCCAGGTGTCTTCCGGTGCCATCTGCGACGGCCCGTCCTCGCCGATGCTGACGCCGGCATGCGACCCGCACAGGCGAATGCTGGCACCGGACACGGCAGCCATTCGGATCTGGTCGAAGGAGCGAGTCAAGAAGGCAGCGAACGTTGCTGCGAACGCGACCTTCCCGAGAACGCTTAGTCCAAGGGCCGCGCCGACGAGCTGTTGCTCCGCGATGTATGCCTCAAAGAACCTACCAGGATAGGCCTTATTGAACTCCTCCGTGAACGTGGAATTGGACACTTCGCCGTCGAGAACGATCACTTCCGGTCGGCTGGCGCCGACCGCAACGAGCGCATCCCCAAAGGCTTTCCGCGTTGCCACTTCGGTCCCGAACTCGTATACGAGCAGATTGAGCGGTTGGGCCGCGAGCTGGGTCGCGGGCGGCAGCTGCGGGGGTTTCGCAACATCACTGATTAGGTCATGCTCTCCCCCAATTTCCTTGATGGCCTGTTCAGCCTCGTCGGGGCTGAACGCCCTGCCGTGCCACCCATCATGGTTCGCCACGAACGCGACGCCGGAGCCCTTCACGGTCTTCGCGACTATGCAGGTGGGCTTCTCCGCCTGGGCGAGCGCCTCGGAGTAAGCCGCGTCGATGGCGGCGATGTCGTGGCCGTCGATCTCAATGGCATGCCAACCCAAGGCCCCGGCGCGAGCGGGGTACACGTCGGCATTCCAACCGAGGTCCGTGGGCCCCGCTGTCCCAGTCGGTTCATGTCCAAGACGGCGACCAAGTTACCAAGTTGTTCACCTTGTAGTGTCCCGCCTTGTCGAACGCTTCCCGAGAGGGCGCCTCTACGCCGGCGGCGGCCTCGCCGCCTTCTCCATCTCCATCTCCATCTCCGTCGCAAGCGCGAAGTCTTGCGCGCTGATGCCGCCCGCGTCGTGCGTGGTCAGATCAACAACGACACAATCGTAGGCATTGAACCATTGAGGGTGATAGTTTTGCTCCTGTGCGACGAGCGCGCAGCGGGTCATGAAGTCAAATGCTTCGGAGAAATCCCCGAACGTGTACTCGCGATGCAGTTTGTCGTCGTGAAGCGCCCAGCCAGGGAGCAGTTGCAGCCGGGACTTCACTTCGCTGTCACTCAATTTGACAACTTTCATGCGCCACACGGAAGCATGCTTAGTGCCTAGCCTCTCTTGAGCCGGCCGAGCTCATTGGCCTCTCGCGCCACGCCATGGCGCGGGCGTGTCCGATCAACTCCCGCCGGGGTATTCGAAGAACGGGCTCAAGGCGGACTCGACATCAGGACCTCTCGATTGCCACGTGGGGGAGCACCGGAAAGGCGGGGCGCTCTCAGCTCGCGCTCGTAGTGACCGACGATGGTCTGGTTCGCTGCATTCCCTGGGCTGCGGTAAGTCAAGGTTTCTTCGTGCCACGATGCGGTCTTGCGGTCTTCCTCGCTGAGCGCGCTTTCCGAGTGGGCACCTTGGTGCCCTCTCGCCGCGCTTCGGACAGCCCGATCGCCACTGCCTGTTTGCGGCTAGTGACTTTCTTGCCAGAGCCGCCGGACCGAAGGGCGCCGCGCTTCATCTGGTGAATGGCGAGCTCGACGTCCTGCGAGGCCTTCGCACCGTACCTGCGCCCGCTTTTCTTCTTCTTTGCTTTGATCATGAATCCACCTCGATCGGTGCCGACGCAATGCTCGTGCCGGTTCGCCGAATACGACGTCGAGCCATACCTTCCGAGGTGTCGACTAGGCAGCGAGTGCGGTTCGCGATTGGCGTCACGCGCATGGCAGATCGCACACGAGCAGTCACTTCAATGAGCGACGCGAAGCGTGCCGAAGCGCCACCGAAGCACTGCATGTGAGTCGGAACGGCATCGAGTTTGAGTTCGGTGAGAGGATGCTGCTGGCGTCGTCCCGTGACGCCCTCCGGGTTGCAGTGCCCAATCGTGTCGCGCTGCGGATCGGGTGACGATCACGCGCGGGCAATGACACCGAGTCGTACGCGTACCTCGTGCACGCCCCCCTGGGTAGGATCCACGCAGATGCGCCGCGAGTCGAGTAAATGACCGTCCAACGTCATGGCGGCGACTCCACTGGCCACATGCTCGGGATTTTCGATGACGACGTGGACGCATTTATTCCCCACACGAATCCACGCTTCATAGCACTCCCAGGTCGGCGGAATGCACGGCTCGATGTGCAGCTGTCCCTGTTCCATTCGAATCCCAAGAATCGATTCGATGCCGAGGCGCCACATCCACGCCGCCGCGCCCGTATACCAAGTCCAACCGCCACGACCCACGAACGGAGGACAACTGTAGATATCCCCGGCGAGCGCATAGGGCTCGACTCGATAACGCACAACGTCTTCGGCGGTGTGAGTGCGCAGCGCCGGATTGAGTAGGCGGAAGACTCGCTCGGCACGCTCGCCCTCACCGAGCGCCGCGTGCGCGAAGCCGAGCCACGTTGCTGCGTGCGTGTACTGGCCACCGTTCTCGCGGACACCCGGAGGATAGGCCCGAACGTATCCGGGGTCATGCAGGGTGGTGTCGAACGGCGGCCAGAACAACAGCACCAGGCGATCGGCTTCGCGCACGAGCTTAACGTCGGCCGCGCGCACGGCCTCACGCATCCTTAGTTCGTGGCTGCCGCTGTCGCCACTCGATAGAACAGCCCACGATTGCGCAATGGAGTCGATCTGGCACTCGCGGCTCTTCGCCGATCCAACGAGCGAGCCGTCGTCGTGGAAGGCGCGCAGGTACCAGCCGCCGTCCCAAGCGACCTCTTTGACCTTCGCGCGGAGGACTGCAGCGCGAGCCTGCCACTTCGAAGCCTCCGTCATGTCTTCCCTGCACGTCGCGAGCGCCGCGAAGCGATCCATCGTCGCGCACAAGAACCACGCGAGCCAAACGCTCTCACCGAGCCCTTTCGCACCGACGCGATTCATGCCGTCGTTCCAGTCGCCGTCCCCCATCAATGGAAGTCCGTGGGCCCCTTCGGTCACGGCACGCGTGATCGCTCTCTTGCAGTGATCGAAGAGCGGCGCAGTGCCGCCCGAAACCTCGTATTCGGAATACCGGTCGTGCTCGTCGGGCCCGAGAGGCTCGCCTTTCAGGAATGTCACAGGCTCGTCGAGAATCTCTGCGTCGCCGGTGAAGCTGACATATTCGCCCGTCACGTAGGGCAACCACGCCATGTCGTCCGAGCAACGCGTCCGAACGCCGCGACCCGAAGGTGGATGCCACCAGTGCAGTACGTCGCCCTCTTCGAATTGATGCTTCGCCGCTTCCAAGATGTGCGCGCGTACCATCTGTGGCGCGGCATGGAGCATGGCGAGGATATCCTGGAGCTGGTCCCGGAATCCGAACGCGCCGCTCGACTGATAGAAGGCCGTCCGGGCGAAAATGCGCGATGAGAGGCTCTGATAGAGGAGCCATCGGTTGAGCATAAGATCCATCGACGGCTCGGGGGTCTTGACGCGGATATTTCCGAGGACATCGTCCCAGAATGCGTGCAAACCGTTCCAGGCCGACTCGACGGCGGCCCCGTCGCGAAAGCGCGCCACGAGCGCTAGCGCCCCGTCGCGATTCGTCGATTGCCCCAGAACGAAATGGGTCTCCTTCGACTCGCCCGGAGCGAGGTCCATGTGTACCTGCAGCGCGGCGCACGGATCAGCACCGAGGTCGACGCGGCCGGAAAGGCCCCAGCGATCGAGAGCCTCAGGGCGCGCGTAGTCGCCGCGACGACCGAGGAACTCGGTCCGGTCGGCGGTAAACCCGTGCACCTCGTCCTTCGAGGCCAGGAACGCGACGCGGCCACCGAACTCGGCGTTCCAGTCGCAGGTCGCGAGGAGGCACGCGTGCTCTCGATCGACCTCGGATACAATGTACGGCCGTTGCCCTTCGCGTCGGCTGCCAAGGACCCATTCAGCATAGTAGGTGGAGGTCAGCCTCCGGTGCCGCGCGAGCGTGTTTCTTACGCGAAGGCGAACGACCTTGAGCGCGGCGTCATGTGGAACGAACACCGTGAGCTCTTGGACGAGCCCGTGGTTCTGGCGCTCGTACGTCGTGTATCCGGCCCCGTGGCGGACGAGCACCGGTCCGCCCTGTCCGGCCGGGAGTGGTGTTGTCGACCAGACCGTCGCCGTCTCCTCGTCTCTCAGGTACAGGGCCTCGGACGGGGCATCGCAGACGGGATCGTTTCTCCAAGGCGTGAGACGGTTCTCTCCACTGTTGAGCGACCACGTCATGCCAAGGGACGACTCGCTCACCAAGCAGCCAAACTCCGCATTCGCGAGAACGTTGCACCAGGGCGCAGGCGTCGGATGTCTGGGGTCGACCTCAAGTATGTATTCGCGACCGTCCTCGGAGAAGCCGCCTGTACCGTTGTCGAACAGCAGTGGCGGCCGTGGTCGGCGCTGGTCGTTGGCATCGTCGACCAGCGTCGGCGTGAACCGCGGCAGTTTCGGCGGGCTCTCGCCGACCCGACGCAAACGCGAGGCGAGGGAGCCGTCCCGTGTATCCAACACGATTCGTGCGCTCGCCTCGATGTGGCGGACCTCGCTCTCGGGGACCTGGTCCAGGGCAAGCACGAAGATGCCGCCATGGCGACCGAGCCAATCTTCGACCTCGTTCTTGGCCAGCACGGAACGCAGCGTCTCCGAGCCATCCGTTAGGTACCCCGATGCATGCTCGTCGAGGAGAACGAGATCGAGGCGCACGCCGCATAAGCGGAGGTATCGTTGCGCCGCGATCGCTTCGCGGAGTAGGGGGGCCTCCGGATCGTTCACGCGTACGAACACGATGGGGTCGTCGCCCGAGATACCGCGACCCCAAAGGCGGCGCTGGCAAGGGGGCGTGGCGGCGCGCGCGGCAGACGACGCACGCAACGTCGGATCGACGAAGAGCAGCGCCGAGAAGAGACGCTGGACCGACGGTATCAGCGCAGGCTCGACCTTCGTGCGCAGGAGTCGTCGTGCACTCTCGTCTTCGGCATCTCGAAACGTCCAACGAACCGAGTGCATGGAGCCATACTTCCGAGCCAGCTCGATCGCCGTCGCGCGGGACCGACCGACCGTGGTGACGAAGGCGAGTGTCACCGAACCCTTCGCCTTGAGATCTACGTGCGCCGTCAGACTCATGATGGGATCGAGGACGGCTCCGACCCGACCGCGAACGCACTCGCCATCCGTCATGAGCGACTCGGGGGCCCGTGGGCTGCCGTTGCGCCCCAAGAATGCGCAGCGATCGCTCTCGTATCCAGCGAACGAGACGGCGCTTCCTTCCCGCACCAGTCGATGTACAAGGACGGCCGGTTTCTCCTCGGCCGTTTGGGGGCGGCGCGCGAAGACAAGCGCGTCGAGCTCCCCGACCACCTCGCTCTCAATGAACATGCTCGAGAATGCCGGATGGGGCGGTGCGCTCGTTCTTTCGAACAGCACCGGCCTCGCCGCACTCGTCACCGTGAGACTGCGCGGACGGTTCGTCTCGTTGTGCAGCGTGACGTGTCTCACCTCCACGTCGTCGGCCGGCGCTACAGCGACGTCGACATGCACCGAAATCCCCTCGTTCCGGTGATGAAACTCGGCTTTGTGCATCGCGAACGTCGTTCGGCCGTTGGGTGAGGTTGCGAACCAGACTTGCCGCGTCTCCTCGTCACGGAGGTAGAGAACGCTGTCGTCGTCGTCGCGAGTGGGATCGGGCTCGTAGCGGGTGAGCGCGAGCCCCTGCCAGCGGAGACCGCCGCCGCCCGAGTCCGTCAGCAGGCTCGTGAGGTGGCCATTGCTGAGCACGAATGCTTGCGGGCCAGCCGTCTCGACCGACAGCCAAGGGGCGGGCGCCGTCACCGTGGGCTCGACGCCGGAGACCTTCGGAGCATCCTCGGTCAGCCATTCGGTAGGCGCGTTCTCGGGCGCGTGCTCGTTGAGCAGCATCTCCCCAGTCTTGACCCGCGCATCGGAATGAAACCGATCGACCATGGTGCGTCCGTTCAAGAAGTTGCCAAGGGCAACGAGGAGCATTCCCTGGTGATGCGCCATATATGACCGCACGATGATGAGCGGCTGGCCTTCGGTCCTAACGGCCATATCGCGCTCCGGGGTCGAATCGAGCGCCTCGAACAATCCGTACGTTCCCATCATCCCCACCGCTTCAAGCGCCCTCACGTTCTCGATGACGGCACAAGGCCGGATCGACAACGCTAGGAGTGATGCGTAGGGAGTGACGACCCGGTCCTCTGTGAGCCCGCGTCTTAGACCGAGTCCCGGCACTCCAAAGGAGCGATACTGATAGGTCTGATCAGAGTCGACGCGGCCGTATGCCGACTCGGAGACACCCCACGGTTCGCTCTTCCGCCTCCCGTAGGCGACCTGCGCCTCGACCGCGAGCACACTGGTTCGAGCGAGCAGGGTGCCCGGCTGGCTCCTCATCAAGAGGCAGGGCATGAGGTACTCGAACATCGTTCCGCCCCACGACAAGAGCGCTGGAGAGCCCGCGACGAGCGTCAGCGGCCGGCCGAGCGCATACCAATGCGCCTGAGGCACGTCGCTATTGATGATTGCCACATAGCTCGCGAGGCGTGCCTCGGATGCTAAGAGGTCGTAGTAGTTCGCATCGACTTGGTCGATCGTGGCGTTGTAGCCAATGTGGAACAGGCGCCGTTCGCTGTCGTAGAGGAGCTTGAAGTCCATCGCGCGGACCTCGTCGTCTGCGCGCGCCGCGAGGGCGACGATCTCGTTGGCAAGCGCGGCGCCGCTCACCTCGGCGATTCGAAAGGCCTCCTCCAGTCGTTCCGCCGAGTCGTCCATCTCTGGAGACCTGGTCCCGTCTTGACGTCGCTTGGCCTCCTTGGCTTCGAGCACGAGCCGAAGATCGCGCGAGAGAGCCGCGAGCTCGTCGAGGCGAGGCGACACCGGTAGGGCGATCCCGTGCAAGGCTGCTTCGTCCTGCAGGGCAAGCCAGGGGACTAGAGCATCGAGTTCGCGTCGCATCTGTTGCAGCTGCCGGTGGAGCCCATCGATCGACGTACGAAGGGCGCGGAGGCGGTCGACCTCATGGCGGTGCGCGCCCGTTGCGACGAACACGAGCAGCTCCCGATCGAGCTCGCTGGCGACTTCGTTGGCGAGGGTTCGGAGCGTCGGGTACGCGTCATGGAGGTTGTCCCGGGCGTACAGGCTCAGCTGGCGCATCCGAACGATCACTGAGCGCAACGAGTCCACCGAGCCAGTTGGGAACGCCTCCACCGCCTCCCCGAGGAGATCGATCGAGTCGCCAAGCCCGTCCCAGGCCTCGGCGCGCACCACCGGGGCCACCGCCATCTCTGTGCACCCTTGCTTCAGCGCTAGGAGGCAACCGGCGAGATTTCCGCTGTCGACTGTCGATACGTAGCGTGGAAGGAGTGGCTGCAGACTCCTGGTGTCGTACCAGTTGAAGAGATGCCCCTGGTAGTGAGTCATGCGCGTCAGGCTGTCAAACACCCTTCTAACGCGGAGCGACAGCTCGCTCGGACCCAGATAGCCGAAATCGTATGCCGAGAGCGTCGCTAGGAGCGTGAGGCCGATGTTCGTCGGCGATGTACGATGGGCGATCTGCTCGCGCGGCGCTTCCTGGTAATTGTCGACGGGTAGCCATTGGTCGGTCGGCCCCGCGAACGCGTCGAAGAAGCGCCACGTTCGACGAGCAAGCAACCGAAGCTTCCTGCGTTCGCTCTCGGTAACGTGCTCGGCGCGCGAGCGTACAGGTGTGCTTATGAAGCGCGCAATCTCAGCGGCGAAGAACCAGAGCACGAGGAGCGGCGACGCGGCGACGAGCGACGACGGTCTTTGCCACGCGACGAGCTCAGCGACCGACACCGCGAGCAACGGCGACGCGATCATCGTCTGCCAGAACATCGCCCGAGGAGATCTTGCCGCGATGCCGAACGCCGCGTCCGCTGCGCTCGTCCACTGCAGCAAGCGCTTACGCGTAATCGTCTTTCGAACGAGCGCGCGAACGATGGCATCGATCACAATCGACGCTTCAAAGGGGAGAAATGCAATCGCGAGAGCTCCCCGCTCCAAGTGCGCGAGGTGCGCACGACGGCGACTCACAAGCGCCGGCAACATCGGCGCGAGGAGAATCCCGAGGACCCCGAGAGTCCATAACGGAGCGTTTGCCGGCAACCAGATCCAGCCCACCACAAGCAGCACCAGCAGAGATGGACTCGTCAGGCTGCGACGGAGGTTGTCGGCGATCTTCCACCGATCGATGGGCGCGAGCCTGTTCTTCCGGCTCGAGCCCTTCTCTGAGGGCACCCTTGGAAATAGCCACGAGAGAAGCTGCCAGTCGCCGCGGACCCACCGATGCAGCCGCATCGCGTACGTCGCGTAGTCAGGAGGGAACCCCTCGAACAAGCGGATGTCGCTTGCGAGCGCCGTTCGTCCGTGGATCCCCTCGAAGAGATCGTGGCTGACGAGGGCGTTCTCCGGAGCGCAACCATTGACGCTGCGCATGAACGCGTCCACGTCGTAGATGCCCTTGCCGACGTAGATCCCAGAGCCGAAGAGATCCTGATACAGGTCCGAAGACGCGTGGGTGTAGATGTCGAATCCGACGTCACCCGTGTAGATTCGCGAGAACGGCGAAGGGCGGGAACTCGATGGAGATATCTCGACGCCGGGCTGGACGATTGTATACCCCGCGATGACGCACTCCGTTCTCTCCTCGAAGACGGCGCGGTTGAGCGGGTGAGCAAGCAGGCCGACGAGCCGATGCGCGCTCCCCATGGGGAGCTGCGTATCGCTGTCGAGCGTGATCACGAACCTAATCCCCAAGAGGCCTTCGGGCTCGCCGACGTGGAGGGAAAAGCTTGTTTGGGTGTCGCCACGGAGCAGACGATTGAGCTCCTCGATCTTGCCGCGTTTTCGCTCCCAGCCCATGAAGCGCTCTTCGGCTGGATTCCATCTCAGGTCGCGGTGCAGGAGGTGAAACGGGCCGTGACCGCTCTTCCCGTGCTTGGCGTTGAGCGCTTCAATTCCCCGCGAAGCGCTGTCGAGCAACCTGCTTTCCCCGTCGGCGTCCCTTGGCGCCTTCGCGTCTACATCGTCTGTGAGGAGCGCAAACTGGAACTGAGGGTCGGGATTCGAAAGGTAATGAAGTTCGATGTCCCGAAGCATGCCCCCGACGTCGTCAGCCCGGCCGAGCAACGTCGGAATCACGACCATTGTTGCCATGTCGCGAGGTAGACCCTTCGTGAAATCGAGCTTGGGCAGCGTGGCGGGCGGCAGGAGCCACGCGAACACGGATTGGATGAGGGTCATGGCCACGGCCGACGCCGGCACGATCGCAGCGGCGACGGATGCGGCGATCGAGAGGAGATGGGCATTCCCTCGTTCGGATCCATTTGCGAGACACCAGGCGAGCGCCAAGACCGGGACGGCTGTCAGTAGCGCGAGCGGCAGTAAGTACGAAACCGTCGGCCAAGTCCGAGCCATGCGGCGGACGCGTTCGAGTCCGCGAGGGCGATAGCCCATGCGCTCTTCCAGCACGCTTCTGCCCGCGGCGATCAGGTAGTAACCGACGTGCCCGCGGCGTTCGTCGAGCGTGTGCTCCCGCGCGAGCGACACCGCGATATCGGCCACTTCTTCTTCGGTGCGACCAGCGCCCCATGCGATCGTTTCGATCACCTTCCGGTAGGAGTCGCAGGTCTCGAAGTCCATCCGCGCGTAGACGTCAGCAGGATCGGTACGCAGGATCGACTCGACCCGATTGACCTTCGCGAAGAAAGCCTTCCAATCGATGGTGTCGAGCACACGCAGTGCACGGATTGACCGTTCGACTCCTGCGCCAGGGCTGAGGCCAAGCCAGTCCGTATGGAGAATCCGACGGTCGTCTCTTTGAACGGGCACGTTGAGCTCACGGAGTGCTCGAAGGAGCTCCTCCAGCACCGTGGCCCGTAGCATCGTGGGAAGCGCCCATAGCTCGGCAATGGTGAGCGGCGACACCTCCTGATAGGCGCGGACGAAACGCTGCAGGACGGAGAGGTCGAGCACCGTGTCGGTCTTTTCGACCAGCATTCGGGCCAGGGCGTCGATACGCAGTTTCCCCTCCCGCGGCCCTGACGCGAGCTGCGGGAGGTGGCGTACGAAGCCGCGCGGAAGCTCCTCTTCCACCTGTCGCGCGACGCGACGGATCAAATAGTAGTTGTCGAGAAACCACTCGGCCGCTCGTTCGATGGCGGTGTCACCCAAGGAGCGCGCGGCTAGGAACCGCTCGGCACGCTCCAGCGGGCGAGCAAGAGGCTGCGGCCCGAACACACGCGTGACCGAACGCGCAACCCGTTTGAAGCCGCGCCCTGCTTCGGCAAGGGCGCGCGCGTCTGCCTCGATACCTGCCGTTTCCACGGCGTTTGCCGACGCTGCACTGACCGCAACCGCGGTCACACGTGCTCCGGCGCGTAGCTGGCTCGCAGCTGCGGCGTCAAATGCACGCCGTCGAATCCGTATACTCGGTGACCATCGCCCCCGGGAAGGTCCTGGAGGACGAGCACTGGCACGGTCGAGTGGGTCAAGAGATACGTCGCGACGCTCCCGAAGGACCGAGCCGAATTGCATGCCGATCCGTGCGCCGACAGGATGATGAGATCGGTGTCCTCCTGCTGCGACATCTCAAGGAGGCACTGCCGCTCGTGCGCATGCCGAACGACGAGCGTGCGAATGAGCGCGCACTCGTGCGCCAGCTGCCCTTGGAGATGCGTCAGGTAGCGCTTGGCGCCCGACTCGAGACGCTCCGCGAGCGTGCGCGCAAGAGCCATGTCCTCGGGCGCGGGTAGCAACTCCGTTGGGAGTGGGTCTTGGACGACGTGAACGAGCAAGAGCTCGGCGCCGCGATCACTCGCCATTCGTACGGCGGCAGGTAGGACGCTCTCGGCACGAATGGATCCGTCGAGCGGAACGAGGATGCGCCTCGGAGTCACGGCGGCGCCGACGACCGACGAGGAGTGAGCGATGAAGATGGAGCTGCGAGCCAGCGCGAGGACCTGCTGCGCCGTACTGCCTAGCGACGACGCGGGCGCTCCACTGGCGCCACGACATCCGAGCACGGTAATCTCCGCCGCGATCTCAAGAGCAAGATCCACGATGCGCTCGGCCGGCCGCCCTTGCTCGAGCCTGACCTCCACGGGGTGACCCAAGGCTTGCGAGACCTCCTTCTCGACTCGCTCGAGGTAGCCCTGCGCTTCTTGCCTAGCAAATTCCCAATCGAGGGCGTCGCTGGGCTGCGGGCCGGTACGCTCATGGCGAACTTCCATGACGTGCGCGAGCGTAATGGCCCTGCCGAAGGTCCTTGTCAGCGAGATCGCATGGAGCAGACACACCTCGGCGAATGCGGAGCGGTCAAGACATACGAGGATGGGACCGCCATGAACCGGGAGGTGAGCGCTCGAGATATCCGTACCCATTGGACCCGTGAGCGGACGAAAAGCAAGGCGCATGCCCGCTCGGCCCGGCCTTGGCGTCGATCATTCGGAAACTCGAGCTATGCACTTACGCGTCGCGAATGGATTCCACGTTTCCACGACGGGCTCCTCGCCGTTCTTGCTGGCCCGATTGTGATCCGTCCGAAAACTCATCAAGACTCGAGGCCGGAGCTCCTTGATCATTTGCCCAGTTGGGCCAGCGTAGCCCGGTCTTGCTCGGCAAACGCGGCCTCCGCGCTGAGGCTCTCCTTGTCGCGTCCGATGGTCGCCACGGCGAGAGTGTCGCCCCCCAAACGGTATGCGAGAGTGCAGTCCTTGCCGTCGAGGCTGCCGGATATGTCGATGCGATCCCATCTCTCCGCGTGACCGACGTACGAGATGGAGACGTCGTAGTGCTCGCTCCAGAAGAAGGGCGCGAACGCGTACTTGACCCTGTCGCCCATGATGTTGCGCGCTGCGATTTGGCCTTGGCGCTCGGCCACAACCCAGTGCTCCACGCGGATTTCTCGACCGGAGCATGGATCCGGCCAGCGCACGATGTCGCCAGCGGCGAAGATGCCAGGCTCGCTCGTCTCCAGGTATTCGTCGACGACGACGCCGCGATCGATCGCAAGGCCTGCGCCTTTGGCAAGCGCGACCGAGGGACGCACGCCGATCCCCACCACGACCAGGTCGGCCGCCAATGTATCGCCGCCTTCGAGCGTCACCGTCGCGGGATCGATCGCCTGTGCGGTTTGCTCAAGATGGAAGACGACGCCGTGAGCCTCGTGCAACGAACGCACGAAGTCTCCGACGTCCGGCCCCATGACGCGTTCAAGGGGACGGACGTCGGGCGCGACCACATGCACTTCGACCCCGCGCGTCCGAAGCGCAGCGGCCACCTCCAGCCCGATGAAGCTCGCTCCCAGCACGACCGCGCGCCTGGCGTCCTTGGACCGGGCGATGATCGACCGGCTGTCGGCGAGGGTGCGGAGATAATGGACATGCGGCAGGTCCGCCCCTGGCAATGAGAGCTTGACTGGTTCCGCGCCCGTCGCGAGCAGGAGCGCGTCGAACGGCACGGAGTCGCCCCGTTCGAGGACAGCCTTCTTGCCCGCGAGGTCGATCGACGCGACCCGCGCAGCCAAGCGCAGGTCGATCCGATGGTCGACAAAGAACTCCGGCGGACACAGCGGAATCCGCTCCTCCGGGGCCTTGCCCGCGAGGTAATCCTTCGACAAGTTCGGCCTATCATATGGGGGCGAGGCGTCCGCGGTAAGCATCGTGATGCCGCCGTCATACCCGCGCCGGCGCAGCATCTCGGCCGCAGCCAGACCGGCCGCCCCTCCGCCGATGATGGCGATCGAGCGCGGACCCGAGGCTCGCGGGACCACCGCCTTCGGTGCGACCTTGCCGGTGACATAGACGATGCCCCCGCGCTCTTCTGTCCGCCAGCAAGTCACCGGATTGAGCGCTGGCGCGGCGGTCGCCTCGCCCGTACGGAGGCTGAAGCAGGCGTGATGCCATGGGCATCGAATTTCGTCACCAACGATCAGGCCGTCGGCCAGTGGCCCCCCGTAATGGGTACACGTGGCGCCCACCGCAAACACCCGGTCCCCCTGACGAACGACGACTACGGACTCCGCCAGTGCGTGCCCCAGTACGGGCACCCCCTCGCGCAGGATGTCTAGGGCTATGCCATCAACAAAATCGGGCCCGGTCAATTCCGGCTGCTCGGCACCCATGAGCTCCTCCTCTGTTATACGACGGGTTGATTGCCACCGTTCCGGCCGGGCGCCATGTGCGCCAGCAGCGTGAAGGCCACGTGGTGCTCCGATGCTCGAGGCGAGTCACGGGCATTGCGGGTGAGCACCTTGCCTGCCGTCCGCAAGGCGCTTAGAGCAGCGCCATGGACACATCGCGTCGTCTCTTCCTGTCGCGTTCGACGCTTTTCGGCGCCGGGCTCTTGCTGGACGCCTGTCAACCAGGGATCGCTCAGCCGAGCTCCCCGCTGCGCCGCGATCCTGGAAATGCTCCGAGTGCTGCGCGGATTCCGAGCACCCTACTCGACAGGGAAAGGGCGGATTGCGTCTTGCATATTGCGACTGGCCTCGTCGAGCTCGCGGACAATCATGTCGTTTCCACGACACTTTACAATGGCCAGTTCCCGGGGCCACTCGTCCGCTTCAAGGAAGGGCAGAGAGTCGTAGTCGACATTCATAATGATACGGACACACCGGAGCTGGTCCACTGGCATGGACTACAAATACCGAGCAACGTCGACGGAGCTGCGGAGGAAGGCTCGCCTTTCGTGCCACCCAAGGGGTTGCGCCAGATCGCCTTTGTCCCCAAACCAGCAGGGCTTCGTTTCTATCACACCCACGTCGTCGCCGGTAGCAACCTTGACCGCGGAACCTACACTGGTCAGGCTGGACCGGTGTATATCGACCCCAAGGACAATGCAGGAGATTATGACCGTGAAGTCTTCCTGGTCATGAAGGAGTTCGTTCCGTCCTTCAGCCGCGGCGGCGATATGGCCATGGACATGCTCGCCGGGAACTCCGTCGACGCGCTCCGGAAGATCGGAGCGGCAGCCGACGAAGCGGCCAAGGGCACTCCGAAGGGCTTCGAAGTCGGCTACGACCTATTCAGCATTAACGGACGGATGTTGGGGCACGGCGAACGCGATTCGCGTCAAGCAAGGAGAGCGCGTGCCCTTCCACGTGCTCAACGCGAGCGCGACCGAGATCCGCAGCCTTGCCTTGGCAGGCCACATGTTCCGGGTCGTGGCACTCGACGGCAATCCCGTTGCGACACAGGCTGATGTCCCTGTGCTCTGGCTCGGCACCGCCGAACGAATCTCCGCGGTCGTGGAAATGCGCCATCCCGGCGTCTGGATCCTGGGCGATCTCGCCGACGATGACCGAGAGCGCGGGATGGGAATTGTCGTCGAGTACGCGGGCCGCACGGACAAACCACAATGGGTGAAGCCGAAACCACCTTCGGACCACGATTCCCGCCTGCATGCACGATTCAGCTGGGCCGATAAGGCCTTCTATGTGACCGCAGGCGCTTGCTTCCTCGACCCCTCTTTCACTGCCTAGCCGCATACGCGACATCTCCCACGACACGCCGCGCGTGCACATCGACGTCCGCGAACGGACCCCCCTAAGTCTCAGTCGACCTTCTTCGCTTCCAGCAGATTGTCACCAATCTCGTCGGCAACGCACCGAAATACCGTCGTCCAGGATCGGCTATCACCGTCGCGATGGACCGCCGAGGCGACCGAATCTTCGTCTCTGTCACCAACGAGGGGGAAGACGTCCTGGCGCAGGAATTGCGAGTGATCTTCGATCGCTACTACCGCGCCCCCCGAGGGCACCCTGCCTGGACGTGGCATCGGTCTGTACGTCTGCAAGGGGCTCGTCGAGGCTCATGGATGTCAAATCTCGGTCGAGTCGAGTAGAGGCTTGACGACATTCGCGTTCAACACTTCGTACTGGACGCGCGCAACGATGGCCGCAAGAAGGCGGAGAGGGAATCTCATGAGCGAATCGGAGTTTGCAGTTGCCGTTTACGACACGCATGGCTTCGCTGAGGAAGCGATCAAAGCCCTGCGCGATCAGCATTTTGAGATGAAACAGCTGTCCATCATCGGCAAGGACTACCAGACGGAAGCGCACGTGATACGGTTCTACAATGTCGGAGATCGCATGAAGTTTTGGGAAATCTAGGCGCCTTCTGGGCGCGGCCTCTGGGGCTGGCTCGTTGGTGCTGGCTTATTCCTCATTCCGGGGGTCGGTCATGTGATTGTGCTGGGGCCGATCGTGGGCTGGCTCGCGGGAGCCATCGAGGGAGCGACGGTCGGGGCTGGCGTCGGCGTGCTGGGCGCGGCCCTCGTGAGCGCTGGCATCCCGAAGGACAAGACCTTGAAATACGAGACCGCGGTCCGCTCCGGGAAATTCGTCGTTCTCGTTGACGGGACATCCGCAGAAGTAGACCGCGCGCGAGTCGTCCTGGTAGCAAGAGCCACGGACGACGTAGCCACTTATCATCATGAGGCTACGAGCTGAACTCAGGGTAAGTCCTCGGCTATCTCCCCGACGTTGTCGTACCTCCGTATTCGAGCTATCCGGCCGTCGCGGAGTTCGGCGACATCAACCGTGTGCAGTTTGACGACATGATCGGGACGCAGTGGCACCCAGTCAATCGAAGCAAGCTGCACGCCGGCGATCGAGTACTCGACGACCACGAAGCTCGCGATTCCCCAAGCGTTGCGGATGGTCGTATCGAGATCCCCAATCGCGCGGTGCATGGACTCGAAGTACCCCCTTACCGTGACCTTGCCGCGCATCGGCTCGCTGCGCTCTGGCGTGACGACCTCGATGTCATTGGCCATGGAGGACAGATACGCGATCTCGTCGCTGGATTCGAGTGCATCGAGCTCCGAGCGGACAGCCGCGACATTCTCCATTTCGATAGGGGAATCCGTCTGTTCGCTTCGCAGCTCCGCTACGGCTGGCCGTATCCGTGGCAGCGTGCGCAAGGCCTGTGGTCCGGCGCCGAGTTGGCCCTTGACCACCGCCGTGTCGAAATAGACGTGAATGTCCGTGATCGCGCCGTCATCGCGCGTCCAGACGAGCGTGATTCCCGCGAACGCAACCGGTCTATGGGTTGCGGCGACGCGCATCCAGTCGCGCGCTTGAATCCCGGTCATTGTCCACTCGAGCGCCTGTGCGCTTGCCGTTCGCAGCACACGGGTGACGCCGAACTTGCGATTGTCGAAGGCGCCGAAGAGAAGTTCGTGCATCCCCGCTACTTGATCTCGACCCTGCACTTCCCCAGATCCGCAGAACGAGCCGCTCGAACCCTCGGCCAGTCGTGGCTGAAGATCACACAAGCCGGGTGACATGAGCGCAGCCGCGTAAGCTTCCGCTACGCGGCGCTCTCGATCGGTCGGTGGGCTCGTCGGCCTAGTTCTCGATCCAGCGACTGAGATCGAGCGCCAGTCCACGGGAGGGCTGGGCGGGCTGGCGAGGGTCGCACCCGAACATGCCACGACCAGGACACAGGTCGCCACAAGCGACCTACGCGCAATCGACATGCCACTCAAGTAGATCCACGAGGGCGAAGGGGGGCGAGAATTCAACGCCAATATCTTTACCCGTGGGATCTCGAGCATGATGACGTGGCGTGCGCCGAGTTTGGTGAGGAAACGCCGACGAGCCGTAGGGCCCGGTAACGGCCCCGCGGGCGTTGCGAGAGCCGATGCTGTATGTCCTATCATAGACGATCATGTTCGCCATCTTTAGGTCGAAATCGCACCGCCGAGCTGCGCTCCGGGCGCGGTCGTTTCCAGAGCCCTGGCGGACGATCATGGTAGCGAGCTCAAACTACGTGTCGATGCTTTCGCCTGAGGATCGCGACGAGCTCGAGGGGCACGTTCAGGTCTTCCTGGGTGAGAAGACGTTTGAAGGGTGCGCCGGCCTCGAGATCACTGACGAAATCCGAGTGACCATCGCGGCGCAAGCGTGCCTCCTCTTGCTTCACCGCGAGACCGACTACTTTCCTGAACTCGTTAGCATCCTCGTCTATCCTCACACGTACGTCGCCAACACGAATGCATATCTCGCGAGCGGCATCACGGTTTCTGACCAGCAAGCACGCTTGGGAGAGTCGGAGCCTGGGGTGGTCGTCCTCGCATGGGACGCCGTCCGGCGCAGCGCGACCGACCCGCATGCGGGCGGTAACGTGACGCTTCACGAATTTGCGCATCAGCTCGATCAAGAAGGGGGACGCGCCGATGGTTCGCCCGCGCTGGCCACGCGCGCGATGTACACGGCGTGGGCACACGTGCTCGGCGACGAATTCGCCCAACTCGTGAGCGACGTGGACCGCCATCGCGCAAGCGACATCAACGCCTACGGCGCGACGAACCCCGCTGAGTTTTTCGCTGTCGTGACGGAAGCGTTCTTCGAGAAACCAATTCAGCTGAAACGCCGACATCCCCCGCTCTATGAGCAATTGGCGCTCTTCTACCGCCAGGACCCGGCAGCCCGCTGCGCGCTCCCGCAGAGTCCGTGATGCAAACGGACGCCGAATCTATGAGACACGTCCGGTAGGCGTGAGCCGCTTCCTGCCAAGAACGAGGCACCGTGAGTCACTTGCCAAGCTTCGGGGCGAAGCGCGTTCCGAACCGCGCGGCAATCCTTTCCCAGGTCTCGGCGCTCACGGCGCTGCGCGGGAGGACCTTGCCCATCGTCTGCTGCATGGCCCCATGGACCCGGCGGACCCCGTTGTGGGGTGCGGCCAGATCGATGTACTCGTCGCCGTGGCCGAGACGCGGCTCGCCCTCCGCCGTGCTCACTCGGGCGACCTCGTCGTCGGACAGCAGCGTCAGGACCTGATCGCGAATCTCGTTTTCGCCTTGGGCTTCGCGGTTCATGAGAGATGGCCTCCGTGTTGAACATCTCGTGACGAGGGGCGCTGCCCATCGCCCGCGGCGCAGGTCGCCGACCATCGACCGCCCCAGCACGATCCATTCCACGGCTTCCTCTGCGGGGCGACACTCGTAGAGGTCACCGCGCGGTTTCCAACTTGTCCTCGCGAGGAAACGGGCGACCTTCGTGAGCCCGGTGGCAGACTCTTCCGTGCCGGCTGTCGCGCCGCGAATGCTGCCTTGCGTTTTGCCACGGCCGCTCCTTGGTCGCGAATGCGATCCAGCGTCATTCGGGAGGCACGCGTCGTGCAAAGTCGTGGCTCGCTCAACGACAAACGAAAGGTGTCCTCATGCTCCGAAGTCTCAAGATGCTCGAGCACTACAAGGTCAAGGCCACGGATGGTGACCTTGGAAGCGTCACCAACTTCTTCATCGACGACGAGCACTGGACAGTTCGCTACCTCGTGGTCGACACCGGCGGCTTCTTCGGCGGGCGGCACGTGCTCATCTCCCCCATCTCGTTTCGCACTGTCGACTTCTCCGCCAAGTCCTTCCACCTGGCTCTCACAATGGACAAGATCAAGAACAGTCCGAGCGTCGACCTCGACAGACCGGTGTCACGCCAGCTCGAGCGCGACTACTATGGCTACTATGGCTATCCGTACTACTGGGGCCAGGGCATGCTGTGGGGATCGGGATACTCCCCGGGCGCAATGGCAGGTCCCGGCTACGACCGAAGGGGCGAGCGTCCCGGCGAACCCGACGGCGATGTTCACCTTCGCAGCGCCAACGAGGTCCACGGCTATCACATCGAGGGCACGGACGGCGCCATCGGGCACGTCAAGGACTTCATGCTCGACGACGAAAGCTGGGCGATCCGGTACATGGTCATCGAGACGAGCAACTGGTGGGTCGGCAAGAGCGTTCTCATCGCGCCAGAGTGGACCAGTCGCATCAGCTGGCTTGACAGAAAGGTCTACGTCGGAATGACTCGCGCGGCCATCAAGAACAGCCCGCAGTGGGGAATCGACCATCCCATCAGCCAGGCCTACGAGGAGGCACTCTGCCGCCACTACGACCGAATGCCTCTTCGGCGACAGGGTGAAACCTTCGCCAGGGCAGGGATCTCTCCCTGATCGACGATGCCCTTCGTCTGCCCCTGACGGAAACATCAACAATGGGCTTCTTGCCCAGTCGACCATGCAAAAAGAGAATGGCTGAGACGGCCCGCGCCAACAAGTCGTCCACGCGGGAGTGCTGTCTTTGCATCCACGGGGAACGCCGACCCCATTGGCACGTTCGCTGCGTACGGATGCGACGAGTGACCCGTCGCGTATTCTAGAAGTCTCGTAAGACAATATGATCGCTGCACCGAGTTTCGAATCCTGGTACGGATACCGCCCAGCAGGAGCGGTTCCAGCTCGAGGCGGCACAGAAGGCGATTGACTCGCTCAAGCTCCTGGTCAATGGAAATCCGGAAGGGCTGCCAGTCAGTAAGGCTCCAGAGAGCAAGGTAGTCAGCGGCTTGTAGCAATCGGGGAGCCCCCCGGGCGGTCGTCGACGAGTATGGACAAAAAGGAGGTTCTCGATGATGAAGACAATCGCAGGTCTGCCCGATGGGGTCGTGGGCGTGGAGGCCACCGGAGAGGTCACGGCCCAAGACTACGACACCGTCCTCGTGCCTGCCGTCGCCCGCGGCCTCGAAGGCCGCGAGAAGATCCGGTTTCTCTACCAGATCGATCGGGGGTTCACCGGCTTCACGGCCGGGGCCATGTGGGAAGACGTGAAGGTCGGGCTTCACCAGCGCAAGGACTTCGAGAAGTGCGCAGTTGTCGCCGACGCGAAATGGATCCTCGACTCCGTAAACCTCTTCCGCGTCCTCTTGCCCTGCCCGGTGAAGGCATTTCGCAACGATCAGCTCGCCGAGGCGAAGGCTTGGCTGCTCCCGTGAACGAATCAGTCACGCGTGACCGTGCTGCATGTCGCCCTCGGCGGGGGATGATGGCGCGAGCCGCGTGAGTGCCCGCCCCCGGGACTCTGGCCCGAACTGTGCGTGTGTCTTCCGAGATTCATGCCGTACGCCGTCGCCATCGACGATCTGCCAAACTGGCGCGAATGCCGTGACTGCGGACTCATGCAGAAGCTGCCAGAAGTCCCCGACGGCGAAGCGGCGATCTGTATCCGGTGCGACGCGACGCTGCGCCGAGCGTCGACCCATGGCCTGCCATTTGCGCGGCTAAACGCGGTCGCTGCAGCCTTCCTATTTCCGCTCGCCCTCGCTCTGCCCCTCGGCAAAGTGCACATCTTGGGCCGTACGAGCGTCGCGTCTGTCTTCTCCGGAGCGGAAATGATGCACCACTACGGTCTCTTGCCGCTGGCTGTCATCGTCGTCCTCACGCTCGTGGTAATGCCGGCAATGAAGCTCATCGTCGAGCTCACGGTGCTCATCGGTCTATTCGCGGTGCGGCCACCTCGCTGGCTGGCCTGGCTCTTCGGCTGGCTCGAACACATTTCTCCCTGGGCCATGGTGGAAGTTTTCGTCCTGGGGTCGATCGTCGCCTATTCGCGCCTCAGTGCCATGGCTGTCGTCAACGTCGGCCTTGCGGCGTTTGCGCTTGGGGGAACGATGGTCGCCATGCTCACGACGGACGCAACACTCGATTACGAGGCGATTTGGCAGAGACTCGAGGGAGGCGCTCCCGCCGAGCCGGAGGCACACGCCTGACGTCCCCTGGCCTGATTGGATGCATGGAATGCCGTCGTGTCGCACACGCAAACGAGGGCGATCGATGCCCGCGTTGCAGTCACAGCATGAAGGGTCATCCGGAGAAGCAGCCAGGGGCGGTTGCAGTCACTCAGGTCAACAAGCCCATGCCCGCAGCCAAAAACGACAAGGCGCCCAAAGCTCCGCGGGACGACGTCAGTTGGGTACCTGGTGACTACTACTGGGGGGGGCGACTGGAATTGGGATGATGGGTATTGGCTCGATCAACCTTGGTCGGGGGCCGTTTGGATTTCGGGCCACTGGGCCCGACGCTGGTGGGGTTGGACATGGGTCTCGGGCTATTGGCTTTAGAGGAGTTGCCCTGCCTGGCGTGTTATTGAAGATCCAAGGGGATGGAAGCACTCCTGCTTGGGTCACGACAGGCAGTCGAGCTGTTCGGGCAGCCTCTTCAGAAGTAGCCAAAGTGGGCCCCAGCTAACCCCGTAACTCGGGCCCACGTCGCTCGTCGCGGCGTCGTAGCCAATCATCGAATCGCCGGCGTTATCCATGGCCGAGTGAGTCCGGGCTTAAGCCTCGCCCAACGCACGCTTCACCTTATTCACCAGGACGGCAGGGTCGGTTGGCTTCGCGAGGTACCCGAAAGGCAGCAGGGGCAGTCCGGCGAGGATGCTCCCGACCGACATTTGACCGGAGATAAAGATGACCGGCACTACTTGCACCGCGTCCCGTTCGCGGATGCGACGGACCATCTCAATGCCGTCGAGCCGAGGCATGACGATGTCAGCGATAATGAGGTGGGGCAGCGGCTGGTCCTTCGACTTGTCGAATCCGTCGAGGCCGTCGACGGCAAGGGTCACATGATAGTTTGGAGACAGCAGGTCGTAGATCGCCAATCGCATCGGCTCGTCATCGTCGACCACCAGAATGGACCTCTTCGAAAACGCGTGGTTCGATGCGCGGACCTTCATTTTGGCCGCGACCGGAGCAAGTTTCGGGCCCCAACGAATGTCGCCGATCCTTAGGCGAGTTCATGAAGCGTAGCCAATGCTCGCCTCCAACTGCGCAGACCCTTCGATGCGCGATGCGAAGACCGTTGGCATTTTGCAAGCGCATGGGCTGACGAGATAGCCCATGGCGCGGCGGGACAGACCTGGTCGACGTCTGGCACGATCGCTGCTGCTCGTGGCAGGCGCCGCCGGACGGAGTGAATGCTTGGTGCCGGTACGCCTTCCACGCATGGCAGCAAGCGAAAGGCTTCCATCAATGCGCGCGTTTCGAATGGGACGGATTTTCGGGATAGAGCTTCGTGCTGACTGGAGCTGGGTCTTCATCTTCGTCCTGATGACTTGGAACCTGGTAACGGTCTTCTCACAATGGCACCCGGCTTGGCCTCCGCTCGAGGACGGCCTCGTCGCCGTCGGAGCCACCGTCATGTTCTTCGCGTGCATTCTCCTTCATGAGCTCGCACACTCTGTCGTTGCGATGCGTTTTGGCCTCCGCGTCCAGAGCATCACTCTCTTTCTCTTCGGAGGCCTGTCGAACATCGAACACGAGCCGCCTGCGCCCGGCGCCGAGTTTCTCATCGCTATCGTCGGACCGATTACGAGCATCGCGCTTGGATTGGGGTTCCTGTTTCTCGCGTCCGCCGTGACCACCATCTCGTGGAATAACCTAGCTGACCCTTGGAACGCTCTTGCGGGGCTCGGTCCGCTCGCCACGTTGTTCGCATGGCTGGGCCCCATCAACATCATGATCGGGCTCTTCAACATGGTGCCTGGGTTCCCCCTCGATGGCGGTCGCGTTCTGAGGTCCATTGTTTGGAAGGCTACCGGCAGCCTCCGCATGGCGACAGTTTGGGCATCTGCGGCCGGACAGAGCATTGGCTGGCTCTTTCTCGCGTGTGGACTCGCGATGGCGTTGGGCGTTCACATACCCTTCTTTGGAACCGGTTTGATAGGCGGTCTCTGGCTAGCGTTCATCGGCTGGTTCTTGCATAGCGCGGCCGCTAAGTCCGCCACTCGATTGGCTCTCGACGACGTGCTCGCCGGGGTGACGGTAGAGCAACTCGTGCAGCGCAACGGCCCAACGGCGGAAACCGGCCTCTCCGTGGCGACCCTCGTCCACGACCACTTCGTCTTTAGGGACGACCGCTCCATCCCAGTCGTGCGAAATGGGGTGCTCCTGGGCATCGTGTCCGTCGTGGACATACGAGGACTGCCCCCGTCGCAATGGACCGGGACGCCCGTCGAATCGATCATGCGACGAGTTGAAGGCCTTTCGCCGTTGAGTCCCCAGGAGCCCCTGGCGAAGGCCTTCGAGCGGCTCGCTCAGCAGGATGTCGATCAGCTGCCCGTCGTCGACAACGGAAGATTCGTTGGAATGCTCCGGCGTCGTGACGTGACCCGTTGGCTCGAACTCGTTTGGAAACCGTCCGCCGCGGGCACGGGCAAGATGGCGGCGTCCGGACGACCCGCGCGTTCGCAAGGGCTCCTCGGTCGCGGCAGGACACTGACCGTTCCCAATGACCGTGCGACTTATGTTCCACGATAGCATACTGCTTATTCACGACGTAGCCGAAACTGCCGCGGTCAGTGACGAGCCGGTTTGTTCAGTCGCATCTAGCGGAAAAGGAGCGAGATACCAATGATTAGCTCATGGTGGTGGATATGGATGATGTTCATGTTCTTCGTGATCGTGTCTCCGGTCGGATATGGTTGGGGCTACCGCGGATGGGGTCCGCCCTACCCTAGTTATATCCAGCGGCGGCGCCATGAGCAGGCCACTGCCCTAGGCGGTTCCCAGGAATTCAACCACCGGGCGTGGGGATGGGGCGGCGACTTCGTGTGGATAGCACTTGTGATCGGCGTGGTCTGGGTCTTGACCTCGTTTTGGTGGCGCTCATAATAGCAATCGGGCTGTTCTTCGAGGCCCGACTGGGGAGGGAAGTCAACACGAGTTGTTCGAGCGCGAGCAGGAGGTTTCCGTGGACGTAAGAGATCTATATCATAAGTACGGCCAGTCGGTCTGGCTCGACTACATCCGACGCAACCTGCTTCAAAGCGGTGAGTTCGCGCGCTTGGTGCAGAACGACGGGATCCGCGGCGTGACCTCCAATCCGTCTATTTTCGAAAAGGCGATTGCGGGCAGCACAGACTACGACGTCGCGATCGAACGCTTTCAGAGAACAAAGGACGCCACCGCGAGCGCCATCTACGAACAGTTGGCCGTTGAGGACATTCAACAAGCCGCCGACGTGCTTCTTGCGGTATACAAAGAGTCGGAGCGACGCGACGGGTACGTCAGCCTGGAGGTCTCGCCCTACCTGGCGCACGACACTCGAGCGACCATCGACGAAGCGACTCGCCTGTGGCACAAGGTCCGCCGCGATAACCTAATGATTAAGGTTCCGGCAACGCCGGAAGGGATTCCTGCGATCCGGCAGCTCATCAGCGATGGAATCAACGTCAACGTCACACTGCTCTTCTCGCGCGCCGTTTGTCGCCAGGTCGGCGAGGCCTACATGGACGGCCTCGAAGCGTTCGGGACCCGCGGAGGGGTTCTCGCTCGCGTGGCCAGCGTCGCGAGCATCTTCGTCAGCCGCTTGGATGTTCTCGTCGACCCGATTCTAGAGGCGCGGTCTCGCGCGAAGGCCACAGCCGAGCAGGGATCGCTGGGCAGTCTCCTCGGCAAAGTGGCGATCGCCCATGCGAAGCTGGCCTACCAGGATTGGAAGGAGCTGGGGCGCGGCTCCCGCTGGCAGGCGCTGGCTTCGCGTGGCGCCCGAGCGCAGCGCCTGTTGTGGGCGAGTACGAGCACCAAGGACACCAGGTTGAGCGATGTCTTGTACGTCGAGTCGCTGGTCGGCCCCGACACGGTCGACACCATCGCCCCGGCGACGCTCGAAGCCTACCGGCACCATGGCTCGGCACAGAAGCGTCTTGAGGAGAATGTCGACGACGCGCGCCAGGTTCTGACGGCGCTGGCGCGCGGAGGCGTCTCGATCGACGATCTGACGACGCGCCTTCTTGGCGACGGCGTGCGACAGTTCTCAGCGGCGTTCGATACGCTGATGGGAGCTATCGAGAAGAAGCGCAACATCGTCCTCATGGCGGCGCTCGACCGGATGACCTATCGAGTGCCGGCTCCGCTCGACGAGGGCGTGAAGCAGACGATCGAGGACTGGCGCGGCAGCGGTAAGGTTCGTCGGCTGTGGGCGCGCGACGCATCCCTGTGGACTGGGCACGACGAGAACCAATGGCTCGAATGGCTGGACATCGTCGACGTGGATCAAGAATCCATTCAACTGCTGACAACGATTGCGAAAGCGGCTCAGAGCGACTTCAAGTACGCAGTCGTGCTGGGAATGGGGGGCTCGAGCCTCTGTCCCGATGTCCTGTCGCGCACGTTTGGCCGCATCACCGGCTTTCCTGAACTCAACGTGCTCGACTCGACGGATCCAGAGCAAATCCGAGCGATGGAAGCGCGCATCGACCTCTCAAGAACGCTCTTCATCGTATCGAGCAAGTCCGGCACTACGCTGGAGCCGAACATTCTCAAGGACTACTTCTACGATCGAGTCTGCCAGACGTTGGGCGAGGACAAGACGCCGACGCACTTCATGGTCGTGACCGATTCTGGCTCTAGCCTGCAAACGATCGCCGAAGCGCAGAAGTTCGCGCATGTCCTCTTCGGAGTGCGTGGGATCGGCGGCCGATACTCTGCGCTGTCCAACTTTGGGATGGTGCCGGCAGCGATCATGGGGCTCGACGTGCGGGCTTTCCTCGACCGCACGACAATCATGGCGCACGCGTGCGGGCCGGACGTGCCACCCGAGCAAAACCCAGGAGTGCTGCTTGGCATAATACTTGGAATGTCGGCGAAATCGGGCCGCGACAAGGTCACGCTCATCGCCTCTCGCGGCATCGAGCAGATCGGAGCGTGGCTCGAACAGCTTCTGGCCGAATCGACGGGGAAGGAAGGCAAAGGCATCATCCCGATTGATCGCGAGCCCGTGGGTTCACCTGACGTTTACGATTCGGACCGGCTTTTCGTTTACCTTCGGCTGGATGGTGCGCCGGATCCGGAGCAGGACAGCGCGGTCGACGGGCTGGAGAACGCTGGACATCCGGTTGTGCGCATCGCGCTTGCGGAGCCCTACGACCTCGGGCAGGAGTTCTTTCGCTGGGAAATTGCAGCGGCCGTGGCCGGCGCAATCCTGGGCATCAACCCGTTCAATCAGCCCGACGTGGAAGCGAGCAAGATCGCGACGCGCACGCTGACCGATGCGTATGAGAAGAACGGCGCCTTGCCGCGAGAGAGCGCGTTCTGCCAAGACGGAGCTCTCCAGCTGTTCGCCGACGAACGGAACGGCCTCGCGCTTGACAAGGGAGCGGGGTCCGACAAGACGCTGCACGGATACCTGCGAGCCCATCTCGGCCGCCTTCAGCTCGGCGACTATTTTGCGCTTCTCGCCTACATCGAGCGCAACGACGATCACGACCGCCAACTACGGACGATAAGGTCCGTAGTCCGAGATTCGCGACGGGTGGCGACTTGCGTCGGCTTCGGGCCACGCTTCCTTCATTCGACCGGACAGGCGTACAAGGGTGGACCCAATAGTGGCGTCTTTCTGCAGCTCACGTGCGACGATTCGCGAGATCTAGCGATCCCTGGCCGCCGGTTCACCTTCGGTATCGTGAAGGCTGCGGAGGCGCGCGGCGACTTTCGCGTGCTCGCGCAGCGCGACCGTCGTGCCTTGCGGGTTCATCTCGGAGCAGATGTCACGCACGGCCTGGATCTGCTCTACACAGCGGTCAAGCGAGCTCTCACATGAAGGTGAGTCCGCTTGCAGGTCATCCAGCCGAAGCATCCATGCTGGTGAACGTGCCCAAACTCGTAACGGCCTACTACTCAGAGGAGCCCGACCCCGCGGTGCCCGCGCAACGAGTTGCGTTCGGCACGTCGGGGCACCGCGGCTCCGCATTCGACAGGGCTTTCAACGAACGGCACATTCTCGCCATCACTCAAGCCATTTGCGTGTATCGAAAGCTGAACGGCATTGATGGTCCGCTCTTCCTGGGCATGGACACGCATGCCCTTTCTCTGCCAGCGCATACCACCGCGCTCGAGGTACTGGCTGCAAATGGCGTGGAAGTCATGGTCGCCCAGGGGGATGAATACACTCCGACCCCCGTCATTTCCCACGCCATTCTCGTATACAACCGCGGGCGAAAGACGGGGCGCGCCGACGGCATCGTCGTCACGCCGTCGCACAATCCGCCGCATGACGGTGGGTTCAAGTACAATCCTCCAAACGGCGGGCCGGCGGAATCCGCCGTCACAGAGTGGATCGAGGCGAAGGCCAACGAGTTTCTTGCGAAGGGGCTTCTGGGCGTGAAGAGAATCCCCTTCGAAAAGGCCCTTTGCGCTCCGACGACGCACCGGCACGACTACGTCAGCACCTACGTTGCCGATCTGGCCAGCGTGATCGACATGGCCGCCATTCGCTCTGCGAAAATCAGCATGGGAGTCGATCCGCTGGGTGGTGCCGGGGTCCATTACTGGGGGCCCATTGCCGAGCGATACGGGTTGAACCTCACGGTCGTGAGCGACATCGTCGACCCGACCTTTCGCTTCATGACCGTGGATTGGGACGGTCAGATTCGCATGGACCCTTCATCGCCCTACGCAATGCAGCGACTCATCGGACTGAAGGACCGCTATGCGATTGCGTTTGCGTGCGATACCGACCACGATCGGCACGGTATTGTCACCCGAAGCAAGGGGTTGCTAGCTCCCAATCACTATCTGTCGGTCGCCGCTTTCTACCTTTTCCAACATTGCCCGAATTGGGGAAAACAAGCCGCGATCGGAAAGACAGTGGTGAGCAGTCAGATGATCGATCGCGTCGCCAACAAGCTAGGCCGAAAGCTCTACGAGGTCCCCGTTGGATTCAAGTGGTTTGTCGAAGGCCTACTGGACGGCTCACTAGGCTTTGGGGGCGAGGAGAGCGCCGGTGCGTCCTTCCTGCGCACCGATGGGACGGTGTGGACGACCGACAAGGACGGGATCGTTCCGGCCTTGCTGGCTGCGGAGATCACGGCGCAGATGGGGCGCGATCCCGGAGAGCTCTACGGGGACCTCACGCGAGAATTCGGCGAGCCGCTCTACGATCGCGTCGAGGCTCCGGCTACGCCTGACCAGAAGGAGCTCTTGGCAAGGCTCTCGCCGGAGCAGGTCAAGCTCAAGGAGCTGGCAGGGGAACCGGTCAAGACTGTTCTCACTGAGGCACCGGGTAACCGAGCCCCCATCGGTGGGCTGAAGGTAGTCGCCGAGACAGGATGGTTTGCTGCGCGTCCGTCGGGCACGGAGAGCATTTACAAGATCTATGCGGAGAGCTTCCGGGGAGCGGACCACCTGCGCCGCATCGTGGAGGAGGCTCAGAGCATCGTCAGCAAGGCGATCGCCGGCAGGTCGGAGCAAGAGCCGTCGTCAGGCACGAAAGAAGGAGCACAACGACCATGAGCACGCACCCGTATTCAGGCCAGAGGGCCTACGGGCTCGTTCCGGCGGACATTGATGGAGTCGACGCACTGGCCGATCTTGCCCTTGATATGCGCTGGTCATGGAGTCACAGCACCGACGAGATCTGGCGACGACTTGACCCAGAGCTGTGGGCCATCACGCACAATCCCTGGGTAATCCTGCAGACGGTCTCGCGCGCTACCCTTGAGCGAGTGTTGGCCGACGCGTCGTTTCGGGCCACCGTGGACGCGCTCGCTCAGACCCGGCGGCACGCCGTAAAGGCCCCGGCTTGGTTTCAGCACAATCATCCGCAAAGCCCGCTGACGACCGCAGCCTACTTCAGCATGGAGTTCATGCTCAGCGAAGCATTGCCGATCTACTCTGGCGGACTTGGCAATGTGGCCGGCGACCAGCTCAAGGCGTGCAGTGACCTCGGCATCCCGGTAGTAGGCGTGGGCCTGCTCTATCAACAGGGCTACTTTCGCCAGATCATCGACAATGATGGCGCTCAGCAGGCGCTCTATCCCTACAACGACCCGGGACAGTTGCCGATCACGCCGCTACGTCAAGCGCACGGAGAGTGGCTGCGGTTCAAGATTGCCTTACCAGGGTATTCGGTTTGGCTCCGGGCATGGCAAGTCCAGGTCGGACGCGTAAAACTCTACTTGCTGGACAGCAATGATTCGGCCAACGTCCCAGCTCATCGTGCGATTACCAGTGAGCTCTATGGCGGCGGCCACGAGCTGCGTCTCAAGCAAGAACTTCTCCTTGGAATCGGCGGATGGCGCCTCCTCTGTGCGCTCGGCATCCGACCCGAAGTATGTCACCTGAATGAGGGCCACGCCGCGTTTGCGGTGTTGGAGCGCGCGCGAAGCTTCATGGACGAGAGCAAACAGCCCTTCCGCGTGGCGCTGGCCGTCACTCGAGCTGGCAACCTCTTCACGACGCACACCGCTGTGCCAGCGGGCTTTGACCGTTTCGACCCGGACCTCATCGAGCGGTACCTCGGCGGCTATGCTCAGGACAGACTCGGCATCACGACGGCCGACTTGCTCGCCCTGGGCCGCCAGAATCGCAACGACTCGGCGGAACCTTTCAATATGGCCTATTTGGCCGCGCGCGGGAGCGGCGCGGTCAACGGCGTGAGCCGTCTGCACGGGGTGGTCAGCCGACATCTTTTCGCGCCTCTATTCCCGCGTTGGCCCGAGGACGAAGTGCCGGTCGGTCATGTGACCAACGGAGTCCACATGCCGACCTGGGACTCGGCTGAGGCGGATGATCTCTGGACGGACGCGTGTGGGAAGGATCGCTGGCTCGGGACGGTGAGCACTATGGAGCGGGAGATTCGTCTCGTCTCCGACGGCGCTCTCTGGCACCTGCGTGCCGCGTCTCGGACGTCTCTTATCGATTACACGCGACAACAAATATCTCGCCAGCTGGCTTCGTCGGGCGGGCCGCCGGAAGCTGTCGAGGCCGTGAAACACCTGCTTGATCCTGGCGCACTGACGCTCGGCTTTGCACGCCGTTTCGCGACCTACAAGAGGCCTAACCTGCTCCTGCACAATCGGGAACGCTTGCTTCGGCTCTTGGCGAATCCCGAGCGCCCAGTCCAACTCATCATCGCAGGAAAGGCGCATCCGGAGGACGGTGCAGGACAGGCGTTGATCCGCGATTGGATACGCTTTATCCGGCAGCCAGCAGTTCGCCCCCACATCGTCTTCCTCAGCGACTATGACATGCGATTGGCGCAACACCTTGTGCAAGGGATGGACGTCTGGATTAACACGCCCAGGCGGCCCTGGGAGGCGAGCGGAACGAGCGGCATGAAGGTGCTCGTCAACGGCGGAATCAACCTCTCAGAGCTCGATGGCTGGTGGGCCGAGGCCTACACGCCAGCGGTCGGGTGGGCGCTCGGGGACGGCAAGGAACACGGCGACGATCCCTCTTGGGATGCCTCCGAGGCAGACGCTCTCTACGATCTTCTCGAGCGTGAGGTGATCCCAGAGTTCTATGCACGAGATGCCAACGGCATTTCGACCGCCTGGGTCAAGCGGATGCGCGAGAGCATGGCGCAGTTGACCCCGCACTTCTCCACCAATCGAACGGTGCGCGAATACGCTGAGCAACACTACCTTCCCGGGGCCGCAGCTTACCGGGCGCGCATGGCGGACAATGGTGAAGTCGGCAGGCGGATCGGTCAGAGGCAGGACAGTCTGGAGCAGAAGTGGCCTGCGGTCCACTTTGGCCACCTGAGCGTGGAGACCCGCGGTGATCAGTACGTATTTGAGATTCAGGTGGTTCTCGGCGACATTGACCCCGAGACAGTGCGGGTTGAGCTCTGCGCAGACAGCAGGACGGGAACGGCTGCAGTTCGGCAGGAAATGAAGCGCATTGCGCCATTGGCTGGCTCGTCAGACAATCATGTCTACAGCGCGACCGTGCCATCGACCCGCTCCGCGTCGGACTACACGCCGCGACTGATCCCGCACTACGACGGTGTTGCGGTCCCACTCGAAGATACGCGAATCCTATGGCAGCGCTGAGCCGCGCGACAGAACAGCAGACGATGAAAGCCCCGGCTCCGATCAGGTGCGTGTTTGTCGATGTCGGCGGCGTCCTGCTCACCGACGGCTGGGGTCATCGAGCGCGCAGGCTCGCAGCGACGACCTTCAAGCTCGAGCTGAGTGAGATGCAGGAGCGCCATGAACTGACGTTTGACACGTATGAGGAGGGGAAGCTCACGCTCGACGAATACCTTTATCGCGTGGTGTTCCACAAGAAGCGATCGTTCACGCGCGCTCAGTTTCGACGTTTCATGTTTGCACAAAGCAAGCCGTACCCCGAGATGATCGAGCTCCTCGCGCAGCTCAAGGCACGTCACGAGCTGAAAGTCGCTGTCGTAAGCAACGAAGGGCGCGAGCTGAATGCCTATCGTATTCGCGCATTCAAGTTGGACAAGCTGGCGGATGTCTTCATTTCGTCGTGCTTCGTCCACCTCCGCAAGCCGGACGTGGACATCTTTCGGTTGGCTCTGGACATCGCTCAGGTGCCCGCGTCGCAGGTTGTCTATATCGACAACACCCCGATGTTCGCGCAAATCGCGACCACAATGGGAATTCGTAGTATCTGCCACTCGGATTGCCGAGGGACCCGCGCCCAGCTGGCCTTGCTCGGATTGTCCGCTGGTGAGGAAGGCGTTCGTGACAGGAGGCACCCACAGGTCGTGACGGTCCATCACGGCGCATCGACCATTGAGTCCGAGCGTATGGACAACCGAACCGGTCGCAATCAGCGGCGACACAATCAAGAACGGAAACCATGAAGACCAATATTCTGTCCGAGGACCTGCTCCACAAAATGGACGCCTATTGGCGAGCCGCCAACTACCTGTCCGTCGGGCAGATCTATCTTTACGATAACCCGCTCCTAAAGGAACCTCTTGAGCTGTCGCACGTGAAGCCTCTCGTGGTGGGCCACTGGGGCACCACCCCGGGCCAAAACTTCATTTATGTGCATCTAAACAGGGTCATCAACGAGTTCGATCTGAACATGTTTGACATCGCCGGACCGGGCCACGGCGGTCCCGCGCTGGTCGCCAACACATACCTCGAAGGAAGCTACAGCGAGATCTACCCGGACATCAGCCAGGACGAGACGGGGATGAAGAAGCTTTTCACCCAGTTCTCCTTCCCTGGTGGTATTTCCAGCCATGTCGCGCCGACGACGCCCGGCTCGATCCACGAGGGCGGCGAGCTCGGTTACTCACTGAGCCACGCGTTTGGCGCAGCTTTTGACAATCCGGGCCTAATCGTCGCGTGCATCGTCGGTGATGGTGAAGCGGAGACGGGGCCACTGGCTACGGCGTGGCACTCCAACAAGTTTCTTGACCCGGTCACCGACGGCGCCGTGCTGCCCATCCTGCATCTCAACGGATACAAGATCAGCAACCCCACCGTCCTCGCCCGCATTGAGCGCGAGGAACTCGAGCAATTCTTCCGCGGCTGCGGTTGGGACCCGTACTTCGTCGAAGGCCACGAGCCCGACACGATGCACGAGCTCATGGCCGGTACGCTCGACAAGGCCATCGAGGCGATTCGACGGATTCAGAGCGCGGCGCGCGCCAAGGGCAACGTCGCTCGGCCGCGTTGGCCGATGATCGTTCTCAGGTCCCCGAAGGGCTGGACGGGGCCGAAGGTCGTCGATGGTCTGCAGGTCGAGGGCACGTTCCGAGCGCACCAGGTCCCGCTGCTCGTCGACCGAGAGCACCCCCAACACGTCCCGCTGCTCGAGAGCTGGATGAAGAGCTACAAGGTGGAGGAGCTGTTCGACGAAAACGGCCGCCTCGACACTGGGCTGGCGGCGTTGGCGCCGAAGGGCGATCGCCGTATGGGGTCCAACCCGCACGCCAACGGGGGGATTCTCCTGCGCGACCTGCGTATGCCGGATTTCCACGAGCATGCCGTAAAGGTCTCGTCCCCAGGGTCCGTGGAGGGCCAGGATACCCTGGTGCTGGGCAAGTTTCTGCGCGACGTGGCGAGGCTGAACCAGGAACAGCACAACTTCCGGGTCTTTGGTCCGGACGAGACGCTCTCCAATCTGCTGGGCGCCGTCTTCGAAGCCACCGACCGGCAGTGGGATGCCCGCGTCCAGGCCAACGACGAATTCCTCGCGCCTGCCGGGCGGGTCCTGGACTCGATGTTGAGTGAACATCAGTGCGAGGGCTGGCTCGAGGGCTACTTGCTGACCGGGAGGCATGGACTGTTCAACAGCTACGAAGCCTTCATTCGCATCGTGGATTCGATGTTCAGCCAGCATGCCAAGTGGCTGAAAGTCACACTCGAGCTGCCCTGGCGCCGGAAGATCGCGTCGCTCAACTATCTACTGGCCTCCCACGTCTGGCAGCAGGACCACAACGGATTCACGCACCAGGACCCCGGGTTCCTCGACCACGTCATCAACAAGAAGGCCGACATCGTGCGCGTGTATCTTCCGCCCGACGCCAACTGCCTCCTTTCCGTGTTCGATCACTGCCTGCGAAGCCGCCACTACGTGAACGTGGTGGTTGCGGGAAAACACGCGCTGCCCCAGTGGCTGAATATGGACGCCGCAGTCGTGCATTGCACGGAAGGAATTGGCATCTGGCAATGGGCCAGCAATGACCAGGGCACCGAGCCGGACGTCGTCATGGCCTGTGCGGGAGATACTCCCACGCTTGAAATTCTCGCTGCAGTCTCCATCCTGCGCGAGCACCTGCCCGACCTGAAGATCCGCGTGGTCAACGTCGTGGACCTGATGAAGCTGCAGTCCTCCAGTGAGCACCCTCACGGGCTGAGCGACGTCGACTACGACGCGCTGTTCACCAAGGACAAGCACATCATCTTCGGTTTTCACGGGTACCCGTGGCTCGTCCACCGGCTGACCTATCGCCGGACGAATCGAAACCTGCACGTCAGGGGATACAAGGAAGAGGGCACGATCACGACCGCCTTCGACATGAGGGTACAAAACGATCTGGACCGGTTTCACCTCGTCCAAGACGTCGTCGATCGGCTGCCGCAGCTCGGCGCAAAGGGCGCCTACGTCAAGCAGATGGTGAAGGACCGGCTCATCGAGCACAAGCAGTACATCGATAGGCACGGCCAGGACCTTCCGGAGATACGCAACTGGAAGTGGGGCAACCGCAAATGAGCGCGCCATCGCTCACGGAAACAGCTCGGGCCCTGGTTGCCGACAGCCGGGGTCTGCTGGCGATGGACGAGAGCAATTCCACCTGCAATACGCGCTTTGCTACGCTCGGAATCCCGCAGACTGAGGATGCGCGGCGCACCTACCGTGACTGGCTCGTGAGCACGCCCGGACTGAGCGAGTACATCAGTGGCGCGATCCTCTACGACGAGACGATCCGCCAGCGCACGAAAGCCGGCGCCCCATTTGCCCAAGCTGTCGCCGACGCGGGGATCATTCCCGGGATCAAAGTCGACACGGGCGCGAAGAGCATGGCCGGGCACCCCAGCGAGAGGATTACCGAAGGGCTGGACGGACTGCGGGATCGCCTGGCCGAGTACGCGATGATGGGGGCGCGCTTTGCCAAGTGGCGCGCGGTCTTCACTGTGGCGGACGGCATTCCGAGCTGCGGCTGCATCGAGGCCAACGCGCACGCTCTAGCCCGGTATGCAGCGTTGTGCCAAGAGTGCGGCCTCGTACCAATCGTCGAGCCCGAAGTGCTCATGGACGGTGCGCACACGCTGGAGTGCTGCAGCGAGGTGACGGAGGAGGTTCTGCGAGCCCTGTTCGCCCAGCTCTACACGCAGCGTGTCGCACTCGATGGCGTGCTCCTGAAGCCCAACATGGTCCTTCCAGGCTTGACATGCCCCAGACAAGAGAGTGTCGACGAGGTCGCAGACGCCACGGTGAGATGTCTATTGCGATCCGTCCCCGCTGCGGTTCCAGGGGTAGCGTTCCTCTCGGGGGGACAGCCCGGCGATCTCGCGTCGGCGCGGCTGAATGCGATGAATGTCCGCTTCAAGTCGCGAATGCCGTGGCCGCTGGCGTTCTCCTTTGCGCGCGCCATCCAGCAGCCGGCGCTGGAGATATGGAGAGGCGAGCAGGCTCACGTGAGCGTAGCGCAACGAGCCCTGTGCCATCGGGCCAGGTGCAACTCCGCCGCACGCCGCGGCGCCTACAATCTTGCGATGGAAGGGCATGAGCCATGACCACCGAGACCCACCCGGCCGCAACGGCGTCCGTTCCTACGGCTCAGTCGAAGGCTCCAGCAGCGAAACCCGGGGCGAAGTCTAATCCGAAGGACGAACTGAAATCCCTCGATATGGCGGCGCTGCAGGCGAGGTTGGGATCGTCGCCGGACGGCCTCAGTCAATCGGAGGCCGAGAAGAGACTTGTCCAGTATGGACCGAACGAGATTGAAGAAAAGAAGACCAATCCGGTCCTGAAGTTCCTGAGTTATTTCTGGGGACCCATCCCCTGGATGATCGAAGTGGCGGTAATATTGTCCGGCGTCGTTCGCCACTGGCCGGACTTCTTCATCATCCTTCTCTTACTCGTTGCCAATGGCGTGGTTGGGTTCTGGGAAGAACGCGAAGCAGGCAATGCCATCGCCGCGCTGAAGGCCAAGCTTGCAATTACCACTCGCGTGAAGCGCGACGGCAAGTGGAAGACTCCGGCGGCGCGTGAACTCGTGCCTGGGGACGTCATCCGCGTGCGATTGGGCGACATCGTACCCGCTGATGCGCGCCTCCTGGCGGGCGACCCCGTAGACGTCGATCAATCGGCGCTAACGGGAGAATCGTTGCCTGCTACGCGCGCATCGGGAGAGGCTGTGTTCTCCGGGTCGATCATACGTCAGGGCGAAATCAACGCGCTCGTCTATGCCACGGGATCGAATACCTATTTCGGCAAGACTGCACAGCTCGTGCAAGAGGCGCACACCGTCAGCCACTTTCAGCGCGCAGTCCTGAAGATAGGCAACTACCTGATCATTCTCGCGGTCGCTCTCGTTTCTGTGATCATCGCTGTTGCCATCTTTCGCGGCGACCGGATTCTCACGACGGTCCAGTTCGCGTTGGTGCTCACCGTCGCCGCGATCCCCGTGGCGATGCCCACGGTATTGTCGGTGACCATGGCGGTCGGCGCGCGTCTCCTCGCAAAGAAGGAGGCCATCGTGAGTCGCTTGGTGGCGATCGAAGAGTTAGCCGGCGTGGACGTCCTGTGCGCGGACAAGACCGGCACCCTGACTCAAAACAAGCTCACGCTCGGTGATCCTTTCAGCGTCAATGACATTCCCGCGGAGCAAGTCATCCTCGCGGGCGCCCTGGCGTCGCGCGAAGACAACAACGACACGATTGACTTGGCGGTCCTCGGCGGTGTGAAGGATGCCCAGGCACTGAAGGGCTATCAGGCGGTCCATTTCCAGCCCTTCGATCCGGTGCACAAGCGCACTGAGGCGACGGTCAAAGGCGCGGACGGCAAGACATTCAAAGTGACCAAGGGCGCCCCGCAGGTAATTTTGGAATTGTCGGCCAACAAGGGGCAGGTGAAGACCGCTGTAGAGAAGGCGGTCAACGAATTCGCGGCGCGTGGCTTTCGCTCGCTGGGCATAGCCCGAGCGGACGGCGAGGGCCCATGGACGTTCCTGGGTGTGCTACCGCTGTTCGATCCGCCCAGGGAAGACGCAAAGACCACCATCGCGACGGCGCGACAGATGGGTGTGAAGGTCAAGATGGTCACCGGCGACCAGTTGGCGATCGCCCAGGAGACAGCCAAGAAACTCGACATGGGCACCGCCATTCTCGATGCCGCCGGCCTGGGCGACGTCAAGCGTGAAGAGACCCCTGCCGTGGCTGAGTCCATCGAGAAAGCCGACGGGTTCGCGCAGGTGTTTCCCGAACACAAGTTTCACATTGTGGACGTCCTGCAAAAGCGCGGCCACATCGTTGGCATGACGGGCGACGGGGTGAATGACGCCCCAGCGCTGAAGAAGGCCGATTGCGGCATAGCCGTCTCGAAGGCTACGGACGCCGCGCGCGCTGCGGCAGCGATTGTCCTTCTGACGCCTGGACTGTCGGTCATCATCGACGCGATCAAGGAGAGTCGCCGGATCTTCCAGCGGATGAACAGCTATGCGATTTATCGAATCGCGGAGACGATCCGCGTCCTCCTGTTTATGACGCTCGCGATCCTGGTCTTCAACTTCTATCCATTGACAGCAGTCATGATTGTAATGTTGGCGTTGCTCAACGACGGCGCCATCCTGTCCATTGCCTATGACAACGTCCATTACAAGCACCAGCCCGAGGCCTGGAACATGCGCATGGTGCTCGGCGTCTCCACGGTGCTGGGTGTCATCGGGGTCGTCTCGGCCTTCGGCTTGTTCTATCTAGGCGAACGCGTATTTCATCTCGACCGCCCGCACATTCAGACGCTAATGTATTTGAAACTGTCGGTCGCCGGGCATTTGACGATATTCCTGACCCGCACTCGCGGACCGTTCTGGTCGATTCGGCCGGCGAGGATTTTATGGGCTGCGGTGCTCGGCACGCAACTCCTGGCGACTGGGATCGCGGTGTATGGCCTGTTCATGACGCCTCTCGGGTGGGGTTGGGCTCTCTTCGTCTGGGGTTATGCACTGGCCTGGTTCCTAGTCAATGACCGAGTGAAGTTGCTCGCGTATCGGATGTTCGATCGGGCGAAAGCCAAGGCGTCATCCAGCTTGGTGACGCACGTCGTGCAGCCGACGTAGGGAGCCATGGGTCCGCGTGACCGATGCGCGGCTCGCGGCGTCCAGGAGACGAGCCGGACGGCGTGTCTCAATACGATCCGGGCGTGACAGACGAGGAGACAATCCAGTGAAATACATTCATCGATTCAAAGTAGCGCCGGGCACAGCAGTCAGGCTGAAGGACATCGATCCCGAGTTCAAGGACCGCCACGACAGCCACGAGGCAGCGGCTCACGAGATTGAGCGAGACCAGAAGCGTCTGCGAAGGCTCCAGGAGCTATTCTACGCGGACGGCCGATCGGCTCTCTTGATCTGCCTTCAGGGCATGGACGCCGCGGGCAAGGACGGAACGATCAGCCATATCCTAGGCGCCATGAACCCACAGGGCTGTCGTGTCGAGGGGTTCCGGCAGCCCTCGGCGACCGAGCAGGCGCACGACTTCCTCTGGCGCATTCACAAGGTCACGCCGGCCAAAGGGCAGGTGGCGATTTTCAATCGCTCCCAGTACGAAGACGTCCTCATTGTTCGCGTTCACAATCTGGTTCCACGGGACGAGTGGTCCGGCCGGTACGATCAGATCAATGAGTTCGAGAGGGAGCTCACCGATAGCGGCACTCACATTCTAAAGTTTTATTTGCACATATCCAAAGAAGAACAACTGAAGCGGTTCGAGGAGCGGTTAGACGATCCGAACAAGCAGTGGAAGATCAGCGAATCTGACTACAAGGAACGAAAGCTCTGGGACGACTACATGGTGGCCTATGAGGCCGTCCTGTCCCGCTGCAGTACGGAGCAGGCGCCATGGTTCGTAATCCCGTCGGATCACAAGTGGTTCCGAAACCTCGCGGTCGCACGGATCGTGGTTGAATCCTTGGAGGGTTTGGACATGAAAGTGCCGTCGCCGTCGGTGGACCTCGCGCATGTTCGGCATGAGTATCATTCCGCGAAGCGGATATAGTAGCGGAGAACTTTCGAAGCCCGAGCCTACGCGAGTACTCTCGCAGAACGCTTTTGCGATTGCTCAAACCCGAGCGTTGCGAGCCGGGCAGTAGCCATGCGCCGTCTGCATCCTACGACATCACATTCTCCGATAGCCTGGAACGCCCCCATGAAGATATCGGCCCTTGTCCTGATCAGCACGCTGGCCACGGGTTGCTACGCCGCAGGAACTGGACCTTCGCCCCCGTTCGCGCCGTCCGCAACAGCGCAATGGCCTGCGTATGACACGTTCTCATTCGGATGGACTGCTAACCCGCCCGCCGGATACGAGGCGTCGGGGCGATCTCTCGAGGTAGACCGTCGTTTGCGGGAGATTGTCGGCGCGGCCCTTCGGCAAAAAGGGTACGTCGAGGACGACAACAATCCATCTGTCGTCGTAAGGTTTGGGGCGGGAATCAAGTCGGTCGTGTCGCGCGTGACCGAGGAAGTCGATCCTCTCGGCGTGGTGCAGGATGAGGTTCGTACATACGAAGGCATTCAGATCATCGTCTATGACGCAGGCCTCAAGACCGCTGTGTGGCAGGGATCCGCAAGGTCGGTTGTCAATCCCACCAGGGAGATCGACGTCAGTCTTCTCCAGTGGGAAGTTGTGGATGCGCTCGCCACTTTCCCCTCTCGGAGGATTACCGCTTCGTACCCGTTCAGGGGTCGTGGCCCCGGCGCGTGATTCGTCCCACAGCCTATCAAGCGAGCGGTTCGTACGTACGGATCCCGCATCGTATAGAGTGCGGAAGCCGCACTCGAGGGCTAAGTTCAGGCATATGACGAAACGACGAACCCATGCGACTCATACACCTGAACCCCGTGACGCTCCAGGCGAAGGAATCCCGGGGGCCGATATCAAATGCGCCTAGCGGCGAGCTGATGAGACGCCGAACCTGAGAGGATATAAGTGCGTGCCGTGAACGCAGCTGATGCTGGCGCACTCCGCGCTTCGTCACCATCTCGCGCGTCCGCTGGGCCTGCTAGCTAGCTGACGCCTCAGGCAGAGCTCAAGGGCGCCCGGGTTCCACTTGGCATTATGCGACCCCGGCCACGGACGATGCTTGTCGGCAAGTGGACCGACGTGGACGTTTCACCGGGAGGTGCAGGATGCGCTCGCTGCCTTCCCGCCTCGGCATATCACGGCCGCGCACCCGTTCAGGGGGTAGCGTGAACTCGATTGACGACGCGCTTTCCAGTCTGGCGCACCAAGAGGCGGCTTACAGACGCGCTAACGGAAAGATGCGGATTCCGCATCCAAAGTCATGCGGAATCCGCACGGGCGGGTCGACCACTCCGTCTTCCGTGTGGTTTGCCCGCTGCGTGTCGGTTGGCATGTGCCTTGCGATGACTGTTCGACGACGACGGTTCCAGAGACAAAAAGGAAGAATCCCATGAAGAAGATCACCCTAGGTCTTGTCGGCATGCTGGCCACTGTGGCTTCTGCTTGCTACGCAAGCGCCACACCACCTCAGGTCCAGACCGCAATGTCACCGGAGGCGCAAGATCACCACTATGACACGTTCGCGTTCGGTTGGACCGGGAACCCTCCCGAGCAATACGCGGCGTCGGACCGGTCTCTCGAGGTCGACCACCGCTTGCAGGATCTTGTCAGCTCGGCTCTTCGGCAGAAGGGGTACGTCGAGGACAACAGCAGGCCGTCGATGCTCGTGAGGATTGGCTCCGGCGTCCGGCGAGTCACAGCGAATGCACCCGAGGAAGCGGACCCGCTTGGGGTGACTCATGATGACATTCTCACGTTCGAAGGAACGAAAATTGCCATCTACGATGCTGCCAGCAAGACCGAGGTATGGCAAGGCACGGCCAGCTCGCTTATCGATCCCACCAAGGGAATCGACAACAGCGTTCTTCAGCGGGAAGTCCAGGACGCTATCGCCTCGTTTCCTGTCCGGAGCATCATGCCCGGCCAACCCGAGGCATCCCCCGTGGCCGCCAACCAAGTCGCTGCTGGAGGGAAGTGACGTCACGGAAGCGTGCTGGTCGCGGCCGTCTACGCGCCGTGTTGGGTCGTTCCCATGGGGCGTCCGACCTGCTGCACGGCGGTCGCGAACCCAGGCCTGCTCGGCGCCACCAATCGCGAACATGTCAATCGAACCATGGCTCGCCTACCCCGCAGCGTGACCGTCCTTGCCCTCGATCTTGCGCTTGCGTCGGTCGCTCCGGCGGCGCACGGCCAGTCGTCGCCAGCGATCAGTTCTCCCTCGATGGATGGCCTGCGACCCGCGCGAGCGTTCCTCTTGTCCGAGGCGCTCGCCTACGCGCATGCGCATCAGCCGTTGATTCACGCAGCGCTCGCGCGCGTTGCGACTCGTGTGAAGGAGGCGGAGATTCCAAGCGGGCAGTGGCTACCGACCCTTGGCGTTACAGGCCAGCTCTTCGCGATGACTTCCAACAACACGACATCGACGTATGTCGAACCGGCGTTCATGGACGTGCCGCGCATCGGCGGGGCGCCCGTGACGGCGACAGGAAAGCTCTCCCCCTACGCCTCGACTCTCATCGGGGCGGGGCTCACGCAACAAGCGTTTGACTTCGGTCGTATCGGCGCAGAGCGCGCGGCCGCGGACGCGCTTGTCCAGGTCGAGAAGCACCGCGCCGACGCAGAGCGGTTGGAGATCGACTTCGGCGTCGAAGAAGCCTTCTTCTCGGTATTCGCCGCCAGGGCCGTGTTGAAGGCTGCCGAGGACGCGTACGAGCGCTCGCGCGTGCACCGCGACCTGGCCAAGCGGGGCGTCGACGCGGGATTGCGGTCCCCGATTGAATTGACTCGCGCCGAAGCGGACCTCGAACGGTTCGACGTCGGCCGAGTGCGGGCGCGCGGTGGGCTCGTCGTCGCTCAGAGCGTCCTGTCGGCCGCGATGGGGACACCCGATGCCGCTGTGGATGCCGCGGGGGATCCGCTCGTGCTAGCCGATATGCCCGCCCTCCCACAAGCCCTCGCGCTTGCCCAGGCTCGTGACCCGCGGCTCGCCGAAACCCTCGCCGAACTCAAAGCAGCCGAGGAAAGGACGCGCGCCGTCGGCGCGGAGCTTCGCCCGGACGTGTTGCTCACCGCGACGCTCACGGGTCGGGCGGGCGCGGCTCCGCCCTCTACGGGCTCGGCGCCCACGGGGGCCGGCTGGCTTCCCATAGTTCCGAACTGGGACGTGGGGATTGTTCTGTCCTGGCCCCTGTTCGATGGGGTCATCGCAGCACGCAGAAGCGCTGCCCAGTCCGCAGAGCAGGTGCGACGCGACGAAATCGAGGTGAGACGCGAACAGCAGGTCGCTGAGGTGCGGCAGACCTACGTCGGCGTGCGAGTTGCACGAACCGCGCTCTTCGCGCTCGCCCGTTCGGTGGTCGCGGCGCGCGCCAACTACGACCAAGCCGACGCTCGCTTCGGTGCCGGCATTGGCAACGCCGTCGAGCTCGCGGACGCCGAGAACGTCCGGACGGACGCCGAAATACAGCTTGCGATCGGACAGTTTGACCTCGAACGAGCTCGCGCCGCGTTTGGGCGCGCCATAGCCGAAGGACTCTGAATGGCCATGGAAGAGACCGTGTCCCCCGCGCGTTTGTCCGACTCCGATCCTCCCAAGCCGCAACCTGTGGACGATCCTCGGCTGCGACCCAGGTCTTCATCGCATTGGATGCCCGCGGGCATCGTGGCGGGCGCACTCAGCGTCGTCGCAGTGGGTTGGATTCTCGTCGAACGGGCGGAGGCGGCCGTTAACACAGTGGCGCTCGCCGCGGCGCCCAAGCCAGTTACCGCGATTGTCGCGCGCGAGACGACGTTTCGCGAAACTCACAAATACATCGGGACGCTGCGTCCCTGGGTCGAAGCCAACGTCGGACCGCAGTTCGTGTCTGCCTACGTCAACACGGTGCTCGTACGTCCGGGAGCAAGCGTCAAGGCGAACGACGTCCTCGCGACGCTCGACTGCAGATACGCGAGCGCCTCGAGCCTAGCTGTGGCTGCGGAAGCGCGCGCCATCGACGCACGCCAGAAGGCGATCGCCGACGAGTCGGCCCGCCTCAACAGCCTGCTCGACGGAGGCTTCGTGTCCCCTAACGAGGCGGAGCAAAAGCAGGCCCAGAGCACGTCCGAGCAAGCGCAGCTCGCCGCCGAACGGGCGAAGCTGGCTTCATCGGGACTCGCCGTCAACGACTGCGTCTTGCGTGCTCCGTTCGATGGAGAGATCTCCGTTCGAACCATCGACCCCGGCGCCTTCGTTCGTCCGGGAACGTCCATCGTAACCATCGTCGACCGCAGCACCGTGCGCATGACGTTCGATGTCCCGGAAGGGGACTTCGATGCGGTTGCGCCCGAGGCCCCCCTATCGATCGGGGTGCTTGCCACGGACAAGACCATTGCGGGAGCCGTCGCGCGGCGATCGCCCGCGGCCGATCCTGACACCAGGACGGTTCACGTCGAGGCCGACCTGGAGAATTCCAATCATGTTTTTCCAGTCAATACGACCGGCGAGGTCACGATTCAGGTTGGTCAGGCGAAACCGGCCGTCACCATTCCTCTCGTGGCGGCATCGATAACGGGTTCCAACGCCGCCGTGTTCGTCATCGAGGGCGATATCGTCCACAAGCGGATGTTCGAGATCCGGGGAGAGCAAGGCAGCGACCTCTACCTGGATACGACCCTCAAGCCCGGCAGTCTCGTCGTCACCGAAGGCCGCGAGCTCCTCGCAGAGGGCGACCGGGTCGCTGTCACGGAGACCAAATCCAGCCAAGAGACATTGACGGGCCGCCCCGCTCCTCGGAACGTTCGCTTCCCGGAGGTCACGCCGTGACGGGTCTGTCCCTGCGCAACCCCATCGCGATCCTGATGCTCTGCATCGGAGTCGTCGTCTTTGCGGGCGTCGTCACGCCGCGAATGGCCGTCGACACCTTCCCGGAGCTCACGCCGCCCGTACTCATCATTGGCACGCTTGCGCCCGGCCTCGCGGCGCGCGACGTCGAGAAGACGCTGAGCTGGCGGCTCGAGAAGTACGTGAGCGCGACGCCGGGTGTCGACCACGTGGAGAGCCTGTCGCGCAACAACTTCAGCGTGATCTACGTGTGGCTCAAGTGGGGGACGGACCTCGGCGCTGCGCAGACGCTCGTCCAATCGCAGGCGGGCTTTGCGATGGCCGCGGTTCCCAAGTCGCTCGGCGTGCTGCCGCCCTTCGTTCTTCAGTACGACCCGTCGAACGCCCCAGTGTGTCAGGTCGTGGTGAGCGGCGCCGGCTACACAGGTCCCCAGCTCTATGACTACGCGTTCAACAACATCGAGCCGCTTCTCGAGGGCATCTCCGGGGTCGCCAGCGCCGCACCGGACGGCGGCCGGCTGCGGCAGATTAACGTCGTCGTCGATCCCGTCAAAGCGCAAGCCCGTCAGGTAACGACTCAAGACGTGGCGGCGGCCGCAGCCAGGTCCAATGCCCTGCTGCCGTCGGGTGAGTTTATCGCACCAAGCTTCGACGCCAACGTGTACACGAACGCGATTCCACGGCGCGTGCGGACCATCGGCGAAGCCACCGTCAAGGTGGTCGGCGACAAGCCGGTACTCATCCAGGACGTTGCACGCGTCGAAGACGGAGGAACGCCGGAGACGCAGGTCGTGTCCGTCAACGGCAAGGACGCCGTGCTGCTCAATGTGCTTCGGATTCCAGGCGGGAACACGATCGAGATCGTCGATGCCGTCAAGAAGGTCGTCGAGAGCCTTTCCGACCTGCCGCCCGGAATGCAAGCCAAAGTCTACTTCGACCAATCGCTCTTCGTGCGGACCGCGTATCACGGCCTCAAGAAGGAACTCGTCCAGGCGCTCGGCCTCATCGCGCTCGTGATTCTGCTTTTTCTTCAGAGTGTGCGGGGCACGATGATCGTGTCGGTAGCCATACCTCTTTCGTTCGCGATAACGCTCATCGTCCTCTATTCGACCGGGCAAACGCTCAACGCGTTCACGCTCGGTGGCCTCACCCTCGCCATGGGTAGACTGGTCGACGACGCGGTCGTCGTTCTCGAATCCATCCACCGTCATCAGCGTGGAGGCTTGAGCACGGCGCAAGCAGCCCTCCAAGGGACCAACGCAGTCGCCTTGCCGGTTCTTGCCTCAACGCTCACGACCATGGCGGTCCTCTTGCCGGTCATGCTCCTGGCCGGGCTCGCCCGGAAGCTGTTTGCTCCGCTGGCCATCACGGTCGCTGTGGCCATGATCGCGTCGTACTTCGTCAGCATGTCCGTTACGCCGGTTGCGTGCCGCTTCTTCCTTGGCCATTCCGAGCACGGACGGATCGGCACGGCCGTCGAAGCATTCATCGACAGAACAGCAGACAGCTACGCGCACGCGCTTCGCAAGGTCCTGCCGCTGCGGGCCACGATCGTTGCCATGTCGGTCGTGCTGGTTGCGGCTGCGGGATGGGCCGCTGCGCGGCTGCCGAGCACGTTCTTTCCTGAAATCGATGAATCCATGGATATGATGTACGTGCGCTTCGCTCCCGGCATCTCGGTGGTAGATGCAGCCAAGAAGATGACGGAGATGGGTCGAGCCCTCTCACGCGAGCTGCCGGCCGGAACGGTCGAAATGGTGGTCGCCAACATCGGCATGCCGCAGAACGCGCGAAGCCTTCTGGTCAGCCCCAACGTCGCCCCCAACACCGGATATCTGCGGGTGGCTTTCTCGGACCCCGACAAGCGCAGTCTCTCGCAATCTCAGATCGCCGCCCAATCTCGGGCGATCTTGACGCGCGATTTTCCCGGAGTTGAGGTGCTCCAGTATCCTGGGGGCCTTGTCGCGAGCGTCTTTGCCAATGGCTACACCGCGCCATTCGTCGTCGAGGTGCACAATGACAACCTCGCCGTGCTCGACGACGAAGCGCGCGCGGTGGCGGAAGTCGCGCGAACCATTCCGGGCGTGCGCGACGTCAAAGAATCGCTCCAGATCGACTACCCGGAACTTCACGTCGACACGAATCGCGAGGAGGCGGGGCTGGTCGGCTCCAGCGTGCGCGACGCCGCTCAGACGACGCTCGATGCCACGCTCGGAAACATCAATACACCGGGCGTGTGGATCGACGCAAACAACGGCCAATCCTACTACGTCGTGACGTTCTACGACGGTGCGCAAGTTCCGGACATCCGCGCGCTCAGCGCCCTTCCCCTGCGAGTGAGCAAGGCGGGCCATCCGGTGCTTCTGGGAGCCTATGGAAATATACGCCGAGACGTCGGAGCGGTCGCGATCGAGCGCAACCACTTGTCGCGCGTAGCGCACGTGCTCATGCAAACCGAACGCCGCGACCTTGGATCTGCGGCTGCCGACCTGGAGCGAGCGCTAAGGAAGGACCCGCGCACGCGCAACGTGGACTTCCGTTTCGTAGGGCAAGTCGAGCTGATGCGAACGACGTTCTCGGGCCTCGGACTCGCGCTCGGACTTGCCGTCATGGTGGTCTTCATGATCATGGCGTCGCAGTTCAAGAGTCTACGCCTGCCGTTCGTCATGCTCTTCACCATTCCGGTGTCGCTCGTCGGCATCGTTCTCGCTCTCCTCGCCGCAGGCCAAGGCTTTTCGATCACGGCACTGATGGGCATTCTGATGGTGATTGGCATCGCTGTATCCAACGGGATCTTGCTCGTCGACGACGCAAACCGCCGATTCAGTAGCGAAGGCGCAGACAAGCTTGAAGCCGTAATCGCGGCTGCGCGGTCGCGCTTCGTTCCCATCGCCATGACGAGCCTGGCCACTGTCATCGGGCTTCTTCCGACGGCCATGGGCTTGGAGCGAGGCTCGGAAGCCAACCGTCCGCTGGCGCTTGCCGTCGTCGGGGGATTGACTTCGTCGACCGTACTGTCCCTCTTCTTGGTGCCGGTCATGTTCCTGTTTTTTTCCAAGCGAGCGCGCCCTGAGTCGGAGGCGATCGCCGAGGCTCCGTTCGTCGGAGTTCACGCATGATGTCGAAACCGGTCCTCGCTCGGCGAACTCTCGAACGAGCCCAGCCCGGCTGAGTCAGCATCGTCTGATTCCATGCCAATCGGAACGACTGCTGACGATGCTCTTGTGTTCGCTTATGGCGTATTCCAATAATAGTAGTTGTTACGACAACGCCACATGGCTGCCATAATGGCCGGTCAGTGTCCCCAGCCAACATATCATATTGAGGTAACCCAACGTGAAGAGAACCATCGTACGGTTGATCACTTCAATAGCCTGCGTGACTCCGAGTCTCGCATTCGCGCAGTCTGCTCCGCAGACTGACGTTTCTCTGTCGTCGGCGCCGCCGCTCGATCAGAGCCCTCCGCCTCCGGTGGCCCTGCCGCCGCAGGCGCCGACGCCTGTCACACAATCCGCTGCATCGACTTCATCTCCTCGCGCTTTCATCGAGCTTTCGAGCCTCCGTCTGATGCGGGAAAAGGGCATCATCAGTCAGGCCGAGTTCGACAGCGCCGTTCGCGACCTCGGAGAGACTTCGGGGCTTCGGGCGGCGGACCAGGCCACCGTGGTCGTCGGCAAGTGGGCGACAACCATGTACGGGTTCGTCGAGGCCGACACCATCTGGGATTCGACCGACAGCTTGAACGACCTCGCTGGAAACGCGGGGATCATTCCGCACGGAGGCCAGACCGGTGGGGACTATCGAGGCGACAATTCGCGCGTCACGTTCGGCACGCGCAACTCGCGTATCGGCTTTCGCCTCAAGGCCCCCGAGATCGCGGGCGGGATTCGGACGACGGGGCAGCTCGAGATGGACTTTCTCGGCGCGCAGCTCCCCGTCAGCGAGGCGGCCCCCGTCGTCTCGGAGGGGTCGTACTTCGCGAGCCCGGTGCTTCGAACGAGGCACATGAACCTCAAGATCGAGACTCCGGTGGTCGACATTCTCATGGGACAGTATTGGGCGCTCTTTGGATGGCAAAGCGCGTACAATCCCAATACGGTGGAGATTCAAGGGGTTCCGGGGGAGATTTACTCGCGCACGACGCAGCTGCGCGTGAGCAAGTCCCTGCATCTCGACGACCTCACGATCGAGGCGGCCGTCGCGGCGACGCGCCCGGTGCAGCGCGACGCCGGATTGCCGGACGGACAGGCAGGCCTGCGCGTGGCGTACGAGGGGTGGACCGCAGCACAGACGCAGGGCAGCACGGGTACGACCATCTCTCCGATATCGGTCGCCCTGACGGGCCTCACGCGCCGCGTGGAGGTTGCCGCGTGGGGTGCCACGGCGGCCAAGAACACGAACGACCTGACGCTCAGCGCGTGGGCTATCGACGGATTCCTGCCAGTCCTACCGGGAACCAAAGGCCACATGGGTAACTCGCTCGCCTTCAACGGTGAGGTTGCCTCAGGCAAGGGTTTCGCCGACCAGTACACCTCGCTCAGCGGAGGCATCGGATTTCCAGCGCCCCCGGGAGGGACCTACACTCCTGACATCGATTCCGGCATCGTCACGTACGACACGGCCGGGAATCTTCACAGCATCCAGTGGACGGGATTCTTGGTCGGCGTGCAGTACTACTTGCCTGAGCTCGATGGGAAAGTGTGGGTGTCGGGCAACTTTTCGCACCTGACTTCGAACAACATCGGCACGTTCGCGGTCGAGCAGAACACCGCGAAGTCCGTGCTCCAAGACCTCTACTGGTTCGACGCCAACGTGTTCGTCGACCCGCTTCCGAACATTCGGTTCGGGCTCGAGTACGCGAACTTCCAGAGCAAGTACGTCAGCGACGTGCTCGCGGTCAATCAGCGCGTGCAGTTCTCGGGCTTCCTCCTCTTCTGAGGAGCCCGCATCGACGCCAACCGATTCGCGTCGGGAACTCGTGGCCTCGATGTCGCACGTGCTTGGTGAGTGCTCGCGATGCGCTTGCGGTCGTCCACTTCATCAGTAGCTCTGTTCGCCATCGAGCAGGATCGGAATGGAGGTCGGTGAAACCATTTCTTCGGGCCGTCGTAGAACATGACGAGTCGAGCGCAGGCCGCTGCGCTTTCACGCCCCCACGCGAGAACCCATTCAGCAGCGGGTGGCTCCAAGGAGATCGACATGCCCATTCAAGCGGTGATCGGAACCATTCTTCGCGGCCGCTCAGGCGCGAGCGTCGAGGGTGCGTTGCTCGGCGTTGCGGCTGTCTTCTTTGGCGTCACCGCACTTCAAGCCCACGGAGCGAACGAGGCGTGCCTCGGAGCGGGGGACCATCCCACGTGTGGAATTCACGCAAAGAACCCACCGCAAGCGACAGACGAGCCCGCCGCCTTTCCGGACGGGCGAACGGTCGTCGAGTTCACGAGCGACTACTGTCCTTCGTGCCGCAAGATGGAGCCGGTCCTAGCGGACGTAATCCGTCGCTGCGGTTCCAGCGGAGTCTCTCTTGTACGGATCGACGTCGAGTCTCCCTCCGGGGGCGAGCTGGCGGTCCACTGGAGAATCTCGAACACTCCTACCATCGTGCTGCTCGATCCGAAGCACGCCGAAGCTCAGCGTCTCATCGGCCTGAGGCCAGCGGCGGAGCTGCGTCGCGCCGTAGAAGGTGCGTTGGGAGTCGAATGCTCGCGCGGATAGAGCTAGCGACTCCCAACTGTACTCGCGAGCATCACGACCATCGCAACCGCAATCACCACCGACCCGAGGTCAAGGCAATAGACGGGAACTGACGTCCCCGGGCTAGATGCGCGCCACGAGCCCTTCGAGGCGCGCGACGGCTGCTTCGAGCACGCTCATGGGCGGGCCGAACGAGAACCGCACGTAGGACTCTTCACCATGTGTGGAACCAAAAAGAGCGAGTCTTCCATCTGCTCCACGACGCGTTGAAGCCGGGCGGAGTCGCCGTGATCTGGGAGCCCGCCTGGCCGACAGATATCGCGAGACTTCGAGAGCCCCGAGGCCGCGCAATGGGCGTGCAAAACCTGAGCGAATACGTTCAGGGAAACCACTTCCTCCAGCCGGCCGAGATCGAGGCCGCATTCATCGCGGTGGGGATGAAGCCGCGCACAACGCTATTCGGCGGCGGTTTCGAGGCTGTAGTCGTTGCAGCGCGTCCCAGGTGATGGCCCCGCGTCGCGCCTCTGACGGCGCGTGTCCCGCAGCTATTTTCCCCGCTCTTACGACCCGAAGAGCCGCGACCACACAGATCCCTTCGTCGCGGGCCGAGACGATCGCTCGCTTTCGCGGCAACGACAACGCTGCTCGGGCGGAACGTCGCCGAGCACCTGCTCGATGTGGCGACCGCAGCCGGCGAATGTGGGTTTGCTGCACTTCGGACACGTCACTCGCTGACACATGGACTCATCCTCCTTCGGAATTCACTTCGTTGGGCCACCGGGTTTGCTCGGGTAGTCACCGGATGCCGCCGGACATGAGGACCCCGAGGACAGCTCCGTAGATCGTGGAAACATAGGGGTTCGACGTGATGGGGCAGGTCCCGGTGCGGCATCCGACGAATCGCTGATAAGCGAGACCGATTCCCGCGCCGAGGAGCGCCGCCAGTATGGTTCGAAGGGTCATGGAAGTCTTGGAGCCTCGGACGCCCAAAAGGATTCGCTCGCGCAGGCTCGGCGCGTGCGAAGGCGCTGACAGTTGCTCATCCATGGGTCGAAGAGGTCCGGAGCCCAAGGATGCGATAGATCGGGCAGAACCCGAAGATGCCCGTGAGAAGCGGGACGAGCCCTACGAGCCCAATCCATGCCGTTTTCGCCCATGTTCGTCCTCCGTCGAACGATGGGAGCCCGGGATTTCGAAAAGGGTTCGCCCTGTGCGCTTGCGGCGCGAACCTTTTCGGCGGCTCGCGGCTCTCATCGGTCGGACGCAGGGTATGGTGGCGCGATCCAACCTCGGTGCCAAAGCGCGCCATTTTAGGTCCGGCTTGCGCACCAAGCTCCGAGACAGACGCGAAACGAATCCGATTGAGCCCGAAATGGGGCGCAGGAGAGACCATGACGAAGGACGCGAAGCGAGTTCTCATCGTCGGCGGCGTTGCCGGTGGTGCCACCTGCGCGGCCCGACTCCGAAGGTTGTGTGAACGCGCGGAGATCGTCGTGTTCGACCGAGGCCCGTACGTCTCCTTCGCGAACTGCGGCCTGCCGTACTACGTCGGCGACGTCATCCGCGACGAGGGAAAGCTCCTTGTCGCGTCGGCCGAGCTCTTCCAAGACCGTTTCAGCATCGACGTGCGCACCGAGCACGATGTCCTCGGCATCGATCGCGATCGCCGGACCATCGCCGTCAAGAACCTGAAGACGGGTGCGATAACCGAGGAGCGGTACGACATCCTTGTTCTCGCGCCCGGGGCCAGTGCCATTCGACCGCCGATCCCGGGCATTGACCTGCCTGGCATCTTCTCGGTGCGCACCATCCCCGACTCGCGTCGCGTGAGGGCGTGGATAGCCGACAAGAATGCGAAGAGCGCGCTCATCGTAGGCGCAGGTTTCATCGGTCTCGAGATGGCGGAAAACCTAGTGCATCGCGGACTCCACGTGACGGTGCTGGAGAAGGCCGATCAGGTCATGCCGCCGCTCGACGCCGAGATGGCGAAGCCCGTGCGTTCGCAGCTCGAATCCCACGGCGTGACCGTGCGGCTCTCGGACGGCGTGAAGTCCTTCGCGACCACCGCGGAGGGCAAGATCGGCGCGACGACCGAGCTGGGCGGGGAGCTTGCGGCTGATCTCGTCATTCTGGCGATCGGTGTTCGTCCCGAAGTGGGGCTGGCGCGCGCGGCGGGACTCGCGATTGGGCCGAGCGGCGGCATCGCGGTCAGCGAGTCGATGAGGACGTCTGACGCGAGCATCTACGCCGTCGGCGACGCCGTGGAGACCCTCGACATGGTCACGGGCGCAAGGCAAGTCGTGCCGCTCGCTGGACCGGCGAATCGTCAGGGGCGCGTCGCCGCCGAGGCCATCTGCGGCCGTGGCACTCATTTCCGCGGCGTCCAGGCGACAGCCGTTTGCGGAGTCTTCGGCATGACCGTGGCGTCGACCGGGGCGAGCGAGAAGGCGCTCCAGCGGGCTGGGATCTCGGACTACGAGAAGATCTACCTCCACCCGGGTCATCACGTGGGCTACTACCCAGGGGCCAAGCCCATCCATTTGAAGGTTCTCTTTCGTCGATCGGACGGCCGGATTCTCGGGGCGCAAGCTCTCGGCGAGGAGGGTGTCGAAAAGAGAATCGACGTCGTGGCGATGGCGATCCAGCTCGGAGGAACCGTTCACGATCTCAGCGAGGCCGAACTCTGCTACGCGCCGCAATTCGGCGCCGCCAAAGATCCCGTCAATCTTGCCGGATTCATCGCCGAAAACGTGCGAAATGGCGATATGCCGCTTGCGTCGTGGGACGGAGTGGACGAGGCGGGCGTCCTTCGGCTGGACGTCCGAGAACCCGGAGAATGCCAGAAAGGCGTGATCGCGGGGGCGCTCAACATTCCGCTTCATCAGCTTCGCAGTCGGCTCGCCGAACTACCGAAGAGCGGACCGATCCACGTTTACTGCGCGGTCGGGCAGCGGGCCTATTACGCCGTGCGACTTCTCCGTCAGCACGGGTTCGATGCACGGGAGCTGTCCGGAGGCTGGCAAACCTACTGCACGCTGCCGGGCGCACGGTTGCCCTTGGGCGACGGGCCGTAGCGCGCGGCCTCGATCGGACTACATCTCGCAGACATGGACGATCCGCGGAACGACTTCGAACTCGTCGAGGCGTTGAGAGAACGGGGCGATCGGAAGGCCCTCGATGCACTTCTTGAGCGTCACCAGTCGGCGATCTGGCGTTTTGGAATGAAGATGTGCCGCGACGCCGAGGACGCGAAAGACGTCCTCCAAGAAACAATGCTGGCAGCCGCGCGAACGGCCAGCGATTTCCGCGGACAGTCGAGCGTATCGACGTGGCTTTACACGATCGCTCGGAGCTACTGCATCAAGAAACGCCGCCGAAGCAAGTTCGCGTCAGGCCCGCCGGTGGACCTAGAGGATGTCCGAGCCCATGGCGCGGAATTGATGGCTGACGGGCCCTCCCCCGACGAAGCGGCGGCGACCGGAGAGCTGGCGGCGGCGCTCGAGCGAGCTCTCGAGGAACTAGAGGCGTCCCAGCGCGAAGTGGTCCTGCTGCGCGACGTCGAGGGCCTGACGGCGCCGGAGGTCGGTAAGGTTCTCGGTCTCGGAGTCGAGGCCGTCAAGAGCCGACTCCACCGGGCCCGCCTCGCATTGCGAGAGAAGCTAGCGTCGCACTTGGACGGCTTCGGCGCGACCGAGTCCGCCGACGGTTGCCCCGACATCGTGCCCGTCTTCTCTCGGTATCTCGAGGGGGATATCGGGCCGGACGAATGCGCTCGAATGCAGACACACGTCGACGCGTGCCCGCGATGTCGCGGCGCATGCGATGCCCTGAGGTCCACGCTGTCGCTTTGCCGCGCCAAGGCGCGAGGCGGCACCGTGCCGCAGGACGTGCAGGAGCTCGTTCGGAAGGCACTGAGGGAGATTGGTGTGGCGACGCGGTGAGCGAAAGCTCGTCAACTTGTGCGCCCCGCCACGATCCTCACGTGGTTCCGGCAGCTCACTGCCCGCACCTATATGCCCGTCCCAATGCCGAGTGCGCTCTTGCGCAGGAGTTCGCTATATAAGAAATTACCACCGGTATAAAAGCAACCGATGGACACGTCCGACGCGCATTGTGCGCTACCATCGTCGCCAAAGGACGCATGGAACCTACCACCGACCAGGCGCTGTCCCCTGCCACGCTCCGACGGGTGATCTTCGCATCCTCGCTCGGCACTCTCTTCGAGTGGTACGACTTCTACTTGTACGGCTCCCTGGCCGTCTTCTTCGGAAGCCGTTTCTTCCCGCCGGGCAACGAAACCGCGCAACTGCTCGCGAGCCTCGCCACCTTCGGCGCGGGCTTCGGCGTTCGTCCGCTCGGTGCTCTCGTGTTCGGACGCATCGGGGATTTGGTCGGCCGCAAATACACATTTCTGATGACCATGGCGACCATGGGCGTCAGCACTGCTCTCGTGGGATTCTTGCCCGCGTACGCCACGTGGGGCCTCGGAGCCACGGTCTTGCTCGTCCTGCTGCGCCTCCTCCAGGGCCTCGCCCTCGGAGGCGAGTACGGCGGCGCGACGACCTACGTGGCGGAGCACGTCCCGGATAGCCGGCGCGGCTATTACACGTCGTACATCCAGACGACGGCGACCCTCGGCTTCTTTCTGAGCATGGGCGTCATCGGGACCACGCGCGTGCTCTTCGGCGAAGCGGCGTTCAAGTCGGGTGGATCCCTGCTCTTCGGCATCGCCGGCTGGCGACTCCCGTTCCTGCTCTCGTTCCTGCTGCTCGCGATGAGTCTCTATGTGCGAGCGAGGATGAAAGAGAGTCCGCTCTTCGTGCGGCTCAAGCGGCAAGGGCTCCTGTCGGTCAATCCCCTGAAGGAGAGTTTTCGCAATCCGGTCAACCTTCGCTACGTGCTCCTGGCCCTGTTCGGCGCGACCGCGGGTCAGGGCGTCGTCTGGTATACGGGCCAGTTCTACACGCTCACGTTTCTGCAGACGGTGCTGAAGATCGATTGGAAAAATGCCTACCTCATCGTCTCCATTGCACTGGCCATCGGGACGCCGTTCTTCTTGGTCTTCGGACATCTCTCCGACAAGATCGGCCGCAAGAAGATCATCCTGGCGGGCTGCCTGCTGGCTGCCGTGACGTACGTGCCCATCTACATGGGCATGAGGCATTTCTCCAATCCGCGCCTGCTGGCCGTCGCCGACCCGAACCAGATGAACTTCGTGATGATGGTGCTGCTCGTGGCGCTCCAGGTTCTCTATGTGACCATGGTTTACGGTCCGATCGCGGCCTACCTGGTGGAGCTCTTCCCGACGAACATCCGCTACACGTCGATGTCGCTGCCGTACCACTTGGGGAACGGATGGTTCGGCGGCTTCCTCCCCCTCATCGCCACCGCGCTCACGAGTTCTGCGATGGTCAAGGATACGTTCGGGAGCAGCTCCATTTACGTCGGCCTCGTGTATCCCATCGCGGTCTGCCTCTTGACCCTCGTCGTCGGAGGGCTCTTCATTCACGAGACGAAAGACCATCGGATCGACACGGCATTCAGGTCGGGAGCTCGGCAGCCCGACTTCGACTGGTCCGCGGTGCTCGCGGCTCTCGGCGTGGGGCTGGTTCTGCTGCTCGTTGCGGCTACCGACTTTCGACAAGACTCCCTGAAACTCGGGTTCTTGAGGGCGCTCTGGTCCGACGTCTGGCTTCCGCTGGTCGGCTCGGGGGCTCTTTTCGCGCTCCCGATGCTCTTCTTCCGTCTCGAGTTCCCGAGGGTCAAGGCCGTGGCCATGGTGGCCGGGTGTCTGCTGCTCACACTCTCGATTTCGCTCTTTGTTTACCCGGCGTTGGTGCGCATCGGAGGAATCTTCCACCTGTTCGCCGTCACGTTGATTCTCGCCCTCTACGCGGCGGCTTTGGTCGGAGCGTACTGGATAGGACGACTCAACCGGGCCGAAGCCGCGGCCGCGTCGCGCCGCCTCCAGGTCCCCTGAAGGGTTCCCCCCCATGACCGAGTCGGGATCGCCAACAGCCGATTGCTCGCCATCTCCAATCGCGCCGTAACCTTTCGCACCACCATCGAGTCAGCCATGACTCAGCTTGACAGAGTCACGACTCGGCTTGACAGAGTCACGACTCGGCTTGACAGAGTCACGACTCAGCTTGACGGAGTCACGACTCGGCTTGACGGAGTCACGACTCGGCTTGACGGAGTCACGACTCGGCTTGACGGAGTCACGACTCGACTTGACGGAGTCACGACTCGGATTGACGGAGTCACGACTCGGATTGACGGAGTCACGACTCGGATTGACGGAGTCGCGACTCGGCTCGACGGGAAGATGCTCCGGAGCTTCACACCGAGCGCATCCAGAATCCAGCTCGCACGGTCGACGGTCATGCCGTGGTACTCGTTTCGCCCGTCGCGCGAGACTTGCGACTCGTGCACCTCGAGCCGCTCGGCGAGCTCACGCTGCGTGAGTCCAAGCGCGATTCTGAGGGCGAGAGAAGGCCCGGCTGTCTGAGCATGGCCGACGATTGAAGGCGGAGAGGCTCAGGCCGGATGAGCTCAAGCGGGCGCTCGATCCGTTTCGCTCCTTCCACCTCCAGTCGGAGGAGGAGGTCGAGAGCTACGAGCGCCTGCGGCGGGGTAATCTGGGCGAGCGCTGCCGACGACTTCTGGACCTGGAACGGCGATCCGCGGGTAGTAGACTCAACCGCGAGGATCGGTCGGCCGAGCGCGTCGTGGCCAACGATAGAGAGAGAGCGCAGCCGGAGCGCGGCTCTCGAGGTGGCACGTCGGCTGAGCCTCTTGCCATTGTGAAGCAACCGATGAATGCTCGGCCAAGTGACAAGCGGCTGCTCGGCCAACCGCATGTTCGAACCGAGTCGGTCCTGCGTGGGATGAAAACATGGTTCTCAAGATCGTTCGAGCTCTCGTTCGCTACCGCTGGGCGACATTGTTCTTCATCGTCGTCTCCATGGGGCTGTCTGCTCGAGAAGCGCGAACCATCCAGGTTCGATTTCAATATCGCGATTTCTTCGACTACCCGAGCAATCCGCGCCTCCCGCTGCTCACGCGGTACACCGCTGACTTTGGCGATCCCGGGGGATACGTTGTCCTTCTCGTCGAAGCGCACGACGTCTTTGCGCCAGAGGTCCTTCGCTACGTCTCGGACATCACGCGCGAACTCCAAGCGTTTCCGGAGTTCTCGAGCGTGAAGAGCCTCGCCAATGCATCTTGCATTCGCGCCCAACGGGGAGGCGTCGAGAGCGGTCCCGTCATGAATCACGTGCCGAGCACGCCAGAAGAGAGTTGGGACCTGCGTCGAACGGCCCTCCAATGCACCATGCTCGTTCGGCACGTCGTTTCGGCCGACGCCACTGCAACGGCGGTGCTCGCGGAGATGCGCGTTCCGTCCGTGTTCGCGACGATTGAGGAGGAGCGTACCGCGTCGGGCATTGCGCAAAGCGTCGTGCGAGACCATCCGCCGCCCGACGGAGTTCGAGTTCGCGTCACGGGCGCGCCTCAGGTCGAAGTCGCGACATCGACATCCCTCGCGCGCGATCAGGCGACGTTCATGCCGTGCGTGCTCCTCATCATCGTCGTGGCGCTGGCACTCACATTTTCCTCGGTCCAGGGCGTGGTCTTGCCCCTGTGCGCCGTCATTGTCTCGCTAGTGTGGACCGCCGGAATCTACAGTCTCTTTCATCGACCGATCGACATCATCGGCTCAGTGTTTCCGACAATCCTAGTCGTGTACGGCGTCGTCGATCCGATATTTGTGTACACGCGTTACCTGACCAAGCTCGACCTCGGGCGCGTCCCGCGCGTCGCGATCTTCGAGGCCCTGTCCGAGCTATTGGTTCCCTGCTTTCTCACGTCACTGACCACGGCCCTTGGATTCGCATCGTTTGCGACCGCGACATTGCCAAGCATCCGCAATTTCGGTCTGATTGTCGCCATCGGCGTATCGTTGTCGTTTGTCACGACGATCACGGTCCTGCCTGTTCTCCTGGCGCTCTTGCCTCCCCCGAAGCGAAAGCAGACATCGACCCGCTTGAGCGCACTCGTAGACGCTGCGCTCGTCCGCTACTGGCAAGTTATTCGCCGGCGGAGAGGCGCGGTGCTAGCCGTTGCCATTGGGGTCCTGGCGCTCGGCGCGGTCGCAGGACGTGGCGTCGGAATCGTCAACGAATACACGGGCGTTCTACCCGGCGGGAGTGCGAAGGACGGTGTGCGCGCGCTCGAACGGAAGCTGAGCGGAGTCGTCCGATTGGTCGTCTACCTGGAAGGCCCCGCAGGATCAATGAAGCGCCCCGATGTGCTGCGGGCGATTGCCGAGGTCGACAGGCTCGCCGAGCAGCGACCTGAAGTGGACTCGTCGATCTCCCTTGCAGACCTCGTAGCGGACGCCAATCAGGCCTTCGAGGGTGGCGATCCGAACGAGCATCGCGTACCGGATTCCGCCGCTCTCATCGCTCAGTACCTGGCCTTCACAGATCCCTCGGATCGCGCCGACTTCGTGAGCGACGATTACTCGCGATCGCATATTCGCATCCTGGTCACGGACCGAGGCAGCCGCGCGATACGTGAGCTTGGCGATGCCCTCGAGCAACACATTGCGAGTCGCTTCGCGCGGCTCGGTGTCCGAGCAAGCCTAACCGGCCGGAGTGTGGTTGCGTACGCGGAGGCCGATCGCGTCGTCGCGGAGATTCTCTGGAGCTTTGTGGGGGCCTACGCGATCATCGTGCTCGCAGAATGGGCTGCCTTTCGGTCGCTTCGCGTTGCCCTTCTGAGCATCGTACCGAACTTGGTGCCGGTCGCAGCCTGTTTCATCACGATGCGTCTGTTCGATCTTCACCTGCGCCTCGACAACGCGATTGTATTGTGCGTATCTATTGGCGGTCTCTTCAACACGACCATTCACATCGTCGCCCGAATCCTGCGCCAACTTCGCGCGGGCGCGACGGACCCTGACGCTATCGTCGAGCAATCATTGCGAATCGTCGGTCCGCCGTCCCTCTATACGGCAGCCATCCTGTCGGCTGGATTCGCGGTTTTTGGCTTCTCGAGCTTCCCTGGCGTGCAGGCGTTCGGTCTGCTCACGATGGTCACGTTGGTGGTCGGGTTTCTCTCGGACGCATCGGTAACCTCGACACTGATGCGCTCGGCATTCGGTTGGAAGAGCGCGATGCTCGCCGCGCTGCCGGGGACCGACGTCTCCGGAGGTGCGGTGCCTGCATCGATGGCCGAGGGTCTCTCTAGGAGGACATCATGAACCGAGCAACAATAGCTCTGGCAATCATCGCGTTGACATGCATTGCGTCTGCGGATTCGTCTCTCAGCGCTTCGGACATCGTGGACCGCGTTCTTGAGTCGGATCCGTGGGGGCTTAGCGGTGCCAACGTCACCGCGCGCGCCACGTTGACCGATAAACGCGGAGCGACGAGCGATATGGCTTTCGTGGCCAAGTCAAAGCGCTATGCGCCTCTCCTGTCGAAGAGCATCGTGCACTTTTCGCATCCTCCCGACCTGGCGGGCGCCGGGTTCTTACAAATTCAAAAGAGAGACGGGGACGACGATCGGTATCTCTTCTTGCCCGATTTGAAGCGTTCGCGTCGCATCTCGGGAAACCTCAGAGGCAATTCGTTCATGGGTACGGATTTCTCCTTTGCGGATCTGGATCGCCATGACCTTCGTTACAGCGACTCGCGTCTAGACGCCGAGGAATCCGTGTCCCAGTGGCCCTGCTATGTCATTGATGTACGACCCAAGGGGGATGATGCTCAGTATTCTCACGTTCAGATGTGGATACGCAAAGACAATTTTCTTCCGCTGAGGATGAAAATGTTTGATAAGGCAGGGACGCTGAGCAAGATGCTCGAGACACTCGAAGTTCGGCGCGTCAAGGGCCAATGGTTCATTTCGAAGTCACGAATGCGGGACACCCAGCATGAACACACGACGGAGCTCGTCCTCGACGACATCGACGTTACGACAAACGTCTCTGACGATGAGTTCACCGTACGCGCACTCGAAAAGCCCTGAGCCCCCGAGCCGAGTGGATGCAACGTCGGTACCTTCCCCTCTGGGCGGTGGGCCGCCGACAGGGATCCGCATTTGGCTCCGGTCGTCAGTCGCTGCAGCGGCGATTGTCACTCTCGTTGCAGTGTCTGCGCTCGCCGACGCCTCGGCGAACTCGGTCCCGCGGGACGGCGGGGCGGTCGCCCCCGCGGAGACCATTCCACGCCGCGCGGGACCGCAGGCGTCCCAGTCCGGAAGCGGCGTCGACACGCAACAGGGTGACGTCGTCCAATCTATCGTACAGGGCGACGAGGCCGACAAATCGCCTCCGGCGCGCGCAGGCACACGGGCTGAGCCGAGCGCGCCATCTCCGGCAGATCGAGTTCAGCTGGGAGGCTGGGCTCGCGAGAGCATGGAGTGGACGCTCGCGTCGGCCGGTTTCCGGCAGGGGGCGCCAAGTCCATTGGATGTTCCTCACGACCGTCTGATCAGTCGGACGCAACTCTTTGCAAGGGCGAGCTACGCCCGCGGGAAATGGTTTGAGGCGACACTCTCGGGTGTCATCGGGTATTCTCTGCGGGAGCAGGGACCGGCCGATACGTCGGATTTCGACGGTGTGAACGGCCAGGCGACGACGGGCGAGTCGCAGACGGAACTTCGCGAGCTCTACCTCGGGCTCTACTCCACCAGGGTGGACTTCCGAATCGGACAGCAGAGAGTCGCCTGGGGTCGCGCGGACCTGCAGAGCCCGAACGACGTGCTCAATGCGCGCGATTTGCGCGATCCCATCCTTATTGAGACGGAGCTGCGACACATTCCGACGCCCATTCTTCGGCTTGACGTAGACTTGGACGCCGTCTCCGTCGAGCTCGTGGGAACCCCTGTTTTCGTTCCCGATGCATACGACGTGTACGGGACGAATTGGAGCGTCGTCCAGCAGGATGCGACGCCGGCCATCAGGACACAGCTAAGCTCCCTGTGGTCACAGATCGATCCGACCAAGCAAGGGCAACTTGGAGCGCTCGTGCACGATACAGGGCTTCCACCCTCCAACTGGGCCGAGCCCTCCGGGGGAGCCAAGATCTCGACGGTGCTTGCCGGCATCGACCTCGATGCCTACTACCATTACGGTTTTGACTCGACGCCCTATGTTGCGGTCGGGTCCTCTTTCGCGGCGCTCTTTGGTGCCCCGCTTACAGCGACGTATGTCCGCCGTCATCACGTTGGCCTGGACGCGGTAGCAACCGCTGGACCGTTCGTCTTGCGCCTGGATGCGGCCTATGAGACGGCGCGCGTCTACTACAACTTGGCGTTCATGAGCGTCGCGAGCCCGACAGTGTTGGGCGTGGCCTCCGTGGAGTACCAGACGGGAGACATCGAAAAGGCGGCGCTCGTCGAACTCATCTGCAATCTCCTTGTTGATCCACCGGGGGCGCAGCTACTGGGATACGATCGCTACTCGTACGCGGTTGCGAGCACTTTTCGATGGCCAATCGCCGGGAGAGCCGGGATCGACCTCCGTGGCTTAACCGGGATAGCACCCGTGAGTTTCGTTCTGGAGCCCGCGCTACGTTGGAACCTGAACGATGCCGTCCTCTTGAAGGCGGGGATGGCGCTCCTCGGCGGGGAAGATGGCTCGGTCGGATGGTACTATCGGCGCAACGGGTCCGCGTTTGTCCAGGCTAAGTACTCGTTCTGAGCTCGCCGCAAGGTGGCCCTCCGCCCGGGATTCGGCTGCGACGGCAGCCCGGGGCCCGAAGGCACGGGGTACGCCATCCTCATCAGCGGGGCACATCCGATTAGGTCCAGGAGGGCGTCACTTGTGCCGGCTTCTCGCGCGCCCCCCAATGTGTGTTGATGAGTGTTGCGATGTCGTAGCTGCGCGTGGTACATGATGTCATTAGTCACCAGCGGAGGAATGGGGCTGCCGATGGCTCCAGGGTAGAGGTGGAGCAAAGATGAGTGGTTTCCGTTGCGGTGCGGCCGCATTCATCGTTTTCGCGACGACACGTTGTTCGGGCCTTCAGCCAACGGAGGATTCGTATTGTAGCCTGTATGGCTGCCGTGACGCGGACGCGGACCCCGACGGGTCCGTCACAGACGGGGACGCGGGCATTGACGCCATGACGTCGTCCCATGCGAATCCGTGGTGGTGCGAGGTCAACGGCGTCGCCACGACAGTGGTTCCCCCGCCGGAGCCACCCGCCAATCCAACGATTGTCCGCTATTATCTGCCGATCATTGACTTCTCGAGCGCACTCAACAATACGCCGTCGTTCGTAACGAACGTCGACATACTCGGCTGCCAGAACTCGAACCCGACCTGCGCCGGGGACGCTGGCGTCGTACCCACAGTGCATGCTCCCACGAGCGCCAAGGGCTACGGAATCGACCTCCCGTATGGGTTCAGCGGTGGGATCCTCATCAATTCTCCTGGATACATCCCGACCGAGTACTTCTTCGGTGGGCCGCTCGTCGGCGAGCCGGACGGAGGAGTCGACACGGATGGGACGCCGGTGGTTTATGGGCTGTACGTTACGCCGCTCCTGGAGTCTGCCGCTGAGCCTTTTTTCGCCGCAGCAGGTCTAAGCCCGATCCCCGGAACCGGGGTCTTCGCCCCTCGCCTCCTCGACTGCAATGGGAATCGAGCCGCGGGCGCTTCATTGAGCGTCACGGATCCCAACGGGGGACAGCCATTTACACTCGTTAACAACCTGCCACTTTTCCATGATCCGCCACTTCCAACAGACTCGCGCGGTGTCACCGGTTACTTCAATATCCCCCCAGGCACGTATCCCGTCGCGGGAGTAACGCCAGACGGAGGGCTGTTCGGAGTCAACACTCCGGCGGTGGTTGTGGCGAACACAGTGACGATTGTTGAAATTCGCACAGACAATCAAGGAGAGTTGGGCAAATAGACCGTACTGGGCCTCGACGCTCCATCGGCCAGACGTCCTCGTTTAGGTGGGCTCTTCAGTGTCGTACGTCCCTATCAATTGCGTCGCGAGGGCCTCCAGCAGGAGCTGCCGCGGTCCCTCCTGTGCAAGATAGGAGTGAGGTCCGGGCAAAGACGTGAGTGAAAATGGGCCCGTTGAGAACGACTCCCAGCGTCGCATGTCGGCTGCATCGACGAAATCATCGTCGGTCGAATGAAACGCGAGGATTGGAACGTTGAGCGGTCGCTGCGGTCGCGATGGCATGGCTCGCCACAGCAACAAGTCGGCCCAAAAGTCGCCTGCCAGATTGGGCGTTGCCTCCGTCAAGGTGGCGAAGAGATGGCGACATGAGCGCAGCATATCCTCCGACGAGAGAATACGGCTCATGCGCGCAGGAGATAATGAGTTGGAGACGACGAGCAGCATCGGCGGAGTGGATCCCAATGCCTGGAGTTCCAGGGCAGTCCGCCACGCGTACAATCCTCCAAGGCTGTGACCAAAAAGGGCGAAGCGCCGCCCAGACGTTCGTCGCACATAGTCGACCGCTTCGCGAAGATATTGCTCTGCTCTTCCTGAGGACGGCGAGGCGTCCCGCGCATGAGAAATCGTATGAACTTCGACGCCCTCAGCCGCTAATTGGGCAAAGGGCAGAAACATCGAGGGGGATCCGGCCGCATCATGAAAACAAATAAGCCGCGCTTTGGGGGCCTGGAAAGAATTCAGCGACTCACACTGAGCTACGCATTTTGCGTCGGCTCGATCGGGGGCACCGCGATCCATAGACCCCAAGTTCATCAGATGTTGGGCGAGTTCGTTAGCGGAAGTCTCATTGAACTTCAGGGTCGCGGGCAATGTCCCTCGAAGACGTCGGGTGAGGGAGCTGCGTAGCTCCAAGGCCATCAGAGAGTCGAACCCGAGATGTCCGAGTGGCGTGTCCGCGGGGACATCCGCTGCGTTCGGCAGACGAAGAGCCCGGGCCACTTCTGCACGCACTACATCATGGACGTTCGCGTGGATGGAAACAGTATCCCGTGCAAGAGCATCATCCTCTGGGGTCCGGTCTCCGGTGACCGCCAAACCACCCAGCGAGTGTCTCTCACGGCCGACGTCCCGAGCATCCGGTGGCGAGACCCTCGCTTCGACGGGCGGATCGTTCTTCGTTTGGGCACCCATCGACCCCGTCCGCGGCGATCCTTCCATCCAATATCTCTCCCGCTGCCAGGCATAGGTCGGAAGGTCGACACGACGGCCGCCCGTGGGAAAGACGCCCTTCCAATCGACCGAACCCCCGTTTGCAACCTCCTCGCCGAGAGCGTGGAGCAGAGTCCTCGTCGCGGGTGCACCTGCGCAAGCCGACGCCAGGAGCAGCAGGTCGTCCCGGGGCAAACAGGCGGCCACCAATGGCAACAGCGTGACCCGAGGCCCCAACTCCAAGAACCGGGTGCATCCCTCGGTGCGCAGCGTCTGGACGCAGTCTGCGAAGTGAACGGGTTCGCGCACGTGCTGCACCCAGTACGTGGGTGTGGCGACTTCCAGGCCCGCGACCTTGCCCGTCACGTTGGAGACCATGGCCAAGGCTGGAACGCGATACGATACCGACTCGGCCACGGCCCGAAACGCTTCGAGCATTGGGTCCATGCGCGCTGAATGGAACGCATGCGACACGCGTAGCCGCTTGGTGCTTACCCCTCGCGCTGAGAACTGCTCTGACACCGCTATCGCGGGCTCCTCGTCTCCCGAGATCACGACGGACCGCGGGGCATTGACCGCCGCAATGACCAGACCTGGCCGATACGGCTCGATGGCTTCGGCGACCTCGCGCTCGCTCGAGGCAATCGCCACCATGGCGCCGCCGCTCGGGAGCGACTGCATGAGGCGACCTCGAGCGCAGATCAATCGGGCGGCGTCGCGCAACGTAAAGACCCCGGCCACGCAGGCTGCGGTGATCTCGCCGACGGAGTGCCCACCGACCAGATCCGGCTCGACTCCCCACGAGCGCCACAGTGCCGAGAGCGCCCATCCGTATGCAAAGATTGCCGGCTGCGCATACGCGGTCTCATCGAGCCGGCCCGACTCGGAGCTCGCCCCCCGCGCCCACATTACGGCTCGCAAAGGCCGGTCCATCTGCTCATCGACCGCGCTTGTTGCGGCGTCGAGGGCCTCGCTGAACGCAGGCCACTCGTCACACAGCTCTCGCCCCATCCCTTGCTGCTGAGCCCCTTGCCCGGGGAAGAGCCAAGCCAGATTTCCTCGCAATTGGCGCCTCCGCCCAACGGCCGCGGACGCGGGCAACTCGCCACGAGCGACAGCGTCCAGCACCCCGCTCAGCGCCTCGCGCGTGGGCACCACCACCGCCAGGCGCTCGTCCATCATCGCACGTGTCGTAACGAGATTGTATGCGAGGTCGCCCAGGTTCACGTCGGAGTGCGCTCTCACGTACTCACTCAGTCGCGCCGACGCGGCACGTAGGGCCACCGCGGTCTTGGCAGACAGCATGATCAGCTCCGCCGAACGGATGGGCGCGGCCCGCTCGACCGGCGCTTCAGGAGCTTGCTCCACAATCACATGCGCATTCGTCCCGCTAATCCCGAAGGAGCTTACTCCCGCCATTCGCGGCGCTCCCGCTGACGGCCAGTCCTGCGCTTCGGTCGCCACGCGAACCATCAGACTGCGCCACGGAATCTTCGCGTTCGGGGTCCGGAAATGAAGGTGGGGTACGAATCGCCGATGCGAGATGGCGAGTACCGCCTTGATCAGTCCCGCAATGCCCGCCGCTGCCTCGAGATGGCCAAAATTGGTCTTTACAGAACCAATGCAGACGAGAGACTCCGACCCGCGCCCCTGACCATAAACGCGGCTCAGCGCGAGCACTTCAATGGGATCGCCCAGCAGCGTTCCCGTTCCGTGGGTTTCAACGTAACCGATGTCGTTCGGCTGCACCCCTCCATTTGCGAGCGCCGCCCGAATTACAGCCTCCTGCGCCGCTCCGTTCGGGGCCGTAAGACCATTGCTGCGGCCACCGTGGTTGACGGCCGTCCCTCGAATGACCGCATGGATCCGATCCCCAGCCGCCTGCGCGGCCGACAATCGCCGAAGCACGACCGCGCCGCAACCCTCGCCACGACCGTACCCGTCGGCGGACGCGTCGAATGTCTTGCAGCGACCATCCCGAGAAAGCGCCTGTAGCTTGCAGAGGGCGACGCTCGCTTCTGGGGACGACATGAGGTTGACCCCGCCCACAATCGCGAGTTCGCATTCGCCAGTGCGTAGGCTCTGGCAGGCCAAGTGCGCGGCCACGAGCGATGAAGCGCACGACGCGTCGAGTTGCATCACAGGGCCACGCAGATCAAGCACATAGGCGATCCTCCCGGCCGCCACGCTTCGAGCGTTCCCAAGAGCGCTATACGGATCGATTCGACTCAGAACGCCGGGGCCGAGAGTGCGGACGGCGTAGTCATCAAGACTGAGCCCGATCCAGACGCCGGTGGGGCTACCGCGCAGCTTGTCGGGCGGAATGCCCGCGTCCTCCAACGCCTCCCACACGACTTCGAGCAACAGGCGCTGCTGCGGGTCCATGCCGACCGCCTCGCGCGGAGAGATGCCGAAGAACTCCGGCTCGAAGCCGTCGATGGCCTCCAAGAAACCCCCTCGTTTGACGTAGATCTTTCCCGGGGCGGTGGGATCCGGATCAAAGAGGGCCTCGGCGTCCCAGCGATCGGCGGGAACATTGCACGTGGCGTCTGCGCCGGATTCCAAAACGTGCCAAAAAGCCTCTGGACTCGATGCCCCACCTGGGAACCGACACCCAATGCCGACGATGGCGATGGGTTCCGTGCGCCGCTTGCGCTCCGACTCGAGCTTCAGACGCGCATCCTGGAGCAATCGAAGTAGGCGCTCGTCGGACCCGCTCACGACCGGGACTTTAGCTCCTGCTCGAGTCGCGCGATCTCCTCGTCCAGCGAAGAGGTGAGGGAACCGTTGTCCGCGGACCTCGTGGCGCTCTGTTCCGGCGCGGAAGCGGCCTCCGCCGCGCCATCGTAGCCCACGACATGATCGACAAGCGCATCTATGGTGGCGAAGTTCCAGAGCGCGGTTTCGTCCAGGTCGCGGCCGAGCTTGTCGGAGAGAGCCTTCGCCAATTCCACCGAGGCGACCGAATCGAGCCCATGATCGGCGAAGCTTCGTTGGGCATCAACCTGCGAAACGGGAATCTGGAGCCGGTGGGCCAACCATGAAATCGTCCACGACCTTAGCTCCCGCGCCATCGAATCCGCATCTTCCGACCTCTCGGACCGCGCAACGGCGCCGTCGCGCGATTCCTTGCGCGCCCGAGGTACGGGCTCCGTCGATCCCATGTCCTGTTGCGCAGAGTCGGCACCCGTCGATTCAGGCTTGCGACCGCCGATCGATTGCGAAACTGAAGCTAGGGTGGTGGCGAAATCTGCGGCTTCGAGAGTTGCGCTCTCCGACGGGGTTCCCGACCGTACGGAGGCCAACACTTGTTCGAGTTGCGCACGAGCCCACCCATGGGCGCGTTCGAGTTCCACGCTCGGCGTCGCCCGTAACGATGCATCGACGGCGGCAAACAGGACGAGCCACATGGTGAGTTCGCCTGCACGCGTATCGGCCCACCGCTGGGATCGTCTGGCGAGAGCGCCAGTCAGCCGCCTCATGCGGTCACGAATCGCGTCGGCCAGAGGTCCAATCCAGCGAACGAGCTCCGGGGCGCCAAAGGCCTCCTGGACGAGAAATCGGAGCGACGCATCGGCTTCCAAGAGGGTCGCCCCGGTTGCCTCAGCAATCGCTTCCGATGGTCCATCAAAATTTCGCACGAGCCCGGCGTCGCGATAAAGACCGAGAACAGAGTTGCTGTCAGCGTCGTTTGTCACGGCGCCCCCGAGCTGAATGAGATCGTTGACCGAACACAAGAGGAGCTCGGGGCCAAGCACCCTACAAGCCGCGAAGGCTTCAGCGGGCACTGCATGCCCAGCGTCGATGGCCCGCGCCGTTCGATGAACGAGGCATTCAAGAGCCGACACGCGTGTCGCGATCGAGCCGAGCCGGGAGAGCGTGAGCGGATTCGGCGTGATCCTGCTGTCGACCGGCATCGAGTAGTGGCCGCCACGACCAGCGAGCTGCAAGCAGCGCTTCAATCCCCCGACACACGCCGCGCCAACGGCCAGCTGCGTGTGCGTCCTGGCCTCGCGCGCAATTTCGAGACCGAAGCCAAGACCACCCAACAAATGATCGCGCCCGACCCGCACGGCGTCTAAGGCGACCGTCTCACGGGTAAACCCGAGCACGCCCATCGAGACCCCGTCCCGCAGTCGACGTAGCCCTTCAATTCCTTCCCGCACGCAGAAGGCGCTAATCCCCGGCGGCTCCCCATGCCGAACGAAAACATTGATGATGCTGGCACCGTGCGCTGCACCGTCGAGACATTTCGCGCCAAAAAGGCGCCAATGCCCGTCTCCGTCCGCTTCTGCTTTCGTCGTCAAATCGAGCCGTCGCCCACGAGTTCCTGGTTCTTCGAGAGCAAACGCCGCGAGTTCACGTCCCTGAACGAGCCCCGGCAACAGCAGGGCTCGCAGTTGGGCTGATCCATATTTTGCCACAGGCTGGATGCCCAGATAGTTGTTGAATCCAATAAAGAGCGCGAGTCCGAAGTCGAAAACCGCCAGCTCTTCCAGGACGCGAGCCGTCTCGAGGTGACCAAGGCCAAGTCCGCCGTAGGCAGGCTCAACCAGGGCTCCGAGCAGTCCACGGTGTGCGAGATCGCGCAAGAGTGAGGTCGAAATCGTACGTTGCTCGGCCGCGGAATAGGAACTGACAAGCGCTGCCGGGTGCGACCACAGCCATTCGATGAGGAGGTCTGCTCGGGCCGACACTCGGCGTCGCTCGCTGTCCGGGTTGGCGTCTGTGTTGGGCTCAGTTGCTGGCCCCACCCAAGAAGCCACCGAGGAGAGCGAACCATTCAGAAAGTCCTGGCGGCATGCGCTGCGCCGAAGCTTCCCGCTCGAAGTTCTTGGCAGGGTCGACGGCTTCACGAGAACCAGCGCGTGAGTCTGCAGTCCGTGGTCCTCTGACACGGCCCTCCGCACCGCGCGGACGACCTCCGCGACATCGAGCGTGCGCAGGGCTGTGCGTGCAACTTCCTGGACGATCACCAGCCGTTCCGCGGCCGCGCCTTCCAAGGAAAAGGCCGCCCCCCCACCGGGAACCAGCGCGGGATGGCATGTCGATACGCTCGCCTCGATGTCCTGTGGATAGTGGTTGCGCCCGCGGACGATGATGAGATCCTTGTGGCGACCAGTCACGAAGAGGTCGCCGTCGGCCATGAAGCCCAGGTCCCCAGTGCGGAGAAAGGGGCCCTCCCCGTCGAGCGTCGTGGCGTGGAAAGTTCTCGACGTCTCGGCGTCCTTGCCCCAATATCCGTCACCAACGCTCGGGCCTCGGACCCATATTTCTCCGACTTGACGCCCTGCGCATGGCGCACGTGTATCCGGATTTGCTATCACGATCTCGGTACCACCCCACGGGTGACCACAGCTGACCAGCGCGCGCCCAAGGCCCGACGCGGTCACAGGCTCGGCCCGACCGTTCTCGAGGGCTTCGGACGAGAATGACTCGACCCGCGGTGGCTTGTCGATCTCGTCGCTGGTCACCATGAGCGTCGCCTCGGCGAGCCCATAGACCGGCCGGAACGCCTGGCGCCGAAAACCGCACGGACCGAAGGCTTCTGCAAAGCGCTCGAGGGTCGCAGGGTGTACGGGCTCGCTTCCGTTGAACGCGACCCGCCAGCTTCTCAAGTCCAAACCCTCTCGATCGTCGCCAGTGATTCGGCGCGCACACAGGTCGTAGGCAAAGTCAGGGCCTCCCGAATAGAAGGCTCTATATCTCGATATCGCTCGCAACCACCTTGCCGGACTCTGAAGAAACGTTTGCGGCGACAAGAGAACGCACCGACCTCCGAGCCATACCGACGCAAGGACAGTCCCCAGCCCCATATCGTGAAACATCGGCAGCCACGAGACTAAGACTCTGCCGGCCCCACCGAAGCACTGAGCCATTTGCTCCATGTTGCTCGTCAGGTCGGCGTGAGTGATGGCCACCCCACGGGAAGAACCTGTCGACCCCGACGTGTATTGGAGCAGGGCGAGCGACCCCGCTTGGATCCGTGGTGGCACCCAGGATCCAGACGCGGGCGCGAGCGGGGTGTCCGTGTCTAGACGCGACAGCGCCCGCAGCGTTGGATCTCCGGCGATTTCCCCCAGGATGTGCCTTTGGTACGTCGTTGTCGACAAAAGCCACTTCGCATCGCAATCCGACACGATCCGTCGGAGAACCGCGAGCCCCACCTTCCGATTCAGCAAGGTGGCAGGTACCGCAACAACCCCGGCATAGAGACACGCAAAGAAGGCAACGACAAAATCCAGTCCCTGCGGATATAGCAAGACGGCGCGCTGCCCGCCCGCGCCGCTCTGAGCCAAGACCGCTCCGAGTGCAATCGCGCGCTGGCGTAGCTCACCGAGCGTGAGACTCGCGGCTTCCGCCTCGCCATCGCATAGCCAAGTGAACGCGATTTGATCCCCGGCGCCCTTGGCGCGCCAGTCTAGCATCTGCATCAAGAAAGGGGACGGGCGCGCCGGATCTTCAGCGAACAAAGCGGCACATAGTACGCTCGATTCGCCAAGTGAAGCAACCGGCGACAGGCTGCCATCCGTCGTTGGGCACGCGCCTTCGTCGACGAACTGAGCGCCGCAGACCTCCTGCAAAGCGTGATGGGGTAGGGGCATTCGGCAGCGTGGGCTCAACCGGCGTGGATCGGGACGCAATCAAAACGAGCCCCCGCAGACCAGACTTCCGAGGCCGGGACTGCAGCTCACTGGATCCGAGGAAGCTGTCGTCCCTTCACTTCCGTAGCCGCTACGCGACGTCAACGCCCAATGGATGACTGCAGCGCCCGCGAAGCCCACCGCGGCAATTCCGGTGCCAATGCCAATCCCCTGGGCAACATCAATCGTGTCGCGCGTGCTTCCGCAAATCTGTCCGCGAGTCATTTGCGGATTCGTTTGACTAAGACAAGGAGAACCAGGCCCGCTATCGTTCCACTCATTGGCTTTCTGCTCGCGAACCGCGAATGCAATGCCGCTCGTCGTGCCCAGAACAACCGCCGCCCCCGCCAGGGTCCAGGTCACCCATCGTGCGCGAATCCACGGTTGCGCCGGGGCGCTGTCCGCCTGGGTGCGCGCGATGGCGGCATTCGGTTCGACGACCGACCGCCCTTCTTTGCTGGTCTCGTCGCGCAAGTCGATTTCCTCTTGCGCAAGTTCATGGGCTGTAATGGTGATCGGGCGACGAACGGAAAAATATCCTGGCCTCGATACCTCGAGCGTGTACAAGCCCGTTTCGAGGACCGCTGACACGTTCATCGGAAGGAGCCCAACAATCTCTCCGTTCAGGCGCACCTCCGCTCCCGCCGGACTTCCACGGACGCGGAATTGTCCGACGCGCTCGCCGATCGTGCGTGCAACATTCTCGATCGCCGCGAGGTGGCGCTGGTAATACGGGGCGTCCTTGTGGGCCGAAGCTTTCTGCAGATAGTTGTAGGCCATCACCCACTTGCCGATGGCGAGCGCTGCGGTGGAAATGTGGAGAAGGACGCGAACCGAAGTTGGATCCCGTTTCTCGACGTCAAGGAAAACGGCGAGGGCTGCCTCGTCGTTTCCCGCTCGACGAAGACTAATTCCACGGCTGATCGCTTCGTCGAGACCGGGGTCGTTCTCGCCCCAATCCGCCGAGTCCGCGCCGAACGCGCTGCTCACGCTGAATGTCAGCGCAATGGCAACCAGTAGTATTCGGTAGGTTTGCATCGCTCAGGTCTATTTTGCGTCAGTCGAGGATAGGCGCGTTGTTCGCGCCGAACTGTAGGCTGTCCGGCTGTGCTGGACTTGACGGTCCGCGCGCGGGTGGAAGCGACCACTCGGGCTCCAATTCGCTTGCCCTGACGGACTGTCGACCCGGCAAGGCCACGTTTCGGCCTTTTCGAATCGGCATTCGGTGCGAGGGCAGAGAATTTCGATCATCGTCGCCCCCCGTGGCACCAGGCGCGGCCTGGACGAGTGGCGCGGCCCACGAGAGTCCCTCGGAAGATTTCGCAGGTGCCGAAGGTCGCGGCGCGTCGGGAACCATGTCTCCGCCTGCTACGACGGAATGGGGCTGGATCGCCGCACTTGGCATGGGCGCGAGCACACCGTCAGAAACGCCTCGCCTCAAAAACGGCCGAGCCATGAAGCCCGCGATGAACAGCAACAGGGCCACACTGCCAACGAGAGCGGGCATTCGAATCTTGCGCGCGCGGACGGCTCCACGCGGCGTCAATTCTTGCAGGTCGCGCGGGGTTTTCGGCGAGGCCGGGATTACTTTCGTGTCCGCAATCTCCCCGCCATCGGTAAAACTGAGTCCCCAGGTTATGCGCGTACGCTGCCCGGCGAGGGTCAACAATTCGCACCCCAGTTCTCGCATGTCCTTGAAGCGGGACTCAGGATTGAGGCTCATCGCACGCTCGATGATGCGCTCGAGTCGTCGCGAAAGTCCGGGCTTATGGGTTGATGGAGGAGTGTACTTCCCTGAGCCGATGACACTGGAGAGCTCGAGGAGGGACGACGCCCGAAAGGGAGTCACGCCCGTAACACATTCGTACATGACGACGCCGAGCGAGTACTGGTCGGAAAGCGGAGTCATTTCACCGCCACGCACTGCTTCCGGGGAAATGTAGAAGGGCGTACCCATGAACGAGTGATTTGCGGTGAGCTGAAGCCGCTCGATTCCTCGAGCGTGCGAGATCCCGAAATCGAGCAGCTTCGGCTCGAAATCATTGTATCGACCTCGCGCCAGGAAAATGTTCCCGGGCTTCAGGTCACGGTGAACGATGCCAGCGTCGTGTACCGCCAACAATCCGGCCACAACGGGGACCATGATATCGACGATGAGTGTCTCCTCCAGGGCACCCTTGGCCTCCAAGAGCTTCTCCAGATCTTGGCCCTCGAGAAACTCCATAACCATATACGGGATGTCCTCTTGAACCCCGACATCGAAGATGTTGACCACGTTCGGATGCTTGATCGCTGCCGCGATCCGGGCCTCGCGCACGAACCGTTCGCGCCCATCGGGATCGCGTCCGAATCCATCGAGCAACACCTTGAGGGCGACCTGCCGACGCAATCCGGCGTGTTCGGCCTGATAGACGCGGGCCATACCCCCCTCGCCGATGCACTCGCCCAGCGTATACACACCGAATTGCGACCCTGGGGCAAACCGCCCCTGAGCAGACCCAGGGGACGGCCTTACGGTAGGCGCCTGGCCCCCTTCCCGGGCTGCGCCAGACGCACTACCCGCTGCGGCGCTCGATTCGGAGGCGAGCCCTACTGCGTTGCCGGACTCGTCGGGGCCGCGCGGCGAGTCCGAAGCGCTGGGCGCCGCGCTCATGAAAGTGGTGTGCGCGCTGTCGACCGGCGCAGTGCTCGGGTCCGTCAACGGCAATCCTTGTAGGATGGTTCGATTCCCGGAGCCTATGGTCATGGGTTCGCCTCGGTAGCGTCGGAGACTCGGATTGCGCAGACAGCGGTTATTGCCCTCACCTAGCGCGTAGCATCACATCCACTGGCTTCCAAGGAAGATAAACTCGTGCGCGGTCGATGGCACCGCCCAAGTTTGGTCCACTATGCCACAGGCAGTTCTCCAGGGCAGATTGTTTTCAACGCGCGCCAAAAATCCTTCTGGCTCTCGGAAGTTATGAGTACGCAGCGTCCGCCCACGCCAGCAGGCGCAGCCGTCGATAAGGCGACCGCGAGAGCGAGCCCCAACGAGCGCGGGGCCGTGTAACCCATTGATCGATCGCGGGAATCATTGGCCCCGCCCAGCACTAAGCAGCAAACATGAGTCCGTCTCCGAAACAAATGACGAACGATGCGGACGGGCAATGGGTCCAAGCGCAGCTTCGGGAGAGCCACGTGTGAGTCTACCACTTCGCTCGACTTGCCATTGCCAACGCCTGCTCGGGCCAGAACTCGCCGGCCTGAGGCCCACCGTTGCACGTCCCATCCGATTCGCCCGGCGGCTTGGCCCAAACGAACGCGTCGACGCGCGCGTCGTGAGTTTCCGTTGCCGGAAGTTCACCGATTGCGCGTCCCGGCAACCTGCTCGACGAGCCGCGCTCCGCGCTGCTCAGAAGCGCGCGCAGGCGCTCGTAGACGAAGCCCGAATGCGGCCCCATCTCGAAGAGCACGAATCCGAGTTGTTCGCCGTCAAACACGGAGCGTAGGAGGCCAACAGTACTTCGCCACAATGTTCAGTGCTAGCCTCCGTGGATCAACTCCACGGTAGGAACCCCAATGTCACTTTCCGATCTCGCGTCTTTGGGAAGCTTCGTCAGCGGTTTTGCTGTACTGATCTCGCTAATCTACCTCGCGCTTCAAGTTAGGCAGACAAAGCGCAATCAGCAAATCTCGATCAGGCACAGCCGCATCTCGCGCACCGTGGAGCTGCACCTGGCACTCGCGGACCCGGTCGTTGCGGGTGCGTGGCTTCACGGTTCGGGGAGCCCCCAGGAGATCACTCCAACTGAGCTAGGCCAGTTCACCAACCTCTGCCGCGCGCTCTTCTTCCATTTCGAAGACTCGTTCTATCAACGCGGAGAAGGACTGTTGAACGACGAGGCCTTCGAAACCGTAGTCGCAGGCGCTCGGCTCTTGGCTAGGAGCCCCGGCGTGCGAGCCGCCTGGAAGATCGCGCGGCCTAATTTTGGCGGACGGTTCCTAGACTTCATGGACGGAGTGGTGGCGCGGTCCGCCGTCGAGTCCCCCGTGGACCTGTCGCTGGAGGCGTGGAAGGTCGCTTTCGCGTCCGAAGCGTCTCGGACTTCGTAGACACCACCAGATCGAGCGAGTGGAGGCCTATATCTTCGTCGTTCGCGCTCGCATCCCGGACAGTAGCCTCTCCGCATCGAAGTTGAACATGGGGCGCGGTCGCCGTGGTGGCCCAGCACTCGCAAAGATACATCAGAGCTCCCACAGCCGGATGGCCTCGTTCCGGCGCGCCACTGGGGGCTGAATCGTCCTCGCGGTGGCCCCGAAATCTCCGAAAAAAAGCTCGTGTCCGGGACGAGGAAGAAGGTCGCAGCTCTCGACGTAGATAAATCCCGGCCTCCACAGCATCGGCGATGGCACCACAGAGGTCCCGACGCGTCGGATCACCGGATCGGCGGGAACGAGCGAAAGAGCCGACCGCGCGAAAACCCTGCCGTATACATTGAAGGACACGTTGGCATCGAGAGGGTGGAGAGCGAGAAAATAAATTGAAAGCGAAGGAGCAACGCCACCGATGACGTGTGTGCCGAGGAGCCGTGTCCCATCGCTGAGCGCCATGGCGGACGTCATGTCAACGCGGCGATCCATTTGGTTCTTGTAGCCCGTCGCCAGTTGCTCATCGCCGGCGGCGAGGGCCGCGTTGTGCGCGATGCGCACCTCATCGAGCGTGACCGGGAGCCCGCTCGGCGCAAGGTTCGGGGTTTGCCCCAAGTGTTCACGCAGCTCCCAGGTAACCCATGGGTCGGCGCGGATCGACCGCACCGGTGCGACCCCAGACCGGAAATACCACTCGAACCATCCAGGCTCGCGTTGATCGAAGACGTACGCCTCGGCGGGAGCCCAAGGTGCGGCGAGGTCGACGAAGACGTACGGCCCGACGGCCACCACGGCATACTTGTCGAATAGGTCGCGCTGCTCGGCCGCGGGCATGCTGCCAAGGTCTCCGACGAAGTAGTGGCCGTCGTTGGCCCGTGGTGGAGGAGCGGCGCCCATCGAGACGATCGGACGGTGAAGCGCCCACTGTTGCGCCCACGACGCCCGCATGTCGGGATGGATGAGAACCGTGCTCTTGTCCACGAGGTGGAGGGCCATCCATTCGAGCGCTTGGATCTGGTCTTCGTCGCGACGGATGGCAATCCCCCTCTCGTCGAAGCGCCCCCCCGTGGCGCGGCAGTATCGAAGGGAGGAAACGGCGTCGGGGATCATCGCCAGCGCAACGAGCGCGGCCACGACGAATCCGCCCCATCCCGCAGCGCCCGCGATTTCCTTGTGAAGAATCACGACCTGCGCCCGGCGTGTCAGGCAGGTCAGTACCCAGGCGAGTGCTCCGACGGCGAGTGCGAAGTACGGCGCGAAGGGCAGCGGCCAGTAGATGTGTACGTCGGCCCCGTTCTTGAACTTGACATACTCGTAGGTGGCCATCGCAAGTAGGCCGAGAGGGAATACGTCGACGAGCCGCCTGCGTACGAATACGCAAACCAGAAAGAGGACCGTTCCGATCTTGCCGACGAGGACCGCTAGCGGGGTAAACATCTCGTCGATCCAGTGCGCACGCGCGCCGAGCGCCACCATCAACGGAGTCATGCCACCGCGCGAACGCTGCATTTCACCGTCGATGAGAGAGGCTATCTGCTTGATGCGCACGAAGTACGCGACGTAGAGGAGCGTCGTCGCCACGGCTGCGAGCGCCGCGAGGAAGGCCCATTGAGCAAAACGCCGCGACCCCGCGGATCCGACGCGAGGAATCCTAAGAAAGAAGATGGCGAAAATGAGCGTCACAAGGTCGAAGGCCCAGTACACGAGGGACTCCCAATCCATGTTGACACTCGCGAGTACTCCGATCAGACTCACCACCATCCATCGCCGCTTCCAGTGCTCCGCAAAGCGGACGAAGCCCCAAGTTCCGAGGAGGCAGCAGGTGACGAGCGGGACCTCGAAGCCAGGGAAATTTCCGAAAGCGAGCGTGATCGGCAGCGCGGTGTAGGAAAGGGCCGCCACGGCGGCGGGCAGAGGCCCCCATAGGCGAAGGCCAATCCCGTAGAGTAGCGGCGGCGTCGATACGCTCATGGCTATGGCGAATAGCCTCGGCACGAAGGCGTGCCGCCCGAGCACCGCCATGAGCGCAGCAATCGCCCAAAACGTTCCCCACGGATGATGCACATAATAGTCATTCGCGGTCGGTTCGTGAATCGTGAACTCACGTACCGGCGCGAAGATCTTCCAGGTCAACATGTTCTCGGCGGCGATGGCGCGCGAGGCGACGACGGCATCGTGTCCGGGCGCAATGCGCCCCAATAGGCCCCATCCGAGCGCGAGCGCGAACCAGATGGACGCGACGATCACGACAGCGAGCGCGAAGCGCCTCTGCAGCGCACTCCACGAGAGCGGTTCCATCATCCATCGTCCGTGGCCGCCCCAACGCCTTCTCTTCATGATGCGCAATTGGATGCGCGCCGAGGCCTGCCGAGGAGCACCGTCCACGGGGGTGGCGAGCGCCGTTCCACGACGTCAAGGAACCCGCTGGCGAGCCGCACGAGACCGCGTCCGCTGAAGTGCTGCACATGCCCGGGCGTGTTGCCCCACGCGCTGAGGTAGCTGCCGCGGGCCACGTTGAGCAGCCGCCACAGGGGTTCACGCGGCGTGCTTACGAGGACGGCTCGCCGCGCGACTCGAGCCGCTTCAGCAATCGCGCGGGACGGGTCCCGCAAGTGTTCGAGGACCTCGCAACATATGACGAGGTCGAAAGTGGCATCGGCGAACGGAAGTTCGTATGCCGACGCCTCCTGGCGCTCGAAGCGGCGATCGACATGCGGGGATATCCTCCGGATGTCTATGTCGCACAGTACGAAGCGCAGCGGTGGAGGTCCGGTTGTCGCCAAATGCTGCGCCAGCAGACCTTCGCCGCAACCGACCTCGAGAGCAGATCCGGGGGCGATGCGAGCGAAGAGCGACCCAACGGTGTCCAGAAATCCGCGCATCAGCAGGCGCGCGAAGGGGTTTCTCGTCCCGTACTTGTCGTAGACGTTGCCTACGATGACGGGCTCTTGCTGCGCGCGATTCATTTCCTCGGTTCCCTCGAAGCCGATGCCACCCGAATAGGCCGTGAGGCAGCTTGTTCCGCCGCAGCAGCCCCCGCTCCCCACGGGCGGTGTCCCGTGCTCTCCACTCCGTCGATGACGTCCCCGTTGCGAAGAGCCGAGCTCGTGAGAGCGGCATCGATGCGACGGACGTGCTCGAGCGCATCTTCGGAAAGTCGCCGATTTGTGGCGATTAGGTCGCTGAGCAACGCGGCAAGGCCGACCTGCAGCGAGAGCGCGAGGCACGCCGTGCCGACGACGAGCGACTGCGTGTGACCCCCGCGCGCCGGATCCGCCGCGTAGAGCCAAAGAAAGCGTCCGGTCAGCAAAGCGCCCGCGCAAAAGAGCCCCGCGGAAAAAATGCCGAGTGTCCTGACCGGTCGGTACATCGCGTAGGTACGCAGGATCACGGCCGCATTGCGCCGCACGTAGCGGGCCACGGAGGCGAAGAGGCGCGAGTGGCGTCGGGGTGGATTGGTCGCGACGACTACATTCTCGAACGCCTGACCACTGCGACCTCCCTGGATGATCGTTTCGAGTGTGTAGGTGAACGGGTTGTGAACGAAAAGACGGAGCGCCGCGCCCCTGCTGAAAGCACGGAACCCACTCGTCGCATCCGCGACCGGAACGCCTGCCACGCGTCGAACGAGCATCGACCCCCAGTGCTGAAGAAGCTTTCTCGACCACGATGTGCGAGGACAATTGCGCAGTTGTCGGTCACCGATGACCACGTCAGCTTGCTTGCGCAGGATGGGGCCGACGAGGGTGGCGATCGCCGCCCCGTGGTACTGGTTGTCCGCGTCCGTGTTGACAATGACATCCGCGCCGAGTCGGAGGCTAACGTCGATACCGGCCATGAACGCGGCGGAGAGACCTCTGTGCTGCGGAAAGCGCACGACGTGGTGGACCCCAAGGGCCTTCGCGGTCTCGGCGGTTCCGTCCACGCTCCCGTCGTCGATGACGAGCACTTCGATTGCGTCCACGCCCTCGATGGCACGCGGAAGGTCCGATATTGTCTCAGCGAGCTGGTCGCGTTCGTTGAGGCAAGGGATTTGAATGACGAGTTTCACGGGGGGGTGCATTCGGCCGAAGCCCGCAAGGGGAGGAACTACCTACCCACGTTCCGCATTGCTGCAGATGTACCTCGACTGGTTCGCGGCTCGGGAGGAAACGGACCAGCCGTGAAGGCTTCTGGACGAGCGAGCCCACGAAACGCACCGCGCGGTGCAAAGCCAGGCTGACGCGCAGTCGCGCCGAGGCTGGCTCATAAATGTTCGCCGGATCTCCCCCTGGTGTCGCGCCATCCCATCCCCCGGGCCGCCGGCCAGCGAAGGTCCGCCATTGACCGCACTACGGATGGAGCGACTCTTGACCCATGAACGAAATGCTGACCGCGCTGGAGCAGAAGGAAACCGCTCGCCTCAAACTGCTGATGGTCGTCTACGACAAGACCGCTGGTGATCCCGACGCCGCCGTGAACAGCCAGGAGGTCTTCGCCGAGATGGGTCTCAGCCACTCGGAGGGGCGTCCCGCGCTACAATATCTGTCGGCGGAAGGGCTGGTTACTGACCGTGGCGATCATCGCATTTCCATAAGCCATGCGGGCGTCAAGGAGTGCGAAACGGCGATTCGCACCCGCGGAACGGTGCAGACCGCTCACTTTTCTCAACAAGCGATCGACCAGGTGATCATGCGCGGCTCGTTCCATGGCGCCGCCCCAATAGGCCGTTCAGGCGACCTCGCCGCCATCGACACCTTGTCAGGCGCCCAGCCTCACGCACTTTCCTCGCTGCTCACGCAGCTCCACGAGCACGCGAGCGTGCTCCCGGAACGCGACCGAGAGGTTGCCTTGGAGCACGTGACTCGGCTTCAGCGAGCAGCGTCTTCCAAAAGCCCTGACACCGTTCGTATGAGGGTCTGGCTCAAAGGCCTCGAGGCGTTCGCCCCGCTCATCCCCGCGGTTGGCCGGGTTCTCGAGGCTCTCGCGGACGTCGGGGTCTGACGGGTCTGGTTCGACTTCAGCGGCAATCGGCCGTCGCCGCATTCGACCGAGGTCAGAGAGCGAACCCGTGTCACACGGAGATGGGACAGGTGTCACACCCGAGGAGTTACACAGCTTCGTTGGCGGTGCCCGCCCAGCCGTGATCGACGGCCTCGCCATGGCGCCTGCGCGGCTCACTCCCGGAAGAACGTCGCGGCGTGCGCGAAGGCCGCCAACGTATTTCGGGGATTCAGACAAAGCGACACAGCGGCTGCGACTCCAGACAACGGAGTCAACCCAGCCCAAAGGGGGCTCAGGGCACGACGATTGCAACGCTCGGCGCCGACCTACGCGCAGTATGAGTTTCTCACTCTAAGGAGAACGCATCGAAATGGGCTCTATCACTCGACGTGGACGCACGCGTTATCGAGGCGGACGCGGTTCCACACTTTCACGCCTACATGGTTGGCTCGACCAGGAGAGCCGGATTCGACGGGACGTCACCCACGAGAGCAGGAGGATGAAGCTGAATGGGAAGTCCGGTCCGAGTGGGCGGGAACACCTTGGCCTACGGCGGATGCAGCAAAGGAGCACGAGTCTGCGGGCGGTGGCGTTCGGAGCGCTTGCGTCGCTTGTCGCCCTCGTCGGTTGCGGTCGCGCGCCTGAATCCGGGGCAGACGAGGCCATCGGCGCGCAAAGCCAGGCTGTTGCGGCCGCGGACGCCGGTTCGTGCACCGCGGGTGCGTCGGGGCTCACTACGAGTCCCCTCGAGTTGCAGGTGCTCACCAATTCGTGCGGGGCGAATCAGATCCAGCAGTTCTTCCAAGTCGTCAACGGGGGCGCGTACCCCGTAAAGCTCTCGGACATCACCATAAAGTACTGGATCGACGATACCAGCGGGCAGGCGGTCGTACCGTCGACGCCGACCGGGGGTTGCGTCCAGAACCCGAGCTGTTCGCACCAGGTCACAGGCGTCGCCATCCATGCCCAGGAGTTCTCGCCCGCCTGTGGACCGAGCTCCAGCCAGCAGGCCAATTGGGAAATCACGCTCTCGACCTCGGACTCCACCCTGCTGCCCGCGGGAGCGACCTGGACCAACCTGCAGAGCGTGCTGACTCTGAAGAACTGGTCGAACTTCGTCCCCGGGCCGGCCAATTGGTATAGCCCGTGTGGGACTGCGACGACCTACGCGAGCAATCCAAACTTTGCCCTCTACTACCAGGGCAGTCTTGTGTTCTCGCAGGGAATCAGCGCACCGAGTTGCCGGGCGCCCCAGCGTGCGCAAGCTGCGCCAGGCTACGTGCAGCCGCCGACATCGCCTGTCGTCGGCCCGCTGCCGCCCACCACGGTCATCCCGCTCACGGTCGTGCTCCCCATGCAGAATGAGCCTGCGCTGCAGGCACTGGTCGCCCAGGCGTCCGATCCGACCAGCCCGTCGTACCGGCAGTACTTGACTCCGGACCAGCTCCTCTCAAACTATGCACCGTCGTCGGCCGCTTACGGTCAGCTCGTCGCGTGGGCGCAGTCCAAGAACCTGCAGGTGCGGACCTACCCGCACCGCCTCGGCGTCACGCTCACGGGCACGGCCGAGCAGGTCGAGCAGGCGCTCCTCGTCAATCTGGTCCAAGCTAAACGTCCTGACGGGACGTTGTTCTACGAGGCGGACCGGCAGCCGTCGCTCGACCTGTGCGTGCCGATCCAGAGTCTCACAGGCGTCGACAATTTCCAGGTTCCCACGCGCAAGTCGACGGCGAGCGCACCCGGAGGGGCCTTCTCTGCAAGCGACTTGCGAGCCGCCTATCTTGGCACGAATACGGCGTGCTCGTCCTTGACGGGCGCTGGCCAGGGCATCGGTCTCGTGGAGTTTCAGGGATTCGATCCCTCGCAGATCACGCTCTACGAAGCGCAGATGAACCTGTCGGGAGTGCCGCCGGTGCAAGTGCAGACCACGGACGGCGTGACGCTTCCGGTCACCACCTACCAAGAGATGTACGGCGACATCGAGATGGCCAATGCCCTGGCGCCCGCCGCTCAAGTGATTGCCTTCGAGGACAGCACTTACTCGACCGATCCCCCGTTGCTCGCGATCCTCAATACTCCCGGCGTATACCAGATCAGCTCATCATGGTATTCTTCGTTTTCGTCGGCGACCGCGTCGCTGCTCCTGGCGGTCGCAGCTGAGGGGAAGAGTTTCTTCGACGCGACGGGCGACTTCGGCGCGTTCGAGCCGGTCACGTCGAGCTGCGCAGGGACAACGGTGCCCCCCCCCTACACGGACGTCATCACGCAGGGGTACATCACCAGCGTTGGCGGCACCGTTCTCAACACGAACGGCGCACCAGGCTACTCCGGAGAGACGACGTGGCTGGGTTCTGCCGGGGGAGTCTACGTGCCCGGGGGACAGTATGCCGGCGTCCCGATACCCATCTATCAGGTTGGCGCGAATCCCAAGAATACGCAGGTGTCGAGTACCTTCCTGAACGCTCCGGACGTGGCCATAGTGTCGACCGGACAGTACGGAGTGGTGCCAGGCTATCAAGGCGGCATTGCCGGGACGAGCTATGCGGCTCCGCTGTGGGCTGCCTTCCTCGCGCTCGCCAACCAGAGCCTCGGCGGCCCGACGGGTCTCGGCTTTATCAATCCGGCCATCTATCAGATTGGCAAAAATCCCAAGCGCTACGCCAACGCGTTCCATGACATCAATGACAACTCCACGAATGAAAACGCGTGCGGCGTATCTTTCACGGCGACCCAAGGGTACGACCTGACCACGGGCTGGGGATCGCCCAAGTGCGGACTGATCACCGAACTGGCGTGCGCCACTTGCGGCGGGTCCGCGTGCATCAATCTCGATACGGACGCGAACAACTGCGGCGCTTGCGCCCATGCGTGTTCGAGCGGCATTTGCGTGGCGGGGACTTGCCAGGCCGCGGGTTGCACCAACTGGTATCCGGACTGCGACCAGGACGGATATGGCAATCCCCAGGGCGTGCCCTTCTACTCGTGCACGCAGCCGACGGTCACCCCCGCGTGTCCCAACGGGATGACCGGAGCCTACGCGAACAACAGCGGCGATTGTTGCGATCTCGACGCGAACGCCCACCCGGGTCAATCCCAATTCTTCGCGTACCCAGACGTCTGCGGTTCCTTCGACTACAACTGCGACGGAACGCAGACCCAACAGAGCAATGGCCCCACGGATTGCTTCCAAAACGGAATGTGTGTTCTCAATTCCACGCAGACCGCTTGCGTGTGGACCGGCCTGCCGCCCGACTGCAATGGCGGCCCCACCAACTACAACACCGCGCCGTGCGGCGAGCCATGGTACGACGAGACCGCGGCGTGCGGCATCAATAGCTTGGGCACGTGCGTGGCCGCGAGCAACGGCGGCCCCATGGGGATTCAAGCGTGCAACTGAAGTGAGAACGTGGCGACGGTTCCCGGCCGTGCTCACAACGTATGGTTGTGGCACGGCCGGGACGGTCACCGAGGACGCTCGGTCCCGGCGTTCAGGCCTCCGCCACGCGCCCGGGCTGTACTGAACGGGACCTCCACCGGCTCGAAAAGGTCTCCGACGGAAGCGCTTGCGCCCGAACAGTGTTCGGAATATCTTCGAACACTGTTCGGAATGGCGCTCGATTCCACTCTCCCAGACCGTGCCCAGACCGGCGTGAGAGCCGAAACCCGGAAGCGCAAGCGTGCGCACATCCTCGCGACCGCCCGGGCCCAGGTTCTCGCCCAGGGCTTCGAGGCGGTGTCCCTTCGAGAGGTGGCACGGGCAGCCGCCTGCAGCCCGGCGGGTCTCTACGAGTTCTTCGCGTCGAAGGAGGATCTCCTCGACGAGCTTCGGCGGGAGACAGCACAGGCCCTTGCGGCAGCCCTTGCAAGGTCGGCCCACCGGGGGAAAGACCCGGCGGGGCGCGTCGTCGAGATGGGCCTCGCGTACGTGCGTTTCGCCCGAAAGCACCCCGAGGACTTCTGTCTCCTCTTCGGGGGCCCCTCCCGACGCCGGACCCTCGCCGACGGCGTGCCCAAGGGTTCCCTCTACGACCAGATCCGCGAGGGCGTCATTGCCGTCGTCGGCATGAACCGACTTCACCGGGCAGACCCGCGCGCGCATGAGGGTCTTGCATACGGTTTCTGGGCGACGGTGCACGGTATGGCCATGCTGCGGACGACGGTCCTCCGCGGGTTCCGCGCTGACTTTGACCTTGCGAGCCGTGTCGTGCTCGAGACCCAGGTCGCCGGCTGGCGCGCCGTTTTCGGGGAGGCTCCTTGAGCCCCCTTGAGCCCCTTGTCCTGGGATTCTCCTCGGGGCCCGTGTGCGTCGCCTCGTGCGGCGCTGTCGTGCTGCCATGGCTCGTCGGGGAGCAACGGGCTTTTCGCGGGACCCTTGGGCTCCTCGGTGTCTTTCTACTCGGTCGCCTCGGCGGATACCTCGCCTTCGGCGTCGTCGCCTGGGCCCTTGGTCTCGCGCTCCTCAGCTCGGGTCAGGCCAGGACTTTCGTCTTCGCAGGCGCTCACATCGCCCTCGCGACGGCTCTCGTTGTGCACGCGATCCCTCTGGGGCGCACGTGCTCCGGAAGCTGCGCCCAGTCCAACCTCCAGTCGCGTGTTCTCGCGGCCCAGGCTGCGTCAGGCCGGCCGCGTTCTCTCGCGTCTCTGAAACGGCGAAGAACCCCCCTCTCCCTCGGCCTGCTGACCGGCCTGAGCCCCTGCGCGCCGTTTCTGGCAGCCGGGGTGCGCGCTGGCGAGGCCCATAGCCTGCCGCGCGCCCTGGGGTTCTTTGGGTTGTTCTTCGTCGGCACCTCGGTGTGGTTCGCGCCCTTCTCAGCCGTCGCCCCCCTGCGGCGCTTCGACGCTCTCCGCCAGGTCGCCCGTTTCACGACCTTCATCGTGGCTGCCTACTACGGCTACCTCGGGGTCCTCGCCCTGATCTTGGTCCTCCTCCATGGCTAGGCAGCTTTTCAGTTCGTCGCGGCTCAGGCGTCCCCTCGTGCCGCCCGCGTTGACCCGTCCGCTGGGCCAATCCTTGTTGCTGACCGTGCCGATGTTCCTTTGGTCAGCCTTGCTCGCGATGCGCCTGATGCCCATACCGGGACATGCCATCAAGGTGGCCGCCGTGCTGACCCTCATCTTTGTGGTGACCCTGTTCTTTCTGACTGTGCACACGGGAAGGACCCACCGCTACCGCCGCATTTTCTTCGTCACCCTGGGGTTTCTATTTCCTATCGGCTTTATCTGGCAGCACATTGAAGACAGGGGCTCGATGGCCATCTCGCTCGAGCATATGCTCCACGGCGACACGCCCTGCTGCGTCCTCGCGACGCCGATGATGATTGTCCCGGCGGTCCTGTTCCGCACGATCATTTTCCCGGGCGCCGTGCTGCCCACCGCGACGAACAACAGGTCGGTGGCGATGGTGATGGCCGTCTGGCTCATCGCGTCGGTGGTGATGGGCAAGGGATGGTGCAGCTTCGGCTGTTTCTTCGGCGGCATCGAGGAGGGGTTCTCTGCTGTGGCGCGCAGGCCCATAATCAAGCGCTGGAGTCCTCACCTCATCTGGGGGCCGTGGGCGGTGCTCGTGGCCGTGGTGCTGCTCTCGGCCGCTACCTTCGAGCCTACGTACTGCCGCTGGCTCTGCCCCTTCAAGACGGTCACCGAATTCCCGGAGGTCCGGTCCGTCGAGACCGCCCTCCAGGCGGTCATCTTCGTCACCCTCTTCCTGGGGCTCGTGGTGGTGCTTCCCCTGCTTACCAAACGACGAACCCAGTGCGCGTGGTTCTGCCCCTTCGGAGCCATGCAGGCGTTGGCGAACAAGATCAACGTGTTTGAAGTGCGGTTTGAAAAGGCGCACTGCAAGCCCTGCACGTGCTGCCAGCGCGCGTGTCCGAACCTCGCCCTTGACCGCGCGTCTATCGACGCGGGTCACACGCTTCTCGGCTGCACGAAGTGCGGTGCCTGTGTGGATGCCTGCCCCCGCGCTGCCGCCCGCTGGCACATCAAGGGTACGCCTCTGTCGACCTCGCCCGAGGTGGCGCGGCTCTTCTACAGCTACGCCGCCTGGGGCTTCGCCTCCCTCTTTGGGGGCGCGATCATCGCGACCACCTTGTCCAAGCTCCTCCACTTCCTCGGATAGCCTGCTGGAGCCCAAGCATGCAATTCTATGCCAAGATGGCTAGCATTCCTCGGCCGAGCGCAGCGATATCCTCTGTTCTGGGCTACGCCGCCGCGGTTGCTTCTCTTGCGATCCTCGCCTCTGCCCCTCTCCTGATACCGTTTGTGGCGAGCCGCATTGGGGCCACCGGAGTCACCATCGATCCCGTGTACTCCGGGGGCGCTGTCGTGCGCACGGTCTCCACGGAATCGTTCCACATCAGCATCCACCGCCCCGTGGCCCGGCGCGGCCTGCTGGCCCGGAAGAAGCCCTTCGTCCAGATCGACTTTGCGCCCGTCGAAAACGTGCCGGCATTCGTGGACGAGCCCATCGACATCGACGGGGATGGAAAGCCGGACCTGCGTGTTCGGTTTCGCAACTCCACCGACCCCCACGCGCTCCTTGAGGCGGACTTCCTTTCGTTGGACCCGCGGGTTCCGGAACGGCGCGGGGTCACGCGGGGAGATTTGAGCGCTCTCATCGTGCGGCTCCCGGAGGCCTTGGTCGTTCGAGTGCCCATTGACGATGCGCTCGTGGCCGCGGTCCGGATCGGCGGGGATCGAAATATCGATGTCGGCGCACGTATTTTTGGCCGCTGACTATTGTCAATACCTTGCACAAAATGATTGAAGCGGCTGCGGCGTCAATTCAGCACGACGCGTCCTCGTCTTGCCATCGCGCACCGTGTTGCAGTGCGGTCATGGTGTCCCCGGCCAGAGCACGCCCGCCAGAGCCTTCTCCGTGTCGTCGAGGAGTTCGCCCCAATCCGTCACGGAGGAATCGTAACCTGGGCGACTGGTTGCGGCGGCGGCGGCGATGGTGGCCTCGTGCCACCTGCCGGGATTGGCGATCACGAGGGTGAGGAGGATCGGGCTGACGCCCAGCGTGATTCTGTCGCCATGCAGTTCGTACGTCATCGGTCTTCCTTCTCCTCGTATTGGACGATATGAAGAGGCGCGCTCGCAGAGGGTCGCGCCCGCCCGCCGTGGGCGCTCGAGGCGCCGCCAGAGGGCGGTCGAGTCCTGTGCGCGCTGTCTTATCAGAGACCGGTCGCCACGGGGTCGCCCGTGTAGACAACCTCGAAGTCGGCACCAGACAGATGCCGGAAGTCTCCCACGACCTCGTTGATAATCGTGTCGTTGCCGTCAGGGGCCGTGGCCGTCCAGCCGTCGTTGCTGTCACCCTGGAAGTACCAGTCCGAACCGTTGTCCGCGACGATCAGGCCGTATTTCTTCATTGCAGCGAGGATGACCTGGGACGCGGCGGTGTAGCTCGATGTCGGGACGCTAGCCTTCAACCGCAGCCGCAGGCCCATCGGCGGATATGCGCTACCGAGCGGCTCGGTGCCAGCGGCGTGCGTCGCGGGGGGAACATAGCCGCTCTGCGTGATGCTGAAAGTGACTCGGATCGCGTGCGTCACCTCTCCTGCCTGGACCTCGGAGAGCTTGACCAAACCCGCAAGGATCGAAAGTCCGGCTGCGTCAGCGGACGTCCAGCCGGCCGGCCGAAGCGCGTTCGAAGTTAGATCGAATACCGCGCCGTTCGCGCATTGAAACGGAGGGTTCGACACGACGACGCAGTTCCATGCTTCGTACGAGGTGCAGCCGCTCGGACCCTGCCTTAGGACTAGCGCGTGCTGGTCGCCAGGCAAGCTTCCTGCCGTGCCGCCAGGAGCCGGATTGCCTTCGATCTCCATCCCCACGAAAAACGGGTAGGCGGTCGTGCCGATGTCCGCACCGGTCGCCACCGGATTCGCGCCCACCCAACCGCTAGGGCCGGGGTCGCTTTCGCTCGCGTAGCTGACGAAGGTGACGGGCATGTCGGGCTGGCCAGCGTCGACCGTGTTGACCGGGATGCCACCGATGTCGCTCGTGTAGCCGCCGAAGTCCGGATGGGGATGAGTGTCTTGCGGGAGTTGCGAATCGTAGGTGTGGATCACCTCGACGTCCGCGAGATCGATCTCGACATTCCATGGATTGTCGGCGGGGAAGATCTGGCACCCGGCGAATGTCGTGCCGGCGCCGGCTTGTCCTCCCGGAACCCCGCCGACAGCTCCCGAGCTCGTCGATCCCTGACCGGCATCCCCGCCCCCAACAGCCCCGCTGCTGGAGCCGCCACCACTGCTGGAGCCGCCACCACTGCTGGAGCCGCCACCACTGCTGGAGCCGCCACCGCCGGCATCTGGGCTGCTGTCCCCTGTGCCTCCGCCGCTGCACCCGCCGACCGCAGCGACCACGAAAGCAATGCCGATATCCTTCGCAGATCCAAGCCACTTTGATTGACGCATGTTCGAGTCTCCCGCCAGATCGCGCACGCGCCGCGCGTGCCACCAAGGGATACGGCACACCCGAGCCGAACCGACAGAGCTGCGAGGGGCTCGCCGCCGGCGAACGATAGGGTCACCAAGATTTGGGCGGGCCGAATTGCGCGACGTGGCGCCGCCTTCGGTCCGCGAGACCCACTCCGTCACCGCCTCCGTCTGCTAAGAGAAGCGACCATGATCCACTTGGGACGCCGCTCGTATCCGTACATGGAAGAGGTCAACGAGGGGATCGTGCGCGAGTTTCGGCGGCTCCATCCCGACCGAGCGGGACGGACCGCTCTCGACGTCGGCTGTGGGCGTGGCCAGCTCGGAGCCGAAGTGCGGCGGCTGGGCTGGGACGTGTGGGGCATCGAGAACAGCGAGCAAGCATGTGCGACGGCCGAGCGTCGCCTGAACCGCCTCGTTCGCGCGGACCTCAACGATCTCGATCGAGTTCACGCGGAGATCGGTACGACGACGTTCGATGCCCTCGTGTTCTCGGACGTCCTCGAGCACGTGTACGACCCGAGGGGCGTGCTGGAGACGTATCTTCAGTTCGTTCGGCCTGGGGGCCGCGTGTTGGTGTCGGTGCCCAATGCCGTCGTGTGGACCAATCGATTCCAATGGACGTTCGGCCGTGTCCTCTATGCCGATACAGGAGTCATGGATCGCACGCACATCCGCTTTTTCACTTTCCGAACAGCCCAGGAACTCGTGCGCGCGACCGGATGTAGCATCGAACGGCAGGCATCGACTCCGTACTTGGCGCGGGCCGTATTGCCAGCGATGAAGGGACTTCTCCGCCGAAAGGAGGACGCGCCCGCGAATCCCCGGGCCCTCATCGATTCGCCAGCGTATAAGACGTATATGAAACTGCTGTATCCCGCGGAGCAAGCCGTCGCGAGCCTGTGGCCCGAGATGTTGGCGTTTCGCATCATCCTCGTGGCGACCAAGCCGACGTAGGGTCGTGGCGGCAAGGCTGAAGAGGCAGAAAGCGGTGGTTTGCTCGCTGCGCCCACGCGGGCTCATCAGTGTCTTTTCGCATGGGATCGCTTGACCGGCGTCGACGGGGCCAGTCTACTGAGCTCTACTGGAAGTATGCTGGACGCCTCATCGCATGCCGCGAGTCGCGTGGGGAAAACCCTATGCAACAAGTACCGTCTCGACGCGCTGATCGGTGTCGGGGGGATGGCGTCGGTCTACAAAGGCGTCCACCGCAATGGCAATCGCGTAGCGGTCAAGGTGCTGCATCCGGAGCTCTCGGCCATCGCGGACATTCGCGAGCGCTTCCTTCGTGAAGGCTACGTGGCGAACGCGGTCGATCACCCGGGTGCGGTGCGAGTTCTCGACGATGACGCTGCGGAGGACGGATCCGCGTTCCTCGTCATGGAGCTGCTCGAGGGACAGACCGTGCGCGCGCTCTGGGAGCAGGAGGGCAGCCGCCTCGCCCCGCAGCCCGTCCTCGCGATGATGTACCAGCTCCTGGATGTTCTCGCGGCCGCGCATTCGAAGGGAATCGTCCACCGCGACATCAAGCCGGACAATCTGTTCGCCGTTCAAGATGGGCGGCTCAAGGTGCTCGACTTCGGTATCGCGCGCATTCGCGACGCCACAATGTCTTCCGCTACGCGCACTGGGGGAGTGCTCGGGACGCCCGGATTCATGCCGCGCGAGCAAGCGCTGGGACTCATCAAGGAGATCGACCCGCGAACGGACTTGTGGAGTGTCGGGGCGACGATGTTCACGCTGCTCTCGGGTCAGTTCGTGCATGACGGCGAGACTCCGGAGCAGGTGATCGTGTTCACGGCCACTCGACCGGCTCGATCCCTTCTCGCGGTGGCGCCCGACACGCCGGCAGTGTTGGCGGAGGTCGTCGACAAGGCTCTGGCCTTCCAAAATGGGGATCGCTTTTCGGATGCCCGGACGATGCAGGACGCCGTCGCTCAAGCCTATGGGGCCATCTGCGGAGCTTCGCTGAGTCCCAGCCGCGCGGATGCGCTTCCCAATCTCGTATCGTCTGTGGGCGCCGTGGCGCCGGTCCTCTCCACGACCGGTGGCCTATCGGCCACGGGATCGGGCCTGCTCCGAGCGAGTCCAAGGCGCGGATCGCGGACCGCGCTCCTCGCGGGTGGGGTCGCGGTCGCAGTACTGGCGGTAGCCTCGGCCGCAGCCGTGCTTCTTCGCGCCGACGCGCTGCATCGTCACGTTGCGCCCACGTCGGCGAACGTCGAACCGATCGGCGCGTCGCCGCCTGAAGTCCCGTCGCCGTCCGCGCCCGAGGTATTCCTTCCTTCGCGAAGCGCGCTCGAAGCTCCCGCTCCAAATTCCGAGCGTGATACCGGAGCCCCGTCGCCGCACTCCTCGCGCGCGCTAGGGACGCCGAACGCGGGATCGCTGGCCGGTCCCTCATCCCCGGCGAGGACGGCGGTGCTCCCACCATCCGCGTCACCGCCTCCCGCGGTTCCCACGCCGGTCAAACTGACGCCGCCGCCGGCCGTGCCCGCGCCGGCCCAACCTGCGCAGCAGAATTGCGATCCGCCTTGGTACATTGACCCCGTAACGAATGGCCGAAAGGTAAAGCCCGGATGCTAGCGTCAGCACGGAGCGCGTTGCTCGCGCTTCTTCTTCTGCTTCTTGCGATCGCGTCTGCAGCGCACGCCGACAACAGCTCGCAGTGCAACGCAGCCTACGAGAAGGCGGATCTGCTCGTTCACTCCGCATCGAGCGACAAGCTCATCGAGGCGCGAGAAGAACTTCGTGCGTGCGCCCATCCGTCCTGCAAGGCATGGATGACGAAGGACTGCGCGAAGTGGCTATCTGACGTCGAACAGCGCATACCAACCGTCGTCTTGGTCGCCAGGGAGACGGACGGGACCGAACTATCGGACGTCACCGTGTTCGTGGACGATAAGCCGATCGCGGAGCGACTCGACGGCCGAGCGATTGAAATGAACCCCGGCGCCCGCGTCTTCGTGTTCAAGGTCGCGGATGGCAGGCGTGTCGAGCAGCGCGCCCTCGTGAAGGAGGGGGAACGGTCGCAGGTCGTCGCGGTGTCATTTTCGAAGTCTCCCGGGTTGGGCACGGAGCCAACTCGAACCCAGCCGGCGCCATTGGCAGCGGCTGCCGCGCCTGGGTCGGAGACGCCACGCGCGACGCCGTGGCGGACAGTCGGATGGGTCACGGGGGGGGGCGGTGTCGTGGGGCTCGCCATCGGAGCGGCCTTCGGCATAGCCGCGATCAACCAGAACAATGCCTCCAACGCGAATGGCTGCGTCAACAACCAATGCCCTCCAGATGGCCTGTCCGCCCGCCACAGTGCGCAGGACGATGCGACGGCGTCGACTGTCGCGTTCGTCGCGGGCGGAGTTCTCGCCGCTGCGGGGGTCGTCCTCGTGCTCGTGGCACCGACGTCCGGGCCTTCGAGGGGTCGGCTGGAGCTCGGACCCCTGGTCGGGCAGAATTCAGCCGGGGCCATGCTCGGAGGGTCCTGGTGATGGCTCGCCCAGTTCGACTCGTCTGTGCGCTCGCCATCGCGGGCGTATGCGGGATCGTCGGTTGCGCGGACATCGTCGGAATCAACGACGCCACGGGGCTTGCAGTGGATTCGGGTCTCGTCGACGCGCCGACGTCGCTCGACGCAGCGGCTGGAGATGCGCGGCTCGACGGCTTTGCGTCGAGCGATGGGTCCTTGGACGCCGTCGAAACGGACGGCCAGGTTCATGATGCAGCCATCGACAGTCGCGAGCCGGACGCGGCGGAGGTCGATGGCACGGTGGGCGTGACGGATGCCTTGGCCGACGTCGCGGATGCAACGGCGGATGGGGAAGATGGCGCGACAGGGGCACTGGACAGTTCGGCAGACGTGGTCGATGCGTCGACCGACATGGGGGACGCCGCAAGCGACGTCAAGGGTAGTGCGACAGACGCCGAGGACGCCGCCCCTGACGTCGTGGACAGCTCGCTGGACGCACAGGACGGCGCCCCATGCGGAGTTGCGCCGCCCGATGACGCCCTCGGAGTCTTCGTCAACGCCACGGGAGGCGCCGACCTGCTCGGCTGCGGTACGCGTCAGGCGCCGTGCCTTACGATACCGGCCGGCATATCGAGCGCTCAAGCGGCGTCCAAGGGGATCGTCTATGTGGCGGCTGGGTCCTATTTCGGGCCGGTCGCGATGACGGCTGGAATTACCATTCGGGGAGGCTGGACTTCCGAGTGGTCGGCCGTGTGCACACTGCCGTATTCGGCGGCGACGATCACCGGGAGTGCTCAAGGCCCGGCGACCATTACGGCAATCGATATCGGCGGAACGGCAACCCTCGATACGCTGACGATATACAGCAAACTATCGAGTACGGTAGTCACGGGCGAGACCGTCTACGGCGTCATCGCGGAGGGCTCTACGACGACGCTTGTGCTCGAGGATGTCGTGGTGCAGACGGCCGCGGGCGGGCCCGGCGCTCAGGGCGCAGGCGGGTCCCTGGGATCCGCGGCTGTCACACCCGACGGGGGCTGCGCGAGTGGGACTGGAGCGGCCGGGTCCCCAGGAGAGGTGGGATCCGCGCCGCCCGCGGGCTCGTTTGCGCCCAGTGGATATACGTCGACCTTGGGTGCCGCGGGGGGCACCGGCGGGACGGGCAATGGTGGCACGGCCGGCGGAAGCGGAACCTGCGGGCCAGCGGACACCTGCAACTGCCTGGTAGCGACCTCGGGATTTCCGCAAGACGTCATTTGCTCTCCCACCCCCTGCGGCGACGACGGAGTCTCTGGCTGCGGCGGGGGCGGGGGCGCAGGAGGTCAACCGGGCGCCGGCGGGGGAAGCAGTATTGGGGTCTTCATTTCCGGAGCGACCGTCTCTGGCGTAGGCGGATTGCTACAAGCCGGCAACGGCGGAGTGGGGGGACCCGGAGGGGGCGGCGGCCCCGGAGGACCTGGGTCGAGCGGGATTGCGGGTGCTGCGAACCAGTGCTTCCTCAGCTGCCAGGCCGCACAGTCGTCCACGATATGCATTCCCGACGACCCCGAGACACTCAACGGTGGAGCGGCCGGTGGACCGGGCGGAACGGGTGGAATCGGCGGTACGGGGGCTGGCGGTGCGGGGGGATGGTCGTGCGCGTACGTCGTCGTGGGGGTCGACGCGGGTGTCACTTGGTCCGGGACGCGCTTTGCCGAGGGGGACGCGGGCCTGGGCGGTTCGCCCAACGGTGCCAATGGCGAAGCGAAGGATGAATGTCCGTGAGCCAGTCCACGCCTTGGATTGCCCGGCTCGCTCTCATGGCGGCGTTCGGTCTTTGGGCAGGTGGGTGCGCCGCGATTGTCGGGATCAACGACGCCACCGAATCGCCGCTGGACAGCTCCGGGGGCGATGACGGGGGTATCGGGCCCGACGGCTCGCTGTCGCCGGGCCCGGACGGGAGTGCGGGGGATGCGGCGGCAGACGTCGGCGACGCGTCGAAAGTACCGCCGGACACGTCGGCGATCGAGGTGTCGACTCAGGCATCGGATGCGACGGGAAACACACCCCCTGACGGGACTGTCGCGGAGGCGTCGACCGACGCGGCGCCCATCGCGGATGCGACACTCGACGCTGGAGACTCAACGCGCGGGGAGAGCGACGCCGCTCAGGATTCAGGATCGAGCCGTGGAATCGACGGTGCCGTCGATGGTGCGCTGGACGCCGGATCGGCCGACGGTTCCGTCGATTCGTCGGATGCAGCGAACGGTGACTGCTCGATTCGAAGCTACGACGACGGACTCGGGATTTTCGTCGCCACGGCCGGTGCGGACGAATTGGGCTGCGGAACTCGCGCCCAGCCATGCCTCACAGTGACCAACGCGGTATCGCAAGCCAACGCGGTGGGCAAGGCGATCGTCTACGTCGCGACCGGGACGTACACGGAGTCGCTGAACCTCGGGCATTCCGTGACGATCGAGGGGGCATGGTCGGCGACTGGTTCGGTGTGGACGCCGGCCTGCTCTTCGAACGGCGCAACGGTGATCCAAGCGCCGAGTGGCGACCTGGCCGCGGTCGTCGTCGGATCGATCAACGGGACCGCAACCTTGCGGTGGTTACAAATCGTGGCGGCGGCGACGGTACCTCCGAGCCAGTCTTCCTACGGCGTCATGGCGCTCGGTCCAACGACGACGTTGTCGCTTGAAGCCATCACCGTCATGGCCAGTCGCGGAGGCGACGGCGCCGCCGGGGCTGTTGGGGAAGCAGGCGCCGCGGCGACGGACGCGGGGTGCGTGTCCGATGGATCGGCGGCAGGGCCCGGCGTAGTCGGCCCGTCGTCCCCTGGCGGACTCTTTACCGCCAATGGGTACGAGTCAGGCGATGGAGTGGACGGAACCGGCGGGATCCCGGGCGGCAGCGGGGTTTCTGGCGGAACGGTGGAGTGCTCAAGCTGCGGCACTTGCCTTGCCAGTCACTGCGATTATGTGACTGGCGGCGCTGGAACGATATGCGGCTCACCCGGCCTGGCGGGGTGCGGTGGGGGAGGTGGCGGGGGCGGTCGTGGCGGGACTGGAGGAGGCAGCAGCATTGCCCTCTACGTCTGGGACGCGACGGTCACGTCCGAGGACTGTTCCTTCGTCGCCGGTCCGGGAGGCACGGGGGGTTCCGGCGGACCGGGCGGGGGAGGCGGAGCTCCAAGCAGCGGGGTTGCCGGCGCGCCGGCCGAATGCCTGTTGAACTGTTCCTTTCCAATCATGGATGGCGGCGGGTGCACGTCGACCTATGCCGTGGAGAACGGCGGCTCCCCCGGAGGAACAGGGCAGTCGGGTGGAGCGGGAGGCGGCGGGGGCGGGGGCGCCGGCGGATGGTCGTGCGGCGCGTACGTCGGTGGGGCGGGCTCCCTCACCGACTTCGGTTCCACGTTCAGCGCTTCCGACGCGGGAGCCGGCGGCTCTCCGGCGGGGGCGGGGGGAGTGTCGGCGGGGCGGTGCTCTCCGTAGTCTCAACGCCTTCGAACCAGCGAGGGTCCGGCCGCGAGTTCGAGCACGCCGCGACCGATCTCCGCCCCTTGCGCGTCGGTCGCTACGACCCTGACGACCGACGGCTCGTTGCTGGCGATTGAAAAAATACGACTTGTGAACGTGGTCCCCATGCGCGTCCAGGTCGTCGGAACCGGCTCCAACCCGAGCGTCGCCACCAAGCGAACCGGGACGCCGGCCGGGTCGACACGCCCGGACGGATCCCACACGACAGCGCGCACGTCGACGGGATCGCCGGCGTGCGCGCTGATCGGGCTCAGTGCGATGTCGGCTCGAAGGGTCCGGCGTGCGAGTGCGAAGGACGTCTCAAGGCCGGACTCCGCGTCTCGCAAATGGACGATTCGGGTGGACCTGCCTCGCGCCGGCTCGAGACTCGGGATGGCCGCTGTCCAATAGAGAGGCTCCTCACCCTGCGACGGGACGCCCGTCTCGTCCGGGGATTCGAACGCCATCTGCAAGTCCGACGTGTCGGCGAGAGTCATTGCGGCGCCGTCCGGCAACACGAAGACACCGTCCGGGCCGACGGTCGCTCCCTCCGGGAGCTTGTAGAGGACCGAGCGCAGGCGACGGGGACTGGACCATTCGCCGGCAATTCCCTCTGGCCCCACGGCGCGGACGCAGGCGTAGTAGGAGCTTCCCGCGGGGATATCGGAGACTACGTAGTGATTCTCTGCTGTCTCGGAGCGCAGGACGAGGTTTCGTAGCTCGGGGTCTCGCGCGATGACGACCCGATAAGAGGCCGCCCCCGCAACGGCCATCCACGCCAAGCGGGCCGTCGATGGTTTGCCCGCGCTCATCGCCAGGGACGCGCCTCCGTCGCGCCGGTCCCAGATCGGCATACTCGGGATGGGGCGTGATTTGTCGGGATCGAATCCCTTGTGCATGACCACGCCGGCGCCGTCGTAGACGGCGAATCCGTGTCCGTTCGAGCCAACCACCAGCGCACCTTCGTAGATCGCAGCGGACGTCTTGCCGCCGTGCACTGTCACGTGCGCCTTTCCGCGCCAGTCCGTGAGGGTGCCGGCCCACGTCGACAGCAGAAACGCATGCCGCCCTTTTTCCCCCGCAGGCATGCGAACCTCGATCTCTCCCTCTCGCAGCACGAGGTGGTAGCCGTGAACGAATACGTGGGTTTCTGTCGCGATCCGACCGGGCGGCATCCAGGTGGCCACCGAGGCCGGCTCGAGGGTGAGCTCTACGCCGTCGGGTAACGTCATCTCGAGGGGTTGGAGGTCCGGCGAACGCACGGTTCCCTTCAGCGCCGCTTCGGGATCGCCGCCCCGGGCCGTGGCAGGCAGCGAACATAGAACGAAGAGCGCCACGACTCGCGCGCTACTACGGTAGTGCCGTACGGGCATGCCCTCTATGGGAAGACGGCTCATACGGATGCCGGCGATATGGGGGATAACGTGCGCGCAACCGAGAACTGGCGGCATCGCTGCACACACGCAGTCAAGTTCGGCTCGCGCGAGCGGGCACGGCATGGACCAGGGCGACCGGGCGACGCAGGACCATCGTGGCAGCGAGCCAGATGCCGAGTCCAATCGACAGCAGCATCCAAAGCGTTCCGCGTGACGGGCACCCGGCCCGGCACCCCACCGAAGTCAGGATGAAAACCGCGTTATTTATCGCGTGGGCGAGCACTCCAGGCCCGATTCCGCCGAGACGCTCCGCGGTCCAACCGAGAAACAGGCCGAGGATGGCGGCGAGAGTTCCCTGGACGGCGTCCATGTGGACGAGACCGAAGCAGGCGGCGGTGATGGCGATGGCCGTCCATCGGCCGAGGGGTCCGACGAGAAGCCCCTGGAGGAGGCCGCGAAACAGCACCTCCTCCGCGAGGGCGGGGAGGATGGCCATCGTGATGAGCGAGGCAGCGATTTGAGGGACCGATGCGAGTGCGAGAATCTGCGCGATCGCGTCCATCGAGCCGCGATCGCCCAAACCCATGACGTCGGCGAGGGATCCCGAGGCCAGACTCAAAGCGAGCGTGCCGGCCGCCGCGGCGCTCGCTCCTGCGATGGAGGCCTTCGACGGTCCGATTCTCAGACGCTTTCCAATGCCGGGGCCGTGGAGGCGCGCCGAGGCAACCGCCACGAGGCCAAGGGCTGCCGAGGACACGAGTCCGGCCCAGAGCACGCCGGGTACGGACCGAGCGAAGGCAAACGACTGCGCGTTTACGCCCTCTGAGCGCCCGCGCGCGAGGATGGTGGCCGCAGCGTGGACCAGAGCTCCGTTGGCCGCGATGAGGACCGCCCAGGCGGACACATACGTCGCGAGCGCCGAACGGAGCGGCGAGCGCACCGAAGGTCCGCCGTAATCATGGAGTGCGCGGTTCACGGGCCAATCCTATCCCTGCTATACGAGCCGATCATGAAGCGAGCGGAATTCGCCGGGATTGGAGTGCGACTTGTAGGAGGGGCGGACGGGTCTGGCGGGGGCGCAGGTCCGCTCGTCGTGCTGATGCACGGCTTTGGAGCGCGGGGTGACGATCTTGTGCCGCTCTGGCGGGCCGTCGACGCTCCGCGGGGTACGCGATGGGCGTTCCCCGAGGCTCCGCTCGTCCTGCAAGCGGCTCCCGTGGAAGCTCGCGCGTGGTGGCCCATCGACATCGAAGACATGATGGCTGCGTCCGAACGCGGCGGATTTGACGACTACGTGCGGCGCGCGCCGCCCGGACTCGACCATGCGCGCGAGCGAGTCGTAGCCTGCCTCGACGAGATGCGCGTCAAACTGGCCGTGACAGGGCTGATTGTCGGGGGCTTTTCTCAGGGAGCGACTCTCACCTGCGACATCGCCCTTCGAACCGATCTGCAACTCGGTGGACTCGCGGTCCTTTCCGGGACGCTGGTGGCCGCCGAAAACGCCAGCCCCGACGCCAAGCCTCGGACCGGTCTGCCCGTATTCCAAAGTCATGGCATCTCGGACGAACTCCTCCCCTTCGCGCAAGCGGAAAAGCTGCGCGACACCTTGATGGCACGGGGCATGAGCGTCACCTGGGCGCCATTTCGTGGCGGTCATGAGGTGTCGGACGCTGTACTGCGCGGCCTCGGTGGGTGGCTAAAGACCACCCTGGAAGGCCACGTTTCATAGGTCGCTCGAGGGCGGGGGCGGTGTGCTGCGTCGATGGATGCGCACACCGTCGGGTCCCGACTCGAACCAGTACGACGAAGCGCCGCACTGAGTGCATACGAAGCGGTAGGCGCCCGCCGAAGCGTCGACCGAGAGGGCGAGCGGTGCGCTGTCGACCGCGCACGCCACGATGGCGCCGGCGCGAAAGTAGTCCCACGCTCCAGTGAGCTCTTCGATCGCGTTCGGCCCGAGCTCGGAACCGTCGGACGGCTTTTCGGCAGTCGCCATCTATCCTTCCTTCTTACTTAGCGTTGGTCGGCGTGAACTCCTAGGAGACTCTTGGGCTTTTCGCATTCGCTCACGGTCAGGCCGGGCGCGGCCCATGGGGTCGTCGCCATAGGCTGGCGAGCTCTCGCTCGGGCCCAACAGGTTCAGAACACGGCGCATCGGGCCGGGGACATAACCGAATTTTACTCTTCTACTCGGCGGCGCGAGAGCTGCTGCTTGGCCGCCACCGCGACGGCGCCGGGCACGTTCTTGTTCTTTGCAAGCATCTTGAGCTCGTGCTCGCGCAGGTGCGGAATCAGTTTCGCAGCGAAAACGAAGGGTGTGCGAGGATTCTGCACGAGGTTGACCTTGACCTGGTGCGACCGTGTCCACTCTCGATCGAGCGCGATGGTGCGGAGCACGTCCTCGCACACGCTCCGGCTGGCGCTGATGCGAGCAATCTCGTTTTCCTGGATTGATGGGCTCTTGACCGCCGCTTCGGCCACAAGCCTGTTCGAGTCTCGTACCAGGATGAGGCGCTCGGTGGCGGTACCGAGCATGGCCCTTCGGATCTTTTGCGAAACGGTCATCGTGGCCAGGCGTTGGTGGAGCGGTTGGAACCTGTCCTCCACGACTTCGGTGCCGCTCGTCTCGTCGATGCGGTGCGTGTCCTCGACGCTGGGGTCGCACGGAAGTTGGTTCGCCGCGATCTCCGTATCCTTGAAGTGGACGTCGTCCGGTGTCGGCTCGACGCTGGCTTCGACGATGAGCTCCTGCGCGATGGCCGCGGCCGCTTCTCGATAGGCCGGAATCCCATGAAGTTCTATGTGGTTTCGTACGGCGAGCTCGAGCACCCGGTCCGCCGTGGACATCCTCGTGGATTTGTTCATGTAGAGCTTCTCGATGATCGGCGGGTGCGCGAGCATGCGCTCTTCGTTGGTCGCCACGAGCTCGGCAACCTCCTCGCTCGCGCGCTGCGCCATCTGTTCGACGGCTTCGAGCGGGAGCCCGTCGTGCATCAGGATTTTCTCGGCGACGGCTGCATGGGTGCAATACGCCAGGGCCAGGATCGTGAGCACGCTCGGGGGAAGCACTTCCGAGAGGGCGGCTTTGAGCAAAGGGGCGGGAAGAGCCGACAGTGTCGTTTGGGCCACGCGGGCGATCTCCGCGTCGTCCGACTCGCTGTAGAGGACAATGACGGTCAGCGCCTCTCCAGGGCGCAACCCGGGCGCGATGCCCTTGGCAGCCATCTGGCGGAGAGGAGCCGGCGCCGACGCGTCGAGAACCTTCCGCGCTAGGGCGGAGAGCTGCGAAACGTCGATGGGCGTGTCCGCGGTCAATGGACGATCCCTCCGCAGAGGCTCTGGCGACTTCGCGTGGGGCACTCTATTGTGAAGGACTGGAAAGGCCGACCCATGGGCGTTTTCGATTTTGTCCGCAATGGCGTGCGCGAGTTGATGATCGCTCGTCCGGACGACCGCAAGCACCTCATCATCTACAAGCACCCGGACCAGAACATCCCCATGCATTCCCAGCTCACCGTCGACAGCGACGAGTGTGCGGTGTTCTTCAGAGATGGGCGGGTCGTCGGAGTCCTCGCGCCCGGACGAGTGACGCTCGAATCTCAAAACATACCATTTCTCAACCTTCTTATCACCCAATACACGGGCGGCCAGGTCTACATCACGGAGATCTTCTTCGTGACGACCGCTCCCGTGCGCGGAGTGCCGTTCGGTGGACCGGTCGGGGACATGATCGATCCCTTGACCGGCGAGCAGGTGCAGCCCCGGATCTTCGGCGAGATGAGCGTCGTGGTCACCGACCCGGTTCGGTTCGTTGTCGCATACGCAGGCCAGGCCGCGGCCGGCGACAACGATCAGGTGCTGTCCTGGATCAAGGGCCTCTTCATGAACGGCGTGAAGACTGCGCTCGGGGAGTTGTGCGAGAACGAAGGAAAGAGCCTCCTCCAAGCGGTATCCCTCACGAGTAAGCTTGCCGCGTCGTTCGTCGCGCACGCGCCCGACTTGAACGACATAGGGGTCCGCGTCCTTCAAGTCGGGTCGTTCAATCTCAATTTCAGTGATGCGGATCGACAGCGATTGGTGGAGGCCAACGCGGAGATTGCCAAGGCGGAGCGAGGTGTCAGGATCAAGCAGATTGGGGTCGCGGGCGCGGCCGCGGAAGGGCAGGCCCGTCAGGTCGCGCTCGACCAGCAATTCACACAGGACTCGCGCTACGTGAAGGAGCTCGCTGGGAGTTACCAGGCTTACGCGGCTGGCCGCGCCGTGATCGGCGCGGGCGAAGGAATGGCCGCTCACGGCGTAGGGGGCGGGGTGGCCGGGTTGGGAGCGCAAGTCGCCGTGGGGTTGGGTATCGGCAACGCCATGGCGGGGGGCATGGCGCCGCTCGCGGGGCCCGCGCCCGCCGGGTCCGCTGCCACCCACCCGGCGACCTGCGCAAAATGCGGGACCAGACAGGCGGGCGGCAAGTTCTGCTCCGATTGCGGGGCGCCGCTTCCGCCACCGGCAAGATGCTGCTCTGGGTGCGGCAATGAGCTCCTGGCAAGCTCCAAGTTCTGTTCGAATTGTGGGGCCGCCGCTGCCGCGCCGCGGATCTAGCCGTAGCGCTGTCGTCTTGACACGGGCATCGCCGGCCTTCCATCCTGGGAGGGTGAACCCAAGCCCGCCGTGCGCCACGATGCCGGGTCGGTTGGCTCGAGCGCGCAGCCAGGGCCAAACGACGCTCCGCACCGCGCGGCGAGATACTGGCGCGGTGCTGCGCGGCTCGCGACGAATCCGGACCACCTTCTGAGGCGAGGTCGTGGCCAAGCAGAAGCTGCTTCTAGTCGACGCCGATCCGCGCAGCGTGCGCGTGCTAGAGGTCAGTCTTCGCAAGGTGGGATACAGCGTCACGACGGCGTCCGATGGGCTCGACGCCCTGGCGAAAACCGAGTCGCTGGCTCCGGATCTCATTCTCACCGACACGAAGCTACCGGGGCTCGACGGATACGCGCTCGTCCGCAAGCTCAAGGAGCGCCCGGAATCGGCGATGATTCCCGTCCTATTCTTGACGAATCAGCGCTCGACCGAGGACAAGATTCGGGGACTGGAGCTCGGAGTCGACGACTATCTGACGAAGCCGATCTTCGTCCGGGAGCTGCTCGCGAGGGTCCATCTGGCGCTCGCGCGACGCGCGCAAGAGACGATTGCGACGAAACCGGAGTCGACCTCTGGACGGACGCGATTCGTGGGTTCCACGAGGGATATGGCGGTCGTCGATCTGCTTCAGACGTTCGAGATCTCCCGAAAGAGTGGAGTTGTCAATCTGCGCAACGGCGAGGCGCAGGCGCGGATCTACTTCCGCGATGGCAAGGTCATCGACGCGGAGCTCGGACGCCTGCGCGGAGAGGAGGCCGTCTATCGTACCCTCATTTGGAACGAAGCGTCGTTCGAGGTCGACTTCAAGCCCGTGACCAACGACGACCTCATAGGGGTCTCGACGCAGGCTCTGCTCATGGAGGGGATGCGCCACGTCGACGAATGGGGTCGACTCTGTGAGCAGATGCCGCCGCTCGGCACGGTGTTCGAGATTGACCACGCGCAGCTCCTGCAGCGCCTCAACGAGATGCCAGACGAGATCGACGCGATGCTGCGTCTGATCGATGGCCGGCGGACCTTTCAGGCCATCATCGACGACTCGCCGTTCGAGGACCTCTCCACGCTGTCCACGCTTGCGAAGCTCTACTTCGAAGGACTGCTCGTCGAGCAGACGCTCGGCGCGGCGCCGCTCGGTGGCGGCGAAGGCGAACCCGAAGACGCCACCCGAGGAGCCGCCGGTTATTGGAGCGATGAAATGGCCGTAGTGCCGTCGTCCGCAGACTCCGTTCACAGCGTGTCTGCGGCGCCTCCGGCGGTGGCGGCTGCCCCCGCGAGCCGGCTCTCGGCCGCTCTCGAGCGCCCGAGCGCGGGCGCCGGCGCTCGTCCGTCCGAGCAAGGATTGCGAAGTCCATTGCGACCGTCCTGCCCGCCGGAGCTGCCGAGTTCCGGGGAAGCCACGCGTCGGGAAACCCGCGACGAGACTCGTCCGCCGCGAGGCGAACGTTCCGCGGGTCGAGCGCGTTCGGTCCAACGCTCGTCGGAGCGGCTCACGCTGGCGCTCGTGGTGGCCACCTTGGTCTTCGTCGCGGACATCGGATGGCGACTCGCCGCCAGGCGCACGTCTGCCGAGGGCGCGCGGGTGGGGTTGACCTCCACGAACGGCGAGGGGGCCGGAGCTCCGCCGTCCGCCGCCTTGGGCGTCGTCCGACCGGGTTCAGCTCCGCTCGCTTCGAGCGTCCTCGGCTCGCCAATCGACGAGGGGGGCCCTTCGCGGCCCCCCTCGAGCTCCCCTGGCGGTGCATCGCGAATGACCGTCGATGGGGTCCAGCAGGACGGGGGCGGGGGCTCTGCGACGGAGATGTCTTCCGTGCCGGCCGCTTGGACCCGGGAGGCCGCGTCCTTGGATGACGCCGCGGCCAGCGCGTCTGCGGGCTCGGCAGAAACTGTCGGAGGCCGCACCCCGCGCCCCCTCCACGATGTCGCGCCAACGCGGGCGGTCGCGTTGGCTCGGCAGGCTGTCCAAGCAAACCCGGCCGACGCGGACGCGTGGCTCCGTCTCGGGGCCGCCTACGAGGCGTCCGGCGACTCGGCGAACGCCCGTCGAGCGTACACGCGCTGTGTCGCGGTCGGTCACGGCCCGAGCGTGTCGGAGTGTCGCCTGCTACTACACCTTTGAGGCGGCGTCATCACCCCCGAGAGCCATCCGCCATGAACGCGCTGAGGGCCGTGACGAACTCGTGAGGGCATTCCTCGGCCGGCGAAGCTCCACAGTCGAACACCTCGAACCGAGCTCGGCGAAGCTGGCGCGCGAGGCGTCGCCCGTGTTCGACGGGGGAAGGTCTATGGTTTCGTCCCCAGGCGACGAGCGTTGGCGCCGTGATCCGAGGTACGCGCGCGATAAGGGGGCGCGTGTCCATCATCCCACGCATCGTGGCGTATGCAGCTTCGCGCGCCGCAGGGATATCGAAGAGCTCGAACAGCCGGTCGACGCGTTGCGTTGCCTTGCCGCCTCCGCTTGCGCGAGCATAGCCAAGGAATCGATTGCGAAAAAGCGCGCGCCCGTAGAGCTGTTTGAAGACGAACGGACCTAGGACGGGGACGGAGGCGACACGCGACATCGCATCGAGCCGGGGAGGCGGATAGACGAGCGCATTGACGAGCACGAGTTTGTCCACGACGTGCGGGTGAGACGCTGCGATGGTGAGGGCGATGGCTCCGCCCAAGGCGTGGCCACACACCGAGACCCGAGCGAGGCCAAGTGCGGCCACGAGGTCTACGAGGGATTCGGAGAACGCATCGAACGTGTACGGGTAGCGAGTCGGCGAAGGCTTCTCGCTCTCGCCGAACCCGGGAAGGTCCGGGGCGATCACGTGAAATCGCTCCGACAGCGGGGGCAACACGTCTTCCCATGCGACGTGGCTGGCGAGATAGTCGTGCACCAAGACGAGCGGTGGACCGCTCCCCGCCTCGACGAATCGGATGCGAGCCCCGTGGGCGGCCACGTCTCGAGTCCAGGGAGGTTCGGGGTCGGGGAGCTCCGGCCTCATGTGGATGCCTAGGCCAGGCACCATAGGCTTCGGTCCTCGGGGAGCGCAAGCTCGGGCGGGGCCGAACGAGGTCCGAGGCGCACGAGCGCCCGAGCCCACCCGCGGGGGCCGGATGGCGCATGAAGTGCGGGGGCTCGCCGCTTCCGGAGAGGTGACATTTGTTGTCACACCGATGGTTCTAACCACGCGAAACGAGTTCCATTACGGAAACTCTCGAAAAATAGGCTTCCAGATGGATTGACCACGTGAATTGGAAAGTCTTAGAGTGCATCGCAATTCGAGCGATCGTTTGGCGGTTACCGAATCGAGGACTCGGGTCAGCGCGGGTGAGTACGGATTGAGAGTCATTCCCGGGCCTGCTTTGGCCATGGCGTATGTGGCATAGAGTGGCTGTCTGGGTTCTCGCGCAAGCACGCTGCGGCAAGGAATCGAACGGAGACTGGGGAGTGTTTTCTGCGCGGACCCGTCGCGGCCGCGCTTGCTGCGAAGGGGCGCCCTTTGTCGGCGTTGGGCCAGAGGAGCCGAATATGGACCCGAGAACGAATTCCGTGACCGAGACTCAAGACTCTGATCCGCCGCCCATCGAGGGGGCGCTGGCGTTGGCGCCCGTACCGGTGACCGAGGGGCCGGCTCCCATCACGAGGGAGCAGAGGCGCTCGCGGCGAAAGCGAGCCGTGCGTGCGCACACGATAAGTATCAAGCGCATGACCAAGCGCGAGCTCGAACTCGGGCGAATCCTCTATCCTGAAACGGACGAATACGACAGGCCGCGGACTCGTGCGCAGTGCGAAGGCGATGCACGGCCATGCCCGTTCGTGTCGTGCAAACACCATCTCTTCTTGGACGTGTCCGCTCGGACGGGCGCGATCAAGCTCAACTTCCCTGACCTGGACGTGTGGGACATGGCGGAGACGTGCGCGCTCGACGTCGCAGACCGAGGGGGCGCTACTCTGGAAGAGGTCGGCGCGATTATGAACCTCACGCGCGAGCGGATTCGACAAGTCGAAGTCAAAGGTCTTTCCAAGCTCTCGGCCCACAAGGACCTTTCGGCTCTGCGTGACTACGTGGACGAGGGTTCGACGGTCAAACGCCGGTTGCCCGTGGTCGAGGACGTCGACGACGAAGAAGAAGTGGATTCGAGCGAGTCCGCAGAGGACGACCTGGAGCTCTCCGGAGAAAGTGCGGCGGTAGGCTGAAAGCCGGTTGTCGTCGCCCGCGACCATTGACCGGGCCGCGCGTCCGGACTAGCTCGCCCCCATGGCGATCCGTACGGCTATCCTCTCGGTGTCGGACAAGTCCGGCCTTCTGTCGTTCGCGCGAGCGCTCGCCGAGCGGGGCGTCCACATCGTTTCGAGTGGGGGCACCGCGGCGGCGTTGTCCACCGCCGCGATCCCCGTCCAAACTGTGGAGAGCTACACGGGCTCTCCCGAGGTGATGGGCGGCCGAGTCAAGACACTCCACCCCCGGGTACACGCTGGGATTTTGGCCCGCGGCCCGCAGGACGCCGAGGATCTCGAGCGACTCGGCGGGCGCGAAATCGATCTGGTCGTGGTGAATCTCTACCCGTTCGAGCGAGTCGCGGCGGACCCGGCAAGCCCGTTCGACGACGTCGTCGAGAACATCGACATCGGCGGTCCGACGATGATTCGCGCCGCGGCGAAGAACCACGCGCGGGTCACGGTCGTCTGCGACCCGAGCGACTACGACCGGGTCCTCGAGGAAATGCGAGCTCACGGCGAGCCACGGCCCGCCCTGCGAGCCGAGCTGGCTGCGAAGGCGTTCTCTCACACGGCAGCCTACGATGGCGCCATCAGCGGATATCTGTCCTCGGTGACTGCGGACCGCCCGCGGACCGAATTTCCTCGCTTCCTCACTCTCCCGTTCGAGCGAGCGTACGGGCTCCGATACGGGGAAAATCCGCATCAGGCGGCGGCGTTCTATGTGGAGCGAGGCGCGCCAGCCGGCTCGACCGCGTGTGCGGAGAGCCTCGGCGCGGGCGGCAAGGAGCTGAGCTTCAACAATCTCGTGGATGTCGATGCCGCGCTCGACGCGGTTCGCGAGTTCGAAGGTCCCGCGGCCGTCGTCGTCAAGCACACCAATCCCTGCGGCGTGGCGGTCGCGGGCAGCCTTTCGGAGGCAGTTCGGGCTGCGCGCGAGGCGGACGCATCGAGCGCGTACGGCGGCATCGTAGCGCTCAATCGGCCAGTGGATGTCGAAGCCGCGCGAGCGCTCGCTGAAACGTTCCTCGAGTGCGTGATCGCTCCTGCGTTCGAGGAAGGCGCACTCTCCGTTCTTCGAGCCAAGAAGAATCTGCGTCTCCTGGCGACGGGCGCGTGGCTTGGCGCGAATCACACGGCGCGATCCTTCAAACGCGTGGGCGGTGGTCTCGTCGTCCAGGACCGAGATGCCACGGCTGCGGGGGAGGTATCCGCCGGCCGGGTCGTGACGCGGCGAGCGCCTACGCCGAGCGAGCAGTCGGCCTTGGAGTTCGCGTGGCGCGTGTGCAAGCACGTAAAGTCCAATGCCATCGTCCTTGCGCAGGGCGGAGTGACGGTGGGCGTCGGGGCGGGTCAGATGTCGCGGGTCATCTCCGTTCAGATTGCGTGCGAGAAGGCGGGTGCCAGGGCGCGTGGCAGCGTGCTCGCGTCCGACGCGTACTTTCCGTTTGCGGACGGTGTGCAAACCGCGGGACAAGCCGGGGTCGCCGCTGTGGCTCAGCCAGGCGGGAGCGTGCGCGATGGCGAGGTCGTCGCGGCGGCCGATGCCCTCGGCATGGCCATGATTTTCACGGGCGTGCGCCACTTCCGTCACTGATTTGTTGGCCCGAGGGCCGCCTCTATGGCACCGGGTCAAAGCCGATGCCAGCCATGACCGAGACCTGCAGCCTTTGCGGACGGCGGTTCGACGTCCAGTTTCGCTATCAGATGGAAGAGCGCGACGGCGGATTCGCTTTTTATTGTTCGCACGAGTGTCACGGCAAAGCGGTGCGCGGCGAGGCCTCCGGGGGGGCGGTGTGCGCGGCGTGCAATAAGCGATTCTACGTGGAGCTCGTCTCGCAGGTCGTGCGCATTCGGGGCGAGCTGCGGCATGCCTGCTCGGAGGACTGTCGAAGACAGATTCTCGAGGAGGGCTCGGGAGGACGCCTGGGCGCATGGGCGGCGGCCGACCTGCCGGGTGGGGTCCTGCCGGTCGCCGAGGAGCCCGCACCTCCGGCGTCCGTCGACACGGTCCGCGAGCCGTCGCGAACGAAGAAGCGCATTGCCGCCCCGTCGAGGCTCGCGATCTTCAACCACAAAGGCGGTACGGGAAAGACGACGACCTCCGTCAGTCTGGCTGCCGGGCTCGCCGGGCGCGGCCTGCGGGTTTTGCTGGTGGACACGGATTCGCAGGGCAATGTCGGCGTGTCGCTCGCCGTCAAAGCCGAGAGGACCCTTTATCACGTGCTCGTCATGGGAGTCCGCCCGAGCGACGCGGTCGTGCACGTGCGCCCCAACCTGGATCTCTTGGTCTCGAACGAGACGCTCGCGGCCGCAGAGCTGTACCTCGCAGGTCGGCAGAATCGAGATCGCGTGCTGCGCGATCGGCTGGCGTCCGCCTACGACGATTACGATGTCGTTCTACTCGACTGCTCTCCCTCGCTGTCTCTGATGAATCAGAACGCGCTCGTGGCCGTCGACGGAATCGTGGTGCCCGTGGCGTGCGATTTCTTGTCGCTGGTCGGCGTGAGGCAGGTCATAAAGACAGTCAAGAACGTCAACCTGCTCCTTCACCACCCGGTGCAGATCTACGGAGTTTTGCCCACGTTTTTCGACGCGCGAGCGCGGATTTGTCGCGACGCCATCGAAACACTGCGCGAGCACTTCGGAGACCGCGTAATGCCGCCGGTGCGGCAGGCGATTCGTTTGAAGGAGGCCCCCGCCCAAGGGAAGACCATTTTCGAGTTCGCCCCCGACTCGACGTCGGCCGAGGACTACCAAAGTGTCGTCGATCTTCTCATCGACGGTCCCGCCCAGACGCTAGCGAGCGCCGCGGGAGAATGAAGGAGTACGACGATGGCACGCCGGGACGAAGGAGTGGGGCTGAGCGCGGCGAGAGTGCTCGACGGGGACGATGTGCAAGGAGTCTTGTCCGGCGCGTTCTATGCGCCCGACCCCCGGCGCGGCAGTGTCCGAAACGCCAAAGCGGTCGACAAGCCATCGCACTATAGGGTGATCTGTATTTCCCTCTATACAAAAGATCTGGAGCGCCTCGACGCTCTCGTCGACGAGCTCAAGGCCCGCGGGCTGACCAAAGCGAGCCGCAGCGCCCTCATTCGCGTGGCGCTCGACCAGGTGGATTTGGACAAGGTTCCCCGTGGCCTCTAAGCCGGTGCGGAAAGGACGTTGACGTCGACGTCGCCGTCAACGTACCTGTGGCCGCTTGATCCGTATTTCCGGACCGGCTCTGTCGCTCGCGACGCCCGCGCGTTACGTTCTTGGAGCCGGCAGGCTCTCCCAGAAGTCCGCCATATCGGCGGGTAGGGGAGCCTCTAGGACGAGGGGCGTTCCGGTGATCGGGTGGCGCAGCGACAGCCTAGCGGCATGAAGGGCGTGCCGCGGTAGTTCGAGCGCGGCGCGGTCGGCGTCGGTCAGTTGTCCGTCAGCGGCGCGAGCGAAGGCGGTGTCGTCGGGGCCGTAGAGTTTGTCGCCGACCACGGGGGCCCCGAGCAGCGACAGGTGCAGGCGAATCTGGTGCTGGCGTCCGGTGAGCAGCCCGCAGCGAACGAGGGCATAGGTCCGCCCCGCCCTGCTGGTCCGGCAGTCCAGGACGTCGAAGTCCGTCGTTGCGTCGCGCGAGTCCGGGCCTTCGCCTGCGCGCATCTTCACCCGGAGCGGGCTCGCCATGTCGAGCTCCATGCGGCGCTCGTATCGGAAACTGCGCGCCGCGTCGCCGCGGTCGGGCACGCCCCATGTCATGGCCACGTAGACTTTGTCGATCCCGTCGCGCGCTTCGAGCTGCTTCTTCAGTGTGCGGTCGCAGACGCGGGTTTTGCTGACGATGAGCAGGCCGCTCGTCTCGCGATCCAGCCGGTGGCCCAGGGACAGGAATGCGCACTCCGGACGAGCGGCCTGAAGCTTCTTGATGAGCGTATTCCGATAATACCGGGCCGTCGGATGGACGGGCAGCATGGGCGGCTTGTCGACGGCGAGCAGGTGCTCGTCCTCGTACACGATCGTCACCTCGCCCGGCGTCGCCGTCTCGTCCCACGGCGGTCGCCAGAGCAAGACGCGCTGCTCGGCCTTGACCCGCGTGTTCGGCGCGAGCTTTCGCCCGCTCGCGTCGTAGGCACTCGCGCGGACGATGGCCTGCGCCCGGGTGCGGCTCGTTCGGTGCAGCTCGCTCTGCACGAACACGTCGAGCCGCTGGCCGGCGACCTCGGGGGGCACTCGAAATACCGTCACGACAGAGTGCTCGGCGACCCCGGGGGGACGTTCGAAGGGGGTTTCGAGGGCGCGTAGGCGGGTCATGCGCGGGGGCGAGCGCGGGCGGCGCACGGGAAAAGCGGCGCGCGCGCAGGCGCGGTCGCGTCGCCTTCGTGGTAATAGCGCGTCTCGATGGAAATCGTATTCGTAACGACCGAGCTGTCGCCGTTCGTCAAGGTGGGGGGTCTCGCCGATGTCTCTGCGGCGCTTCCGAAGGCCCTTCGCGCCCTCGGACACTCGCTCACCATCGTCCTGCCGAGGTCTTCGTCACTCGAGCAACAAGGTCTCCTGCTCGCGCGGCGCCTGACGCCGATCTCCGTGACGCTAGGCGATCGGTCGTATCAAGCGATGGTCCTCGACGGACGCCTCGCGTCACAGGTCGAGCTCATCGTGGTCGACGTCCCCGGGCTCTTCGATCGTCCGGGAGTCTACGAGGAGCGAGGAGAGGCGTACGCCGACAATGCCCTTCGGTTCGGCGTGTTCTCGCGCGTGGCCGCCGAGGTGGTACGCCAGCGCGTGCTGGGCGGTCGCTCGGTCGATGTCGTTCACGTTCACGACTGGCCCACGGCGCTCGTCCCCACGTACCTTCGGGCCCTCGCCGCCGAGACGCCGCCTCTGGCGGCAACTCGAACGGTTCTCACCATCCACAACGTCGGCTATCAGGGCGTGTTCCCGAAGGAGACTCTGCCCACGCTGGGTCTCGGCTGGGAGCACTTCAAGGTCGACGGCATCGAGTTTTACGGCGGAATCAATCTTCTCAAGCAGGGAATCGTCACGTCGGACGCCATCACGACCGTCAGTCCGACGTACGCGGAGCAGATTCAGACCCCCGAGCACGGCTCGAAGCTCGACGGCGTCCTGCGTTCGCGGTCGACGGTGCTCACCGGAATTCTCAATGGGGTGGACTACTCCGTGTGGAATCCCGCGACCGACCCGGCGATTGTCGCGCGCTACGACGCCGAGGACATCACGAATAAGGCGCGGTGCAAAGGCGCGCTTCAGCGCGAGGTGGGGCTAGCGCTCGGGTCCGACGTGCCGGTCATCGCGTGCGTCGGCCGGATCGCCGAACAAAAGGGCTGGGACCTCATCGCCCAAGCGATGCCTAAGTTGCTTCGTGCCACGAGCGCCCAGTTCGTCCTCGCGGGGGACGGAGCGCCGCCCCTGGTCGCCGCCGTGCGCGCGTCCGTCGCGAAGGTTCACGGCCGTGCCTTCTTCGCGCAGGCGGCCGAGGAGCCGCTCGTGCACCGCATGATCGCCGGAGCGGACATCCTCGTCGTGCCGAGTCGGTACGAGCCCTGCGGTCTAGTCCAGATGTACGGGCAACGCTACGGCGCGATCCCCGTCGCTCATGCGACCGGGGGTCTCGTCGACACGATTGTCGACGCCGATGCCCAGCTGGAGACGGGGACAGGTTTCCTGTTCGACGAGCTCTCCGTCGATGCGCTGATAGGCGGCCTTCAGCGAGCCCTCGCGGCCCGCGAGCTCCCACGCTGGCGTGCCCTCGTTCGAAGGGCCATGCGCCTCGACCGCGGCTGGGACGGTCCGGCGCGCCGCTACGAGCAGGTGTACCGCGCCTAGTGTCCCGTCTCTGAAGTGGAGTGAACCTGGGCGAGCGGCTCCGTGCCAACGTCGCCCGCGGTGCCCTCAAGAACCACGGGCTCCACAAAAGTCACGACACTTCGGAGATGGGACACTAGAAGTCCCCACCGTCCGGTGGCCGACCGCGACGCATGAAACGAGTTTCGTTCTAGGCCGGCGGGCCGATCCCTTCGCGATCCCAGCGTCGAGCGTGCTCGCCTACGGGAAGTAGGCTCCGCTTGCTCGGCGCCGGCCTCGTTCGGTTTCGGCCGAAATACGCCGGCCTTCTACACGCGCTTATGTCGGAGCGCGGGCTCCGCACGTACTACTAAGTAGTCGCGTCGGGGCAGTGAGCTGTCAGGCCTTTGGTTTTGAGTTCGCTAGAGTTCTCGGCTCTGTGGTAGAGACAACTCGATGGCTTTTCCCGTAGTCATCGATCCCGGGGACTGGCTCGAGGAGGATGGATCGCTGCCTCTGGTCCGAAGGGCTCGGAGGCGCCGAGCTTTGCGCGTGGCGCGATTCATCGAATACGGCGGTCCGCTCGCCGCTGGCGAAAGCCGCCAGACGCTCGTCGAGTGCCTGCGCCGCCCGCGCGGTGAAAGATGTCTTGGACTCATGTGGGTAATCAAGACTTCCTCCGACACCGACGCCATCGATGCCTTCTGTCCCGTATGTCTGACGTACGAAGCCCGTATTGTGCGATGGCAGGACACGCTGTGGGCCGACGGCGTGATGGCGCCGCTGCGGCGACCGTCCGTCCATCCGGAGATGGTGCGGACGAGATCAGAGGCCAACCTCCGGGAGAACGCTCGCGGTTCCGGGAGCGCATCGTCCAGGACGGTCGTGAACGATGGCCGGCATCCAGAGGCGACTCCGACTCATCACGACGACATCGCTATCCCCAGGCGCTAGAAGGCCGGTGTATTTCGGCCGATCCCTTCGGTGCGCCAGGAAAAGCCTGGGTGAGGAGGAAGCGATGTAGAGCGACTACAGAAGCAGAAACCTCACGGAGCAATCCAGCGGGTTCGAATCCCGTCCGGCCA
>JBEKXD010000004.1:0-109851 GCA_049512415.1 Polyangiaceae bacterium
CGGACGGGATTCGAACCCGCTGGATTGCTCCGTGAGGTTTCTGCTTCTGTAGTCGCTCTACATCGCTTCCTCCTCACCCAGGCTTTTCCTGGCGCACCGAAGGGATCGGCCGAAAGACGCCGGCCTTCTAGAACTGGTATTGTAGGGGCGGCATGGCGAACAACAACCGCCTCGGTGAGCTTCTGGTCCGCGAGAAGTTGATCTCGCTGTCCCAGCTTCGACACGCGCAGGACGAGCAACAGAAATCAGGGCAGAACCTCGGGTACACCCTCGCCAAGCTCGGCTATGTAAGCGACGACGAGATCACGGGATTTCTCAGCCAGCAGTACCGCGTCCCGACGGTCAACTTGGAAGAATACGAGATCGACGGAGACATCCTGAAGCTCGTGCCGAGGGAGCCGTGCGAGCGCCACAAGGTCGTTCCGGTCTCTCGCACCGGCAACGCGCTCATCGTGGCGATGGCCGACCCCACCAACCTCAACGCCATCGACGACCTGAAGTTTCTCACCGGCTACAACATCGAGCCGGTCATCGCGAGCGAGACCGCCATCCAGAACGCGATCGAACGCTACTACAATGTGGGTCCCTCGTACGACGAGGTGATGGCCGGTTTCGACGAGACCGAGATCGAGTTCACCGGGGACGAAGAAGACGTCAACCTCCTCGAGCTCGAGAAGGCGAGCGAGGATGCGCCGGTCGTTCGCCTCGTCAACATGGTGCTGCTCAACGCCATCAAGAAGGGCGCGAGCGACATCCATATCGAGCCCTATGAGAAGAAGCTGCGCGTCCGATACCGTATCGACGGTGTGCTCACAGAGGAAATGACCCCTCCCCTGAAGCTCAAGAACGCGATCACGAGCCGCATCAAGATCATGGCGTCGCTCGACATCGCGGAACGCCGGCTGCCGCAGGACGGGCGCATCAAACTGAAGCTCGGTCGAGGGCGCGAGATGGACTTCCGCGTTTCGGTCCTGCCGACGATCTGGGGCGAGAAGGTCGTCATGCGCCTCCTCGACAAGGGCAATTTGCAGCTCGACATGACCAAGCTCGGGTTCGATGCGGCACCGCTCGAGGACTTCAAGTGGGCGATCGCACAACCGTGGGGCATGGTGCTGGTCACGGGACCGACCGGATCGGGCAAGACGACCACCCTTTATTCCGCGCTAACGGAACTGAACAAGATCGCCCACAACATCAGCACCGCCGAAGACCCGGTCGAGTACAACCTGCATGGCGTCAACCAGGTCCAGATGCACGACGAGATCGGATTGAACTTCGCCACCGCCCTGCGCTCATTCTTGCGCCAGGACCCCGACATCATCATGGTCGGCGAGATTCGCGACTTCGAGACCGCGGAGATCGCGGTGAAGGCGGCCCTCACCGGTCACATGGTGCTCTCCACGCTGCACACCAACGACGCGCCGGCCACGATCTCCCGCTTGCTCAACATGGGGGTCGAGCCGTTCCTGATCACGGCCAGCGTCAATCTCGTCTTGGCACAGCGCCTCGCGCGCAAGATCTGTTCGGAGTGCAAGCAGCAGGTGACCTACGATCGAAAAATACTCATCGATTGCGGCTTTTCGCCGGATCAGGTCACCGTCGCCCGACTCTACAAGGGCAGCGGGTGTCGGGTGTGCAATGACAGCGGATACAAGGGCCGAGTGGCCCTCTACGAGGTCATGCGCTTCACCGACAGTCTCAAGGAGATGGTTCTCCAGGGCGCATCGACGGCCGAACTCAAGCTCGGAGCCGTCAAGAACGGGATGAGCACTCTTCGAGCGAGCGGCATTCGCAAGATCATGGACGGAGTGACGACGCCGGAAGAGATCATGCGCGTCACGATGGCCGACTGAGATGAAGACCGACCCCGAGCGCGGACGACGCCGCGGAGGACCCCTCGCGTTGCCGGGTCTCCAGACCGGATCGAACGTCACGTCCCCCTATCGAGCTTACCGCAAGAGTCCACGCCCATGACGCAGTCCACAGAGTTCCGAGTCAACCTGCACCAGCTTCTCAAGACGATGATTGAGAAGGGCGCGAGCGACATGCACATCACGACCGGAACGCCGCCGCTGCTGCGCGTCGATGGCAGCATCGTACCGCTCAAGCTCCCCCCGCTCGGGCCGATCGAGACCAAGCAGCTCTGCTTCTCCGTCCTCACCGAAGAGCAGCGCGCCCAGTTCGAGAAGACCAACGAACTCGACTTGTCGTTTGGCGTCAAGAACCTGTCGCGATTCCGCGCCAACATCTATATGCAGCGCGGCGCCGTCGCCGGCGCATTTCGTACGATCCCTTTCAAGATTCTGACCGTGGAAGAGCTCGGGCTGCCCCCGCTCGTCGGCGAGTTCGCCCAGAAGCCGAGTGGGCTCATTTTGGTGACGGGTCCGACCGGCTCGGGCAAGTCGACGACGCTCGCGGCCCTGGTCGACAAGATCAACACCGAGCAGCGCCTCCACATCCTGACCATCGAAGATCCCATCGAGTACCTCCACCCGCACAAGCTCTCGATCGTCAATCAAAGGGAAGTCGGCACCGACACCGATGGCTTCAAGAGCGCGCTCAAGTACGTGCTGCGCCAGGATCCTGACGTAGTTCTCGTCGGCGAAATGCGCGATCTGGAGACCATCGAGGCGGCTCTCACGATCAGCGAGACCGGCCACCTCGTCTTCGCGACGCTCCACACCGCCAGCACCATCGCGACGATCAATCGGATCATCGACGTGTTTCCCCCTCACCAGCAGCCGCAGGTCCGCTCGCAGCTATCCTTCGTCCTTCAGGGGGTCGTTTCGCAGCAGCTCCTGCCGCGATACAACGCGCCGGGGCGCGCCTTGGCCGTCGAGATCCTCGTTCCCAACGCGGCGATTCGCAATCTGATTCGCGAGGACAAGGTCCACCAGATCTACTCGCAAATGCAGGTCGGCCAGGACAAGCACGGAATGCAGACCTTCAACCAGAGCCTGTATTCCCTCGTGCAAAGGCGCCTCATCTCTCCCGACGAGGCTCTCGGTCGTTCGCTCGAATCCGAGGAGCTTCGCATGATGCTCGAAGGAAGGACATCGACGCCGACGACTTCGGGCGGAGTTTCGCAGAACATGCAGGCGGTTCAAATGCCCCAGCACCCCGGAGCCAAGCGCTGAGTGGGCGCCGAGCTCCTCGTGATTGCCGCGTTCGCGGGCGAGCTCGAAGGCTTGGTCCCGGCGCGTCTCGAGAGACGATGGGAGACGTGCGTCGCGGGCGTCGGCCTCGTACAAGCCACCGTCGGAGCCCTTTGGAGTCTGCGCGACTGCCGGCCGCGCGCGGTCGTCCTCGTGGGCACGTGCGGCGCGTACGCCGGGAGCGGGTTCGGCCTCGGGGATGTCGTGACGGCGCGGGCCATACGGCTCGTTGAACCCGCGGCCGTGCGTGCGCAAGCTCAGTTCCCACCAGCCTTGTCGACGACTTTCGCAGCCGACCCGGGTCTCGCGAGCGAGCTCACACAGGCGGGAGCCCTTCCCGCCGACGTCGCGACCACGCTCGCGATCACGGTCGACGATGCCCTTGCCGGCGATATCGCTCGGGATACCGAATGCGGTGTGGAGCACCTCGAGGCGTACGGGGTCGCGGCCGCGTGCGCGAGAGCGGGTGTGGCCTTCGCGGCCGTCCTCGCGGTCGCCAACGTCGTCGGAAGCCGCGCCCGGAGCGAATGGCAGGCAAACCACGTGACGGCAGAAGCGAACGCGGCGCGCATCGTCAGGCAGTGGCTCGCGACTCGACGGGCATGAATGGGATCTGCCGGCTCGAGGGCGCAAGTGAGGGACGACTCCGGCGCCCGCGACGCCTTGGCGGGCGTTGACGCTCTCGACGGGGCTTCCGCTCGCAACCGGTGGGGTCCGGAGGCGTCCGAACGTGGCGTGACTCAAGCCGAGTCGTGACCCCGTCAAGCGGAGCGATGTTCCCGTCAAGACGAGCGGTGCCTCCGTCAAGACGAGCGGTGCCTCCGTCAAGACGAGCGGTGCCTCCGTCAAGACGAGCGGTGCCTCCGTCAAGACGAGCGGTGCCTCCGTCAAGACGAGCGGTTCCGTCAAGACGAGCGGTGCCTCCGTCAAGACGAGCGGTGCCTCCGTCAAGACGAGTCGTGGCCCCGTGGATCTGAGTCGCGACCCCGTCATTATGAGTCACCGCCGACTCGATGGAAGCGGCGCGGCGCTCGAGCCAAGAGAAGTTCTTGTCGAGTGCGAGGAAGACCCCACTGCCGGCAACCGGTTCACCCGGGCCCACGACAAGCGCGCCAGCAACGTGTGCCTGTCACCCCGACCGTTCGACGCGGAGTTTCATCCCCGGGATTGTCTTGCCCATGACCGAGGCCCGGCCGTGAAAACTTCTCGAACTATTTTTCCGGAAAAGTGCCCCCGTAAGCCCATACCTATTTGAAGGACGCCGATGCAAGCGATTCCTGGCAACGACGCCAGGGCGCTCGGCGCAAAGGCCGCCTTCAGAGAGAAGGAATGGATTCCCATGGCTACGAACACACGCAACAAGGCTACAGGAGCAGCGCTCGCGCAGAAGCTCATCGCGGCGACGAAGAAGTACCTCGCGAAGGTGCCGGACGTCCCCATCGCGGGGAGCTCATTCACGCCGGACCAGATCACCAATCAGCTACAGAAAATCGTCGACCTCCACACCGACGCGAATTCCGCCAAAGCGACGGCCAAGGCGAAGGTCGCGGCGGAGGACGCAGGCTTGACGAGCCTGCACACGTTCGTGAATGCATACAAGACCTATGTCAAAGCCGCATTCGCCAGCACGCCCGACGTGCTCGCCGACTTCGGGTTATCGGCGAAGGCGCGAACTCCACTGACGGTGGAAGCCAAGGCTGCGGCGGCGGCGAAGCGTGCGGCTACGCGCGCCGCGCGGCACACCATGGGTTCGGTGCAGAAGAAGACCGTGAAGGGCAACGTCACCGGGGTCGTGGTGACGCCGACGACGAGCGTGCCCACTGCGGTGGCGGCGGTCCCGACCGGCGCGCCGCCCCCCGCAGTGCCGGCGAGCGCCGTGACGGCCCCAGCGACGAGTGCGGCCGCAACGCCGCACGCCGCCTGAACGGACATTTGAGCGACTAAGACGCAATCAGGAAAGCCTGAAAGCTCATTTGAACGATGGCAAAAACAAGGGATACGGGGAGCCAGTCCTCGGGGCTGCCACTCCCCGTCCCGCTTCTTCGGATCATCACGGGTGCTCGAAGAACGCCTCTACCATCGTGAAGGCTACGGTGAGAACGGCGGTTGGGCTGCATCCTCGCGCACGCGCCGCTTGGCCAGCAGTTCGTCGAACTTGGCCTGTTGCCCAGCTCGCAGCTCCGCGCGAATCCGGTCGTCCACCTTGGCCCTGTGATCGCGCAGCAGATGACCGCATCTGGCATCCGTCGCGATGGAGATGGCCCGAGCCTCGCCGCGCGCGTCGTTCAGGATTTCAGCGATTCGCTCTCGCTGCGCCCTGTCGAGCGCGAATTGAGCCGTCAGGGCGTCGAGCCGCCGCTCGTCCACTTGGTCCGTGACAAGTCGAGCCGTGGCCTGGTGCCTGAGGACGGCGAACACGGACGCGCCCCCGGCCACCGCGCCGAGAGCAAAGACAGTGACGAGAATCAAATATCCGCGAAGAGGACGGCCTACCATTGCATATCCAACTCCGCGGTGTTCGCCGCGGTCAGCGAGTCAGTCCACGCCCGTTCACTGTGCGCCGCCCACACGATCCCGAGTGCGGCCGCCACAGCGGCGACCGGAACAAGCATTCTCGCCGCCCTCGACAGGTCGCCAACCCAGTCGGTCGCCCCCGCGTCGCGCTCCACACGGGCGACCACGCGCTCGACGAAGTCGGCGCGCGGGCGAATGCGGTCGGTCGCGCGCCGGAGTCGCTCGAGACGCGCGTCAGTATCTTCCTGGCCATCGGTCATGGATCGGCTCCCATCGCGCGCAGTGCGGCGCGGGCGCGTACGAGCCGCTGCTCCACGGCTCCTTCGCTGCATCCGAGAATATCGGCAATCTCGGCCGAGCTGAACTCCTCGACAGCCTTGAGCAGTAGCACAAGGTGCTGTTCTTCGGTCAGGGCACCGAGCCACGCCGCGAGTTCCCGCAGAGCCACTCTTGCCTCTCCGGACGCGGCCCCGTCCCAGGCCGGCTCCGGAGCGGCCTCTGAAAGGGCAGAGGGCTCGCGCTCGCGTGCCCGCCTGGCATCGAGCGTCGCGTTCAGCACGATTCGGTGCAGCCACGTCATCACCGTGGCGCGTCCGTCAAACCTGCCAGCGACGAGCGAGCGGTACGCCTTCACGTACGCGTCTTGCACGACGTCCTCTCCTTCCGAGACGCTTCCTAGGATGCGCGCGCTCAGACGCACGAGTCGCTCGTGCGTCGCCGCGACGAGGGTCGTAAAGGCGGACGGGTCGCCGGCCGAGACGGCTGCGGCGGCTTTCTCGAGATCGGTCAATGGACTGCCTCATGGGACACTCGCACGTGTTGGACGGTCCGCACGGCAACTCCCTACGGACCCACTCGAATGCGATCCCCCGGCGGCCTCCCGTGGCCAACGTACAGCGGAGCATGCGAGGTCGGCTGCGAGTCAGATTTCGTGCGGGCCGTAGGAGGTTCGCGGTCTGCGTCGTCAGAGGGAACGAAGGAGAAATGCGAACATGCTAAATTCAACGCTCCGCTCGCTGGGCGCTCGCGCCCTCATGATCTCTCTGCCCGTGCTGTCCATCGGGACGTCGTTGGCTGGCGGTGCGTCGGCCGATGACCAAGGTCCGACGCCTGCGACGGCCCGCGTGTACACGCACTTGCTCGACCGCTTCGACGCGAACCATGACGGGCTCGTGCAAACGAGCGAGCTGCCGCCTCTCACGCAGAATCGGCTCGCTAGGGCCGATGTCGATCGGAATGGGGTGATCACCCCGGAGGAACTCCACAGATTCGGTGTCGAGCGCAGGGCTGCCCGATTCGCGCGCGCCGACAAGGATGCCGACGGCAAGATCGGGCCTTCCGAGGTCAGCACCCTGCGATGGGACTACCTAAAGGCCGCAGACGCCGACCAGGACGGTGCCGTGACGCTCGACGAAGTCGAGCGCGCGGTAGCCTCGGGCGCGCTGCACCGTTTGACGGCCGAGGAGGCGTTCCACGTCTTGGACCGCAATGGCGACGGTGTCATCGATCTCACGCGCGCACCGACGCGAGAGCGATCCCGGCTCCTTCCGGCCGACACGAATCACGACTTGAGGGTCACTCTGGCCGAGCTCAAGGCGTATCGGATCGCGCTGGGCATCGACTGAGGTCGCAGGGCCATCGCGATGTCGAAGTCATATTGCCAACTTTCGGCCGCACGAGCTCGTCAACGTACTCGACGAGCTCAAGACCGACCTTTTCGCGGGCCACGTGACGGACGACAGGTGGGCTGCGCCCCGGCAGAGAGAGGCCTCCGGGACTCCTGCGGAGGCCCTCCGGAGGCCTCGACTGGAACGTGACATTGTGGCAAAGATTGCCCCGGTCGTCGGACTGTCACCTGGCCCCATGATCGTGGCGATCGCTGGCCCTGTGCGGGTGGTCACGGGCAGCGACGGCAAGGACTAAACCGTGAGAACCTTCCGCTACGTTCTATGCGACGTCTTCACCGATCGACCTCTCGAGGGCAATCCGCTCGCCGTCTTCACGGACGCCCGCGGACTCGACACGCCCACGATGCAGGCCCTTGCCCGCGAGATGAACCTCTCGGAGTCAGTGTTCGTTCTGCCGGCCGAAGCCAGCGGCGACGCTCGCATTCGCATTTTCACGCCGAAGATCGAGGTCGCCTTCGCGGGCCACCCGACGCTCGGAACGGCCTTCGTCCTGGGACAACCGCTCGAGCGAATGACTATCGCCCTCGAGACGGGAGCTGGAACGATACCCGTCTCGCTCGAACGGGAGGGCGACCGCGTGGCCTTCGGATGGATGCGCCAGCCGATTCCGAGCGTCGTTCCCTATCCCCACGCCGCGGAGCTCTGTGCGGCACTCGGAGTCGGCAGAGCCCATGCGCCGGTCGACACGTACGACAATGGCGTGCGTCACGTCCTCGTGATGCTCGAGAACAGAGCGGCGGTGTCCGCCCTCCGTCCCGACTTCGCGAAGCTCGCGGGTCTTGCAGGGATCCAGACGATCAGCGCGTTTGCAGGCTCGGGCGAGCAGTGGAAAACTCGCGTGTTCGCCCCCGCTGCCGGCGTGACCGAGGACCCGGCGACCGGATCGGCCGCTGGACCACTGGCCGTGCACCTCGCTCGACACGGCTTCGTCGCATTCGGCCAGCGCATTCGGATCGACCAGGGAGCCGAGATCCAGCGTCCCTCCGTGCTCTCCGCACGCGCCCACGGAACGGCGCAGTGCATCGAGGGCGTCGAGGTCGGGGGCGCTGCGGTCGTTGTCGCCCGCGGGGAGTTCCGACTGCCGTAGGCGAGGCCTTGGGCCTGGACCGACGCCCCCCTACTCCCCCGTCGGCAAAATGGGCGTCGGGTCGGCGTTCGGCACTGGATCGACGCTCGGCGTGTCGAATGCTTGGCCGAAGGTCGCGACAATCGAATACGGGGGAATGACGGCTCCGGTCGCGTCGCTCGGGTGCTCGAAGGGGACACCGACATCCACTCGGAATACGGTCCGATCGAGCTGAGGGAAGAGAGCTCTCACTCCGATTCCGACGGATTGATAGGGAGTGAGCGAGTGGACGCTCTGAAATGCGTCGCCCGAATCGAGAAAACCGACTCCCGCGAACTGACACGTGAGAATCTCGACCGGGCGCGTCCGGAGTTCCAGGTTCATCGACACGACGTCCTGCCCGACGAAGAAGCTCGTCGGATACCCGCGGAGCCGGTCGCCGCCCCCGAGGAGTGACTGCAGATTCAAATAGTTACGAAACCGGTAGAGGAGCTGGGCATCGAAGACCACCCTCCCGAGCTTGGCGACCGTGGGCGACACGAAGTGGATCGCGGGATTGATCGAAGCGTCCGAGACCGTGGTGGGATCGCTCTCCACGACCGACTGAACCAAGGCGCGGAAGAGCCCATCGCGGACGGCGAACGTCATTTGCGCGGCTCCGAAGAGGCTCAGGACGTCGCGGTTGGCCCCGAGGGCTCGGAAGCTCGGGTAGACCCCCAGCGCCACATCGTGGCCGAGACGCTGGTCTTCCTGGAGAGCGAGCGTATCGAAGTCGAAAACGCGCACGTAACGCGAGCTATACCCGTGATACCGAAACGAAGGGCCCACGCGCGTGTCGCTGGTCGGTACCTTGGATGAGACGAAATCGGCCACTGTTTGGGGGTCCGCACCCACGGCATCGGTCCGGTAAACCTGCCGGTCGAGCCCGAATCCCACCGACAGGTCGTGCTTGGTCTCCCGCCCCAGGGAACGAGTGAGCGTATAGCCCGTGAAGTACTCCCGAAATCGGTATTCATACGGTATCGACAGACCGGTCGCCGGGTCCACGTAGAGGCTCGGCTGCGCGTTGACGTATCGGCGCTCGATGACATCGTTCCAGCCCGCATCCGCCGTCCAGGCCCAGTCCCCGAGCGTCGAAAAGAGAGGCTGGCCGGCGATGAGAGAGCCGTAGGAGCCTTCGGGCGAGCCCGAGGAGCGATTGACCATGACCTCGGCGAGAGACACGAGAGCGACGCGTGACGTTCCGATTCGGGGGGTGACGGTGCCCAGCCCAAAGGTCTGCGCGGACGGTTGCAGCGTGTAGTAGGCGCGCAGAAGCTGGTGGGTGCCTAGGAAGTTCTCCTCGGTCGGCTGCAAGTCGAGCTCTTCGATGCCGCCGGCCGTGGCCACCGCGTCCCAGCTCAATCGAAGGCTCCAGACGTCCTTGGTGATGATGATGACGCCGACGCGATCGGGGGCGGTGCCCTTGGTGGCGACCACGAGGACGACGGAGAGCTGAACGAGCCGGCGCAGATTGCGAATGGTGTCGTCGACGAGAAGCTGGTGGTACGGGTGCCCCTCCTCGAGCAAGAGTTCCCGGCGGATCACGTCCCGACGGCTCGTCACGTGCAGGACGTTCACCCAGGTCGGGACGGGGTCGCGCGGCTCGAAGACGTCGAGCGGCACCACATCGATGCGCTCGACGGTCTTTCCCTCGGGGGCCGCCTCGCGGGAGGTGTGCGCTGTACGGAGGACCTCCTCGATGGTCTCGAGCTCGTAGGGTGAGTAGACGAGAGCTCGTTCCGCTGCGGGGGGGAGCGCATCGCCCCGCGCCGAGTTTGCGAGAAGGAGCGAGGCGGCCGCGACGAGGGAAGTCAGGCTGGACACTCGCATGGGCGCGCGCACAGTAGCCGGACCCCACCTCAGGGCGAAGCACGCTCTCGCGGGACACGATACGGTGGGACCGCAACGTGACGCGAAGACGACGACGTGGCTGGCTAGTCGCACTGACGTGGGCAATCGAGCTCGCGGGCTCGCGAGCAAGGGCGACCCCGACCCCGACCGCAGCTGCAACCGCGACCGCGACCGCGACCGCGACCCCGACCGCGACCGCGACCGCGACCCCGACCGCGACCGCGACCCCGACCCCGACCGCGACCCCGACCGCGACCCCGACCGCGACCCCGACCCCGACCCCGACCGCGACCCCGACCCCGACCCCGACCCCGACCCCGACCGGCGACGTCGTCGTCCGCGGAACCAAGTCCCCTCAGCCCGTGCTCGGCGCTGACTCGATTCGTGCCGGAAACGCTCGGGCGATCCCCGGAACCTTTGGAGAGCCACTACAGGCCGTTGCGACCTTCCCCGGCGTGGCACCCATGGCGAGCGGCCTGTCGTACTTCTATTCGCGCGGAGCCCCTCCGGCCGACACCGGCTACTTCCTCGACGGTATCCCCCTCCCCACTCTCTTTCATCTCGGCCCCGGCCCCGCCGTCGTCCCTTCCGCGCTCCTCGACCGCGTCGACTTCTATCCCGCCACAGCGCCCGCTCGCTTCGGTCGATTCGCCGGCGGCATCATCGCGGCCTCGGCGCGACCTCCCAGCTCCGCCACGCGCGCCGAGGCCTCGGCTCGACTCTTCGATTCGAGCGCCCTGCTCGAAGCTCCACTCGGACCCGACACGAGCGCGCTCATCGCAGGGCGCTACGGATATCCGAACGCGCTCCTGTCCGTCTTCGCCCCCACCCTGTCGATCGACTACTGGGACTACACCTTTCGCGTTTCTCACTCGCTCACTCCCCGCGACGTCGTGTCCGTCTTGGCCCTCGGCGGGTACGACTACGAATACGACTCAGCGCAGGACGTCATTCCGGTTTCCACCGAGTTTCACCGAGTCGACCTCCGCTACGACCGCGCCACGTCGCACGGCACGGTCCGCCTCGCGATGACCTTCGGCTACGACCGCACGAATCACCAAGAGTCGGCCACGTCGACCGAATACGTCACGTCGACCAACGCGCGCATTCGGCTCGAATGGCGCGAGCGGCTCTCGAACGCGGTAGAAGTCTGGGCCGGCGCCGACGCCAACGGCGCGCGCTACGACTACGACTTCGTCGGGCCGGAGATCGACACTCAGCCTCTTCATTCAGAGCAATTCGCCGGAGCCTACGTCGACCTTGCCCTTCGTCCCGCCGCGCGATTGACCCTCCTGCCAGGCCTCCGGGTCGACGGATACCGCTCCGCGGACGGGCTTTCCACTGCCGTCGACCCACGCCTGGCCGCGCGCCTCGAGATCGCTGCCCCGCTCACGTGGGTCTCGACGTTCGGCATCGCTCACCAGGAACCGTCCTATGTCGTGCCGGTCCCGGGACTTCGCGTCGATCCGTCGGGCGGCTTGCAGACCGCCTACCAGATGTCCGAAGGAGTGGAAGCCAAGCTACCGTCGGATCTGACCGCGTCGCTCACGGGGTACTACGACGGCCAGCGCGCCATGAGCGACTTCATCTCGGAGTGCGGGACCAGCGTCGCGTTCTGCGCGGGCGTCGCGCGGGTCGACGGCCGCTCGTTCGGCGCCGAGCTGCTGCTGCGTCGCGCGCTGACCCAGCGCTTGAGCGGCTGGCTCTCCTACACGCTCTCTCGCACGGAGCGATTCCTGGGCCGGGACACCTATCTATCGCTCTTCGATCGCACCCACGTCTTCTCGGGCGTCGCCCTCTACGAGTTCGGACACGGCATTCGGGCTGGAGTGCGAACCACCTACTACTCGGGTCGCCCCTTCCTTCGAGCCCCGGTCGGCTTGAGCGCCGCCCAACAATTGGAGAGCGGACTGCCGCCGGGCACCACGCAGACGCGACTCCCCGACTTCTTTCGCCTCGACCTGCGAGCGGAGAAGCGCTGGACACTCGGCGACCGCAGTTGGCTGTCGCTCGTCTTGGAAGTCTTCAACGCGACCCTGTCCAAAGAGGCCGTCGACCTACGGTGCGACGCCCTGGGGACCACGTGCACGCCGCGCTTTCTCGGACCGATCACGCTCCCGAGCCTCGGGATTGAGGGAGGCTACTGAACGAACGGAAACGTTGGGCGCGTCGACCCGGCGCGAGGTATCGAATACGGGCGAAGTGGTCGCAGATCGAGCTCGGGGCGAACGGACGCGCGCGGTCCGGAATCGCGGCCTCAGGACCGAGTTCGGCAACGAGCGCCCGGATCGCCAGCGGGCGCCGTCCTCCGACCGAAGCGCAGCTCGCGCCGGGGGTGAGGCAGTCCGCTCACTGCTTGCAGGCTGCTTCGATCTTGCGAAGATCCGCCTCGTCGACGTGCACATGGTCCCCGAACTGACTCCACGCGTCGAAGGTTCCGAGCGCTCGGTCCACACTGTAGCCCGCCATCACATTTACGCTATTGGGCGTGTCCAGACCTATGTCGACGATGAACGAAGACCGGTTTCCGCCGGACCTGGGTCTGATGCGACGCATGGATAAGTCAGGCTCGCTCCCTATCCTTGCATCATATTCTTGCTGAAGTTCTGCCTGAATCGTCTTAATCTCGGGCAACCGGATGAATACCTTCGAGGCCTCTTGTTCGCATCGAGCATCGACGTCCGGGATGTTTCGAGCGCTGTTCTCGGCTTCGCTTTCGCACTTCGGGATCGTCGAACTCGCGAGACGTTCGACATCGTCATTTTCGCCCACGATTGTCCACGGTGCGTCCGGGCGACCGTAATCGCCAGCGAAGTTCTTGAGCAACAGTCTCGCCCGGACCTCCCGAACCTTGTCGCGCGGGCCAGACCTCTTGACGAATGTTGCTATTGCCGAATAGCCTGACTTGGAGATCGCGACACTGTCAACGATTTGTTGGTGGAAGGAGCTGTCCGCCGAGAGCGTACGCTCCTTGAACGCCAAGACTCTCTCCTTGGTCCATCGCTGACCGTAAAAGCACAGTTCGTGCCCGTAAAGGTCCGCGAGCGCCGCCACGTCGTGGCGATCGATCGCCAGGTTCCAGGCGGTGATACGCGCGAGCACCGCATTCGAGTTGGACAGCATCGCTTTGGATTCTGCCGCATCCGCTGATGAGGCCTCGAGGCCTGCGTCGATACCTTCCAACTCCGTGGGCGATGCAGCGCTGCCAGTACGAACAGGTCGAACCGTCGCCTCGGTCGAACGCGAGCATCCGCCCGCGAGCGCCAGCACGACTACGAGCCATTGATAGCCTTCGGGTCGAGGCGGTTCCATCGCTTGCCGGTGTTGTCAGGGTGTCTGCCCTGCCTGACCCGAACTGATTGAAGGCGGGACGACGGCCCCGAGTTTAGCGTCGATTGTCTTCCTGTATGCCTTCATGCCGATCTTATATTTGTCCTCCGATCCGTTATAATAACCGTGCTGTCGGAGAATGTGCGCCACTGCATCCGTGTCGCCCTCGTACAGCGCCTTCTTATAAGCGGGTATCTTGTCCGCGTAATTCTTGTGGTGGGTGATGTACCGAGCCGCCCCGTCCGCATAATTGGAATACGCATGAAAGCGACTTGCGGGATGTGGCGGTTGGGTTATGAAGGCGACCAGCGGGGGCTTGCATCGGTTTTGGACCTCGCCGTCACCTTTGGCGACAACCGGCGTTTTCGACCCAGCTGGGACCCACCGGGCAATCTGCTGGTCCCCGTACGCTTCGGTCCAGCATTCAGTATTGTTGTGCAAGAACATATGAGGCTCGTTGGGGCCCGCCTTGATATTTCCAAGGCTGTAATTGTACATATTTGCGCCCAAACGTGTTTCATAAGCCCACTGCGAAGCGAGCGTGCGAGCTCCCGCCTCCCCAAGCTCCGGCCAGTTGTCCTTGAGTAGCCTCACGACTTCCTCCGGGCTCGGCGTCGTCTTGACCGCCGGAACTTCGTTCGGATTGTTCGTGTACGTCCTGCCCTTGCCGCTCGGGGGAACCACGATCGTCGCGGGTGCTGGCGCTGCGGGCTTCGGGGCCGCGGACACCAACCGCGGGGCCGGAGACGGGGCCGTGACCGCGTACATGATCCCGCCGGACTCCGTTCCGCTGCCCATGAGGCGCGTGCCGAATGCCCCCGTGGGCGTCACCGAATACGTGGGGGTTCCCCACATCGGAACATCCCACGCAATGGTGACTCCTCCACGAAGTCCGACGTACGTGACCATGCCGGCAAACTTGTCGAGAAAGCTATCGCATTCGAACGCGGCGCTTTGGTCGGGGTCGATTGTGTCCTTGGGCAAAGCCTGCACTCGCCAATAGCCCCAACGCACGACATGGAGCGCGAGATTGAGCGGCTCGCCCGTTTCGTTGCTGAGCAAGCAGGTCCAGGACATCGCCTGCGCCCTAGCGTATCGCGGGCCTCGCGAGACTCAAGCGTGAGGCTCGAGGCGGTCCACTAGCTGCCATGAGCCTGGATGAGCCGCGAAGCGAGCCAGGCATCGAGAACTCCATCGTCGCTCAGCCCCGAGCACGCGGAACCGCATGGCTGCAGTATCGCCGTAGGACCGTCTTCCGCACCGCTCTCGGGGTCGTCGCTGCCGGCTTGGCCTGCACCGCCGGCGCCATCGTCGCTCGTCGGGGAGTCTCCCGCGTTGTCCGAGCAGCCGCACGGCGTGGATTCGGAACCGGCTGGGTTCGACGCGACGGAGTCGTCGACGGCGGGCGGGTCGTCGCCGCCCGATATATCTGTCTGATGCGATCGAAACAGGCAGAGCGCCGAACGGAGAACGGCAAGCTTCGTCTCGTCGTACTCGACCTCATGGTCGATGTATCCGAGGTTCTGAAGTCTCTTGAACATACCGGTTCGGGTATCGATGGGATCCATCGCTCCCAGTGCGATGACGTATTGCTCTCCGCTATCCGACAGGGTGACGTGGGCCGAATCGAGGGTCACGGGGACCTCGAGGTGCAGGACGCCATTCTCGTCGGTTGGCATGTCCGGCTTGTCCGGGCGCTCATCGACCTGACAGCTCACCGAGCTGCGCGGCGATCCGTCAGCCGCCATGAACTGGACGCCCACGGTCATCGTCGGGACCTCGGAAACGAACGTGTTGGTAGCGCCCACCTGCAACGCGTAGGAAGCGGGTTTCGCGCGAAGTGTCCCGCTTGGAATCTCGATGGTCAAGGGGCACTCCTGCGGCGCGGCCGCTGGCTACGCGTCCGCCGTCGCGTGCGGGCCCGGCGCCGCGCCTCGCGCTTCTTTCCGTTCCTGCTCATTGTCCTCCCTGCGATCCGCGCCCCCCCGCGAAGCCCAGAACACGGCTAGAGTCCGCCGGCAACCGGCGAGCACCGAAACCATCTGGCACGCGGATCCCATCCTTCGTATCGACACCTTGAAACGCCTTGGCATAGATGAAATCGAACGTCCGAGCCTCATCAGTGGAATGCGGCGTTCCCGACCCATACGGGTCCACGACCGTCCACGCTGCGACTGCCCGCTCGCCCTGGGCGTTCGCGGCGGCCGTCACGTTCGTTTACGTCGCCGTCGCGACCTTTGCCATGTGCAACCACGAGATGTGGCGCGATGAGCTCCACTGCTGGCTCGTGGCCCGAGACAGCGCGTCGCCGTGGGCCGTCGTTCGCGCCCGCGCCTACGATGGGCAGCCCCCCCTTTGGTACCTGCTCCTCTGGGTGCTCACGCGCGTCACGTGGCACCCCCAGGCGATGCAGGCCCTGCATCTCGCCATCGCAACGGTGAACGTTCTGCTCGTAACCCGCTTCGCGCCGTTTGGACGCGTGGCGCGGGCCCTCTTCCCATTTGGCTACTTCGCACTCTACGAGTATGCCGCCATCAGTCGTTGCTACGGGCTCGCGCTGCTGCTCGTCATCGTCTTGTGCCTGCATCATCCGCGGCGCTTCGAGCGTCCCTTCGCGACGGGCGCGCTCCTCGCCGCGCTCGCGCTGACGACTACAGTCGCGACGCTCGTCGCCGCGGCGTACGCGCTCACGCTCCTCGTCGAGGCTTGGCCGAGAGCGCTCACCGATGCCCGCTTGCGCGGTCAAGCGCTCCTCGCAGTGGGTCTGGCCGCTGTCGGCGGGCTGTCCGCCGCCTTGTGCGCGTGGCCTCCCGCGGACTCCACGGTGGCGCGCGTAGGACGAGCCCCGCCCGTCCCTTGGGACTATGGCCCGACCCGAATCGTCGCCGCGTTTGTACCGATCCCAAAGGCCGACTTCTTCTTCTGGAACTCCAACGCTTTACTCGACGCCATCGCGTCGCCGTGGCTCGGCACATCGCTGGCACTCATTCTGTTCGCGACCGCCCTTGGACTGCTGTCGGAAAACCGGACGTCTCTTCGCTTGTTCGGCGTGGGTACGGCCCTTCTCGTCGGACTTTTCGCCGGCGTCTACGCGGGCGACACGCGGCATCACGGCTTCATTTTCGTCGTCTTCTTCATGGCGGCGTGGATTGCCTGTCGTGACGAACCGGCGAGTCCGCGGACGCGCACGCTCACGTCAGCGGTCGTGATCGCGCTCGCGCTCCACGTTCCAGGCGCTGCGATCGCGCTGGTCTACGACGCTCGCTACGTCTTCTCGTCCGGCGCCCGCGCCGCGCGCGAGCTTCGGAATCGCGGCTTGGCCGACGAGCTCATCGTCGCCGAGGTCGATTATCCCGCCACGGCGGTGCTCGGCCAGCTCGGCCCCAAGGCGGTGGCGTTCAGCCCTCGGACCGGCCGGCCGTTCTCCTTCGTGCGCTGGACCGCCGATCGCTTCTGGGAGCCCACCGACGCGCAGACGGTCCGATACGCGTCGGGGTTGGGTGCGCAGCGCGGCCGGAACCCGGTTCTACTGATGAACCGTCCGCTTGCGCCCGAGCTCGTCGGCCACGGCGTCACACGCCTAGCGGAGCTCTACGACTCTATGATCGAGGAGGAGAACTTCTACCTCTATCGGGTGAGCGCCAACGCTCGCTGAAGCGCCCGGCCAAGCCGACTGAGCTTGCTCCGAGACAGTTCCCCACGCACCGCCGGGCGGCGGCGTGCGATAGTCTGTCGGAATGGATCTCCCCCCCGAAGGCACGCTGCGCAGCGTCGTACGCTCGTACGCCGAAGTACGGAATACTCTGGGGGCCGCTGCCGCCCCCTATCGACTCGTGCAGCCTGACAGCGAGTTCTTTCCGGACGAGTTTCGCCACGACGGTCCGAGCCTCCAACGGCTGCTAGACCGGATGGCCAGCTACGCTCCGATCGGGGACCACGTGAAGCTCGACATCGGGCTTCTGGACGACGAAGGGGACGCCTGCGGGGCGGGCCGTTCCTGCGGATGCGGTGGAGACAGCGGCGCAGGCGAGCGCAGCGGCCGCATCGAGGCGAGCCCGGGCGCTTATCGCGTGTGGCTTCAGGCCCGCGACGTGACGCGGGCGGAGACGCTCACAACCGTTTTCGCCCGCGCTGTAGGCGCCGTCGTCCTCCACGAGTCGGCCGCCGCGGCGGACCTCGGATTGAGCGAGGTGGCCGCGGTCGCATGCGGCTTCGGAGTGCTGCTCTTGAACGGCGCTGCCATCTGGGGCAAGTCGTGCGGCGGACTTCGCATGACGCGGGCCACCGTGCTGGGGGTCGAGCAGCTCGCGATCGCCCAAGCCTTGTTCAGCGCGCTTCACGGCGTCCGCAGCTCGGCGGTGCGAAGGCACCTCGGGACGACGCAACGGACGGCTTTCGATGTCGCCCACGACTGGACCGAGTCCAATCCCATGCTCGTCGAAGCCCTGCGCGACCGTCCCGCGATCCTCGAAAGCGGAGGCTTCGAACTCGAGCCCATCCGCGGTCCGATCGGACGTTGGCTATACAAGCGACGCCTCGAGCAGCAATTGAAGACGGTGCCGGAGCCGCGCCCGCACGCGCCGATGACGGAAGACCAGCGCCGCCGGATCGCGGAAGCTCGTGCGCTGGTCGATGAGGTCCTGGGGGCGGCCGACTCTCGCGAATAGGTCCATCGCCCTACAATTCAATCCGAACCCAGGGACCCTCGTCGTCCTCGAGAACGGTACACCGGACGCCCGCCGCCCGGCTGGCGGACAAGAACGGCACGAGCCAGTGCTCCTCCGCCGGCGCGAGGCGACGCGGTTGATACTGCACCAGGCGGTTCTGCGTCACGATGGGGAACACCTCGGCGCCGGCGACACGCGCCGCGCGCTCGGCCGACCGAGGCTCGACGAGCAGCCGTACCACGAGACCGATTCGCAGATCGTCGTGGCCTGGGGCCCCCCACGCGTAGTTGCCGAGCGAATAAAAGACGAGGCTGCGACCTCGGACGACGACGGCCTGTTCGTTGTGAGGATGGTGGCCCACCACGACGTCCACGCCGAGGTCGAGGAGAGCCTTGGCGTATTCCCGCTGGCTGTCCGTGACGTCGGAGTAGTTCTGTCCCCAGTGAACGCTGACGACCAGCACGTCGACCTGAGACCGCAGGCGCCGAACGTCCTCCGCCGCGTCTTGCCTGGTGAGCTTGGCACACCCAGGTCGGTGCTGCGAGGCGAACAGCCCTTCGTAGAGACAGTAGCTCGCCTGGTTTTCCAGATATCCGAGGAACCCGACGCGCGTCTCTCCAATCTCGAAGACCACGGGACGCCGAGCCGAGGCGATATCCTTGCCGCCGCCGACGTGCTCGATTCCGGCTCCGTCGAGGGTCGCCACGGTGTCGAGGAGACCTCTCTGCCGATAGTCGAGTACGTGGTTGTTCGCGACGCTTACGATGTCGAGCCCCAACCACTGCCAAGCTTGCACGGCCTCGGGCTCGACTCGATACATGTACTCCTTCCAGAAATCGACGGGCCGCAGCGATGCCGTCACCGGGGCTTCCAAATTGGCGAAGGCGACGTCGGCTCCTCGGATCAGCGCGTCCGTGCGCAGGTAGGGGTAGCGATAGCCTGCCGTTCGAATCGCGGACATGGCGGCATCGGCTGGCGCGAAGTCGCCGGCGAACACCAGTCGGATCAGGGACGGGTCGCGGACGGGTCGGACAGCGACCTTTGGCGGCAAGGGTTCGAAGCGCGGGCGGGCCGCCATCAGCCACGTGGCCCAACCGAACACCCCGACCGCGACGACGGCGACCGCGAGAAGCGGGCCACGGAGCCGTGTTGTTAGCGGCGTCGACATCCCTCCCCCCGCTCTCAGTCCTGGGAAAAAACGAGCGCAGTGTACGGACCCACGCTCACCTCGGCACTCACCGGCATCCCGTCCCAAGGCACCGGATCGGCGTCGACGTCGCCCGCCAACCAATTGCCGAAATCGGAATCGTACCCACTCCAATCTCCGTTGTAGCGCACTCGCCAGGGCCCCTCGCGCGGCAGACCGATGCGGACCGCCCAACGGCCGTGGGTCGAGAGGTTGAGGACCACGACCACATCGTCTCTCGGCCCTCCGCACTCCCACCGATGAAATGCCACGACGTGCGCGCCGTCATCGACGTGGAATACGTTCACGTGATCGCCTCGCAGTCCCCTCGTCGTATCGAACCAATTGCGACGCAAGCGAACGAGATCCCGGTGCAAGTTCACCGCCCCGGGCAGTCGGTCGGCGCCCGACCAATCGATGCTGCGCCCCGGGCCGAACTCGTCCCATGAGAGAAACTCCTGGCCGGCCAGCAGCATGGGAATACCCGGTGTCGTCAAGACCAGAGCAGCCGCCAGAGAAGCGCGCTTCTTGGAATCCCAGCTATCGGCCTTGCCCGGATGAATGCGCTCGGGCAGTCGCCCGAACGCAGTGTCCGCATCGTAAGCCTCCGAGAAGATCACCCGCTCGATCGCACTCGCACGGTACCTTTGGCCGATGGCCGACGCTACGGCCCGAACGTCGCGGCACGCATCGTCCCACTCGACACAAGCCGCGCGAACAGTCGACGCAAAGTGCCTGCTCCACTGGGAGTGGAACCCCGCGCCGCCGGCGCTCACGTCCCGGGTGATCCACTCGCTGTCGTGCATATCCGCGGCAACCGACACCTTCCACGGCTGCTCGCGCCGCACTTGGTCGTTGATCCACTGCATCAGGCTCCATCCGTCTGCGAGTTCGTTCGCCGGATCTCCGTCGCGCCCTTCCACATTTCGGATCCAGCGGACCGAACTCCACCTCAGGCCGTCCACGAAGCATTCGTGGAGCCACGCGAGAGCGTTATCCCGCAGGTAGTCGCGAACCTGAGGCCTGCCATAGTTGTATCGCGTCTCCCCCCAGGGCGTTCGGCTCCGTCGATCCTCGTAGACATAAATTCCGCCCGAGCATGAGGTGATGCCCTGGCCGTCGAATCGCCACATGTCGCTCTCAGTTCCGGCGAGATGGCTGTAGTCGACGTTCAGTAAAACTGCGATGCCGCGCAGATGGGCTTCATTGACCAGGGTGCGCAATCCGTCCGGGCCGCCCCATTCGTCGTCCACCGCAAAGGGATACTGGATTCGGCCGGGCGAAGGCTCGTCGGCGAGGAATTCCCCGAACGCCACCAGCTCGATGGCGTTGATCCCCAGTTCGCGCAGGTACTCCAGGCGCCCGAGCCCATGCGACCACGGCATAGGGGAGCGCCAGCGCATGAGCGATCGCAGGTTCACCTGATAGACGACGAGCTCATTCCATGGCGGCATGCAATAGCCCACGTCCACGTGACCAACGCGCGATGGCGCGACCACCGACACCGTGCGATGGCCGACGCCGCGTGCGACGCCACGCGCATAGGGGTCCATCCGCCAAGGCGCTTGCCGGCAGGACGGAATGTAGAAGAGGTACCGTTGAGAAACCGCGGCGCCGGGCACGTCCGCGGACCAGGTGCCTCCCCCTTCGGGATAGAGCTGAGTGCTGGACGGCGACCACTGATTGAATTCCCCGGCGACCGCCACCGAACTCGCGAACGGCGCCCAGACGCGAAATGTAACGCCCGAGGCGGAGTCATCGGCATAGGGCGTGGCTCCCATTCGCGGGCGGTATGACGGCGGCATCAGATCACGACCACCGATAGCGCACGCGCACGCCACGCGGGGAGAACAAATCCAAAAGTCCCGTGGACAGCTTCGGCGTCGCTCGCTTGCCTGCGCCAGCCTCCGGTCTTGCGTCGCCCGCAGCCGTACTCTATTGCGCAGGACCGCCATGGCAAACGCCCTTTTTACCCCCGTTCGCCTCGGATCGATCACGATCCGCAATCGTATCGCAAAGTCGGCGATGGCCGAGGGACGCTGCGACTCGGAAGGTCGACCCCTGCCATCGCTCGTTCGCCTGTACGAGCGATGGGCGCGGGGCGGCGTTGGGCTCTGTATCACCGGAATGGCCCACGTGCGTCGCGGCCACGGCTTCACCGGCGCGGAGATCGGCCTCTACGCGGACAGCCTCGTCGAACCGTTGCGAGAGCTCACGGCGGCCGTCCACCGCCACGATTCGCGCATCTTCGCGCAGATATGCTGGGCTCCACCCCAACTTCCGCGACGCACGGCTCGCGCCCTCGGAGCGACAGCGCCGTCTCGAGGTTTCAACAAGACCAACCTCCTCTTCGACCGCGCGCTGACCGACGGGGAGATCGCCGCCATCGTCGCGGATTTCGGCGCGGCTGCAGGGCGCGCTCGCCAGGCGGGGTTCGATGGGGTCGAGCTCCACGGCGCCCACGGATATCTCCTGTCTCGGATGCTCAGCCCCAAGCACAATCGCCGAACCGATCGTTGGGGGGGCGATTTCGAGCGCAGGCTGGCGTTCGCACACGCGGTCGTCGATTCGACTCGACGCGCCGTGGGCCCTGATTATCCAGTCGCGGTCAAACTCAACGTCCACGATGGCGAGCCGGGCGCCCTCGACGTCGATACGGGCGTACGCATCGCGCAGGCTATGGCAAGTTGGGGCGTGGATGCGATCGAAGTGTCCGCGGGCACGGGAGACGTCGGATTCGGCTGCTATCCGAACAAAGGCGGGATTCCTGTCGCGAGCGCCAAGCGATATATTCACCATAACTTCCCAGCCACCCGACTTCTTGGTTCGGTCGTCGACGTCGTGCTGCGGGCGGCGCGCCGGCGCGTCGAGTTTCCCGGAGAAGCCTACTTCGAACCGTGGGCGAGACGGGTGGCTGAAGCTGTGAGTATTCCGGTTCTCTGCGTCGGCGGTATACGCTCCATGGCGGTCGCGGAGCGCCTCGTGCGGGACACTCCCATCGCGATGATTGCGCTCGCTCGCCCGCTCGTGAGAGAGCCCGATCTGGCCAACCGATGGCGAGACGGCTTGTCCTCGGTCGCGGCCTGCACTTCGTGCAACGAGTGCTTCACCCATATCGGACTCGGATTGCCACTGACCTGCCGGTCGCCCGACCGAATGCCGAGTAGAGACTTGAGTGGAATCTAGAAGATCGGTGGATTTCGGTCGAAACCGAGCGAGACCGACGCCGAGTCGCCCGGACTCCACTTCCTGGACAAGCGGGGGTCGCCCGGACTCTACTTCCGGGACAGGCAGGAAATGCCCAGAAGGCCGGTGTATTTGGTGGAGAGCTCCCCCGCACACTCCGGAGAACCCCGCGCGAGGTCCCGGCAGACGTCCGGGCGGCGGTCGTAGATCGCGCACTGGAACCGCCGTCCCTTCTCGACTACGAGCGCGGCGCAGTGACCGTGCGTCATACGCAGGTACGCCCGGTTGCCGACGAAATTCACGAATTTACTCGCGCGATCGCCGAGTCGCTCGTAGTCGTCGCCCATCACTCGGACGTACGTCTCGAGCGTCGAAAAACAGCAAACGCCGCAGGCCTGACAGTCGGAGGGAATCGCGATAGGAAGGGAGTGAGCCACGGGGCGCCTACCATGACCGCATCGGGGGGATGTCACCCGATCTCGACGAGCGCTCCGTCTCTCCACGCGCGCTCGGCCGCGAACGTGGCCCGCGTCGTCGCCTCGATGCTGCTCCACGCGATGGGGCTCGGACCGCCGCGAAGACACGCGTCGACGAACGCAGACATCTCGGCGACGTGGCCCTTGTCGGCGCGCAGCGTGCGCCACGTCCTGGTCTTGCCGCGTGAAGTCACGTGCAGAACCCTAAAATCGTCGAGGACCGCCACTCGGCCTTCGCATGCTACTTCGTAGCGCTCCTTTCCGACGCTCGGATCTCCCATGGCCGAGTATGCAATCGTGGCGACGCTGCCGTCGGCGAAGGACAGCCCGAGGACGAGATTGTCCCCGCGGTCCCACCCGCGATCGGGGCCGATCGCATGGGCGCTCACACGCGTCGGCGCCGTGCCTGCCCAGTACGACAGCAAATCGATGAAGTGGCACACTTCTCCAATAACTCGTCCTCCGCCGACGCTACCGTCCGCGATCCAGCTCCCGGCGGGGAGACGACCGGCGAGGATCCGCGCGGTCATGACCAGCCCGGCGCGACGGCCCGAGAACGCTTCGGCCACGCGGCCCGCGAACGGAGAGAACCGTCGGTTGAATCCGACCAGCATCTTCGCCGTCGACGCCTGAACGGCGTCTCGAAGCCCTTCGAGCTGAGCTTCGTCGATGGCCGCGGGCTTCTCGACGAAGACGTGACGGCCGGCCGCGAGAGCCCGGCCTGCCAGGGCCGCGTGGCTGTCGTGCCGCGTCGCGATGACAACGGCGCCCACCTCCGGCAACTCCAGCACCTCGTCGAGCGAGGTGGCCACGCCGCCGGCACCGAACTTCTCTGCCGCATGGCGAGCCGACAGACCTCGTCCCGACACCGTGCGCACGATGCGCGCGCCGGCCGTCTTCTGAAGGGCGGGCATCAGGACGCCCGTCGCGAATAGGCCGGTGCCGACGACGCCGATGCCCAGCTCGCCCTCGTTCCGAAGCGGTGGCGACGGGGTTCGAACCATCGAGGGAGCCCCCTGCGCCGCGGGCTCGTAGGCGAGCACCACGCCGAGGTGCGGCTCCGGGTGAGCGGCCGTGATGAGGTCGTAGGCCTCGAGCGCGCGCTCGAACGGAAACCTGTGCGTGATGAGCCCCTTGACGTCGAGGCGGCGCATTTCGATGGCATGAAGCACGGCATCGAAATTTCGGCGCTCCGTCCAGCGAACGTACCCGATCGGGTAGTCGCGCCCTCGCTCCTCGTACTCGGGGTCATAGCGTCCCGGGCCGTAGCTGCGCGAGACGACGACCGTGAGTTCCTTCTCGTAAAACGTCTTTCGGGGGACTTCGAGTGGCATGAGACCCACGACCGAGATGCGGGCCCGGTCCCGTGCGATGTCCGCCGCAAGCTTGATCGGATCCGAGTTCGGCGACGAGGCTGCGACGATCACGGCATCAGCCCCGCGACCCCGTGACGCCGAGCGCACGACTTCGAGGACGTCGTCGGTCCCGATCGAGCCGCCGGCGACCGCTCCGCTCGAGAGCGCTCGCCGCACTCTGGCCCCATCGATGTCGATCGCGACGACGTCACAGCCATGCGATGCGAGAAGCTGCACGGCGATCTGCCCGATGAGACCTAGGCCGATCACCGCGACCACGTCACCGAGGCCGGGGCGCGTGAGTCTCACGCCGTGGAGCGCGATGGCCCCGACCGTCACGAACGCGGCCTCTTCGTCGCTCACCGCCTCAGGAACGTGCACCGCCAGATTCGTCGGGATGACATTGACTTCCGCGTGGTTGGCTAGTCCAGCTCCCGCGCACGCTACGCGGTCACCCCGCGCGAAATCGGAGACGCCCGAACCGACCTCCCGAACTCGCCCTGCGAGCGAATACCCTAGCGGCACGGGCGAATCGAGTCGGCTCTGCACCGCAGAAAGCGCGGCGAGGACTCCTTCGCGTCGGGCCTTGTCGACCACCTTGGCGACGAGGTCGGGGCGCTCTCGGGCCTTTTCCACGAGGCTCTTGCGCGCGAGCTGCACGAGCGAGCGTTCCGTCCCCGCGGACAGGAGCGATGCGCTCGTGTCGACGAGTACGTGGCCGTGGGGGGCTCTCGTCGGAGCGGCGACCTCGGCCAGGGACAGCTTTCCCGTTCGGAAGCTCTGAGCCACTTGCTTCATCAGAATCCTTCCTCGTTCGCGTGAGGGTCTGCATTACCATTCGATCCGCCACCGTGCACCGGTCCAATCCCCGGCGCGAAACGTCTGGGCGTAGACGTCGGCAGCTCTGGGGGATCCGTGGCGCGGATACCATCGGTCTTCCGAGCGATTGAAGGGGCCCGCGACGCGAACGTGCGCGCCGCATCCGCGATCGAGCCGAAGTCTGGACGTGCACGACTCTCTCCCCGACCTGACGCTGTCCCTCACTTCGATCGTCCGGCCGCTCACCGAGAGGGTGCGCCGATGCACCGGGCGCTCTGGCAGCCACGCATACCCGTCGTGCTCGAGTTCGATCCACGCGGCATCGCTCTCGAACCCGGTCATCACGATGCGTCCCCTTCCTCGGCGTCCTACCCGAAAGGCGCCCCAGACCTCACAGGAGTCCTTCCCGCCTATCTCGACCGTGTTGTGGGTCCGCGTCGCTCGAGTCTCGGTGCGCTCGGGCCCTTTGTCGTACGTCGAGACACCGAAGTCTACAACCGCGCGGACGCCACCAATCCAGGCTTCGAACCCGAGGCCGTCCGCGTGCGTGTGGCCCGGTTGAAAGCCGGTCGCGTCAGGTCCCGCATCGATGACTACGGAGACATCCCGGTGGTCGATTCGCGCCCACCCCGTCGACTCGAGGAGCGTCACGCTCACATCCCCCGAGCCAGCGCGACGGGCCACCCGAACCGGCCGAAGTCCAATGGCCTCTCCGAGCGAGGTGACGTCCCGGATGGAGGGAGACGCGTCGAGCGCCGCATCATTGAACAGGGGAACCGTGAAGTCCGGGGCCTGGATGGCCTCGGCCCATCCGAGGGCGCGTCCGGCGATCTCTCGAAATGGCTGGGGCAGGGGGCGACCGGCGCTCTCGGTGAGCTCGAGGCATTCGAGCAGACCGGCAGTCAGGGCCAGGTGATAGGACGCCGAGCGCTCCACGTGGCCGCCGTCGGCAAGAAACTGGGCCGGCAACTGCCACGCAAGAAGGCTCGTGCCCACGGCCCGCCAGAGGTCGGCCTCGACGCCTTGGGTCACCGCCGCGGCACACACGAGGGCCAAGCCGTTTTCGACCACGTGATTGCCGAGTAGATGGAGCTCGGGCTGAACGAGCACGGCTCGAGCGGCCCGCGTGAGCTCGCGGCCCAGATCGCTTCGGCCGAATCGCGTGGCCACGGCGAGCGAACGGGCTCGCACAGAGGCTGGGTAGGGGGCGAATGCCGCCGGCGACAACCACGCGGCGGGCACGCCCACGTCCCCCGCGCCGAGTTCCAGTCCGTAACAGGCTTCGTAGGCCCGCAATCGAGAGCCTCGCGGGAGCCGCTCGAGGCGTTCTCGCGCTCGGACGCGCTCGGCTTCCACCAGGCGACGCAAAGCCGGCGGCGGCGGTGGCCACGCGCCGACGAGGCGAGGGCCAGCGCCTTGCGGCACCGCCCAAGCGCATCGCAACGCGACCGCATGCGGTAGACGCCAGGCGATCTGAATAGGGTGGAGCGCGCGGAGCGTTCTCGCCGTGCGGCCTATCATGCTACGGACACTGACCTTCGCAGAATCTCGAGATACGCGCGCGCCAGCGACTCCCGGTCGAAGTGCGCTGCGACGTAGGAACGTCCCGCGAGTCCCATTCGAATTCCGACCGCTGGCTCCTCGATCCAGTGCACGAGCGCGTCGACCATCGCGCCGACGTCTTCGGGCGGCACGAACACGCCACCGCCCGACGCCTCCACGAGCGCGCGAGCCTCCCCATCGACGGACAGCAGGATCGGTCGGGCCATCGCGGCAATCTCGAAGATCTTGGACGGCAAGACCGACGTGAATAGCTCGCTCCGGCGAAGGGTGACGAGAGCGGCGTCGAGCGTCGCATACACCTCGCTTATTCGATCGCGCGCCACGGATCCGAGCAGGCGCACGTTCTCGATCCGCTCGGTCGAAACGCGCTGCTCGAGTCGGCTCCGTTCGGCACCGTCGCCGACGAGCAGGAAGCGCACGTCCGGTCGCTGCCCGAGACGCTTGGCTGCGTCGAGCACGGTGTCGAGCGCGTGCGCCATCCCGTGAGTTCCCACGTAGCCGACCACGAACATATCCTGCCACCCGAGCTCGCGGCGCAGGGGCGTATCCCTGGGAGCCGGGGCGAAGCGCCCGAGGTCGACTCCGTTCTTGACCACATGAATCTTGTCTGCCGAAAACCCACGGCCTACTAGGCGCTCCCGAAAGGAGTCGGTCACGACGACAATGGCGCGCGCCGAGCGATAGAGCGATTCCTCGACGACCGTCAGCGCTCGCACGACGGGATGCCGCGCGGGCAGCGCCCCGACGGCCACGATCGACTCGGGCCAGAGGTCACGGACTTCAAAGATGAACGGAGCGCGTCGCAAGAGGGCCGCGAGGCGCCCGGCACACGCGCAGAGCAGCTGCGGGCTGGTCGCGATGACCACGTCGGGTTGCGGCGTGTGCCAGAGGCCCGAGGCCACGGCGGACGCCGCAAACGAGGCATAGGCCAGCGAGCGGCGCACGCGGCCGCTGTTCGGGGCTGCGTAGATCCAGGTCCGCACGACGTCCACGCCTTCGCGCGACTCACGCACGACGCGCCGCCCGCGGTACCCCGCCGGGACCACCCCGCTCGGATGATTCGGCATCGCGGTGAGCACCGTGACCTGCTCGCCGGCACGCGCCCACGCCGTGGCGAGCTCCGACACGCGCGCCGCCGGGGCCCCCGGCTCTGGCGGAAAGTACTGAGACAGAAATAGGATGCGCACGACGATACCACCCGCGAGTCGCCGCCAGCCGTCAGGCCCTCGGGCCGGCGGTGCGCGGGGGCGGCTCCCCGTCCAAGAGTCGCAGGATGGCCTCCGCAACCCGTTCGCCAGCCCGTCCGTCCCAGCCCTCGGGGATTCGACCTCGCTTTCCGCGCCCGGCGAGAACAGCTTCGACCGTCCGGGAAATGACGTCCACGTCCACGCCCACGATCACGTTCGTGCCCTCCGACACGGTGATCGGCCGCTCGGTCCCGCGGCGCAGCGTCAGACACGGAATGCCGAGCGCCGTCGTCTCCTCTTGAATGCCGCCGGAATCGGTAGCGACAAGTTTGGCGTTGGCCATCAGAGTGATGAAATCGCCATACCCGAGAGGATCGACGCAGCGGAGGCCCACGGTCGATCGCAGGCGCTCGGCCAGGCCTGCGGATTCCGCTCTCGCGCGGGTGCGCGGGTGGACCGGAAACAGCACCGGCAGGCGCCGTGCAATCGACGCGAGCGCGTCGAGAGTGGCCCCGAGAGCCTCGGCCGTGTCGACGTTTGCGGGCCGATGCAACGTGGCGAGCGCATAGGTGCCCGGTGCGAGGTCGTGGCGCGCGAGGGCGTCCGTCGGGCGGTCCATTCCCCAGCGCAGGGAGTCGATCATGACGTTGCCCACGAAGAGAATCCGCGCGGCTTCGGTGCTCTCTCGGAGAAGCTGGAGCTTCGCATCCGCCGTCGTCGTCAGGAGCAAATCCGCGAGCCGATCGGTGACGACACGATTGATTTCCTCCGGCATCGTCCAGTCGCCCGAGCGCAATCCCGCCTCGACATGGACCACCGGCACGCCTAGCTTGGCACCGGCAAGGGCCGCAGCCAGCGTGCTCGTCACATCGCCCACGACGACCAGAGCTTTCGGGCGATGGGCCGTGAGTTCGCGCTCCATCCCGACGAGAACCGCAGCCGTCTGCTCTGCCTGGCTTCCTCCGCCCGCGTGGAGGTTCGCATCGGGCTGCGGCAAACCGAGGTCGTGGAAGAAGACGTCGCTCATCGAGGCATCGAAGTGCTGCCCCGTGTGGACGATCCGGGCAATGAGGCTACGCGACATGAGCGCGCGCCAGATCGGGGCGACTTTCATGAAGTTCGGGCGGGTGCCTGCGACGAGCGTCAGCATGATGAGGTCCGCTTGGGGGCAGCCATAGTAGGCGACTGACAGCGAAAAGTCGCAGTGACACCGATGGTGCGCAGCGTCGGGGTGCCGCTGCGCACGTTGCGGAGTCGGGGCAACGCCGAGCCCCGCAAGCGACTGCGCGCTGCGTCACGCGAAGACTCCTCACGATCCGAGGCAACCGAGCGGTATGCTCCGCCGCAACCGTCGCTCGCGGAGGTGTCATGACTGTCGATCGAATCCACGTTGGCCTGGCAAGCGCGCTCTGGGTAGGGCTTGCCGCGTGCTCGAGTTCCTCTTCCGGGCTGCCGGCCACGGCCTACGTCGAGGCGAACGTGAGCGGCGCGTCGTGCGACTTGGCGTCCACTCTGTTCACGATGGGAAGCCTGGACGCACCCGTGCAGAACGGGGCCGCCGGAGCTGCGGTAAGCTGCAGCGTGCATGCGAACGGTGGGGGCTTCGACGTCACGCTCAAAGTCGAGCAGGGCACGAACATCTTTCAGGCGTCGGGGCACGTGCCGGCCGACGACGGCGTCACCCCCAATACCGCCGGTGCCCTCACGGCCGACCTCGACTCCGACAGCCAGGGAGTGCCGATCGCTCTCTACGATGGGTCGACCTGTGTGCTCACCTACCAGAATCTCGGAGACGAATCCGCCGTGGAGTCTGGGCGCATCTGGGGGTCGCTGAACTGCACTTCGCTCGCCGACACGGCCAAACCAGTGCAGACCCCCACCGGTACCTCGTATCTCACGTGCTCCGGGACGATCGCCTTCCAATTCACGAACTGCGCGCAGTAGAAGGTCGGCGAGGGCATCAATCCTCCGGGTCTTGGTCTTCGGCCTGCTCTCGGGGACCACCGCGGAGCGATGCGAGGATGGCCTCGGTCTCGAGCGCGACCTCGAGCTCGGGACCCGTCTGCAGAAACGCTTCGAGATACTTGCGCGTCGCCACGTCGTCGCCTCGAGCGTGATACGCGAGGCCGACGGCGTGGAGCGCATCGGGGTCGCCTGGTACTCGACTGAGCGCGGCCATGCCCTCGCGAATGGAGCCTCGGACATCGCCCAGGATCCGCAGTACGTGACATAGGGCGACGCGGGCCCCCATGTGCCCAGGCGCCGCCTTCACGCACGCAGCGTATGCATCCCTCGCGGCTTCGACTTCGCCCACTTCGAACAGCCCGATGCCCAAGAAGTAGTAGGCGTATGGATTGTGGGGATCGAGTCGGATGACCCGTCCGAGCTCCCGGAGGGCCTCTCGGAAACGCTCCTCGTGCAAGAGCTCAGTAGCGTCCTCGACGGCTTCCCAGCGCGCGGCATCAGAGGGCTCATCGTCCGGTCTGGTCATTGGCCACTCGCGGCAAGAGCTCTCGCGGCGGAGCATGCCGCCGTCCTCCAGTCTCCCGCACTGTCAAGCCTACGCCCAAACGCGCTCCTGCGCGCGCTCCCCTTGCGCACCGGCGAGCACGCGTTGCAGCCTCACTCCCCGAACGGCGTATTCCGGTGCGCGCACACACGTCCGACTTTGGCGCGCGGCGACGGGGGCGCTTGGAATCTGCGTGCGCATCGTGGTACCGCTTCGCGCGTGCGAACTTCCGCGGTCCTGGCGCTCTGGGTCGCCTGCTTTGGCGCCCCTGCGCCGGCCCGGGCCGATGTGAGCTCTTGGCTCGCGATCGGCGGCGGAGCGTCGCTCCAAAGAAATCGCGTCGCAGCGAGCAACGATTCGGCCGGGACCGTGACGTACTCGCTGGGCGTCGGGAGCTCGCCTGCCCATCCGTTCATCCTCGGCGGCCTCTTTCGCGGGACCACGATGGTTGGACTCGGGACCGACGTCGGATTGGCGGCTCGAGCGGCCACCGGAGGCTTTGCTCGCGGGGATTGGGGGCTCGCCCTGGATGTCGGCGCCGCGTTTCGGACGTGGGGGGATGGCGGCTACGGCGACTGGCCGCTGCAGGCGGTGCTGACCGGCGGGTGCCCGTGGGGCTTTCAACTCGCGGTCGGCACGGAGTTTTGGAATCTCGAGAGCGGCAAAGGAACGGAAGGGATGTTCGTCGCGCTCGAACTGGACCTTCTTCGCCTCACGGTGATGAGACAGGGCTCGAGTCTGCCGTGGTGGCCGAATCCGTCGCCCGCAGGCGGGGCCGAGCCCGAAGGGGCCCGAGAGCGGTAGAAGAGCTCCTACTTCGGTGCGGCCTTCTGTTCATCGGCGCGGATGGAATACCGGACGAGAGCTCGCAATACAGCGTTACGCTCCACGTTGCCAATGGCACTCTTGAGGTCTTCGTAGACTGTCGGATCCACGAGCAAAGCGCCGAGCGTCCCCTTGCCCTGCCGGACTCCCGACACGATCGCTCGCAGGTCGTCGCTGATGGCGCCCACGTTGGCCAGAGCGCGCTCGGTCGCGCCGTCTCCATAGACGAGCGAGTGAGCCAACCCGGGGCCCTCGCGGACGGCGCGCAGGGAGGCGTGGAGCTCGGAGAGCACGCCCGCCGCGTCGCCCGACAGCTTGTCGTCGTACAGTACGGCGTGCGCGATTCCAGAGCCAGTCCTCACACGGTCCGCGATGTCCTCCACATCGTTCAGCGTTCGGTCCAAGCGCTCCGCCGACTGCGCGAGCTTCGCAATGGTTTGGTCCACTCTGTTCGAGGCTTCCATATCGAAAAAGATCTGGTGCACCAACCCATGACCGTGCGCCGCGGCATCGAGAAGAGCGTGAACGTCGGCGACCGAGCCCTGGACGTCGGTGCCGAATTGCGGGTCACCGAGCGCGGCCGCAAGGGGGCGCAGGCGGTCAATCGCCTCGCTGGCCGACGCAAAGATGTCGGCGGGCTCCTCGCTCGGAATCAGACTTTTCGGGTCGAGTTGAGCGGCTTCAGGCGAACCCACCGACAACTCCATCATCTTGTCGCCGAGCAGTCCTTTGTTGACGACGCGCGCGACCGTGTTCCCGCGAATCCGCGCAGCATCCTTCTTCGAGACGGACAGCTCGACATAGATGCGTGTGTCTCCCACGTCCTTAGCGCGGTCGACCGAGATCACGGTTCCGATGTCGAGGCCTCCCATCCGGACCGGAGCGCCGGGCTTGAGGCCCGCCACGTTCTGGAATGCCGCCTGGTAGCCGAGCTTGGCGTCCCACAGGCGGCTCGTATTTCCGATGAGAAACACCCCGACCATCAAGAGCGCGAGGCCGGCGATGACAAATATTCCTACTCGAACCTGTGATGACATCGGATTTCTCAAAATCTCGTATGAGGGCAGGACCTCGGTCAAGACGACGAGAGCAGCGCGGCGAGATCCTCCGATTCGGGCGCATTGCCCTCGATGAAGTCGCGTACCTCGCGCCGAGTCGCCGTGCGAAAGTCCTCCTTGGTCCCGACGAGCAGCATCCTTCCCTTTCCGATCATCGCGAGCCGATCCGAAACGTTGAAGGCCGTCCCCATGTCGTGGGTCACGACGACGCTCGTCAACTTCAAACTGCGCTGGATTCCACGGATCAGGTGATTGATCCGGGCGGTATTGATCGGATCGAGCCCGGTCGTGGGCTCGTCGTACAGAATGACCTCCGGCTCGAGGGCCAGCGTACGCGCCAGCCCCACGCGCTTCTTCATCCCCCCGGAGAGGTCACTCGGTCGCATAGACGCGACGCCGGGAAGCCCGACGAGCTCGAGGGATCGCTCGACTCTGGCCTCAATGTCTGCTCGCGTCATGCGATTCCAGAATTGCTCTCGAAGTCCGTAGGCAACGTTCTCGCCCACCGTGAGTGAATCGAAGAGGGCGGCACCTTGGAACAAATAGGCAATTTTTCGACGAACGTCGGTAAGCTCCCGCTCTTCCATCGTCGTGACGTCGCGGCCATCGAAGAGGATTTCCCCGCCATCAGCGGTCATGAGACCAATGAGCATCTTGAGAAGCACGCTCTTGCCGCTCCCCGAGGCCCCCATGATAGTTATGGTCTCGCCCCGGTGTATGTCGAGGCAGAGGTCGGCATAGACAACCTTCGGCCCAAAGCTCTTGCGAACGTGCAAGAACCGGATGAGCGGTTCCTCGTGCAGCGGAGGCGGCGAGTTCGAAGCCACGGACGCACATCATAGCGCGCGCCAAGGGCCCTGTACGCCCTGGGGCGACCAGCGAATCTACGCTGGCTCCGCCGCGACGAGTCGCATCTCGGCTCCGTCCCCACCTTGCCACGTATTGCGGACGAACGCTCCGACGACGTCTGCGGATCCCGCGGCGCGCAGCGCGTCCACGCGGCTCGCCATGTTGGGTCCAAAACAAGCCATGAGCCTGCCTGCGATATCGAGTCGCAGCCGCATATGCCCTCCCCGCACGGCCTGCGCGTCCACGACACGCGCACGCTCCACGGCGACGCGCGGCGACGGATTTGCGCTTCCGCAGGGCTCGAAGCGTTCGAGGTCCCGAAGAACGCGCATCGGAGAGTCGCCTGCGAAAAGGAATGTCTCGGCATCGAACCCAGGAGTGGTCGCGACCGAGCCTTGGGTCGCGATCGCCTGGCAAAACCGCGCGCGGAGCTCCTCGACGCGGTCGGATCTCACTTCCAGGCCCGCTGCCGCGTGGTGGCCACCAAATCCGACGAGAAGGTCGCGACAGCCCACAAGAGCCTCGTGTACGGAATACCCCTGAGGCGCGCGCGCAGACCCGCGGCCCGACGCGCCATCGAGCGCTACGACCACCGCAGGCTTGCCCGACATCGTGGCGAGGCGCCCAGCGACGATGCCGACGACGCCTGGGTGCCAGCCTTGCCTCGCGACCACGATCGCAGAAAGGCTCTCGAGCGGCGCTGAACTCAGATCGGCTAAGGCGTCGTCGAGCACTCCACGCTCGATCTCCTTTCGTCTCGTGGAGCAGGCGTCCACCTCGACCGCCAGGCGTCGCGCTTCGTCATCCCGAGTCGCCAGAAGGAGCCGCAGGGCGAGCTCGGCACGGTCGATCCGGCCAGGCGCATTGATTCGGGGAGCCAGTCGAAACGAGATGTCCTCGCCCGTCGGGGTTGCGACCGTACAGCCGGCGACCTCGCACAGCGCACGGATCCCGGGTCGCGTTCCGCGCGCCAGGACGGACAGTCCGGCTCGCACGAGGCTTCGATTGTCACCGTCGAGCGGCGCGACGTCGGCCACGGTCCCGAGCGCCACAAAGTCCAACCACTGCCGCATGTCGAGCGCGACACCGAGGTCCGCGCGAACGCCGGCGGCCACCGACAGCGCGAGACCCACCGACGCGAGACCCTTGTACGCGAAGCCGCAGTCCGGCCGATGAGGATTCAAGAAGGCCAGCGCAGGCAAGGGCGAATCCGGGACCCTGTGGTGGTCGATGACGACGACCTCCAGCCCCGCGCGGCGCGCCCTCTCCAGCCGGTCGTGGTCGCTCGAGCCGCAGTCGCACGTGATGAGGAGTGTGGGGCGCGCCACCAGAACGCGGTCGAGAGCCGGGTCCGAGAGTCCGTAACCGCCTTCGAAGCGGTTGGCGAGGATGGGGGTCACGTCCCCGTCGAGCACGCGCAGTACGTCGGTCAGCAGGGCGGTGGCCGTGATCCCATCCGCGTCGTAATCGCCAAAGACGACGGTCCGTTCCTTCTCCCGAACGGCACGCGCGATTCTCGAGACGGCCACGGCGCGGTCGACCATCCTCTCTGGCGGCGTAAGGCTCGCGAGACGCGGCTCGAGATAGGACGCGGCGCTGGCTGGGTTACCGAGCCCTCGCGAGAGCAGCACCTGCGCTGCCGTTCGCGTCAAGCCGAGCGAGCGCGCCAGCGTCTCGGCGACGTCCTCCGCGTGGCGCGGGACCTTCAGCATCCGGCATCCGTCCCAGGCGAGAGACGACCGACCATCTAGGCCGGCGCCCGAGCCGGCGCCCGACCTTGCGCCGCGGAGCCTTTGCGCGTGGACATCTTCTTGTCAATCCACTCGGTGAGCGGGGCGGCGACATAGATGCTCGAATAGGTTCCGGCGACGATCCCGACGACCATCGCAAGTGCGAAATCCTTGATCACGCCCGTGCCGTAGAAGAAAAACGCGAGCATGCTGAGCATCGTCGCGCCTGACGTGAGGATCGTCCGCGACAGCGTCTCGCTCACGCTCAGATTGATGATCTGCCAGAACGACTTGCCTCGGTGCTTGCCTAGGTTCTCACGGATTCGGTCGTAGACGACGACCGTGTCGTTCATCGAATATCCGATGACGGTCAGTACGGCCGCGATCGTAGACAAGGTCACTTCCTTGCGAAGCACGATGAAAACGCCGATGACCACCATGGCGTCGTGGATGCACGCGACGATCACGCCCGGCGCGAAACGTAGGTCGAAGCGAAACGCGAGGTAGAGCATGATGAACACGATGGCGATCGCCACGGCATTGCGGGCGCTGTCGCGGAGCTGCTTGCCGGCCTTCGGTCCGACCCATTCGACCCGCAGCGCGCGATCGGGGACGGTATCGCTGCCAAGTTCACTCCGCAGCCTCTCCATGAGCTGGTCGCCTTTGCTCAGAAGCTGAATCTCGACGCGGTGGTCCCGGGGATTGAGGACCTGAGGGTTGGTAGCGCTCGCTCGGAGAGCGACGCCGGGCACGCTCGCGACCTGCCGCTTGATCACGTCGAGATCGGGTTCCACATCGTAGCGAGTGCTCACCTTGTCCCCCCCGGCGCTAAACTTCACTTCGGTCGCGCGGGCGGTCTCCGGACAGGCGGCGGCATCGTGAGAGAGAGCCGACGGCTCGTCGAGGTAGCAGAGCGCTCGTCTTAGCGCGGCCTTCTCTGCATCCGTGATCGCGCTGACGTCTTGAACACGAATGAGGAACCGGTAGGGATTGTTGGCGTCGACGACTTGAACGACGTCCGGCGTCTGAAAGCCTGCGTGCTCGACGGCAGCCCGAACGCGCGCGGCATCGACCGGTTTCATGAATGCGATCTCGACTTCCGTACCCCCGCGGAAGTCTGTTCCGTAGTTGGGCCCAGGCACGAAGCAGAGCACTGTCGACGCGAAAACGAGGATGAGGCTCAGCGGGATCCAGAACCACCGCTGCCTCATGAAGTCGAATACTCGTCCGGGCTTGAAGAACTCCATTGCTCGTCACCTTCGACGCTCCGAAGAGCGCAGCCTAGAACTCCGCCCCGACGCTCAGTCGCTTAATCTTTGCGCCTCGGACCCACCAGTCGAAGACCAACCGCGTGCAGAAGACGCCGGTGAACAGACTGCAGAGGATGCCGATGACGAGCGTGACGGCGAAGCCTTTTACGGGTCCGCTGCCGTACTGCATCAGGATGAGACCCGAGATGAACACCGTGGCGTGACCGTCGATGATGGACGGCCAGGCTCGAACGTACCCGGCGTCGACCGCAGCGCGGATGCTCTTGCCCGCGCGCAGTTCCTCTCGAATGCGTTCGTTGATGAGCACGTTCGCGTCGATGCTCATGCCGATCGTGAGGGCGAGACCGGCGATGCCCGGCAGGGTCATCGTTCCACCGAAGGTCGCGAGCACCGCGAGCTGCAGGAAGAGATTGAAGAGCACCGCGATGTCCGCCACGATTCCCGATTGCCGGTAGTAGAGGACCATGAAGAGGAGCACGGCCGCGGAGCCGATGGCGGCTCCCTTGAGCGCCTCCTGAATCGAGTCGCGGCCCAGCGACGGCCCGATGAGCGACTCGTTGCTCGGTGTGATCGGTGCCGGCAGCGCGCCCGAGCGAAGCACGAGTTCGAGCTGCCTTGCATCATGCAGCTGGCGCTCGGGATCTCCGGCCCCCATCGTGATCGTGGCCACGCCTCCGCCGATCTTCTGTTTGATGACCGGGGCCGAGTCGACCAGGTCGTCCAGGATGATCGCAAACCGCCGGTTGACGTTCGCGCCTGTCACCTCTTCGAATCGGTCTGCCCCTGCGGGCGAGAACGACAGACGAACGTAGTACTGCCCGAAGTTCTCCTGATTCTGGCCTATGGATGCGTCCGTGATGTAGTCGCCCGTCAGCTCCGCCCGGGCAAACAGGTAGAGCGTGCGCCACCCGACCTGCTTGAACTGGAGGGGCTCGGTGCCCTCCACGGGCTCGGTCACCCCTTCGAAGCCGATGAGGTGGTCATCCGGCGTGCTCAGCGTCTTGGCCCAGCTCTTGAAGCGCACGAGACAGTCGGTCAAGGACTCGGTCGGATACTTCGGCGGCTGGCAAGACATCCGCGCGTAGAAAGCCTTGGAAGCTTTCTTGTGTCCGTTGCCGTCGAGCCCGTCGGGCGCGACCTCGGAGTACTGGGCGATGCCCTCGCCCTCGGGTACATCGTCGCCCTTGAGCGCCGGCGGTCCGAAGGCGCGTTCGCTGCCCGTGTCATCGACCATCTTGAACTCGAGTCGCGCGGTCCGGCGGATGATGTCCTTGATCTCGCGGAAGCTGCGCTCGTCGGTTCCCGGCACTTCGACGATGATGTCTTCGTCCCGGGTCGTCACCGAGGCTTCGCGGAGGCCGAGCTCGTCGACGCGCCGAGAGATCGTGTCCTTCGCCTGTGCGACTGCGCGCTCGCGGATCTGGGATTCGATGTCCGGCCGAATCTTGAACGTGATCTCGTTGTCGGCGGGGCCATTGGACTGCGATAGCTCGCCGAGAAACTTCTTGACGAATCGGTCGTCGACCTTCGCCTCGTCGCGCTTGTCCTTGAACTTGAGCCGAAGCAGCGCGGTCTCGGGCTGAAAGACGTGGACGCTCTCATCGAGCTTCGATAGCTCCTCGCGCGTCACCCGCGCCTCGCCGGAGTGAATCCCGAAGGCCGTCGCGAGGTTTTGCCGCATCTCGTCGGCGAAGTGATCTCGCTTGTCGCGGATGGCTTCGTCGACCTCGACTGTGTACGCGAGGCGCATTCCACCGCGCAGGTCGAGCCCCGGGGCAATGGCGAAGGTGATGCGGTCACGAAGGTAGGTCGGCAGAGGGATCTTGCCGTTGCTCATCGTGTGCGCCGACGGCCACAGGGCGATGGCCGCCCCGAAGAACACCGCAACGACGAACCCGACCTTCAATCGCCACACGGCATCCATCGCCGGAATCAGGCCAAACGCCGCCCAGAGGATCGCGAGGCCGCAGGCGAAGAGACCCCAAAAGTTATCGTAATGGACGAACAAAGCCGACGAACCCGACGCGACCGAGATGAAAACGAGGGCGTTCTTTCGCGATGACGTCGGAATGGACCAGGTGAAGAACGCGACAGCGCAGAGCGTTGCGCCAATCGTGGCCAACGGGTAGCCATGCGTCCAGACAGCCAGCGCCGTCAGGGCAGCGGTGAGGACACCACTCGAGATCGCGAGGACGTTCTTGGTGGGCATTTCACGTTCCGCTGGCTGCGATCACTTCTTTTCGGAAGCCGCCTTCGCTTCCTTTGAATCCTTGGCGGCTGCCGCCTGCAGCTCCGCGAACGGCGAGACGGTCGACGCCAGCGCCTGCACCGTGACGCCCGAAGCGATCTTCACCTTGGCAACGCGGTCGTCCATTTCGGCGAGCTCGCCGATGAGACCGGAGGCCAAGGTGACCTTGTCACCTCGCTTGAGCGCCGCACGAGCTGCGCTTTCCTTCTTCTGCTTGCGATTCATCATCCAGAAGAATGGGCCGATGACGACGAGCATCAGCAGGAGCGGAAGGAAGTTCGCCAAGGGCGAACCGCCCACGCCACCGCCGTTCGTGTTCGTCACCGGCGACGAGTCGACGACGACGCCCGGACCGGGCGCCTTGGGTGGGACGTTTTGCGCAACGAGAATCTCGGAAGGCGCAGACAAGTGGGATGCTCCAGGGTAGGCGCGCCCGAAAGCCCCGAACGCGACGCGGCCGGCCTGGGATAGTCGCCCAACGCGGCCTCGTCAACCAGGAGCTAGGACTGCGAACACCCCCTACGGCTCAGACGTGTCGTCCTTGGCGCACCGAAACCCGACGTTCGGCCCGGCCTCAAGTGCCGACCCCCAGCTGCGGGCAGTCGTGCGACTCATCGACGGAGCGGACATCCACCCTCCACCGCGAAGCACATGGGCCGAGCCTGCGCGCGGTGGCGTGCCGAGCGCCTCGGCGTACCAATCGGCCGTCCATTCCTCCACGTTACCGCTGAGGTCTTGAACCCCGTAAAGGCTCGCGCCGAGCGGATGAGCGCCCACCCGAGAGACCCTGGGCGCGCAGCTCCTGCTGGATAGTTCGCTGACGAGCGTCAGAGCCTCAGCGCACGACTTGCCGGAGCCCCACGGGTACACGGCCTGCGTCGGTCCGCGGGCCGCAAACTCCCACTCCCGCTCCGTGGGCAAGCGCTTGTTCATGAAGTGACAGTAGGCTTCGGCCTCGGCCCAGTGGACGCAAGACACGGGCCACTCAGGGTCTCCTCCATCGTAGGTGCATACGGAGCTGCTTCGAGCAGGCCGGCGGCAGGCTCCAGCGCTGACGCACGCGGAGTACGCGCCGACCGTCACCTCCGTTCGATCGATCCAGTAGGGGCCGACGGAGACCTGTTGCTGCGGGCGCTCGTTCGCGGGCGCCTTCGGGCTGGCTGACCCCATCATGAGCGTTCCCCCGGGGATCCGGAGCATTCCGTGCCGCAGTGGAACGACGGGCCGAACGATCGCAGGTCGGCTCGCGGGAAGTTCGTCGAAAGGATTGGCAACGGCCGGACCCGAGCGAGGTTCGACGTGCTCGTCGTCGCTGCGAACGGACGCAGCGGGCGGGGCCGCAAGCGGCGGCTCGACCGACGGCGACGTCGCGGCGGGCGATGCCTCCGACCCCGGGTGCTCGCCGAGAGCTTTCGCTGCCGTACCTAGACCGACACCAACGACCGCGGCGACGGCAACGACGGCGGTCAACGGCTGGCGGAGGGGCATGGTAGCGCTCGATTCGGACGTACGGAGGACCTGACGACGGAGCACACTCAGGACATGCCTCCACTATAGCGTGCTGATCTTCGGTCGCACCAATTTCGTGCGATTTCGAGAGCGCAAGCGTTCCCTTCCCTAAAGTCTCGCCTGGGCACGTGCGTACTCGATTCGTAGCAAGACGCGCTAGCCGCGACGGCACCGCTGCCGAGCGCAGCCCAATGCCCGACATGGACGACGCCATCCTCTGCCTCGACTTTCGGCCTCACACCGAGCTTGTCACCAGCGCGCGCCAATTCGTGTCCGATTTCTATGCTCGGGTCCTGAGCGATCCCGACTTGGCTTCCCAGTTGGCGCTCGCGACCCACGAGCTCTTGGAGAACGTCATCAAGTACTCGACCGACGGGCGGGGCAGGTTCAAGATCGAGCTCGTGCGGACGGGCGAGACGCGCGTGGTGCGCATCGTCGCCGCGAACAAGACGTCGCCGGAGCGGGCCCGCGAACTCCGGCGGCGCCTCGACGAGCTCTCGTCCGCGCCCGACCCGCTGGTTTACTACCAGGAGCTCATGAGGAAGACCGCGATGCGAACGGATCCGAGCGCCGGGCTCGGCCTCGCTCGAATACGGGCCGAGGGGGATATGGACGTGAGTTTTTGCGCCACGGATGACGTGGTGTCGATCACTGCAGAGCTTTCGCTACCCCGCTCGGAAATCTCGCCATGACCGATCTTGCCGTCGTGCCGATCGCCCGCAGGGGATTCTCGCTCGAGCCGCGCATCGAGGGTTCGGCGATATGCCTTCGACTCACCGGCAACGCGGACATGACCGTTGTGGCTCCCCTTACCGCGGCCATCAAGCAGGTGCACGTCGAGGCCGTGCGCATCTCCGCGAACGAGGTGCGCTGCGACCTGCACGGGCTCTTTTTCATGAACTCTTCGTGCTTCAAGGCCTTCGTACTTTGGATTACTTCGGTGGAGGCCCTGGCACCCGACAAACGCTATCGCATCCGCTTGTGCAGCAATCCACAGCTTCACTGGCAGAAGAGGAGTCTTATCGCGCTTCAAGCCATGGCCGAGTCAATCGTCGTGGTCGAGACCTGACGTGGACGCCGGACGCTCCGGGCGCGGGCCCACGATAGGAATCCTCGCCGACAACATGCTAAACGAGTATCAGAATACCGTTCTCTTCGGCGCGAACGACGAACTGCGCGAGCGCGGAGCGACGGTGCTCTTGTTCGCGGGGGGCGTCGTTCATTCCCGCGACCGATGTTCCGCGGAGCGCAATGCCATCTACGACCTGGTGACGCCGAACGCCATCGACGGTCTCATTGTCATGGCTCCGATCAGCAACGAGATCGGGGTGGCCGAGCTTGGCACCTACTGTGAGCGGTTCGGGGCGATCCCAGCGTGCTTTCTGTCCATGGCCATGCCCCGACGGTCGAGCGTCGTGGTCGACGATGCCGAGGGGATGAGGAAACTCGTCGAGCACCTGGTGGACCATCACGGAAAGCGTCGCGTGGCCTTCATTCGGGGTCCGGTCGGCAACGAAGAGGCCGAGCGGCGCTATCGCGTGTACGGGGAGGTCCTCGCTCGTCACGGGCTCGCAGTCGATCCGGCGCTCGTCACGATTGGAGACTTCAATCTTCCATCGGGACGTGCTGCGGCGCGGACCCTGTGCGAGGAGAGGCGAGTGACGTTCGACGCGCTCGTCGCCGCCAACGACTACATGGCGCTCGGCGCGATGGAGACGCTCATCAAGTTCGGATACGACATCCCAGGCAAGATCGCAGTCGCCGGCTTCGACGACATCGACGAAGCACGATTCGTCAGCCCGTCGCTGTCCACCGTCAGACAGCCTCTCTACGAGTCCGGCCGGCACGCCGCTGAGCTCGTCTTGGCGGCGATGGGTGGGGACGCGACGCCGCACCTCGTGACTCTCCCGACGGACCTTGTCCTTCGCGAATCGTGCGGGTGCGGGATCGAGTCGGAGATGGTGGCCGGCACCGCCGCCGAGCAGGTTCAGGCCGGGAGCGTCGCGGGTGCGGTCGCCGCGCGTCGCACGCAATTGCTCCGCGACCTGGTCGCGTCCGTACCCTTTGAACAGTCGCGCGTCGCCGACGATTGGCAGGCAGCGCTGCTCGAAGCCTTTCTCAGCGACCTCCTTTTGGCGACGCGAAGAGCCTTCTCGGACGCGCTGAGCCTGCTCGTGGCCCGCGTGCAAACGGCCGGGGGTTCCATTCGAGCGTGTCAGGCGGTCATCTCCGTGCTGAGGGGAGCGACGGTGGGCGTGACGGGCGACCCGCTCGGTTCGCAGCGAGCGAGCGCCTTGCTCCATCGGGCGTCGATCGCGGTGAGCGACGCCCGCGAGCGCGCGCAGGCCCACCACCGTTTGGATCGGGAGCGCTGGATGCAGACGCTCCACGAAACGAGCGAGGCGCTGATGACCGCGTACGACCACGGAGCGCTCGCGGAAGGCATTTCGCGGCAGCTTCCGCGCCTCGAAATCCCGGCGTGCGCACTGAGCGTTTACGACAGAATGGGCGGACCTGGGACGCGCCGAGCGGTCCCCTTCTTCGTGTACGACGACGACCGGCCGATGCCCGCGGGCGACCTCGAATCCCAGGTTTCGACGAGCGCGTTAGGGCCACGCGACTGGCTGAGCGCTCGGCCCCGCACGGCGATCGTACTGCCGCTCGTGTTTCGCGAAGAACAACTAGGATTTGCGCTTTTCGAAATGGGCCCGCGATCGGGCGTCGTCTATGAGCGTTTGCGCGAATTGCTGAGTTGTGCCCTGGAGGGCGCTCGCCTCGTACAGCAGGTCGTGCACGAGGCGACAAGTCGTCAGCGCGCCGAGCGGAAACGATTTGAAAAAGAGATGGAGATCGCCAGCCATATCCAGACGAGCATCCTGCCCACGTCGATGGTCGTGCCGGGTTTCGACCTCTCGGCCGTCATGTTCCCCGCCGCTGAGGTAGGCGGCGACTATTACGATGTGGTGCCGTCGGCAGGGGCCTGCTGGATCGGCGTTGGGGACGTCGCCGGCCACGGCCTTCAGACCGGCCTCGTGATGCTCATGATTCAGAGCGTCGTCGCGGCCCTCGCGCGCGAACGCCCCAATGCGCGCCCCAGCGAGATCGTCCGGGTGCTCAACGCGGTGCTCTTCGACAACGTGCGCCGCAGAATGGGCAATGACGAACATGCCACGCTCTCGCTCATGCGACTGGACCGCGGGGGACAATGCGTCTACGCCGGAGCGCACGAAGACATCGTCGTCTTTCGCCAATCCAGTCGGACCGTCGAACGCATTTCGACGCCGGGACCGTGGGTCGGCGCCGTTCCCGAACTCGGCAGCGCTCTCGTCGACAGTGCGATGACGTTGGGCGCAGGGGACGTGGCCGTCCTCTACACCGACGGCGTGACGGAAGCGCGCAATGCTCAGGGCGTCGAGTTCGGCATCGATCGAGTGGTGGACATCGTGGCGCGCTCGGGAGAGGAATCGGCCACCGGCATACGCGACCGTCTTGTCGGCGCCGTGCGCTCGTGGGCCGAAGTGCAGGAGGACGACGTGACAGTGCTGGTCCTGCGTCGCACGGATTAGAACGCCGGCGAATTTCGGCCGAGCCCGAGCGAGGCCGGAGGCAAGTCGCGAGGAGCCCACTTCCCGTTTCGGCCGAGCCCGAGCGAGGCCGGAGGCAAGTCGCGAGGAGCCCACTTCCCGTGAAAGCAGAAAGAAGGTCGGTGTATTTCGGTCGAGCCCGAGCGAGGCCGGCGGCGAGCCGCGCGGAGCCTACTTCCCGTAGGCGAGCACGATCGACGCCGGGATCGCGAAGGGATCGGCCGAAAGACACCGACCTTCTCAGCCTGCGTCGATTTTCGCCCGCTTCGGAATGACCACCGTGCCGCTCTCGCTGACGAAGAAGCGCGAACGATCGGTTTCCCGGTCGAATCCGATGACCGTGCCGGGAGGGATCTCGACGTCTTTGTCGATGATGGCGCGCCGAATCTTCGCGTGTCGCCCGACCCGAACGCCCTCGAAAAGAATGCTCTCTTCGACTTCGCTAAAGGAGTTTACTCTGCAGCGAACTCCGAGCACGCTCCGATGAATGCGCCCTCCCGATATGATGCAGCCGTGTCCCACCATCGAATCCGTGGCTATCCCGACGCGAGCCTGGGCTTCGTCGCGAAACACGAACTTCGCAGGAGGGTCGTGGGTCGCTCCGGTGCGGATCGGCCACCGGGAATTGTATAGATTGAACTGGGGGCGGATCTCGATGAGGTCCATCTGAGCTTCCCAGTAGGCATCAATGTTGCCGATGTCGCGCCAGTATCCGCGATTGTAGGCGTCCTCGCCGGGCACGGCGTTCGTCGCAAAATCGTACGCGAAGACGCGCGCGCCCTTGCGCACCAGCCCGGGAAGGATGTCGTGGCCAAAGTCATGCCGGCTCTCCTGGAGATGGTCGTCCTCCTCGAGTTCCCGAAGCAGAGTGTCCGGGCGAAATACGTAATTGCCCATCGATGCGAGGCACTTTGTGGGATCCCCTGGCACGGTCGGTGGGTCGGCGACCTTCTCGTGGAACCCCACGATGCGCCCGGCAGAATCGACTTCGATCACTCCGTATTCGTGTCCCGTTTCTTTAGGCACGGGAATGGCCGCGACCGTGGCATCCGCCTCACACTCCTGATGGACGGCCAGCATCTGCCTCACGTCCATCTTGTAGACGTGGTCGGCGCCGAAGATGCACACGAGCTCCGGGTCTTCGTCGGCAATCACGTGCTGGCACTGCCACACCGCGTCCGCCGACCCCCGATACCACATCTTGCCCGTGCGCTGCTGGGCGGGTATGGCCTCGATAAACTGGTCGAGAATCGATGCGAGCCGCCAGTTTCGCGCGATGTGCTCCTCGAGCGACGCGCTCTTGTACTGGGTGAGGACTTTGATGCGCGACACCCCTGAGTTGACGAAATTGGAGAGCACGATGTCGATGATGCGATAACGCCCGCCGAAGGGCACTGCGGGTTTCGCGCGATCGAGCGTCAACGGATAGAGGCGCTTGCCTTCGCCCCCAGCGAGGACCATGACAAGCACGCGGTTCGTATCGAGGTTCAGCCGGTGGGCGTCCATGACGTGCAGGCGATGGTAACTCGCCTGTGCGGGAGGTAATAGTTCGCTGCCAGGCCGGCGACGACGTCTGGCCGCCTAGACGGGCGCCGTCGCTTCGGATTCGAGCTGGCGGAACAGGGGGCTGAGCTCGGGAAGTATGCGCAGGGGCTCACAGAATCGCGTAGCAAGCTCCAGGACCTCGAGCTCGAGTCGGTCGGCTTCCGCGTCGAGGGCCGCCAGGCGCTCTCGCACCCCTCGGCGCTCGCGTTCGATGACTTGTTCGTCCTCGGCGAGTGCGCCTCGGAGCACGCCTATTTGGTACGACAGGTCGTCGCCGGTGCGCTCGCGTTCCGCGGCGAGCGCCTGCGCGTCGCGCTCGGTGCGGCGTGCGGCCGACCAGAGATCGATGGCTTGCGCACAATCCCGATGGGCCTGCGCCAGGGCCGCGTGCGGCTCCTGATACCCTGAGCGCCCTTCCCAAAAGATCACCTCGCGCACCGCGTCGGCGTAGCATTGTGCCGCCAGCTTCGACTGCGCGGTCGACGCGGCGACACGCGACTTGGCCACGCGGATTTCCTCCTTAGCCCTGGAAGCGTCCAGACCGAGCGCGTCGACCGCCGCTCCGAATCGCTGCCGGCTTTCGCGGCACCGGACATCCAGATCTTCGAGGGTCCGCTGCTCGGTTCGCGTCGAGCTTCGCACTCCGGCCAGCCGCCGCACGAGCGTTCTCACACTCGCCAACGTCGGGCCGAGGTCCTTGCGGCGACCGTCGCTCGTCGCAGGATGGACGAGCATGTGCTCGAAGACTTCGACGCGCCGAGTCCATTCCGTGGTGATGTCGTCGAGAACGGCCTCGGTCTGCGCGCGCCGCGAGGGGGACATATCGGCTTCGGGGTCCGGCGGAACGGCGTAGCGCAGGCGTCGCGCAGCGGCGACGAGGTCCAGCTCGACTCGGTGGGCATCGACCGGTCGCGCCAACGGGTCTTTCTCGAGAAGCTGCACCGCGAGCGTGTCGAGCTCCTCGGGAACGGTCGGTTCGATGGACCGCGGCGATGGCGCCGGCTCGGTCATGTGCATGATGAGGAGGGTGGTCGGGTCCGCGGCCGTAAATGGCAGTCGCCCGGTCGTCACCTCGAAGAGAACCACGCCGAAGGCATATAGATCGACGCTCGGACCGGATTCGTTTCGGGTCATTCGCTCAGGAGCCATGTACTGCGGAGTTCCAAAGAGTTCGCCCGAGTGCGTCAGGCGTGTATCCGTTCGGATTCGCGCGATCCCGAAGTCGAGGATCTTGGCCAAGTCGGTCCCGTCCGCCCGCCTGGAGATGACGACATTGTCCGGTTTCAGATCCCTATGTATGACGCCGAGGTCGTGGGCGCGCGCAATGCCCCGGGCCATCTGAATCAAGATGGGCACGGCGCGATCGAGCCCGAAGCTGCCGCGCTGAAGCAGCGAAGTGAGCGTTTCGCCGTCGAGCAGCTCCATGACGATGTAGGGGACGCCGTCTGGTGTCTCTCCCTGGTCGAAGATCTCGATCACGTTGGGGTGCGCGATCATTTGACCGCTCTTGGCTTCGCGCCGAAAGCGCTCGCGCACGGTGGGATTGTTCGAGAGCTCTGGCTTGAGGATCTTCACAGCACACGGCCAGTCGTGTAGCGTCTGGCGCGCTCGGTACACCGTCGCCATACCCCCCTGTCCGATCACGCCCTCAATGATGTAGCGCCCTGCGAGCGTCGCTCCGAGGAGCGGGTCGCGCGTCTCCGCGAGCTCGGCACCGTCGACGAAGCAATATCTGACGTCGACAGGGTACCGGCTACTGCACTTGGGGCATGACTTCATCGAAGGATACGGATCAGGGTCGCGACTCGGGGCACCGAGTCGTCACTCGATAGGCCGCAAGGCTACCAAGGTCTGCCGACAAATGGCGTCCAGACCTACGGAACCGAGCTAGAGTTTCGCGCGGGTCTCGGCCGCACATCGTGCCACGCCGCGCACCCGAAAGGCTCCATGGAGACCACCACCGCCATCATTCTTGCCGCAGGTCATGGGACGCGCATGGTGAGCACGCTCCAGAAGGTCATGCACCCCGTGTGCGGTGTTCCGATGGTAGGCTACGCGGTCCGGGCGGCTCTCGAGGCCGGATGCGCGGACGTAGTCGTCGTCGTCGGGCACGGACGAGGCCAGGTGGAAGAGTACCTCGCGGAGGCATTTCCAGGAGCCGCCGTCCGCGCCGCGGTTCAGGCCGTCCAGCGCGGGACGGGCGATGCCGCGAGTGTCGGGCTCGAGGCGGTCCGGGAGACTTCTGGATCGGTCCTGATCCTGAATGGGGACGTCCCGCTGGTGACCGCCGTGGAACTTCGCCTCGTGGTGAGCGAACTGTCCAACGCGGAATTGTCGCTCGCCACGTGTGTCGTGGAAGACCCGACGGGATATGGACGCATCCTGCGGAAAGCGGGGCGCGTCACCGAGATTCGCGAACACCGAGACCTTCGAGGCGACGGAGACCAATGCGTGTGCGAGGTCAACGGGGGCATTTATGCCGTGAAATTCGCCTTGCTGCGCCAAGCGCTCGCCGCCCTCGTTCCGCAGAATGCGCAGGGTGAGCTCTATTTGACAGACATCGTGGGTCACGCGACGACGGTCGGGGCGCGCGTCGAGGCAGTCACCCTGGGCGCGGACGCGCTCGCGGGCGTTAACGATCGAGAGCAGCTCAATGCCGTCGAACAGGGGATGTACGAGCGCGTCGCCCGCCGATGGCGTCTCGCTGGGGTGACCATCCGGCCCGGCGTGCGCATCGACGCGAACGTGCACCTCGAACCCGACGTGACCCTCGAAAGCGGGGTGGTCCTCCGAGGCCATACGCGCGTCGCGCGCGGCGCGACGGCAGATGTTGGATGCGTCTTGACGGACGTAGATGTTCGCGAGGGAGCGGTCGTCAAGCCGTACTGCGTCGCCACCCGCTCGTCGATTGGACCGGGGGCACAGGTTGGCCCTTTTTCCCATCTTCGCAAGGACAGCCAGATCGGGGAAAACGCGCACGTAGGCAACTTCGTCGAGACGAAAAAGACGCGCCTAGGCCCCGGAGCCAAGGCCAATCACCTCGCCTATCTGGGCGACAGCGTCATCGGCGAAAGGACGAACATCGGAGCCGGGACAATCCTCTGCAACTACGACGGCTTTCAGAAACACACGACGTGCATCGGCCCAGACGTCTTCGTGGGCAGCGACTCCCAAGTGGTCGCGCCGGTCACGATCGGAGCCGGCGCCTACATCGCGACCGGGACGACCGTGACGCACGACGTGCCCGCAGGCGCGCTGGCTATCGGTCGGGTGCCGCAGCAGAACAAGGATGGATACGCGGAGAAGCTTCGGGCCCGCCTCAAGTCGGCGAAAGACGCCGGCAAGACCTAGTGAATCCGTGGGGCGAGCGATAGGGTAGTCGGCCCCCCATGGACGCCATACGCATTGTCGGTGGCCGGCCGCTCCGCGGCACGGTGCACATCAGCGGAGCGAAGAACGCCGCGCTCCCCATCCTCTGCGCGACCCTTCTGTCCGACGGTGCCAGCCGACTGCGAAACGTCCCCGCGCTCCGCGACATCCACACGACGGCGGCTCTGCTCAGCTTTCTAGGACGGCGCGTCTCCGTCGCCGCGCCGGTGGTCGATGTGGCGGAGGGCTCTTCGGTTCGTCCGGAAGCGCCCTACGAACTCGTCAAACAGATGCGCGCGAGCGTGCTCGTCCTGGGTCCGCTAGTCGCTCGCCACGGGTGGGCGCGCGTTTCGCTACCGGGCGGGTGCGCGATTGGAGCGCGTCCCATTGACCAGCACCTCAAGGGCCTCGAGGCCATGGGGTGCACGGTCCGGCTCGACCGAGGGTATGTCGTCGCGGAGGGCCCCGGTGGGCGAGGCCGGCTGCGGGGCGCGGAAGTGCATTTTGACATTCCCACCGTGACCGGGACGGAGAACCTGATGATGGCAGCGGCCCTCGCCAAGGGGAAAACGACGCTGATTCATTGCGCCCGTGAACCTGAAGTCGAGGAGCTCGGGCGGGTCATAAACAAGATGGGCGCGCGCGTCGACGGGGCGGGAACGGACGTCATTTGCATCGAGGGCGCCGACAGAGGGGAGCTCGATCCGTTCGACCACGCGATCATTCCGGACCGCATCGAAGCCGGAACGTATCTCGTGGCTGGCGCCGCGGTACCTGGCAGCAACGTCGTCTTGCAAGGTGCGGAGCTCTCGGACATGGAAGCGCTGGTCGGTAAGATGCGAGCGGCCGGCGTCGAGATCGAAAGCGAAGGGCGCGATATTCGTGTTCGTCGGACGGAGTCCCTGCGACCGGTAGACGTCGAAACGGCTCCGCACCCGGGATTCCCAACCGACATGCAGGCGCAGTTCCTCGTTCTCATGTGTTTCGCGCACGGCGAGAGCACCATCCGAGAGACTGTCTTCGAGAACCGGTTCATGCATGTGCCGGAGATCGTTCGCATGGGTGCGAACATCGCGCTCCGGGGCAACACCGCCATCGTACGCGGAGTCGACACGTTGTACGGTGCCAGCGTCATGGCCACCGATTTGCGCGCCAGTGCGTCGCTCGTCATCGCAGGCCTGATGGCGCGCGACGAAACCGAGGTACGGCGCGTCTACCACATCGATCGGGGCTATGAACGCATCGAAGAGAAGCTCTGCGGTGTCGGTGCGATGGTGGAGCGAGTGAAGGGAGCCGATGCGTGAAGGAACGCCTGACGATCGCCCTTCCCAAGGGGCGAGTGCTGCGCGCGGTGGCCCCAATCCTGGCCCGGGCAGGATTTGACACGACGTCCCTGCTCGCCGACGACCGCACGCTCATCCGCGTGGACTCGGCGCGCGACCTGCGGTTCCTCTTGCTCAAGCCAGACGACGTGCCCACGTATGTAGAATACGGAGCGGCCGATCTGGGGGTCTGCGGGCGGGATGTTCTGGCAGAGCGGTCGTGCGATCTCTACCAGCCCCTCGATCTTGGGATTGGAAAGTGTCGGATGGTGGTGGCTGGCGTCGTGGGCGCCGCCGATCCGACAGGAGTGCCACGCGTGGCGACCAAGTACCCCAAGACAGCCGCGGACCACTTCGCGCGCCGTGGGGTTCAGGCGGATATCGTGCACGTCGTCGGTTCGGTCGAGCTCGCGCCCCTGGTGGGCCTCGCGGACGTCATCGTCGATCTCGTGGAGACAGGGGAAACACTCGCGCAAAACGGCTTGGAGGTGCGCGAGGTGGTCGCGTCGATCTCGAGTGTGCTCATCGCGAATCGCGCGGCGTACAAACTCGGCCAGGACCGAATTCGCCCGCTGATCGCCGCGCTGCGAGCGGCGGTAGAACGCGGCTAGCTTACTTCTACTGCGAGACTTCCGTCGAGAAGATCGCCAAGGCGCCAAGACGCCCAGGTTCGTAAGGGATTCATGCCAACGTCCTGTGAAGTCGTGACCTGCGAGACGACTCTACGACCCCCTTCTTCATGGCGACTTGGCGTCTTGGCAATCTCGCCAGATCTCGAACGAACAGCAACGTCTCGCAGTGGTGCAGACGGTCGTTGGCGTTGGGCGGATCCCTTCGGGATCCCGGCGTTGGGGGTGCGGTCCGTCAGTGGTCGGCGTCGGCGGGAGCTGGGTCGATCCGAACGAGCGGGCGCAAACGCTTGAGCATCGCACGGCCGATTCCCTTGACCTTGAGGAGGTCCTCAATGGCTCGGAAGCGACCGAGACGGGAGCGAAGCGCGGCGATCGCGTCAGCCCGCTTCTGACCAATGCCGGGCAACCGTCTCAAGTCGTCGACACCAGCTGTGTTGAGGACCACCGGGTCGGTTGGCGATGCCCGAGCGTGACTGGTCACTGAGTCCGTCACTGGGGAACTCGGTGCCGCGGTCGCCGCGGTCGCCGCGGAAGCCGGCGGTGTGGGAGGGGATGGAGGTTGAGCAGGCTCAGACGCGACCGACGGGGAGAGCACAGCGGACGGCGTGCTTCCGGCCAATGCGCCCGGAACGGCGTGCCAGCCGACGAATGCAAGGAACAGCAACCCGCTGACGGCCGCGGCCATGCGGGCGAGCGGCTTGGTGAATCGCCACGCCACGATCCAGGTGGACGCGCGACACCACGTATTGATTAGAGCGGCGAACATGGTCTGCCCGCCACCTTCTCAGAGGAGGGCGTCGGGGGCCTGGAGCTTCGCCTTCGGTCGACCCGCCCCGTCGCTCGGCTCAGCACGCCTGTCGTAGGGCTCCCACTCGCGCACCTGGAGAGTGCCGCTTATGGGAATTGCGTCGAGCCGCAGGGTGAGCGACCCGTCCCGATTGACGAAGCCGACCCCGACTCGCGTCCAAAAAGACTTACCTTGGCCTCTTTCGACGATGGACCAAACAACCTTCATCGTCTTCGTCGTATTTTGATCTTCCATGGCTTCTCCCTGATGAGCGCGTTACGCGCCGAGGCCTTCGCGGTGCGAGCCGCGTGCCGACGAGCGAATGCGGCTTTCCGCGGCGACTGGCGATCTCGGGCGTGGCCTGGCCGACACCAAAGCGTCCTTGGCCACTCTCTCCAAGACCCGCAAAATGGGCGATTGGTTCATTGGCCGAGCCGCGCGCGCCGTGTTAGGGGAGAGGCTCGCGGAGGAACGCATGACCGCAGCGCTCACGCACGAGCACGTACGAATCGCAACCACGACCCACGAGGCGCCGGATCTCGGCAGCGGGAGCCCCTCGCCGAATCGACGAACATTTGTCGGAGCCACGGTCGCCGCGGCGGTGGCCGCGGCCGCCGCCGGCCTGGACGCGAGGGTGGCCCACGCCAAGGATTCCAAGAATGCGGACCTCAATGCTCAGCTCCCTGCCGGGTTCGTTCCCTTGACGATCCCCGGACGCGTTGTGCGCGTGACCAAGCCCGGCTGCCTGGAGCCGAATGGGCTGTACCCGAAGGCCGCCGACGCCAAGGAGATGCTCCGTCGAGCCCTCGAAGAGCTCACAGGCAAAGCGGATGTCGCGGAGGCGATCAAACTCTTTATCAGTCCGCAGGACAAGGTGTGCGTCAAGCCAAACGGCATTGCCCTGCAGAACATGTCGACGAACAAGGAACTCATCTTGCCCCTGCTCGAGGCGCTCATCGCCGCGGGAGTTGCCGCGTCGAACATCACGGTGCTCGAGCAGTATCAGGGATACATGAACGGGACGCGTGTCAATGCGAAGAACGTTCCAGCCGGCGTGAATCTGGCCATTCACGCCAACAACGATGCCACCATGGATTGGCGCATGGTGCCTGGAACCAACACCCGAACGAAGTTCGCTCGAGTGCTCCTCGAGTCGACGGCGCTCATCGACATGGCCCTCGTCAAAGATCACGCCATCTGCGGATATACGGGCGCCCTAAAAAACCTGACGCACGGCTGCACGGTCAATCCACAAGACTTCCACGTCCATCACGCGAGCCCCCAAATAGGGATTCTCTCGGCTCAGGATGCGTTTCGGTCACGCTTGCGTCTGTGCATTTCCGACGGGTTCAAGCTGATGGCGCACGGCGGCCCGCTCTACAAGCAACCGCAGTACGTCGTAGCCCACGAGTCCGTGTATGCGTCGACCGACCCGGTCGCGCTCGACGTGATCGGATGGCAGGCCGTCGAGAAGGCACGAAGTCAGTTCGGCTTGAAATCGTTGACCGACGAGGGCCGGGCGCCGGCTTACCTGCAAGTGGCGGCCGACATGGGCGTGGGAACGGCGGACACGGCCAAGATCTCCCTTCGAGAGGTCACGATCTGAGGTTGGGCCCCATTGCGGGTTGGCGTGGATGGGCGCTGGCGCTTCGGCGCGCGAGCGTGTGTGGTCGGCACGGGACACCCGCCCCGGGAGCCGTTGCGCGTACATTGACGCTCTTCTGCGTCGAGCGCACGCCCGGCGCGGCTTTTCCCGAGCGCCAGCACGGCCGGCCCCAGGGTCGCGCTTAGCGGAGCCGGCCATTAACTCCCAGCGAGAGTGGCCGATATCTCCGATGCTGCCGGTCGCATTTCGACCGTGAGGATTTCCTTGACGGGACTGTCCACGATCTTCGCCCAGCGTTTCGAAAAAGGAATCAGCTTGGGCGTGATGCTCGACTCCGTGCGCGATCCCTATCAGATTGGGATCCTGGGCGGAGTGACGGCCGCGGCCTCCGAAGCCGGAGTCAGCCTGCTGTGTTTCGTGGGCGGTTCACTGCCCACGGATCTCGGCGATGGCGTGCATCACCGCATCTTCGACCTCATCGACCCCCGCAATGTCGACGGCGTTGTGGTGTTGACGGCGACCTTGATGCATCGCGTGGGACATTCCGCGGTCGAGGCCTTCTGCAAGGCCCGCCTGCAGGCGATTCCGTCATGCAGCGTCGGGGTCACCATGACAGGGATCCCGAGCGTCGTCTCCGACGGCGCGCGCGGCATGAGCGAGGTCGTCTCGCACCTGGTGCGCGAGCACGGCCATCGCCGCATTGCCTTCGTGCGCGGCCCTCTCGGCAACGTGGAAGCGGAAGACCGCTACGTGTCCTACGTCCGATCGCTGGAGTCGCACGGACTGGTCTTCGACGCGCGTCTCGTGGCCGTCGGCGACTTCCTCGTGCCGAGTGGCGGTGAGGCCGTGCAGCAGTTCGCCCGGATCCCGGGGACATCGCTCGCGAATCTGGATGCGATCGTCGCGTCGAACGACGGAATGGCGATGGGAGTCATCCAGGCTTTGGAAGAGCGCGGCATAACCGTTCCGGGTATGGTGGCTGTGACTGGATTCGACGACATCGACGATGCGCGCGTCGCCCCTTCGCCGCTCACGACCGTGCGTCAGCCGCTCGACATGATGGGACGACAAGCCGCGCGCAGCGTCCTTCAGTTCATCCAGATTGGCGCGCCCCCGGATAGCGTGGAGGTGAGCACCGAGCTCGTGGTGCGGCGTTCCTGCGGATGTCCCGCGACCTGGATCAAAATCAAACCTTCGCTGGCGCCGGACGTGAACCACGGCTTCGACGCCGCTCTCCTGGTGAGACGCCAGCATATCCTCGAGACGCTCACCCGAACGGCGCGCGGTGGCTTGGGAGTCGCCGGAGCCGACTGGAACCAGAGGATGCTCAACGCGTTCGTATCGGAGATGCGCGGCGAGAATCCGGGCGCCTTCGGTGCCTTCGTGGATGACCTCGCGCGAGGGCTCACGGCGCGCAATGAGGACACCCAAATTTGTCACGACGTGATCCATGCCCTGCGCGGACAGATGTTGGTCGCACTGCGAGGGGACGCGGCGCGTCGAGACAAAGCCGAGGAAATCTTCTATGCAACTCACCTGGCGATTACCGAAGTCCAACACCGCACCATGTCGCGCGAGACGATTCGTCTCGAGCGATGGGGCCGCGACGTCGGCGCCGCGTGCAACAGTCTTGCCTGCGCGTTCGACGCCGACGAACTACGCAAAAGACTTCGGCAGCATCTTCCCGCGATCGGGCTCAGGAACTTCTTCGTAGTCGTGTACGCTGCCGATCGAGGCCCGGCATCCGCCCGGCTGTTCGGTGCCAGCGACAACGGCGGGGAAATCCCACCTGCGGCGGCCGGTGACTTCGACGGGTCGACACTGCTTCCCGAGCCGTTCGGGCGAGCCCTGAGGGACGGCCGTGCCTTGGCTGTCCTGCCCCTGACACATAGGACCATGATCCTCGGGCACGTCCTCGTCGAGATCGACCTCGCAAACGTGCTCTGCCTCGAAACCGTCGCGGCGGCCATCGCCTCCGGAGTGTACGGATCGCGCCTCGCGGCGGGACGGTGAACTGCCCTTTTCGGCAGAAGCGTCTTTGCTCGAGCACCGAGCCACCTTCCTAGACAGGGGGCTACGGATTGAAGTCCTGCGGGGGCGGCGGCGCGGTCGTCTCGGGCGGGGGAGGCGGCGGGAGAGGCAAGGGTTTCGCCGGTGCGTAGTGCCGGGGCGCCGGACTTGGCCGCGGAGGCGCTTTGGTCTCCTTCTTCTCCTCCGGCGGCTCCTCCTTCTTCTCCTCCTTGGGCTTCTCGGGCGGCTTCTCGGCTTCGGGCTTCGGGATGAGCGTGTCGGCTGCCTTCGTGATGTCGAAGCTCGGCGGGGTCTTGGGGTCACATCCAGGGCCGAACCCGGTCGCGTCGAACTCCGCAGTCAGACTCCCGCTCTCGTCGGTCCCGGCCTTGGGGTCCTTGAGGGCGGCCTCGATGCGCACTTCGTGTTTGCCGGCCCGCGACGGCGAACAATACGAGAGAAGATAGTAGCTTTTCGTGCGCGCCTCGATGCGCGCTCCGATGTCGTCGAAGGCCTTGAATACCTTGGACCGGTCGGCCGCCGTGGCCGTGCCGTTCTTGCCTATCTCGCGGAGTTGGTCCTCTTTGGGTTCCGCGCCGAGACCGATGGCGAACACGTCGAAAGGCTTGTCGCGCACCCGGCTGTACATCTCGTCGTTCGATACGCGATTCGCCCGGTCCGTTCCGTCGGTGAACACGACCAGCGTCCCGAACTTGAGCGGCTGCGGAGCCTTCGCGAGCGCGGCGTCGAGGGCGTCGAGCGCTTTGACGACCGCCCCGTTGAGGTTGGTGCTCGGGTCGCGCGGGCGGAACATCCCGAGAGCTTGCACGCCAGCGCGCGCGCTCCCGGGCTGGTCGGTGAACGGGGCGATCGGGTAGAGGTCCGGGCTGCCGTCGAAGGCGTAGATGCCGACGTGTTGCTGCTTTTCGACGCGGTCGGCGAACGCTCCCACGGCCTGGACGATCGTGTCGGATCCGCCCCCGAGGGCCACGCTGCCGCTCATGTCGACGAGGAGCATCGTGTAGTGCGTCGCGGCGATCTCGGGGCTGACGATCGTCTGCTTGCTCTCGAATAGCGAGACGAGCTGATTGTCTTCGTAAATGCGAAACTGCCCGACGTTCAGGCCGGCCGCCGGCTCGCCCGACTCGTTCTCGATGCGAAAGAACACCGCCACGTTGCTGGGCCTGTGCGACGCCGTCTTGATGGCCGTGAGCTGCAGACCGACGCAGCTCGCGGCCGCGACAAAGAGAGCGCCAACGCCTCCAGACCGGCAGACCGACGTGAACTTCACGCGGCGAGTGTATCGCACGCCCGCATCCGAAAGGGCACGGATCAAGCGGCTGTCGGCGCAGGCCGGACGGCTAGAAGAGCGGGTCAAAGCGCTTCAAAATGGCAAGGAAGTCGTTCCGCACCTGCATACCGCCACGATCCTTGAGGCATTTCCTCCTGGGATCCCGCGCGACGCTCATAATAGGAGAGGCTTTTCCTCCTGGGATCCCGGGCGCCGCTCATGACAAGGGCGGCCTTCCACGGGTTCTCCCACGCCGTCCTCTCCAGTCAGACCTCCGCGAATGTGTCGCTCTGGCGATCGTAGAGCATCAACTCACCCTGTTCGAGGTCGAGGTAGAGTGCGTCCGCCTGAAGACTGCCATCGTCGATGCGGGCCTTCAGCCACGGGAACTCGAGCAGGTTGGTGAGCGACGACTTCAGGGCCTCGAGCTCGCAGTATCGCTGTCGTTGCTCCCTCGATAGGTCCTGTCTTTTCATGGCCCGGTCGCGCGCGCTAGCGGCCATCTCGATCCAGAGATTGATGAAGTCGGTCGGCGGTGCGGGCGGACCCAGCAGAGCCTGGATTCCACCGCACCCCGCGTGGCCCAGGATAACGAACTGGCCAACCTTTAGAACACGGACCGCGTATTCGATTGCCGCCGAGGTGGAATGGTGGTGCTGGTCAGGCTCGTAGGGGGGCACGAGGTTGGCGATGTTGCGGATGAGGAACACTTCGCCCGGGACCACGTCGAATATGCGAGTGGTATCGATGCGGCTGTCGCAGCACGTGACGATGGCGTAGCGCGGATGTTGAGGCCGGTCCGCCAGGCGCTCGAATCGCGCGCGATTGGCTTCGAAGTAGTCGGCGCGGAAGCGCTTGAATCCCTCGATGAGTCGTTCCATCGCCTGGGCAGCCTAGTAGGCTCCAGGAGGCACAAAGTCAGCCTGCGTCCCTCCCCGTAGCCACAAAGATTCGACCGCGAACCCGACCTATCCAGTTCCCCCGCCCTCCGCACCGCTGAGCACCTCCCTCACCTTTCTCGCGAGATCGGCCGCGGCAAAGGGCTTGCCGATGAAATGCGTTCCGGGGTCGAGGGTCCCATGGTGGACGATGGCGTCGTCAGCATAGCCCGACATGTAGAGCGCCTTGATTCCGGCAGCCCTCGCCGCCAGGTGCTCGATGAGCGCCCTGCCCCCCATGTGCGGCATCACGACGTCGGTCAGGACCAGATCGACTCTGCCCTCGTGGGCCGCCCAGACTTCCAAGGCTTCGTGGCCGGTCGCGGCCGTCAGCACCGTGTACCCTTCCAGGCGAAGGATGCGGGCAGCCAGATCGCGCACCGCTTGCTCGTCTTCGACGACCAGAATGGTCTCCGTGCCTGCATGGCGAGTTACGACCGGGGGAATGGACGGCTCTGGGACGGCGGCCGGACTGACGCGGGGCAGATAGATCTTGAAGGTGGTCCCCCGGCCTTTCTCGCTGTACGCCCAGATGTTCCCGCCGCTCTGTTTGACGATGCCATACACAGTAGAAAGGCCCAGTCCGGTGCCCTTGCCCTTCGCCTTGGTCGTGAAAAATGGCTCGAATATCCGGGCGCGCGTCTCGGCGTCCATACCGCAGCCGGTGTCGGTGATGGCAAGCCGAACGTAGGGTCCCGGTTTCACGGCCACATGGCGCCTAGCGTACTCTTCGTCGATCTGCACGTTGGCCGTCTCGACGGTGAGCATCCCTCCGTCTGGCATGGCATCGCGGGCGTTGACGACGAGATTCATGAACACTTGCTCGATCTGACCGGGATCGGCCCAGACTACGCCTGCGTCGGGGGCAAGGACCTGAATGTATTCGATGTCCTCGCCCAGAATTCGCCGCAGCATCTTCTCGAGCCCTGCGGCGATTTGATTGAGGTCGAGAAGCACGGGTTGGAGCATCTGTTTGCGACCGAAAGCCAGCAGCTGCCGGGTCAACGCCGCCGCGCGCTCGCCCGCCTTCTTCACTTCCAGGAGCGCCTCTCGGCGAGGGTCGCCCGCCGAGGTCCCCTCCATCGCAAATTCCGTGTAACCCAGAATCACGGAAAGTAGATTGTTGAAGTCGTGCGCGATGCCCCCCGCGAGGCTGCCGATGGCTTCCATCCGCTGCGATATGGCAAGTTGCTCCTCCAGCTTGGCGCGCTCCGCTTCGATCCGCTTGCGCGCGGTAATGTCCACGATCGTGGTCAGAAAGCAGAACGGAGACCCCCGGGAGTCACAGAACAGAGCCGCGCTCACCTCGGCATAGACGAGATGGCCATCGCGGTGGAAATATCGCTTCTCCATTGGGTAGGTAGGCCGCTCGCCGGCGACGAGGCATCGACTGGCGAACCAGCCTTCGGCCACGTCGTCGGCGTGGGTGACGGTTTCGAAGGGGAGCTGTTGCATCTCCTCGACAGACCGGCCCAGCATATCGGCGAAGGCTTGGTTCACTCGGATGATCTTGCCGTCGAGCGAGGTCATCGCCTTGCCGATGGGGGAGCGCTCGAACACCTGTCGGAAGCGCGCCTCGCTCTCGCGCAGCGCTTCCTCGGCTCCCTTGCGCTCGGCCAGTTCGGCCCCCAATCGCTCGGTCAATCGATCCAGCCGGTGGTACGCGATCACGCGGTCGATCGTCGTCGGCAGTTGGTCCAGATACCCTTCCCGTTTGACGACGTATTCGGCAGCCCCGAGCTTCAAACTGGCGATGGCCGCCGCCTCGTCGCCCCTGCCGGACACCATGAGGAATGGCAATAGGGGCAGACCGCGTCGCCGAGCCTCGCGCGCGAAGTCCAACCCCGACTGATCCGGCATGCGCAAGTCGACGAGCGTCACGTCGGGGGGCGGCGGCCGCGTCAAGCGATTCAGGGCATCGGCGCAAGTGTGCACGACCTCGATCTCGAACTCGGGCGCAACCTCGGCGAAGTGCCGCAAAGTCAGCTCGATGTCCATCTCGTGGTGTTCGATGTAGAGAATCCGCCTCGACCCGCTGGCGACCATCCCCCGGCTCCGCGCGAGACGATGCTCCTGGACCACGCTCCGTATCAGGTTTGGCAGCGTCTCGACGTAGTTTCCCTGCTTGGGGACGTAGCTGGCGGCGCCTAGCCGTAGGGCCTTGACGACCAACGACTCGTCTCCCACGCCTGTCACGAGCACGATCGGCGCTGGCGTTCCTGCGCGGATAGCCGTCTTCAAGACGTCGAGGCCGTCCATGTCCGGCAGGTGATGGTCGAGGAGCAACACGTCACAATCGCCCCCGTGCAATCGCTCGAGACACGCGTGACCCGTGTCGACGATCTCGACCTCGATGTCCGGCGCGAATTCCGAAATATGGGCGCGCGTCAGGTCCGCGTCGAGCGCATTGTCCTCTGCGTAGAGCACTCGGAGCGTGGCCGTCATAAACGTCCCCCGCGGCGCTCCCGAAACGGCGGCTCATTGGTCAGAAGCCAGTAAAACTTGATCTGCTTTACGACCTCGTCGAATGCGCCAAAGTCCACGGGTTTGACGATGTAGGAATTGACGCCCAATTCGTAGGCCCGGGAGATGTCCACGTCCTGCCGTGACGTGGTGACGACGACGAACGGGACCATTCTCCAGACCGGATGCGCCCTGGCAACCCTCAGGACTTCGGTCCCGTCCACTTTCGGCAATCGAAGGTCGAGCAGCACCAGCACCGGGAGACTCTCGTCCTCAGCGCTCGAGTGCACTCGGATGAACTCGAGCGCCTCCTCGCCGTCCCGGCAGACGATCACCGGATTTAGGACGCGGTGCTCCTCGAGCGCCTGGAGCATGAAGTCCAAGTCCATGGGATTGTCTTCCACGACCAGGATGGACCGCGCCCGCGGAACCGTCGGCCCAGCGTAAGTTCCCGCGCCGCTCTCTTGTTCAGCTGCCATGCGACGACCCTGTCTTCTCTTACGACGTGCCGCTCGGTTTGGGTACGTCCAGGTAAAACGTCGCGCCGGCGCCGGGCGCTGATTGTGCCCATATTTTTCCGCCCATCTTGTCCAACACCTTCTTCGCGATGGCCAGGCCCGCTCCGGTCCCCTCGAACTCCTCCATGCGCACGAGCCTGTTGAAAAGTCCGAAGATGCGATCGTGGTACTTGAGGTCGAAGCCGATACCGTTGTCGCTGACGGACAGTCTCCACGAGCCCTCGAGCGCATTGGCAGCGATGCGCACTCGCGACCGGATGGCCTTGCGGCTGTACTTGATGGCGTTGTCGATCAGGTTTGTCAACACTTGAGCTAACCCCCGCTCCCACACCTGCATGGTGCTAAAGGAGAGGTCCACCGTCACCTCGACCTTCTGCTCGGTAAGCACCAGCAAGCGGTCCTGCAGAATCGTCTCCACGAGCTTGCCGAGATGGACCTCCGTCAACGACGGCGTTTCGGCTTCGAGGCGGGAGTAGCGCAGCAGGTCCTCGATGAGCTGGTCCAAGTGCGAGGCCGCCGCGAGAATCTGGGTGAGGCAGAAATGCGCGCGTTCGCTCAGGCCGCCGCGGTGCTTGCGATCGAGCTCATTCGCATATCCCGCGATTCCGCGCAGCGGCGCCTTGAGGTCGTGCGACACGGTATAGGCAAACGCCTTGAGCTCGTCGTTCTTGGCGCGCAATCTCTCGTTGATCGAGTTCAGTTCGGCCGTGCGCTGCTCCACGCGCTGCTCCAATTCGAGGTTGAGCTCTTGCAGCTTGGTTTCGGCCTGACGCCGTCGGGCTTCGTGATCCAGGCCGTCGAGCGCATAGGAGATGGCCCGCCCTATCTCGAGCAGAAGGCCTTCTTCTTCCTCGTCGAACAACCGGCGCTCGCCCGCGTACGTAGTAAACGCACCGATCACGCGATCGCCTTGTCGGATGGGCACTGCCGCCGCCGCGCGAAAGCCTCTCTCTAGCGCGGCCTCGCGCCACGGACCCATACGCGGATCGGTGGCGACATCCTTGCACAAGACGCACCGGCCCTCACGGATTGCGGTACCCGTCGGGCCGCGCCCCGTGGCTTCGTCCCGCACCACGATACCCAAACACGAGAGATACCCCTGTTCGTCGCCGGCAAAGGCCGCAGGGGTCACGCGACCCGCGCCTTCGTCGATCAGGCCGACCCACGCCATGCGAAATTCGCCGCACTCGGTAGCGATGCGGCACGTTTCGCGCAGCAGCGTGTCGCGGTCCGTCGTCCGCGCGATCATTTGATTGAGGCGACTGACGACCGCATAGAGGCGGTTGAGGCGCACCGCGCGATCCTCTGCCTGCTTTCGCGTGGTGATGTCCGTTCCGATACTGAGGATCTCCTTGACCCGACCGTCGGGATCAAGCACCACCCTGTTGGTCCACGCGACCCAGACTCGCTCGCCATCCCGACGCACGTTCTCGTTGACGTTGCGTTCGAACGCCGATGGGTTCGCGCAGATTTCGTCCATCAAGGGGCGAAGGTCCCGCCCCGTGTTCTCCGTCTCGGGCACGATCGTGCCCACGACATGGCGGCCGCAGATCTCCGCCTCGGTGTAACCGAAGAATCGCTGGCCGAACTCGTTCAGGCACGCGACCCGCCCGTCGGGGGTCCAGCGCAGGATGATGCTGTCGGCGTGCTCTGCCAGTTCACGGTACTTGCGCTCGGTCTCCCGCAGCGCCACCTCGATCGTAGTATGCCCGAGCTTGGGCTCGTCGACCGCATCGGTCACCTTTTCGCGGGGCGCGTCAGACGGCCCTCCCTCGGCAGATTCGATCCCGGCGCTCATCGCCCCCTCCGTTCGACAGTGGGTCGAGAACTACGATTGTCTCACGCCGAGCTTGACCAGGCACGCTTCGTTTGGCCCGGAGACTCCACGTATTGAACCGTCGCACCCGGAGTGTTCCACTCGCCTATCGTGTGCGCCGCTCGGGACGGCGCCAGCGGCCGGACAAGCGCGACAACCGCCGCACGCCAACGCGCTGCCCCTTCTCGGGCCGCTCGTCGCGCGCGGACCGCTACGGGCCCGGGCTCGCGCGTGTGAACACACCTACGCAAGCCCCACCATAGTCACGGCATCGAGGGCGTTCCGGTGTGGTAGAAGCCAGCCCCTACGATGACCATGCTCCCATCTGCTTGCCACGCTCATCGCGAGGCGCAACGGTCCGATTGTGGATAGTCGCGAAAGGCACCCGTCATGACTGGAGGTCATCTCAGGCACGTCATCGAGTCGCAACAGTTCACGCGCGAGCTCTTGGACGACATCTTCAAGCGAGCCGACGAGATTCGCTCCGATCCGGAGCGCATTCGCACGCGTCTTCGCGGTCGCATCATGGCCGCGCTCTTCTACGAGCCGTCTACGCGCACCCGATTGTCCTTCGAGTCGGCCATGCTGCGGCTCGGCGGCCGCACCATGGGCACCGACAACGCCCGCGAATTCTCGAGCGCTGCCAAAGGCGAAACCCTCGAGGATACGATTCGGATCGTGTCGGGTTATGCCGACGTGATCGTGCTGCGACACGCTGAGGAGGGCGCCGCCCGGCGAGCCGCCTCGGTGAGCCAAGTTCCCATTATCAATGCCGGCGATGGACCCGGACAGCACCCGACGCAAGCGCTGCTCGACATCTACACGATTCATAATGAGCTGGCCGCGGTCGACGGCCTGAAGATCGCCATGGTCGGCGATTTGGCAAACGGACGGACGGTCCGCTCTCTGTCCTACCTGCTTGGAAAATTCCGTAACATCACGATTTGGTTCGTGGCACCCCCCGCCGTCGCCATGAGAGACGATATCAAGGCGTATCTCGACCATCATGGCGTGAGGTGGCATGAAGAGGCCGACCTGAACGCGGTGCTGCCGAAAGTGGACGTCGTCTATCAAACACGGATTCAGAAAGAGCGCTTCGCGACCGACAGCGAGTACCTGGCCGTCAAAGGTGTGTACAAGATCACTCCGCAAAACATGGCCAGACTCTCCGAGAAGGCCATTTTGCTCCACCCGTTGCCGCGGGTAGACGAGATCGACCCCGCGGTGGACGCCGATTCGAGAGCTGCGTACTTCCGGCAAGCGCACAACGGGATTCCCATCCGCATGGCTCTGCTGGACAACGTGCTGTCCTAGAGGTGTGGTGCTTTTCGCCGATCCCCCGGTACCGGCTCGAGCGGAGGAATTGTCTCTGACGGCGGAACCGGGGGTGGCATGCCAACGCTGACCGGAGCGAGCGGGACGGGCGCCTGCGATGCGGCCGCGGTGGCGACCACCGCTTCCGTGGAACTCGCCGTGGGGTTGTGCGCGCCTCCGCGCTCCCGGATGTGCTCAATCAGCACCAGAGCCAGCAGCATCGCAGCCACTGCGGCCAGGACCAGACCCATGACCGCGGCGGGGCCGAATGCCCGATTTCGAGCCTTGGAGGCTCCCTTGAGCGGCCGCGGAATTGTCGACGCGACGAGCGTCGGCTGAAACGGTCCGACCGGCCCCGGCCAGCGTGGCCGGAGCGCCTCGGGGACTCCCGAGATCGTCGCTCCCGCCGGGTGCGACACGGTCGTTTGCACGACGGTGGGAGCGACCCCGCCGGCGATCGCCTGGATCGACTCTCGCACGCGCAATATCGCCACCGTGATGTTGTCATGACCCCCGCGAGCATTCGCCAGGTCGACGAGTCTACCGACCGCCTGAGACGGAGGCTCGGGCCCGACCACGTCGCGGATCTCCGTCTCGTCGACGAGATCGCTCAGCCCGTCGGAGCAGAGCACGAACGCGTCCCCAGCCACGTACGGCATGGGCTGGGAGCGGACTTCCACTTCGACGCTCGGGTTCATGCCCAGCGCTCGCGTGATGCGATTGGCATCCGGGTGGTGAGCGGCTTGCTCCGGTGTCAGGGCACCGAAGTCGACCATCTGTTGAACGACGGAGTGATCGCGCGTGAGCGCCACGATCTGTCCTTGATGGACGAGGTACGCGCGACTGTCACCCACGTGCGCCACTTCGGCACCTCGCGCGTGAACGAGTACCGCCACGACCGTCGACCCGGGGCGACCGAACCCGAGCTCGCGCGGCGGCATCGCGTGGACGTTCGCGTTCGCGTCCTCGATCGCCATGCGGAGGACCTCGCTCGGCGCCATCTCGGGCGCCGCCTGCGAGAACACATCGAGGACGGTCGACAGCGCAAGGGACGCCGCCTCGCGTCCGTCTGCGTGACCGCCCATGCCGTCACACACGACGACCAGGCGGCCGAATCGTGTCTCGCGGTGGTCGCACACGTCCTCGTTGACGCGCTTGTCGGGGTCTAGGCCGGGATCGGAACGAACCGCCACTTCGCTGGCGGGACATCGCGTCGATGCATCACGAGGGGCCTCCACGTCAACGCTCGCGACCGCGACTCATGCCTCGAACTGCACCGCGAATTCGACCGGGCCGAAACGAAGCGTCGCACCCGGAGGGACCCCCGTCCACGCTCCTGGAGACAGCCTTCCCCCATAGATCCACGTCCCGTTGTTCGACGTTTCGTCCCGCACGAGCAGCTGTCCCCCCTCGAACTTCAGCGAGGCATGGACCGCACTCACGCGCGGCTCTGCGAGGAAAATAGGGCACTGTAGCGGATCCCGGCCGACGCGCACCTCGGCGCCTTCGCGCACTGAGAACTGGGCCTGCGCGCTACGGAGGACTGCACCTGTTGGGGTCGGGGGCGCCGCCACGACCGGAGCGACTGGTTCACCCTGACCGGGAAACCCGGGGGCGAAACCGCCCCCACCTCCTTTCGAGGCATCCGCTGGCAGCGGCTGTCCGCAGGAGAAGCACACCGATGGCCGACCGGGGCTGGCCATCGTCATCATTCCGCACGCCGGGCATCTCAACTGCGACAATCCGAGCGCGCCGGCGAGGGCGGGGTCGTCGTGAGCCGAGCGCGGGGGCGACAGCGGCGGCGGCGCTCCCGGTCCCATCCCCACGGCTGCGGTGGACGCGAATGGATCCGCCGCCTGTTGGTGCATTCCGTACCCGCCGCCGCCCAGGGGAGGTGCGCCATAGCCTCCGCCCGGCGGGGCTCCGTATCCTCCAGGCGGCAAGGGCGCTTGCGGTGGAGTCATCCCTCCGCCGCGGCGCCGCCCTCCGCCCCCGCTGCGCACGAGCACCAAGACGAGAAGGATGATGACGAGGCCCAGCCCGACGATGCCGCCTACGAGGATCCAGGACAGTGGCTTCTTCGTCGCCTTGAGCGTGAGCACGGTCTTCTCGTCGATCGAGGAAGCCCGGTGAGCCTTGTTGTCGTAGATGACGACGCGCGCGACCAGGTTGTCGCCCGACCCATCGAGAACCTTGTCGTCGTCAGGCACCGTGAAGGTCACGTAGGCGTCGCCGGCCGCAGTCGAGGTTCCCAGCATGTGCTGCGCCTGAAGCTGCTGCATGGCCTTCTGAGCGACGGCTGGGTCGCGACTGCTCGTCTGCTGAGGATTGGGCTTCGTCCCCGCTGGAATGAAATAGGCTTCGGCGCGCTGCTTGTCCCCAGCCCAGCAGAAGTCCCCGTAGACCGTGAACTGTCCTCCCGGATAGAGCGGCGAGGCTTGCGCTTCCTGAGTCGTCTTCGCGATGTCGACGTCGAGAGGCCACTGGGTCGGGTCGATCCCAATCGGCACATCCTTGAACGTGCCGTCGGGCGCGATGTTGGGGTGAGTGTTCTCGAAGACGAGATTGAACGTCTGCTCGACGCTCGTGTTCATGCAGCTCACCGTCCAGTGCACGAGCCACATGGCGTTAAACCGCGCCCGCACGAGGCCGACGATGGTCTTGGACTTCGGCGCGCCGAGCCCTTCCTGCACGATGTCGAAGAAGCCCCCGATCTCCGGATTGGCGAGCGCCTGCATGAACTGCGCTTCATTGTTCCGATAGATGTTCTCCATGAGCCCGGCCGCGTTCGGAAGCCAGATCGAAATGACCGGAAGCGGTGTCTTCGGGAGCGACGTGTTGTCCGAGGGGAATCGCCCCTGGTTTAGGTACTGGTGAAACACGTCTGCACTGGGGCTGGCGCTCTCGGCATCGCCGCGACCCGCGCCGTTGGAGAGAACCACCATCGCCTGGTGGAGCGGTATCACGTCAGGCTGGTCGGAGTTGCCCAGGGCCTTGAACGCCGTCTGCGTCATCGACTTGATCTCGCCGAAGAGCGCCCGGTTGGTCCCGTGCGAAGGAGACGTCGCCTTGAACTCATTTAGGGCGTTTCCGAGATCCGCGCGCTGCTTGTAGGTCTTCCATCCCGTGTCGCGCACGACCTGGACGTCGTCGAAAAACATCACGTCCATCAGGTCGTTCGGTTGCATCTGCTCGATGAACTCGTGAGCGATGGCGCGCGCATCGCCGAACCGGGAGCCCATCGAATTCGCGGCGTCTATCGACACGAGCCACGCGGTCCCCACGTTGGGGGTGTTCTGCTTCTGGGCGGCCCCCCACTGCGTCTTGTCCGCGAACTTCGTCAGCTGATCTTCGCCGGTAACCTTCACGAAGAGATGCGCATTCTGCTCCGGAAATGGAAATGGATCCCAGAGCGCCCCCGGCTTCTCGAGCTGCTCACTCCAGCACCCGAGTGTTGCCGACGCCGCGACCCCGGCGCACGGTTGCAGGACGTCGCTGAGGCGCTTGAATTGAACGACCTCGATGACCGACGTCAGGACAGGCTTGCCGTTCTGCATGCCGGCGCGCGGGTCGATTCGCAGGATGTGAGCTTCCGGAGAAGCGCTTGCGCCTCGAGCCCAAGCCGAAAGCAGCGCGGAGGCGAAGCAAAAGAACAGAATGGGGAAGAACCTTCGTCGGGCCATCGCGTCGTGTCCTCGTCCTTGCGTCGTCAGAACCATCAAACGCGACCGATCACCTTCACGGTCGTGGTCAATCCACCGAAGCGGACGCGGTCTCCATCGCGCAGGTCGCGTCGCCCGTTGAAGCCGATGTGCTCGTCGTTTACGAACGTACCATTGGTCGAGCTCGTATCCTCTACCGTGATCGTGCCCGTCGGACCGTCGACCACCAGGACGGCGTGGCGCGAGGAGATCGTCGGGTCGGGGAGCGGGATGTCCAGCCCATCGCTAGCGCCCGCCCGTCCGACCGTGAGCCGACCGCCCACGAGCGGCCAGAAGTCCCCGGACGGATTCGACGCGTAGGCGACGAGAAAGCCACGCAAGATTCGCGCGGGCAGGTCCGCGGGCGCCTCCGCAGAGCCATACTGCCCAGCGCGCGGCAAAGGCGCGCCAAAACCCTGATTGGGCGGCGGGCCATAGGCCTGCGGCCCCGGAGCGTATGGCGGCGGCGGCGCCGTGGGGGAAACCTGAGCGCCAAACGGCCCTTGGGCAGGCGGCGGCACTCCGAAGGGCTGGGCCTGCGGCGGCGCAGCCCCGGGAGCTCCGTACGGAGTACCCTGCGGCGCGAACGGCGGCGCTGCGCCACCGCCATAGCCCCCGCGGTAGGCGTCGGCCGCGAACTGCATCTGGTCGAGCGCAATGGGATGCCCCTGCGCGCAGTAGCTGGCGCCCGGCGCGATCTCGTGCCCCAGTTGACAGCGCGGGCCGGGGGGCCCGGGGGCCGCCGGAGAAGCGCCGTAGGGCGGCGGCGCAGCAAACGGAGGGGGCGCAGCCTGGCCCGCGGGGGCGCCGTGCACGACGGGTGTGCCACAGACGTTGCAAAACTTGTCGGTTGGTCTCGCCGGGGTACCGCACTGCGGGCATGCGCTCATGACTGTTGCCCTCGCTGAATTCTGTGGCGGCTGCCTCGCGTCAAGAGACGCCGCGCACGCAGAGCATAACGAAGGTGACAGCACAAAGGCGAGCTGGCTTCGCGAGAGGTGCGTGGATGACCTTTGCGCTCCGGATTGGTCTGGTCGCTCCTACTGCCCCCTCAAGTCCCCCCAGACCGACCTAATTCATCCGACTCCGACGGGAGCTCAGTTGGGCGAGATGGACATCCGTCGGCCCACCGCCGGACGCGTGAGCTCGTCGGGGGGACGGCCCACGGGCGGCATCCGCAGCAGGTCGCTGGGGGCACGCGAGGAATTTCATCGGGGGTGCCGAGCTCGTCGAAGGCGTCCCGGTCGCGCGGCGGTCGTTGGACGGGTTCACGTGCACCCGAACGACTTCGGCACCCCCGAGGGCCACCGTCGTACTCACCACAAAGACATGAAATTCGTCCGCGGTTCGGCAGCCCGGCGGGGCATCGTACGTCAGCGCGATCGGCTCCACTTGGGCTCGCGCCGCCTGCGCCGACACCCCAATCGCGACCCACGCCGCAAGGGCGCACCGCATGGGCGCCTGGCAACTCTTTCATGTGGACCCATCGAACCTTGGCTGGAAATGACTCATACCCTGAAACCGTCAGTTGGGCGCGGCTCGGCGGCGCGGCTCCCGCGATGGGGATGGTCATCAGCGGCGCCCTTCAATGGTGATACCGTCGCTCTCCATGCTGTTTGCTCCGCATCCCGTGACCCTGCGCCAGTTGCAGTACGTCGTGGCGGTGGCCAATCGGAAAAGCTTTCGCAAGGCGGCCCAGGATTGCCACGTGTCGCAGCCTTCGCTCTCCGCCCAAGTGGCTCAGGCGGAAGACATCCTGGGAATTCGACTCTTCGAGCGCAATCCACGCTCCGTCACCATCACGTCGGCCGGCCAAGGCCTTGTCGAGCGAGCGCGCGCCCTGTGCGTCGGGGCGGACGAACTGGTGGAAGACGCGAGGAGGTTGGCCGATCCATTTGCCGGACGACTGCGCCTGGGCGTGATTCCGACGGTTGCGCCCTACCTGCTCCCAGAGATCGCTCCCATCTTGCGCGAACGCTATCCGAAACTCACGGTGCTTTGGAGCGAGGACAAAACCCAGGTCTTGGTCGATCGGATGGCTCGCGGCGAGCTCGACGGCGCGATCCTCGCCCTCGAGGCCGAAATTGGAAAACTGAGCCAGGTGGTTCTGGGCAGCGATCCCTTCGTCTTCGCAGCCTCCCCCTCGCATCCTCTGGCAGCGTCCGACCGGCCCCTCAAACCCCAGGAACTCGACGCAGAGGCGGTGCTGCTCCTCGACGATGGACACTGCTTCCGCAAACAGGTTCTCTCGTTCTGCGCGCGCTCTGGCGCAGACGAGGCGGGCTACCGCGCCACGAGTCTCGCAACGCTCGTTCAAATGGCTGCCGGGGGAATTGGCGTGACACTTCTGCCGAGCCTCGCTTTGCCCGTGGAGAACCGGTTGCACGCCCTGCGCGTGCGACCGTTCACCCCGAAGGTCCCTAGCCGGACGCTGGCCCTCTGTTGGCGCCCACAGTCGGCGCTCGAGGTCGCCCTGTCCCGCGTCGGCCAGACTCTTCGCACCGCCTACCAGGCCATGGCCCGACACAAGCGAGCATGACGTCGTTGCAGTGATTGGCTCCGCCTATCCGTGAGATAGAGAGAAGTGACTTCTCCGCGGGCGAGTTCGCGCATAGAGTCGGTTCATCAAACGAAACATCCACGGGACAAGGAGGAAGTCATGGCCAGTATCATCAATTCACACATTCCGGAATTCAAGGTTCAGGCATTCCACGACGGTAAGTTCAAGACGGTCAGCAGCACTGACCTCAAGGGCAAATGGGCGGTCTTCTTCTTCTACCCGGCCGACTTCACGTTCGTGTGCCCCACCGAGCTCGGAGACATGGCCGACAAGTACGACAAGCTCAAGGGCATGGGAGTCGAGGTTTACTCTGTCAGTACGGACACGCACTTCGTGCACAAGGCTTGGCACGACGCCTCGGACACCATCAAGAAGATCAAGTTTCCCATGCTGGCCGACCCGACAGGGGCTCTTAGCCGAGCCTTCGGCGTGTACATCGACGAGGAAGGCCTGGCGTATCGAGGGAGTTTCGTCGTAAATCCCGAGGGAAAGATCAAGATCGCCGAGATCCACGACAATGGCATTGGGCGTAACGCCGAGGAGCTCGTGCGTAAGATCCAGGCGGCGCAGTTCGTCGCCACCCACGATGGCGAGGTGTGCCCGGCGAAGTGGACGCCCGGCGCCGCGACGCTGAAGCCCGGGTTGGACCTGGTAGGCAAAATTTAGTCGATCCGTTTCGCCGATCCGATAATGGTCCATTATCGGATCGGCGTTTTCGTTTTCGTGGGAGGCTCCGTGCTCGATCAAGGCATCAAGGACCAGTTGCAGTCTCACTTCGCCGGCTTGTCGTCCCGTTTGACGCTGTCGCTCTTCTCGAGCGCTCACGCAAAGCAGACGGAACTGCGCGAGCTGCTGCAGGACGTTACGTCGTGCAGTTCCAAGATCACGCTGGCGGAGTGCTCCGAGACGGTGAGCGGCGTTCAGTTCGACCTACTGCGTGAGGGCGCGCCCACTGGCGTTCGTTTCCGTGGCGTGCCCGGAGGGCACGAATTCACGTCGCTGGTCGTCGCCATCTTGAACGCCGACGGCAAGGGAAAGCTCCCGGACGCTGGCATCCAGCGGCGCGTGAAGGCGCTGTCCGGGCCCGTACGTCTGCGCACGTACGTGTCCCTCAGCTGCACGAACTGCCCCGACGTCGTGCAGGCGCTCAATCAAATGGCGCTCATTCACCCCGACTTTCGGCACGAGATGATTGACGGCGAGCTGGCCGAATCGGACATTCGATCCCTCGGGATCCAGGGCGTCCCCGCTGTGGTCAGCGGCGACGCCATCCTCCACGTGGGCCGCGCCAACTTCGGTGAGCTGCTCGAAAACCTCGAAGGCCGCTTCGGAAGGCTCCCCGCCGGAGACGTCCCCGAACAACCCGCTCAGGTCTACGACGTGGTGGTCGTGGGAGGCGGGCCCGCCGGAGCCTCCGCAGCCATCTACAGCGCCCGAAAGGGTCTGAGGACCGCCCTCGTCGCCCAGCGCCTGGGTGGCCAAGTGCAAGAGACCGTCGGAATCGAGAATCTGATCTCGGTGCCGTACACGGAAGGCCGACGTCTGTCCGCCGACCTCGAGAAGCATCTGCGCGCCTATTCCGTGGACCTGCTCGAGAACCGAAAGGTCGAGGCCATTCGCGACCTCGGCAAGCGCAAGGCGCTGGTCCTGCAAGGTGGCGAAGTCCTGGAGGCGGCGGCGGTGATTGTCGCGACGGGCGCCAAGTGGCGCGAGCTCGGAATCCCGGGAGAAAGGGAGTACCTGGGACGCGGCGTCGCCTTCTGCCCGCACTGCGAAGGCCCATTCTTCAAGGGCAAGCGGGTTGCCGTCATCGGTGGAGGCAACTCCGGCGTCGAGGCCGCGATCGATCTGGCGGGGATATGCGCCCACGTGACTCTCGTGGAGTACGCAGACCAGCTCAAGGCCGACGAGGTCCTCGTGCGCAACCTACGTACGCTTTCGAACGCGGAGATCATCACGCACGCGCGAACGACCGAGGTGGTGGGCAACGGACACGCCGTGACGGAGCTGCGCTACCAGGACCGTCCGACGGAACGGGTTCACGAGATCGCGGTCGACGGGGTATTCGTTCAGATAGGCCTCGTCCCCAACAGCGCCCTGGCCAAAGACGTCGTGGCCGTCAACCGGACGGGAGAAATCATCATCGACGAAAGGTGCAGGACCAATGCACGCGGCATCTATGCCGCTGGCGACGTGACCACCGTTCCCTTCAAGCAAATCGTCATTGCCATGGGCGAGGGCGCGAAGGCCGCCCTCGCCGCCTTCGAAGATCGGATGCGCGCCGCATGACCTGCGGGGAGGATTATGGTCTTTCGCGCTGGGCCCACGCCGCCATGGCGATGCGAAGAACCTCCCGGACTGGGACGTCGTGCTCGCGCGCCGCTTCGGCGCAGACATCGAATTCCGGCTTGGCCTGCGGCGGCCCAAAGGGACCAGCAGAGACCTTGATCGGAATGGCCCCGTACTGCGTTTCCACAAGGACCGTGGACCTGGGTCTCACGACGCGCGTGACCTCGCGAACGCGAATTCCGACACTCGTGGTCTCGCGGAGCATCGCCGCCGCCAGCATTTGCGCGCGTTCGAGGCGGACGAGCGCCGACAACGTGAGAGCCGGCCGCCCCTTCTTCATTGTGATCGGAGTCGCCCACGCGTCGAGCGCGCCGTTGGCAAACGCCGTCTCGATCCAGTAGGCGGCAAGCTCCCCGGTCATGTCGTCCACGTTGGCGTCGAGCACGGCGTGCGTGGCTCCACGAAGAGTCGACGTCGAATCCTCGAGAGGTGTTCCGAGCACTGCGCGAAGCACGTTCGGCCGATCGGGGAGCTCTCGAGAACCTGCGCCCCAGCCCACGCGCGAAGGAATCATGGCTGGCCACCTGTGGGATCCGAGCGCGTGCGCTCCGACGATGGCCGCACCGGTCGGCGTTACGAGCTCCTCGTCGATCCCCGCATCGTACGTCGCGAGCCCGACCAGACACTCGACGGCGGCAGGCGCCGGCAGAGGCAGAACGCCGTGGGCGGCTTTCACGAATCCGCGTCCCAACGGAAGCGGGGACACAACGAGCGTCGCGCCGAGATACTCGAGGGCCGCAGCGCTGCCGACGACGTCTGCGATCGCGTCGACGGCTCCTACTTCGTGAAAGTGGACATCATCGACGGCGATGCCGTGGACCCGAGCCTCCGCGGCCGCCAGACGCGCGAACGTTCGCTGCGCCCGCTCCTTCGTACCCGGCTCGAGGGAGGAGCGCTCGAGAAGCAGGAGGATCTGGGAGTACGTCCGCTGCGGCTGCGAACCGTGGACATCGACCGAAAACGTCGTGGCTGCGATTCCGCTGCTGTACCTCCGTCCGAACGACAGTCCGTAGCCCGTCATTCCGACCAGGTCGATGGCGCGGACGACGGCATCGCGCGGCACTCCAAGGTCGACCAAGGCCGAGACGATCATGTCGCCCGCCAAACCGCTTGGAGCGTCCAGGAAAAGCAGAGCGCCATCTCGGCCCGCCCCGCTCGGGAGCTCGGTATCGCGATCGTGGCGGTGTTCGTGGCCTCCCCCGCGGTCTTCGGGGTCGTGGTTGGAGTCGTGGTCGTGGTTGGAGTCGTGACCGTGCCCGTCGTCGTGACCGTGCCCGCGATGGTCCCCGTGCGAAGGATCGTGTCCCATGAGTGTCAGTACCGATCCCGCGCCCGCAGAATCCGAGCGGCGGCGAAGGCGGCCCCAAAACCGTTGTCAATGTTGCACACAACGACCCCCGAGGCGCAGCTCGAGAGCATCCCCGCCAGGGCGGCTAGACCCCCGAGGCTCGCGCCATATCCAACCGACGTGGGAACGGCGATGACGGGCCCCGCGACGAGACCTCCGACGACGCTAGGCAAGGCGCCTTCCATCCCGGCGACGACGACCACGACCCCGGCGCTCGAGAACACATCGCGCTTGGCAAGCACTCGGTGCAACCCGGCCACGCCGACGTCGCAGATGCGCTCGACGGCCACGCCGAGCATCCGCAGGGTGTCCGCGCACTCCTCGACGACCGGCGAATCCCCCGTCCCCGCGCTGACGAGCACGACCGGTCGGGTTCCCAGAGGCTCAATCGGGCTCTGTTCGAGCGTCGCTACGCGCGAGATCGGCGAGTACGCGAGACCTGCAACCGCATCTAGCACGCCGCGTGCTTTGTCCTCGTCAAGTCGGGTGATGAGAACGTTTTGCCCGGTTCGCGCGAGCTCGCGCGCGATCCCGATCACCTGCAACCCCGACTTGCCTTCGCCGAACACAACCTCTGGAACGCCTTGTCGGAGTGCGCGGTGGTGGTCCACGGTGGCGTACCCGAGCTCGGCGTACGGCAAGTCCTTGAGTGATGCCAATGCGTCCTCGATTCCCACCCCTCCTTGACGCACGCTCTCCAGCAGCTCGCGCAGGCGGACACGATCCATCGGCGAAGCTAGGACGCTAGCACTAAGAGTGTGGACCCGTCGACAGTCGCTCGTCCGCTCGGTACTCTTCGAGCGTCTTAGACCCGTCGACGCCTCCGCGACCCACCCGCATGCCCATTGTCGTCGCTCCGTTCTTGGGCTTCGCGCTGGGAGCCTTCCTCGCCTGGGTTGCGGCTCCAAGCGTCGCGCGTGACCAGGGCCCCCTGATGATGTCTAGGCCGTTCGTGATCGTGGCTTTCTTTGCCGCATGCGCGTGGCTGCCCATCTCAGGCTATTTCCTGGCGTTTCACGGCGACTGGTCGTATCTCTACCTCGTTTCATGGCAGCGCGTTCCTAGCGCCATCGACCTCGGACTCGTCCTGCTTGCCACGGCAGCGGTCGTCGGGGGCTTCTCGGCGGCCGCGCGCCCCGTCCGGCGGAGGCGCTTCGACGCCGTCGCGGCCTTGGTGCTAGCCCCTATCGCCGTGACCCTGGTGGTTCTCGGCACGGCGTCGCGGCGGCTGTCGATAAGCGGCACGTACGCTCAGTACCACGGAGACTTCGGAACTCAGCCGATCGCGTCCAGCGTACTCGGAACCGGATTGCTGTTCATGGATTGCGTCCTGCTGGCGGCGATCGGGTGGACGACGTACTGGCTGCTCCGCCTCGAGGGAACCGCCGGACGCTGAGTTTCTGGCCGCACAGTCTGGATCGGCTTTGTCCTGGGCAAACGCTCACGAGCCCCCTAGCATTCGAGTCATGTGGTTGAAAGGTGCTGCGATCCGCCCGGTCCCCGGATATGCGGTTGTCACCGCACAGGGCATCGAGCGCGCGGAATGCCAGCTCGCATCCGACGCGCCGCGGGCGCGCGACCAGATCGATGCTGCGTTCGCTCGATTCGAGTCGACGCAGCCCCATCTGGCGCAAGCCGTGAGCGATGTCCTTTCGCAGTCGCTGGACGATACGGCCCTGGCGCTCGGGTACTTCCTGTCCATTGCCATCTGGCTGGCGTTCGACCACACGTTCGGACAGAAGCGGATGCGCGAAGTGTCGGGGGACGCGATCGAAGCGACCGATGCCGCCATCGATCTCGAAGAGGAACTCCGGGCGACGCATGGAGGCCAGCCCCTCGACCTCGACGACGTCGTGTCGGGGGAACAGCCGGCCATCTTGGCGTTCGTCCACCGCCACGTGGACTCCGCGCTGTCTCCGAGTCTTCGGTCGGCCCTCGACGCACGCGACCCGCGGGAGGATATCGGGTCCGTTTACCGCGTCGTCGTGCTCCTCATCTTGTGCCTGTCGCACGCGGTGTTGCCCGTCGAGGGCGCGTCGCGAACCAGTGAGGAGCTTCTCGCATAGCCGGAGACCGGGCGACCCTTGGCCCCGCACACTCACGCCGCTCGCGGTGACCCGTTGGAACCGGCGGCACACCACGTCGCGATATTGGCTTCGTCCACAATAGCTATCTTCAGCACGGTCGGGGGTGCCGTCCGCTTGCTCCCCTGGCTCCTCGACCCCGCTGTTCCGGCTGCTGCAGCCATCCCGTTCGCGAGGGCCCTGATCAGCTCCGCGCTCGAAGCGTCGCTCCTGGTCGGCTGGCCAGTCGGATGGGCCCTCGCCTGTTTGGGAGCGGTCGAACGGGGAGAGGCGGTGGTTGTCCAGTCGCTCGGCCGGAGTCCATGGTCGACGGTCACGCGATTCGGGCGCAGTGCAGTGATGCTCGCGGCGACACTTTCTGCGTGCTCCTTTCTTTGCGGTGCGGACGCAACCGCCCCTGGGCGCGTCGCCACTGACCTCATTGCCGAGGCGGGACTCGCGTGCGAACGTTGGACGACCACGGGCGCCTCGGGGAGAGTCTATGCGATTCCCTTCACCGACCTGGCCTGGCTTTGCGCCCCCGACCGCGCACCGGCCATTGCCGGTCCGGTTCCGGGCGCCGTGGCCAGCGGCGCATTCGTCGTCGCCCGCAGAGCGCGCGTCGGCGGCGACTTCCGAGCGCTTGAGCTCGAGGAAGCACACCTGATTCTTGGTCGCCAGCCCCAAGTCGCTGTTCGGGTCTCCCACGTGACCGTCCACGGCATGACACCGTGGTCGCACGCATCGAACTGGCCGCCCGTCTGGCGGGCTGCTGGACTCGCGCTCACCGCGTGGGCCAGCGCCTCGCTGGCCGGGTATGCAGCCCTGCGATTCCTCGTACGCTCCCGTGGTGGCGCCATCGCGCTCGGAGCGCTTGGCCCACTCGTAGCGCTCTGGACCCTGCGCAACCTCGAGCGGAGCGATGCCCACGCCGTCGCCTACGCAACTGTACCGATCGCCGCATGCCTCGCAGAGGGAGCCGCGGTGCTTGCGGCCGACGCCTTGCGCCGCTGCTGGCCGACTGCTAGGAGCAAATCCAGCGTTTGGGGCCGTCGTGGCCTTTTCCGCCGAGGGCGACGAGATGGGTAACATCGGGTTTCCCGAAATATTGGTCATCGCGGTCGTGGCAATCCTGCTGTTCGGCGCCGGCCGTATCGCGGACATCGGCAAAGGCCTCGGCCAGGGCATCAAGAACTTCAAGCAGGGGCTAAAGGAAGCCGAGGACATTGGCTCCGACAAGGACAAGCCCGTCGAAGCCAAGGCGCTGCCAGCGGCAGAGGTCAAGGAGCTGGTGGCGCGGAGCGAGGCCCCGGAGACGTCTGTAAAGCGCGGATAGCCGGCGTCATTGCGTCCTGGCGTTGCGCCTCGAATTTTTCACCAGTCGGATGGACGAGGTGGGACTAACGAGATACGCACGGCAACGTGACCAGGGGGCCTTCCCCCGTGCCGAGATGCCCGGAGCCTCCGACAAGAGTCGAGCGACGCTCGGCGCTATCGTCCAGGTACCCAGGTTGCCCGATCTGAATCTGTCGGATTCTGCAGGGGGCGACGAGGCCTCGATCCAAGAGCGAGCAAGCGAAGGCCCTGTGCCGAAGGTCGATTCGTATGTCCCGAGGTCGGAATGACCTGACCTCGTCATCCCACGCGAAATCTTTGAGCGCTACCAGGGTCGCTACGACGTGGACGATCGGCCGCCCACCATCCGCAGCAGAGAACACGATAAATACGTCATCTCGGGTCATCCCCCGCTCCATTTCGAGTGGGCCGTAAGCTCCACAGATGTTGCGCGTCACCGCAAAGACCTTCGGTTACTTTCCGGTGCTAGAAGCGCGTGGAACATTCAACGACGTAGCAATGAGCGTGGTAGCAATGAGCGTGGCCAGCGTGCCCGAGCACGATCGCGCCGGCAGGGCTCCTTCCGAGACCTGACGGAGAGGCGCTGACACGCGCGTGCGAGGGACGCCTCGCAGAGTAGTTGGAACGGCGCGACCGGAGGGTGCGCGCGAGGGGCACCTCCTCCTTGCGGTGCGGCTCATGGTCGTGCGCAATGCGCGGGCCGAACCGAGCTCCGACGTTCAGCCTGCTTGCCACCTGGCGATCGCATCTGCTCGTGGTGGAGAACCCCTCGTCGCGTCGAGCCGCCTGATCGCCGCGACGCCAAATCCGGCGACGCCGTCTCTCCCGCGTAGTACATGAACTGGGTCATGGCACTTATCCTCGCGTCACGCTTGAATGCCGTCGCGCCGAGCCTCACCCTGGAGATGAATGCGCGCGCACTGGAACTCAAGTCCCGCGGAGTCGATGTCTTCGCCTTCGGCGTCGGTGAGCCGGACTTCGAACCGCCTCAGTCGGTGCTCGACGCCGCCAAATTGGCCATCGACAAGGGTTGCTCGAAATACACGCCCGTCGCGGGCATTCCCGCGCTTCGCGCTGCCGTTTGCGATGCGACCGAGCGGAGTCGCGGTTGGCGTCCGAAGCCCGAGAATGTCTGCGTGAGCGTCGGCGCAAAGCACGCGCTCTTCAATCTCGCGATCGCTCTCGTCGAGCCCGGCGACGAAGTCGTCATTCCCAAGCCGTTCTGGGTCAGCTACCCGGAGCAGGTCCGCATGATGGGAGGGACGCCCGTTCTCGTGGATACCGACGAGAGCGCGGGGTGGAAATTGTCGCCGCGGGCGTTGGAAAAGGCCATTACGCCTCGCACGAAAGCGATCATCCTTTGCACACCGTCCAATCCGTCCGGTACAACGTACGCAGAGCACGAGCTTGCGAGCCTCGTCGACGTGGTCCGACGACACGATTGTTGGCTCATCGTCGACGAGATCTATGGCGAACTCATATACGACGGACTTCCTTACGTCTCGGTCGGCAAGATCGCGCCCGACCTGGCGGACCGCCTCGTCGTCGTGGACGGCGTCTCGAAGACCTTCGCCATGACTGGCTGGCGTATTGGATGGGCCGTGGGTCCCAGTCCGCTCATCAAGGCGCTCGACCTCGTTCAGGGTCAGAGCACGTCAAACGCCACAGCGGTCGCCCAGCACGCGGCCATCGCTGCGCTAAAGTGCCCGCCGGGAGACTTCACGGCAACTCGCGCATCGTTCCAGAAACGTCGCGATGCGATGGTCTCGGGGCTAGCGTCCATTCCGGGAGTTCGGTGTCGCACGCCGGAAGGCGCGTTCTACGCGTTCGCAGACTGCCGCGGGCTCTATGGATTGAATTGGAACGGCAAGGCGATCGCCTCCGACGAGAACGTCGCCTTATGGATGCTCGATCAAGCGCACGTCGCGGCCGTGCCCGGCGGCGCATTCGGCGCCCCGGGGTACGTGAGGTTCAGCTACGCCGCGAACGAGGAACGCATCGCGGCGGGCATCGCATCCATTCGCAGGGCGGTCGAAGCGTCAAAGTGATCGGCTCGCGGCAATCAGGGCATTCGTGCCCAGACCTCCGCGTACGGAATCGATGCCTCTTTCAGCCATGCGCTGAACGAGGCCGCTCCCATCCACTGCGGCATTTCGAACTGGCAGTGCACGTCGTAATTGAAAAGAGCCGCCGGGAAGATCGAGACAATGTGTGCGACGCATTCGAGGGCTTCGGCGAGAAAGTGGGGCAGGTTGACTTCGAACGACAGGAACGGAACCGGACGGGTCAGCCCTTTGAGGACGTTTAGCTCGTGGCCTTCGACGTCGATCTTGACGTAGAGCGCCGGACCATAATGGTCCAAACCCTCGTCGAGCGTCACCGCCTCCACCGGGTAATGCGAGGCGACCCTTCTGCCCTTACCGAATCTCGGATCTTGCTCTCCCTCGAGCACGTCCACCCACTTGGCGCTGACCGTGTTGAGCGAATCGCCGTCTCGGAACACGTTGAATTCGAGCGTTCCCGCGGCGTCGCTCACCGCCTTTCCGACGACGACCACTGCGCTGTGCTTCCGAAATCTTTGTTTCAAGAACTCGATATTCATCCGATCTGGTTCGAAGCAGACGACACGATTCTGTACGCGCCGGAACACTTCGGCCTTGTCTCCCAAATTCGCCCCGACGTCGAAGATGGCTCCTTGGGCGTCCGAAGTGCGCAGAATTGAGCGATAGAATTCGATTTCTCGAGTTCTCTCCTGAAGAACGTCTCGGCGAAGAACCTGGAGATAGGCCTCGTAGAGGAGCGATGACTTCATCGGCGCATAGACGCCGATCTTCCGAAGGAGTTGTTCCACTCGTTTATTCATTATACACTCCCTATTCTCGTTTGGGATCCCTCGGAGGCGCGGGACGGACGCGAACGCTCTTGAATCGAGCCAACTCGACGAGCCCGGCGGGCGCTCCACGCGGCTTGCTCACATCGGCGACGCGGCAGACGTGCACTTCTACCGTCTTCGCCTGACGTGCCTTCGAGTACCATGCGGCAGCGCACGCGGCCTGCTCGACGACGTTGCGCGGTATGTCGCATTTGTCAGGATTCCGTATGACTACGTGGCTTCCCGGCGTCCCGCCGGCGATGTGCATCCACGTGTCCGCCGGCTCGGCCACGTCGAAAGTGAGCGCGTCGTTCTCCTCGGCTCCACGGCCGACGAGAACTTCGAACCCATCGACGATCACGGTGCGGTACGGCCTACCTTTGCTGGCCACGAAGCAACTCTTAGCCGTAGACGAGCCTGTTTGCATCACAACGCCACACGCCCCCGACGGATTGCCCGAGGGGGCCTCTTGCTGGGATCGCGCCAGGTCGAGTCTCCTATCACGCCGGCAGGTGGTAGAGGACGGCGTAGACGAGAACGCCGGTCACCGAAACGTAGAGCCAAATCGGGAATGCCCACCCGGCCGCCCTGCGGTGGGGTGCGAAGCGACCGCGCAGCGCCAGCACGACCGTCGCCACGGCCAGTGGAACCACCGCCATGGCCAGCAGCAAGTGCGAGCCCAGGAGCGCAAGGTACGCTCGGTGCAGCCACCCGCGGTGCGCATCGCGGTGAGCCCCCGTCAGCGCCATTCGCACTACGTACGATGCGAGAAACAGGCAGGACGTGCCGAAGGCCCCGAGCATAAGTGCCCGATGGGTACGCATCTTCCGTCGCGCAATCGCCCACCGTCCGACGACGAGGAGAATTGCACACGTCGCGTTGAGCCCCGCGTCCACGGCGGCCAGGATCTCACCCGCCTCAATGCGCGTCATCGAACCTGCCGTTCCAGCCGGACCGCGTCGTCCACAACGAGTCGGGCGCTGTCGGAAGGTTCGGCCGAATAGTACCCGCGCACGTGGCACTCGCGATCGACGAGGACCAACCAGTTGCCGTGCGTGACATCGTAGTCGCCCGCCTTCCGAGCCACTTTCGCGGCCGAAACCTTGAAGCCGAGAACCACCGTCCTGGACACGTCATCGACCGGCCCCGTGACGAAGCTCCAGCGGGCGGGGTCCGCATGAGCGTGCGCCGCATAGGCGGACAAGACGACAGGCGTGTCATACTCCGGATCGACCGAGAACGACACCAACCGGACGTCGCTATGGAGCTTCTCGATGTCGCTCTGTATCTCGGCCATCCGCGCGGTGAGTCTTGGGCATGACGCGGTACATCGCGTGAAGATGAAGTCGGCTATCGTGACGTGTGAACGCAGCGAATCTACTGTGAACGGCCTGGCGCGCGCGTCCACGAGCCGAAACTCTGGGAGCGCACCGTAGTCCTCGAGCTGGGACCGAGACCGCGCCAACTTCGCTTGGAGCACTAGCACGGACCCCGCCGCGACAGCGGCCGCCATCGCTGCGACCCACAGGGTCCGGCCTTTCACGGCAGGGCGTGGTCGCAGAGCAAAGCGACGATGAGAAGGGTTAGGTGAGATATCGAGAAAGCGAACACGCGACTCGCCCAGCACCGGCCATCGAATCGAGCGGAGCGAGTGAGGCCCGCTACCGCTAGGCCCAGGCAGGGCACGGCGAGAACGACGGCGACGACGGCATACCGCGCGCGGGCCACGCCCAGTGGAACGAAGAGAAGCGAAGTGCCCACGAGCAGAAGACTCCAGCCGAACACGAACCATCGCGTGGTACGTTCGCCCCGCACCGTGCTCATCACCTTCAGATTCGCAGCCGCGTATTCATCCGCTCGAGCAATGGAAATGGCCGCGAAGTGTGGCAGCTGCCAGAAAAAGAGGAGCGCAAACAGGAGAACCCCTCCGACCCCGATTGTGCCCGTTGCCGAGGTCCAGCCGAGAATGGGGGGAATCGCGCCGGGCACGGCCCCGACGAGCAGCGCCATGTCCGTTCGACGCTTGAGCGGAGTGTACAGGCCCACATAAAGAGCCAACGCCGCGCAACCGAAACACCCGGTGACTGCGTTGACTGCGAAAAGCAGCGGAATTGCGCCGACGGCCAGCGCAATGCCCCACGCCAGTGCAACGTCCGGGGACATTCGACCTGACGGCAGCGGTCGATGCCGCGTACGCTCCATCCTCGAGTCGACGTCCCGTTCGAGCCACATGTTGAGCGCATTGGCGCCGCCGACGATGAGCGCGGTCCCCACCATGGCCAGAGCGAGCGTCGAGAGGCCTGCGGTCCGTGGAGACAGTCCAACCCCCGCAGCCCCCGTCAAGAGAACGAGGGCGGTGATGCGCGGCTTCGTGAGCGACACGATGTCGGCGACTGCACGCGTCGTTCGCTCGGTGGATTCCCGGGCCATGGCCTTCGAGACTTCCCGCCGAATGACGAAAACTTCTGTGTTTGCCACGCTCCTGGTACCTAATGTGAATGGGCCCTACCCGTAGGGCTCGACCTGGCCGACGACAAGCAACGTCTCACGAACCGCGTACCGTCATCGAACGCCACATGGCTCGGTCGTCGGCGGCAGCGAGCGCCGCCCACTCCGCAGCTACGACCGCGCAGAGGGCGCGCATCGGTGCATCGAATGCCCCGCGCGATACGAGGGCCATCGCGCCCGCCGCGACAACTGCTACGACCGGTCCAGGCTGCACGGCATACACGAGCGCCAGAAACAGCGACACAGGCAGCACGAAAATCGCGAGTCCGTCGACGCCAATCGGAGCGGGAACCCCAGCCGCCCCCGCCAGGGCCGTGTGCGCAGCAGACTGCCATAGCGTACAGTCCGCCTGCATACCCTTCGCGGCGCCCCACGTGAGCACGAACGCTGCGAAGAGCGCGGCCGTCGAGCCAACCTGCCCCATGGACCGCCCGCGCGTCCCGAGCCAAGCGACCGCCACGATCTGCCCCAGAGCTTCGAAACAGAGACCCGACGTCATCAGCACGCGGCTCCAACGGAACCACTCGACATCGCCACGGGCGCTCGCCCACATCGCCACCTCCCAGCCGGCCACCCGAAAGACAGCGGCACAGGCCAGCGCCAAAAGGACCCCCGCAAGCGCACGCGTGTGGGGAGCTCGCGCCGCAGCGAGGGCGCCCGCCACCGCTGCCGCGATCGTCGCGCCCGTGACGAGCACGACAATCGCTTGAGGGAGGCGGCCATGGAGGCTGGCCACGGCTACCGGAACGGCAGACACGACCCCGGCCGCCAGCACGACGCGCACCACGATGCCCGTCGATCGGCTCCCCACAAGGGCTCGCACACCCCAGCAAGCGAGCGCGACGAGCGCGATCAACGCGAAGCACGAAGCGGTTCCGGCCGCCCAATCCCAAAACACGACGGTGGCCTCTCGGGCGTTGCCTCGAAGACCGGGCGCCACGATCAGTCCGAACACTCCCGCGAGAGCAACACCCACGGACGCCGTTCGGAGCAACCACGCCCCCGATGCAATCGGCGACGCAGGCTCGAGCGCCCGCTTCTTCGGCACCCTGGCGTCTTCCGATGGGGTTTGCTGGCGAGTCGCTTCGGCCGTGGTCATGTTCGCGTCCGAGCGACAGTAGCCCGGTTCACTGCTTTACGCGGTATGAACTGCCGCTTGCCACGAGGACCCGGACTGATGGCGAGCTTCCACCCGGGGCGTGGCCCCCACAGGTGTACCGCACGGAAGGCTGCCCTGTCTCGTGTCGTTCGGACCAGCAGGCGGCACGCCGTGCTCACGATTCGGCAAGGAGGGCCCGGTCGGTCTGCCTGGACCGGGACCCGGCTCCTCCGGGGTTGCCGCGGGAAGCAAGAATGGCTGCGCACCCGCCGTCGAACAGGCAAAGACCTCGTCGCGGTGAAACTCCCAGTGAAGGTAGACGCGCCCGTCGCTCGACACAATTTCTCCCGGGGCGGGGCCGAACGGCTGTGCACGATCCACGGCATCGAGCGCCGCGATGTCGAAGGTCGTCACGCCGCTCGTCTTGACGACCCCCATCTTGACGAGCCGACCGTCCCGACCGAGCACGATCTCGAGCAGGGTCACGAGCTTCTGATCGTTGAGCGGATGGGTCGCGGGGAGTTGGTCGAGTGAACCGAGGAAGGAGTCCGCGAATATCGGATGGATGCGAACGTGCATCATGGTGAGGTACGTCGCGAACGGCGACCGGGCGGTGTTGAGCGCGGTCTGATTGCCGGGTTTGACGCTCGAAACGTAGTTCTCGATCGCTCCCCGCCAGCGCTCGAAATTCGACGCGATCCACGAACCTCGGTGCTCGCTCCGGCGGCGTTCCCCGTCGGAGTCGCGCAGCCGTTGCAGCGCGTCGGAACCGACAACCGCCACGACCTGAGAGGGGTTCAGGTTGGTGTTGATGGTGCCAGGAGCCGCGCTCTTGCCCAGACCTGCAAGGGACCAAAGCTTTCCACCCGGGAGCGATGGCGTCGCGGGACCGCTCCCCGGGTCTGTCGGCGAGTTGGCCGAGGCGACCGGTCGCGTTGGATTGAAATTCCACGTCCCCCCCGCGGCGTTCTCGACGTCGGGAGACGACGCCGGCGGCTGGTCGGAACTGGGCTCGACGGTCTCGGCGGCCTGGCGCCGCTCATGGCTTCCCGGACTTCGGTCGATCGCGCGGACTCCAGCCGCTGGCGTCGCGGCTGCCGGAGGGATTTTCGGCTCGCGCACCAGTTCGAGCTCTGGCACCCGCTCGCCCGGGGCCCGGTTCTTCTGTCCTGGACGATCCTCACTGTCAGCAATGCGCGTCCGACTGCTGTCGCCGGGGCGAGCGTCCGAACCGGGATGATTCCCGCCCGGCGTCGGATTCTCGTCGTCCCTGTCGTGGGAAGTCTGGGTCGCGACGGTCTCTTTCTCGACGTGATTGGCCTCATTGCCGAGGAACTTGGCCTCGGGATTGTCGTCCTGGTTGGGGCGCACGTGTTGAAGAACTGCGATGCGGCGGTCCTTGAGCGGCTCGGGGGGCAGTACGACCTGCTTTTCCGGCTCCTTAAGCTTCGGCAGCTGGGCGATCGCCCTGGCTTGCGGGGGCGTGGGGGGCGGAGGGGGGCGCCGGACTGGGTCGGCGGTCGGGACAGGCTTCTCTTCCAGCGGTTTCGGCTGCACGGCGGGTGGGGGCTTCGGCGGAATCATTTCCGCGCGCGGGGGAACCGTGTCGTTGTTCTCGGCCAAGGACACGTCGAACGACACCTCGGCCTGCGCCGCAAGTTGGCTCGCATCGTGGGCCAATTTCCACAACTCCGTCGAGTCGTCGTGCAGCGTGCCGACCACAAGTCCCCCGGTCCCGAACAGAAAGTGGGCGCAAACGGCCGCACAAATCCAAAGGCCGAGCGGGATGGTTACGTCTCGAGACCGCATTGCTTCTGCAAAAGCCTCTCAGCCGCATTCAGGCTACCATGGCCTCTCACTCTCGGCAGCCCGACGACGATACGCTGCCGCCGCGTGGCGCATTGCTCAAGCAGCCAATTGCCGGCCCCGGCACGCCGTGATACCTGCCGAAGCGAAGATGAACTGGGTTGAAGCCCGAAACCTGCCCGGACACATCGGCATCATCATGGATGGCAACGGGCGCTGGGCGCAGCTCCGTGGCCTGCCGCGTGACCGCGGGCATCGCGAGGGCGCCTCGGCCGTCCGCCGTACGGTGCGAGCCGCGCGCCGACTCGGGATTCGGGCACTGACGCTGTACGCCTTCAGCGAGCAGAACTGGGCGCGGCCGGAGGACGAAGTCGCGGCGTTGATGCAGCTCCTCCGCGACTTCCTGCTGAGCGAACGCCAAGAAATTCTCGACCATGGGATTCGCCTCAACGCCGTTGGAAATCTTGGCCGGCTGCCTTCGCTCGTTCGGGCTGCCCTCGACCCGCTGCGACGCGACAGCCGCGGCAACGCCACGATGACACTCACGCTCGCACTGTCGTATGGCGGTCGCGAAGAGATCGCCATGGCTGCGCGTGAGTTAGCCGAGGAAGTGCGTGCCGGGCGCATGGACGCCGCGGACGTCACCGCGGAGACCTTGGGAGCCCGTATGCCAAGCCTCGCAGTAGGGGATCCGGATCTCGTCATCCGAACGGGCGGGGAGCGCCGCATCTCGAACTTCTTGCTCTACGGCCTGGCCTACGCGGAGCTACATTTCGCCGACGTTTTGTGGCCCGAGTTCACCGAGAAGGATCTGTTCGAAGCGATCGCGAGCTTCCAACATCGAGAGCGGCGATTCGGACGCGTGGGCGCGGCCGTCGGTTCGCAGGCCGCAGGGCCGACTTCCGAGCCACCGGGCCCCTCGCCATCGGCCACGGCCGCACCGCTCACTCGCCTCGCCGTCTAGATGGCCACGGCCAACCTCGCGGTTCGGGTGGCGACGGCGGCGGTCGCAGTTCCCATCATCCTCGGGCTCGTCTACTTCGCGCCCCCGTGGTGCTTTTACGTCGGCCTGATTCTTCCGTCCATCTTGATCGGCGCATACGAATTCTTCGCGATGACCCATCCTCTCGACGGAGTCGCACGTGCCGTCGGAATCCTCCTTTCCGGCGGGGTGTCGCTCGCCTACTACCTGCGCCCCGATGACGTGAACCTCGTCACGACGCTGCTTCTTGGCGTTCCGCTGCTCGCCCCCATCGTGACTCTGGCACGCCTCGGATCCGTTGAGACGGCCGCGTACCGAATCTTCGCGTTCGGATATGGACCCCTGTTCGTGGGCGTTCCGCTGACGCTCCTCGCGGTCATGCAGCGCGCATTGGGTGCCGCGGGGCCGGGGGCCGTGATCCTCGCGCTCGGCCTCGGATGGTTCGGCGACACGGGCGCTTACTTCGTCGGGCGCAGCATCGGCCGACGCAAGCTTTGCAAGGCTGTCTCGCCGAAGAAGACGGTCGAAGGCGCCGTGGGAGGCCTCATCGCAAGCGCCGCATGGGGTCTCGCGGGGAGCATGGGGTACTTGCACGGGGTCCTCCCGATAGCGCACGCCCTGCCGCTCGCCGTCGCGGGTGGTGTGCTCGGCCAGGCGGGCGACCTCGGCGAATCCCTGATCAAGCGTTCGTCGGGCGTCAAGGACTCTGGCGCTTTAGTGCCCGGACACGGCGGAATGCTGGACCGCGTGGACTCCGTCATCATGTCGACGGTCGCCGTGTTCTTGTACGCGCGCTGGACAGGCTGGCGGTAGCGCGCAGACGACGGAGAGCTTGCGCGGCGAACGACGACGGGAGACAAGTGGTGTCATCATGGTGATCGGAAACTCGACCTTTCCGCCCTCCAAAAGGAGCGGGACGACGGCCAAACAGTACGACTTTTACAAGTCGGTTCAGGACTGTCTCGCACGCGGTGCGAACATCGCCGGCATCGAACCGTATGTTCAGACCATCGTGAGTCAGCCGAAGAACGAGCTTATCGTGAACTTCCCGGTACGCATGGATAGCGGAGAAATTCGGCTGTTCAAAGGATACCGCGTTCAGCACAATAACCTCCTCGGACCCTTCAAGGGCGGCATGCGCTATCACGCGCAGGTATCGCTGGACGATGTCAAAGCGCTCGCAGCGATGATGACGTGCAAGTCGTCGCTGTTCCGTCTGCCGTTCGGAGGCGCCAAGGGCGGTATCAAGTTCGATCCGAACTCGGTCTCGAAGGCCGAGCTCCAGCGCATCACGAGACGCTTTACGCACGCCCTAGGGGAACACATCGGCCCGGAGTACGACATCCCGGCTCCGGACGTCGGCACCGGGCCTCAGACCATGGCGTGGATGATGGACACCTACTCGAATATGGTCGGGCTGGCGCACAAGCAGATGGTCAAAGGCGTTGTGACGGGCAAACCGGTGGCGAGCGGCGGAACCCTCGGTCGGAACAAGGCGACGGGCCAGGGTCTCGTCTATTGCGTTCAGGAGTGGGCCAAGGACCGCGGCGTGAATCTGGAAGGGTCCACGCTGCTCGTACAGGGCTTCGGAAATGTCGGATCGAATACTGCCGTGCTCCTCGCGAGGCTGGGCGTGTCCACCGTCGCCGTCGGCGATCACACCGGGTACATGTACAATCCCGAGGGATTCAACGCACACAAGTTGCAAGAATACGTTGCGGCTCACGGCAGCATCGCCGGCTATCCCGGCGGCAAACCCATTACGCGCGACGAGTTCTTCGCGACCAAGGCCGACATGTTCGTGCCGTGCGCCCTGGAGAACCAGGTGGGCGAGGTCGAGGCGAACGCGCTGGATGTCAAACTCGTAGCCGAAGGAGCTAACGGCCCGTGCAATCCGCGAGGCGAGCGGGTGCTTCTCGACAAGGGGATCGACGTCCTGCCGGATGTCCTCGCCAACTCGGGTGGGGTCACAGTCAGCTACTACGAGTGGGTACAGAATAAGCGCTCCGAGAGTTGGTCGGAGGAAGAAGTCGACGCGAGGCTCGAGGCGGCCATGAAACGCGCATATCGCGACGTCAATGACATGGCTCGCGCACACAACTGCGATCTGCGGACGGCGGCGTACGCCATCGCTCTGCAGCGAGTGGACGCGGTGTACAAGGAACGCGAGATCTTCCCCTGACAGGCGGCTCGCAACGGACCGGCGGAGACGGCTCCGCCCGCGATATTACGTCTCGGCGCCGCCGATGCAAAGGCCTTCCTCGAGCCGCCGGGACCCTCAGCGCGTGAGCGCAAGCGGCGGATCCCGCAACCAGTTTCCCTCGCGTCGGCCATAGGATCACCAATGTTGTCGGGAAGATTGGCGCCAAAGCGTATGCTTACGGCGGAGGGATAATCATGCGACATGCGCATCTTCTTCTACTCGGGGCGTGCGTTGGATGCGTTCGCAGCGCGACGGTGACGCGTACGTTTAGCCTTCCGGCCGCCCGTGAGTTGCAGCGCGAAAGCCATTTCCACGCGACGGCCGTCGTTCGAGACGGGACTCGAACGCCGCTGCCCGAGAACGCTCGATTCGAGACCGATCGCATTGTCTTTCCCAACGCGCCGCTCCTCGTTCACAAGCTCCAGCCCGGAGATGTCATCGAGACCGACGGCCTGGGACGGATCACGAGCGTTCGCTCGGCGAGCACCCCGCCGGTGATTGTGCGTTTTGCACCCGGCACGGCGACGTCCCCCGCGACATCCGACGAAGTGCGTGGCGCACCGGCGGAACCGGCCATGATGATTGGGCTGATGCCGAACGACACGATCGAGATGCGCGGAACCGTGAACGCGGGGGATGCGGTCCCCGGCGGGGGTACGGTCGAGACCACGGGATCGCCGGTCGCCATCGTGGGTGGAGCGGTCGTGTTGGGGTTGGCGTACCTCCCGAGTGCGTATGTCGCCGCGGGCTCCTCCCTGCCGGCCGACCAGGCGCTGTACGTACCGGTGCTCGGGCCCTGGATCGATCTTGCAAACCGTCCGAGTTGCTCGCAGCCCGTATATCCGGCAGGAGTCACGGTCCCGGCCGACGCGTGCGCCCCGGAAAGCGCCTATCGGGCCGCCCTGGTGACCGCAGGCGCGCTGCAGGCCGCGGGCGCCATTCTGCTCTTCGCGGGACTGCCTTATTCGGTCGAAGTCGTCGGTGGCCCCGATAGCAAAGTGAGTCATCCAAAGGACGTGGGTCCGGCGACTGCGCCTCGAGCGGCAATCGTCCCTACGCTCGGCGGTTTGGCGATCGAGGGGAGATTCTAGCGTCCTGCAAACTCCTCGGCGGCGCGGGCGAATGCGGCGTACGCGTCGGGATTGAAGAGAATGAATCGGACCCATTCGACTCGTGTCTCCGCCTGTTTCACCGTTCGCAGCGCAATGCTCGCCGCCTCGACGAGGGGGTAGCCATATGCTCCGGCCGAGATCGCCGGAAACGCCACGGAGTTCGCGCCGAGCTCGTCGGCAACGGCCAGCGATGAAATATGGCAAGCGGCAAGCTCCCGCTCGGGAGCGGCCGATGCCCAGTACATCGGTCCGACCGTGTGGATCACCCAACGCGCAGCCAACGCATACCCAGGAGTGGCCACGGCTTGACCCGTCGCCAGTCCATCTGGCAGAACCTGCGATCGAAGGCGCCTGCAGGCCTCCATCAGCGCGGGCCCGGCAGCCTTGTGGATCGCTCCGTCGACGCCTCCGCCACCCAGGAGCGACGAATTCGCCGCATTGACGATCGCGTCGGTCGTTTCGACCGTGATGTCGCCCGTCGCGACCTCCACCCGAACCATGCTCCCATCCTAGTCGCGTTCCGGAGCCAGGTCGTGCGCGATGTGAGGGCGCCGCAGGCAGGCATGGACAGCGCGTTCCGGAATCTGATGACGTCGCTCGTTCTGCCGCGGCTCGCGGCCCTGTGACTGGGCTTATCCGCTCGCGGGAGTTCTCGTCGGACTCTCCTGGCCGCACCGATGACCGATTACTGGCGAACTCCTTCTGCCTTGTCGAAATACGTGCGTTCGAGACCGCACGCAAATCGGACCGTCTTCGTCGTCAACTCGACGCGGTACTTCTTCTGGCCGTCCGGCATCAGCAAAGCTGACGTCATGTCGAGCGGGTCCGTCTGGTCGGACGTGACGACCGACGCCTGGCTGGTCCCGGAGCCCAAGGTCGCCTGGCCTCGAACCGGATCCGCGTCGGCCGCGAAAGCTTCGAACAGCGGTCGGCCGTCGGCGTGTGCGAGATCGAGGCCGAAGAGCCAGGCAATGGTCGGCGCGACATCGACATTGCCCGTCGGCATCGTGTCTTCAAAGCTTCTCTTGAAATCGGCCCCGACGGCAAACAGGGTGTTGTGCACATCCATCGGACTAAAGCTCCCGTGCATCCCGCGATTGCCGAGAGCGCTCTCGAACGTAATCCCAGGCAAGCCCTCCACGACCGCCTTGTCGTCCCACGCATAGCTGACGACGATGTCGGGATTGCGACCGGACGAATCTTCTACCTTGATATCCTTGAGCTGGAGGGTGCCACGAATCTTGCCATACGCCGACGAGACGAAGACCGCTCCGAACTGTTCGTGCTGCTGGAGGAACGCCACGACACTCCGGACTACCGCTGGGGTGTGGCTCGGAACGTATATGTAGTCGCTGCCGCCGTTTGCGGCGATGACGACCGACGCGTTGTCGAGCACGGGAGGAACGACGTACGCGGGGGTCACGTACCTCTGTCCGTTGCACGTCGCCGGATCTCCGACCTTCGCTGGGATCAGATTGGACCCGTCCGCCTTGATGCCCGACATGACGAAGTCCGTCGCGCAGCCGGAGCCGTCGTACGCCTTGAGGACGAAATCCGGCCGGGACGAATCATTGCTCTTCACAGGAATCCTGGCCGTCGTGAGCATGTCCGCGAGTCGAACGTCGCCTGAGACCGAGACCCCATGGTCCGTCTTGTCGCCGACGGTGTTACCCGGGATGACCGTGCCGGCACCGGGAGCGGGCGATGGTTTGGTGTCCCTCACGACGGCGCGAAGTGGAAACATCGCGAGCGGGCCCGAGACCGTGCTGTGCCCGTGGTCGCTCACGACGAGGACATCGTAGGGGTAGTCCCCTTTCTCGGCATCGAGGGCGTCGAGGAGATCCTTGAGGAGCGCATCTTGGGACTTGAGAGCATTCTTGTAGTCGGCCGAGCCGGGCCCGTAATTGTGCTCCTCGGAGTCAGGATTGCGAAACCATATGACACTGAGATCAGGCTTGTGGCGGGGGAGGACGACCTTGAGATACACCTGCATCATGTACGAGTCCTGGCGGCCGTACTGCGAGCCCATCCTGGTGTCCGCCGCCTTGTCATCAGCCGTCGGATCGGACGTGCTCTTGTCGGTGAATAAGGCCTTCGGCACCTGGTTGCCCACCAGCTGCAACGTAGGATCGGGGGCGTTCGGGATCGCGGGAAGTGACGCGTCGACGCCACCATCGCGCTTCGACGCTTCGCCCCCGGCTCCTCGCTTGGACGCGGGCGCGACGCCGTCACGCTTGACCTCATCGGTCCCACCATCTCGCGCGGGAACGCGGACGGGATCCTGCTGGTCGACCTGATTGGCGCCATAGGCCACGTTGGTGCGCACCGGGACATCCAGATTCGCGGCACGGATCTCCTCGACCAAACTTAGCGGATACGCCATCTTTTCGTCGAGAATCACCCCACCTTTCTTGTAGTCCTGCAAGAATGCGGGCCCGCCCTTGCCGATGGAGGCGGTCTTGAGGCCCTTGGCCTGGGCCTCCTGGAACAGTGTGTTCACGTGGAGAAGCTGGTGATTGTAGTACTTGTCGAGATCCTGAAGGACGTTGAAATCCTCCGTGAACATCGGCTGATTGAAGTCCGGCGAGGCGTTGTTCGCGTCCTTTCCGGTCGCACCGGGAGCCCACAGCGTGTTGCCGTAGAACCCGGTCGTTCCCGGAAACCCGCCGGTCGCAAAGCTCGCTCCATTCATCATCGTGAACGTCGGATACGTCGCGTGATTGTCTTTGAATGAGACCCCGTTTCGGCCGAGTGCGGCCAGATTCGGAGTGTTGACGTCGTCCACCGAGTCCGGACGGAGCCCGTCCCACACCATGACGACCACGCGCCTCGCGTTGGGCCGTGCCGGCGAGGTCGGACACGATGTGGCGGCGACCGGAGGGGACTGGATCGATGGGCTGTTGACCACGGGCTGCGTGCCGGAACCGCAGCTCGCCGTCACGGCGCCGGCGGCGATCAATAGAATGGGAACCGCGCACACGAAGGGCACTCGGGATGCGATACGCATGGTGGACCCGCTCTACCAGAAAACCGAGTTCCGATCCTTCGATTTCGACATATCGACGTCCCTCCGTCACGCCCGACTCCAAAGCACTGGGCACTTTGCGACTGACGCCTCCAGCCCCCCAGGAAGTCGCCAAGGACCGATGCCACGATCGGCGCCGCCTGCCACCTCCCTAGAACGCTCGCCACCTTGACCGTCGTTGGTCGATGCGCCAGCTTTGCCATCGGCACACGATGGCGAAGCGGTCGGGACCATGCACCCGTGAGATGACGTGAAGCACGTTCATGTTCGCGTGATCGGAACCGTCCAGGGCGTCGGCTATCGGCCGTTCGTTCACCGCGCTGCGGTCGCCCGCGGGCTCGCCGGCACCGTGTGCAATGACGGACGCGGCGTCTCGATCGCCGTCCAGGGAGACGACGACGCTGTGGACTCGTTCGTCGTCGCGCTGCGAGACGAAGCTCCACTGGCGGCCCGCGTGGTCGATGTCGTCGTCCGCGCGGGCGAAGTCGCCGCATTGACCGATTTTCACATTTTGCAGAGCGTCGTCAGTGACTCGCAGACAACGCCCTCGTTGCCGCCGGATCGCGCGCCCTGCGCGAAGTGCTTGGGTGAGCTGGGCGATCCACGTGACCGGCGCCACGCCTACCCGTTCACCAACTGCACCGACTGCGGACCGCGCTACACGATCGCGCTGGCTCTTCCCTACGACCGCTCGCGAACGACCCTGAGAGGGTTCCCTCTTTGTCCGGCTTGCGCGCGCGAATACGCGGACCCCCTCGATCGTCGATTTCACGCCGAGCCTGTCGCCTGTCCCGCCTGCGGTCCCCAACTCGCCTGGTCTCTTCGCAGTGGCGAGGTCCAAGCCCGAGGACTGGCTGCTCTCGGTCGAGCGCGCGACGCAATTTTTTCGGGCGCGATTGTCGCAATCAAGGGGGTGGGCGGCTACCAGTTCGCCTGCGACGCCACGAACGAGCGCGCCGTAGCGACGCTGCGAGAGCGCAAGCGCCGGCCCGACAAGGCATTCGCGGTAATGTTCGCTTCGCTGAACGATATCGCGAGGTGCGCCCATGTGAGCGAAGCGGAAGCTCGAGCGCTGTCGAGCCATGCCGCGCCGATCGTGCTGCTTGCGGCCCGGTCGGGCACTGGCGGGGCGAGTTCGCTGGCTGCGAGCGTAGCGCGCGCGAGCCCGTGGATCGGCGCGATGACGCCCTCCTCGCCGCTGCACCGGTTGTTGATGGATCAACTCGGCGGGCCGATCGTCTGCACCAGCGGAAACGTGGCGGACGAGCCAATCTGCGTGGACGATGCGGAAGCGCTAGCGAGCCTGGGCGGCATCGCCGACTTTTTTCTTCTTCACAATCGCCCGATCGCGCGCCCCGTGGATGACTCCGTCGTGCGCGTCGGCCCATTGGGCGTCGAGGTCCTTCGTCGAGCCCGCGGCTACGCGCCCGCGCCGATTCTTCTCGCCACGGGAGGCCCCACCGTACTCGCGCTGGGAGCACACCTAAAGTCGACAATTTCGCTCGCGATCGGCTCGGAGGTCGTCATGAGCCAACACCTCGGCGACCTCGATACGGTGGCGTCACGCGCGTTGCTAGAGCGCACGGTAGTCGACCTCCTAGAGTTCCACCGCGCTAGCCCGGAGGTCGTCGCCTGCGACCGCCACCCCGACTACGCCTCGACGGTCATCGCCGAGCGCATGGCGAGCGACCTCGGCATTCCCATAGAACGCGTCCAGCACCACCACGCGCACGTCGGCGCATGTCTTGCCGAGCACGGTGCGGACGGCCCGGTCCTCGGTCTGGCTTGGGATGGCGCCGGACTCGGCGAGGACGGTGAGCTGTGGGGCGGCGAGGCGTTTGTCGTGGACCATGCGCTAGTGCGACGCGTGGCCCGCCTTCGCTCGTTTTGCCTGCCCGGCGGCGACAGTGCGGCTCGCGAACCGCGACGTGCGGCCCTTGGCATCCTCTACTCGGCCCGAGGCGACGCTGCTCTCCCGATGCACGCTCGACCGTTCACGGCCCTAGAAGGGCGGACACTGCTCTCGATGCTGCGGACACAGACCGCGACGCAGCACACGACGAGCATTGGCCGACTGTTCGACGCCCTGGCCTCCCTCGCCGGCGTTCGAGACAGGACCTCGTTCGAGGGTCAGGCCGCCATGGAGTTCGAAGCGCTCGCCGAGCCGGTGCGTCGCGGCTACTCGTTCGCGCTTCACTCGAGGAGCGGCACGAGAATCGCCGACTGGGAGCCGGTGCTGGACGCTTTGCTCGAGGACGTTCGACTTGGCGTCCCCGTGGGAGTGATCAGCGGCCGCTTCCATGCCGCTCTCGCCGATCTCGCAGTTGAGATCGCTCGCGCCGAGGAGTGCCCCCGTGTGGCTCTGACGGGCGGCTGCTTTCAGAGTAGGCTACTATCGTTTGGCCTCCGCGAGGCACTCGAGCGAGCGGGGTTCGAGGTGCTCTCGTGCGCACAAGTGCCACCGAACGACGGAGGGCTCTCGCTTGGGCAAGTGTGGATCGCACGAGAGCGCTGGAAGGAGCGACAGAATGTGTCTCGGAATTCCCGGTGAAATCGTCGATGAACCGACGGGGGATCTGCGCATGGCGCGGATTTCCTTTTCGGGCGTCGTCAAAGAGGTGTCGCTCGTGTACGTCCCCGAGGCCAGAGTCGGAGACTACGTCATCATTCATGCGGGCTTTGCCATCAGTGTCATCGACGCGGATGAGGCCAAGACGACGCTCATGTGGCTCGAGGAAGCCGAGCGTGCGCTCGCCGCAGGATGAACCGTGAAATACCTCGATGAATTCCGCAACGCCGCCGAAGTCCATCGGCATGTAGACGCAATTCGCCACTTTGTCACCGGTCCGCACAACATCATGGAGGTTTGCGGAGGGCAAACCCACGCGCTCGTTCGCTTCGGAATCGACGAGCTCTTGCCCCCCGAAATCACACTCTTGCATGGCCCTGGCTGCCCGGTATGTGTGACCCCCACAGAGATCATCGATCGCGCGCTCGCCATTGCTGCGAGGCCGGGTACGATCTTCTGCTCCTACGGCGACATGCTCCGTGTTCCCGGGTCGCAGCGTGACTTGTTTTCCGTCAAGGCTTTGGGAGGTGATGTCCGAATCGTTTATTCGGCCCTCGACGCCGTCCAACTTGCGGCGCAAGACCCGACGCGACAGGTGGTATTCTTCGCGGTGGGCTTCGAAACGACGGCTCCCGCGCACGCCATGGCTGTCATCGACGCCGAGCGGCGGGGCCTCGATAACTTTTCCCTTCTCGTGGCCCACGTGCTCGTTCCGCCAGCGCTCGAGACCATCTTGAACGACCCCGACCGACGCGTGCACGGGTTTCTCGCCGCCGGGCACGTATGCGCGATCATGGGCACGCACGAATACGATGCGATTGCCTCGAGGCATCACGTCCCCATCGTCGTGACCGGGTTCGAGCCGCTGGACCTGGTCCAGGGTATTCTGCGGTGCGTAATGCAGCTTGAAAACGGACAGGCGACGGTAGAAAACCAGTATGCCCGCGTGGTGAGAGCGGCCGGCAACGGTGCGGCGCGATCGGTCCTTAGCGAAGTATTCGAAACGGTGGATCGCCGATGGCGCGGTTTGGGCACGATCCCGAAGAGTGGCTTGTCCCTGCGAGACCGCTTTGCCGGGTTCGACGCCGAACGCAAGTTCCCAATGGCCGTGCCGATCGTCGACGATCCAGCCGAGTGCCTGAGCGGCGAGGTCCTCACCGGCCATCGCAGGCCGAACGAGTGTCCATCGTTCGGCGCGGTCTGCACACCGGACAAGCCTTTGGGAGCGACGATGGTGTCCGCGGAGGGGGCTTGTGCGGCATATTTCAGATATAAGCGACGCGAGGCATCGCAACCAGTATGAGCGACTTCATTTCCTGCGGTGTTCCGCACGTGACCAGTCACGTGGAGCTCGCCCATGGAGGGGGTGGCCGCAAGATGCGCCATCTGCTTGAGACGACCATTCTTCCCGCCTTCCACAACCGCTTTGCGGAGGCCGGTCACGATGCCGCGGTACTTCCCATTGGAGCCGAACGGATTGCGTATACAACCGACGGATACGTCGTCAGCCCGGCGTTCTTTCCCGGCGGTGACATCGGGAAGTTGGCGGTATTCGGGACGGTGAACGACTTAGCGGCTGCCGGGGCAGTGCCGCGGTGGCTTAGCGCAAGCTTCATTCTCGAGGAGGGACTGCCGCTAACCGATCTCGAACGCGTCGTCATGTCGATGAAGGAAGCCGCGGCAAGGGCGCGTGTGGACGTCGTGACGGGCGACACGAAGGTCGTCGACCGCGGCAAGGGCGATGGTATGTACGTGACGACTAGCGGATTGGGACTGGTTCCCGCTGGGGTCGACATTCGCCCGGCTCGCGTCACCGGCGGTGACGCGGTCCTCGTCACGGGCGACATCGGTCGCCATGGAGTCGCGGTCCTGTCGGTGCGCAAAGGGCTGTCCTTCGAGTCACCGATCGAGAGTGACTGCGCGCCGCTCGGGGACATGATGCAGGCACTCGTCACCAGCGGAATCGACGTTCACTGCGCTCGCGACGCCACTCGTGGAGGACTCGCGGCCGTCCTGCTCGAGATTGCCGCTGCTGCCCGCGTCGAGGTCCACGTCGACGAAGAGACTGTTCCCGTAGATCCCTCGGTTGCGGCCGCATGCGAGCTTCTCGGGCTGGATGTTCTACACGTCGCCAACGAGGGGCGAATGGTCGTGTTCGTGGGCGAATCCCAGGCGTTGGCGGCTCTCGACGTGCTCCGGGCCGTCCCCGTCTCGAGCGGAACGGCCATCATTGGCCGAGTCACGTCGGGGAAGCGCGCCGGCTCGGTGTCGCTTCGCACGAAGTTCGGACCCGAGCGAGCCGTTGACCTTCCCGCAGGAGAGCCGCTGCCGCGCATTTGCTGAGCGGCCGGACTATTTGCGTCCGAGTCCCACATTGGCGATTATCTCGAACCGTTGCGCCCCCGCTCCAAACTTCTCTTCGAGACGCGCGACGACCTCGATCGCAACCTCCTGCCACCGGCTGGGCCCAAGCTGCTTTTCGAGCCAAGCCATCGGCGCGTTGGTCCTGGCCATGGAGTCCCAGAGCTCCTGCAGCGACGCAGCGGCGAGCGCGTAGGAAACCTCCGTGACGGCCACCTCGTGAAACCCGGCACGTGTCATCTCCTCTCGAATATCGCCCGGTGACGTGAGTGCGTCGCGTCCAAGGGAGAAGTCGGGTACTGCGCGCGACAGCGCGCCGAGCAACGTCGCCAACATCGGGACGCGCTCGATGGGTACCCAGCTCGTGATGACCACGTGGCCGCCGGGCACGAGCACGCGGCGCAGCTCGCGGAAGCCGCGATCCCGGTCGGGAAAGAACATCAACCCAAAGAGCGAAAACCCCGCTGCGAACGACTCATCGCCAAAGGGCAGTGACATGCCGTCACCTACCGACGCGGCAACGCCCGTGATCCCCTCACGCGCCGCTCGCGCGTGGAGCTGCTCGATCATGTCGCGCGAGAAGTCGATCGCCGACACCCGATACCCAGCGCGCGCGGCGACCAGCGCGAGTGTTCCCGGACCCGACGCGACATCGACGACTGCGGCGCCTGGGGCGACGCCCGCGAGCCGAAGCGCATGCTCGGCGAACTGGGTAAAGAACGGGACCACGTCCGTCGCGTACGGAGCCGCAACGAGGTCCCACGCCATCGGGGAGGAGAGAGGCAGCATCGGAGCCATCCTACCTCTCTCTGCCGCGCGTCTCGCGGAATTGCACATGCGACCGGCGGAGCCCTGCGCCTCAGCTCGCGCGACCGAGACGAGCGACTGTCAGCTGCTGAACTGGCCGTGCCAACTCTGAAGCAACTGCATGTAATCGGATCGCTCGTACGCGCTTGGATCCGGCGAGTGCGACCGATTCATGTTTCCGCGCATCACCGAGATCGATTCATATTCCTGCTCCTGCAGGAATTGTCGGACGCCCTCGGAAATCCTGCGCACTTGGCTCGCCCCTTTCTCGAGGAGCGTCGACACCACCTGAACGACGTGAGCGCCGGCCATGATCGCCCGAATCGCATCATTCGGGGAATGCACCCCGCCGGTCACTGCGAGATCGAGCTTCGTCTGCGGGGAGACGATAGCCAGCCACCGGAGTCGGAGCAGCAGTTCCTCCGGCTTCGATAGCTTGAGTTCGCGCAGCGCCTCCAGTTTCACCGGATCGATATCGGCCTGGTACACCCGATTGAAGAGAACAGCTCCTCGGGCGCCAGCGGCTTCGAGCCCCTTCACGAAATTTGGCAGCGCGGAGTAGAACGGCGACAGCTTCACGGCGACAGGGATCTTCACGGCCTTGACGACGTCGCGCACCGTTGCAAGCTGCTCGGCCTCGACCTCTTGGCTTGCTCGCTTGGCGTCGGTCGCGATGACGTAGAGATTGAGCTCGAGCGCATGGGCACCCGCTTGTTCTAGCCCCTGAGCGTATTCGAGCCACCCACCTGGAGACGTGCCGTTGAGCGACGCGATGACCTTGAGGGACGTCCGCTCGCGAATCCTGCGGATTTGCTGCAAATACGCGTCGAGGCCGAGGGCAAACACGTTGGTATTCGGAGCGATGCTCCCCGCCTCGGCGTCGACGTGCGTGTCGTAATGACGGTAGGCGGCCATCTGCTCGCGGACGATTTGCTCTTCGAAGATGGACCGCATGACGAGCGCAGGTGCGCCAGCGTCCTCGAGAAGCAACACCCGGTCGATGTCATCGGCGATTCCGGAGGCACCCGCGATGATCGGATGCGCAAGCTCCAGCCCGAGATACTTCGTCACGAGCGACGTCATTCTGCGTCTCCAGGATGAGAGGTTCGGATTCCCGCGAGCTGCTGATAGTAAGACATCCTCTGTTCCGCCTGGTTTTGTGCGGACTGGGCGAGCCGCGCGAAGCGCTTTGCATCGGCGAGTTCAACGGACCGGAAGCGTCCTTCATTGCGCATGAAATCGATGACCTTCGCTTTGGCCGGCCCGGAATCGAGCTGAAGCGGCGGCTCGCCCTTGGCAGCCCGACGCGGGTCGTATCGGAAGAGAGGCCAGAGACCGGAGTCGACCGCGAGGCGCTGCTGTTCCGGCCCTTTGACGAGGTTGTAGCCGTGGGCGATGCAGTGGCTGTACGCGATGAGGAGGGACGGTCCGTGCCAACTTTCCGCCTCGCGGAACGCATCGACCGTTTGCTTATCCTTAGCGCCGACCGCGAGGCGGGCGACGTACGCGTTTCCGTAGGTGGTGGCCAGCAGCGCCAGGTCCTTCGCAGGGACCTCCTTGCCACTGGAGGCAAACTTGGCGGACGCCCCCGTGGGCGTGGCCTTGGACTGCTGTCCTCCGGTGTTGCTGTAGACGGCGGTGTCCAGCACAAGAATATTGACGTCGAGGCCTGTCGCAATCACGTGATCGAGGCCGCCGTAGCCGATGTCGTATGCCCAGCCGTCCCCGCCGACAATCCAGACGCACTTGCGCACGAGATAGTCGGCCAGCCCGCTGAGCGTGGCGGAGTCGGGCGAGCCGACACTCGCCAGCTTCTCGCGCAAGGCCACGATGCGCACACGCTGCTCTTCGATGCCCGCTTCGTCGTGCTGGCCTGCATTGAGAATCGAGCCGACGATGTCGTCCCCGACCTGGCCGGCCAAAGATTGTAGCAACCGCTCTGCTCGACCCTTGAGCGCGTCGACAGCCAGCCGAATGCCAAGTCCGAATTCCGCATTGTCCTCGAACAGAGAGTTGGACCACGCCGGTCCGCGTCCCTGGGCGTTGGCCCGCCACGGGGTCGTCGGAAGATTGCCGCCGTAGATTGAGGAACACCCGGTGGCGTTGGCAATGATCGCGCGGTCACCGAAAAGCTGGGAGAGCAGCTTGACGTAGGACGTCTCGCCGCACCCGCCGCACGCTCCCGAGTACTCGAAAAGAGGCTCGAGGAACTGACTGCCCTTGACGTCGAGCATCACCTTCTTGCGGTCGGGCGGCGGCAGACTCAGATAGTAGTGGTAGTTCGTGCGTTCGCCCGGCTTGCGTGCCTCGGCTTCGACCATGTCGATCGCCTTGTGCCGCGGATTCGACTTGTCCTTCGCCGGGCAGAATTCGACGCAAAGACCGCAGCCCGTGCAGTCATCCGGCGCCACCTGAACGACGTACTGCTGGCCCGCGAAATCCTTCCCCTTGTAAGGAGTGGACACAAAGCCTGCAGGGGCCTTCGGAGCGGCCTCCGCTTGGTACACCGTCGTCCGTATGGCGGCGTGCGGGCAGATGAGAGCGCACTTGTTGCACTGGATGCAGACCGCCGGATCCCACTGCGGGATGCTAAGGGCGATGCTGCGCTTCTCCCATTCGGCCGTTCCAGTCGGCCACGTCCCGTCGACTCGGCTCAAGAAGGCGCTCACGGGCAGCGATTCCCCGCGACCGGCGAGCATCACTGAGGTGACCTTCTCGACGAATTCCGAAGGCTTGCGCCCGAGGTCGCCGAGAGGAGACGGACGCACGCGGTCCGTCGTCACCTTTGCCGGTACCTTGATCTCCACCATGCGGGCCACGGCGAGGTCGACCGCGGAGAAGTTGCGCTTTACGACAGCCTCCCCACGTTTGCCGTAGCTCTTCTGAATCGACTCCTTGATGTGCTGGATTGCGACGTCGCGCGGCAGGATGTTCGACAGTGCAAAGAAACACGCCTGCATGATCGTGCCGAGCGTGTGGCCGAGACCGACTTCCTCGGCGATGTGATCCGCATCGACGACGTAGACGCGAATGTGCTTGTCGACGAGAATTTGCTGCACTTCCTTCGGGAAGTGATCCCACGCGTCCTCCGGGGTCCACGGAGCGTTCAGAAGCAGCGTGGCGCCGGTCTTGGCCGGTTCGAGGACGTCGACTTTGTCGAGGAATTGCCAGTGGTGGCACCCGACGAAGCTCGCCTCGTTGATGAGATACGGCGCCCGAATCGGCTTCGGGCTCAGACGCACGTGGGACACCGTCGTGGTGCCTGACTTGCGCGAGTCGTACACGAAATACCCCTGAGCGAAGTTGTCGGTGTCTTCTCCGATGATCTTGATCGTGTTCTTGTTCGAGCCGACGGTGCCGTCGGAGCCGAGCCCAAAGAACAACGCCCGAACGACGTCGTCGGACTCGATGGTGAACGTGGAGTCGTATGGCAGCGACAGGTGAGTGACGTCGTCCTCGATGCCGATGGTGAAGTGGCCCTTCGGTTGCGGCTTTCCGAGGTCGTCGAAGATGGCCTTGACCATCGCCGGCGTGAACTCCTTCGATGACAGTCCATAGCGACCGGCGCTCACGACCGGCTCCGCCAGACTGCCCCGCAGTCCGAGGCGACGCGCCTCGGCAAAGGCGGCGAGGACGTCGAGCCAAAGTGGGTCGCCAGGGGCTCCGGGCTCTTTGGTCCGATCCATCGCGGCGACGGCCTTGACCGTCTTCGGGACGCGGTCGATGAACGCCTGGATATCGAACGGCCTGTACAGCCGCACCTTGATCACTCCCACGCGTTCGCCACGCTCGGCGAGAATCCGAACGGTCTCGTCCGCGGTCTCGGCGCCTGATCCCATGATCACGATGACGCGCTCCGCTTCCGGATGGCCGACGTAGTCGAAGAGGTCGTACTTGCGGCCGACGACCGACGCGAACTGGGCCATCGCCGCTTTCACAAGGCCTGGGCAGGCGTCGTAGAAAGAGTTGGAGGCCTCGCGCGATTGGAAGAAGACGTCCGGATTCTGGGCCGTGCCACGGATGGTCGGATGGTCCGGGGAAAGGGCGCGCGCGCGGTGCGCCGCGATCGCCTGCGGATCGAGCAGCGCGAGCAGCTGCTCGTCCGAGATCGGCTGGATCTTCGCAACTTCATGAGAAGTCCGGAACCCGTCGAAGAAGTGCAGAAACGGGACCCTCGCCTTCAGAGTCGCCGAATGCGCGATGGCCGCCAAGTCGTGCGCCTCCTGGACGGACGAAGACGCAAGGAGCGCAAAGCCAGTCTGGCGACAGGCCATGACGTCGGCGTGGTCCCCAAAGATCGACAGTGCGTGTGTCGCGAGCGCACGCGCGGCGACGTGCATCACGAAGGGCGTGAGCTCACCGGCAATCTTGTACATGTCCGGGATCATCAGCAGGAGACCCTGGGACGCGGTAAACGTCGTCGCGAGGGCGCCGCCAGAGAGCGCCCCATGGATGGCGCCCGCGGCTCCCGCCTCGGACTGCATTTCCATGATGCGCGGAATGTCTCCCCAGACATTCGTTTTTTTCTTGGCCGACCACTCGTCCGCTAGCTCGCCCATCGTCGAGCTCGGGGTGATCGGGTAGATGGCGATTACTTCACTGGCGCGGTGGGCTACTCGAGCCGCCGCCTCATTTCCGTCCAGGGTGGTCCAACTCACGGGCGGCGCATTGTGCGACTTTCGCGCCAACTTCGCGTGCACGCGACATTCCACGCTTTGCCCGGCGAGCACTCCCCAGTGGCCTCGTGCTGCGGACGGTCGGCGCGAACGGAATGCGCGACGGCGACAATAGTGCGCATTTGACCCCGGTCCCCGAGAGCCGCTCGTCTCCACTCGTCGGACGAAACCCTCGACGCCGATTCCCCGGCAGCCCGGAGATCCCTAGGCAGACTCGCGCGAGCTCCGCAGTCGAGGTTGCCAGCGAGCCGCGGGTACGCCCGCTCATCTGGGCCCCCGCGTGCACTCTGGCGAGACGTTTGCAGAGCGCCCCATCTACCATGGCGTATTCCATAACGAGCGAATGTATCAACTGCGGGGCCTGCGAGCCCGAATGCCCCAACGAAGCCATCCGCGAGGGGTCTGACTCCTACGTGGTCGACTCTGCGCGCTGCACCGAGTGCGTGGGCTTCAACGACACGGTTGCTTGCGCTGCTGTCTGTCCGACCGACGCGTGCGCCGCCGACCCGGCGCACAAGGAGACCGAGGCCCAGCTGATTGCGCGCGCGGTTGCCCTGCACCCCGAGAAGGCGGACCTCAAGGCACAGGCCGCAAGCGGACAGTTTCCGTCGCACCTGCGACACTGACGGAGCGCGAGACCGAGGCGGTGACTCGCGCCATGCCTCGGGTCAGGCCGCGATCTCGGACGCGAGCTGGGATAGTAGGGCAGCCATCGCGACGATATCACTCGACGCCGATCGCGTCGACGCGACCCATTTGGATGTCTGCTGGACTGCCACTGCGAGGCCGGACATGTTTTGCGCAATGTCCGCGGTGCCTCGGGCCGCTTCGCCGACGTTGCGGCTCATCTCGTTCGTCGTGGCGGTTTGCTCCTCGACGGCGCTCGCGATAGTGTGCTGAATATCGTTGATCTCATTTATTATTTTGCGAATGTCGTCGATGGCCGTGACCGCGCCGCGCGTGGCACTCTGAATCGCTTCGATCTTGTGACTGATGTCCTCGGTCGCTCGCGCTGTCTCCTTCGCAAGCTCCTTCACCTCGTTGGCCACAACGGCGAAACCCTTGCCGGCCTCCCCGGCACGGGCAGCCTCGATCGTCGCATTGAGGGCGAGCAGGTTGGTCTGCTGCGCGATCGACGTGATCACCTTGATCACCTTGCCGATCTCTCCGCTGCTGTCACCCAGCTTGCACACGGTCGTGTTCGTCGCCTCCGCAACCTTGACCGCCTGCGTCGCAACGTTGGCCGCGGCGCTCGCACTCTTGGCAATCTCGCGAATGCTCGACGACATCTCCTCGGTGCCCGCCGCTACCGTTTGAACGTTTCGACTCACTTGTTCGGACGCCGCTGCCACGACGCCCGCTCGCGCCGACGTCTCCTCGGCATTGTTGCCCATCTGCACGGCGAGCTCTTTCAGAGACACCCCTGACACGTTGAGGTCGCTCGCGTGCTTCGCAATCTTCGCTTCAATCGCTTGGGATACTTGGCGGCGCGACGGCCTCCCGGTCACGTCTCGAGCCAGCGCTATCAATCGTTCGGTCGTCCCGCTCGGTCCGAGGATCGGAATCCACGTCGCGTCGACGCAGACCGTCTTGCCGTCGAGAGTACGTCGCTCCCATTCGACGACCACGGACTCGCCGCCCCGAAGTCGCGCCCAGACAGGATCCGCTCCGGATAGCTGCTCGACCACGGCGCTGAACGGTCGACCCATGACTGCGTCGCGCGCAGCGCCGACGAAGCCGAGGAACTTGTCATTGAGCTTCCGAATGGTCCCGTCAATGTCGCATTCGCACACGCCGAAGGCTTGTTCGAGAGCCTCGAACAGATTGGCTCCGCGATCGCGCTCCCTTTTCGGTCCGAGCCGCTCGTCGGAGCGACCGTATCCATTGCGGCTCTCGCCGGCGTCCATTGGGTCGGATAATGGGCGAATGCTCATGGTTTCTTCCCTAGCCCCCCGTCTTAATGCGGCCACTGGAAGAGAAGACATAAGGCGCCAGGCCTGGCGCTTCAGCTCTAAGGCTGCCGACTCTCGACCCGCGTGCTGCCCGCGCCCTGGCCGTGAATCGCCACGATCAGGTCCTGCAGCAGATCGCGCGCCTCGGGCTTGGTCTTGAGGTGCGAAAGCAAGAGCGTCGAGACTTCGCTGAACGCTTTCTCGTAGGTGAGTCCCTCGCGCGTGCGCGCCGCGACTTTCTCCCGCCCTATCGCGAGATCCTCCTCGAGGGCTTCCGCGTAGCGGGCCAACTGCGCGCGGAGTTCCTCGATCTGCCTTCGAAGATCGCGAGCCTGAGCGTCCTTCAGAGTGGCCTTTTGATCGTGCTCCTTGATCTGTTCGACCTTCGCATCGACGATCGCGGCCGCTGCCCCCACGCGCTCGAAGATGGCGCGCAGTTGACCCACGCTGCCATTGGCCTGATCGGCGGCTTGCTTCGCCGCCGCATAGGCGCGCTCCGCCTGCTGGTGCGCCTCCCGCTGGCGGGAGATCTCTCCTTGCTCGGCCGCGAGCTCCCTGAGCGCTCGTGATTCCTCGTGCGCGAGCTCCTCCACTTTGCGCCCAATCTCCGCCCGAAGCGCGCGCCCCCGCCGCTCCAACGCTTCGAGCTTGCGCGTGTGGCTTGCCACCTCACCTTCGAGCCGGGTGGCGCGCGAGGCCAGGTCCCACGCCTTGGCAACCGCGGCGTGGACATCGACAGGACCGTTGCCTCCCGGGTGGGCTCTCGAAACCATCCGCGAAAAAAGCGCTGCTCGATTCGCCCACTCGGTCACTCCCGCTGACTGAGGAGGAGGCGGCGGCGGCGGTGGAGCGTTGTCGCCCGTGGCGCCGACGTCCCAAGGAGTGGCTGGAAGGCTGCGCTGGAGACCCTTCAGTTCTTCGTGGAGGTGGTGCGCGTCCTGGTAGCGCTTGCGCCTGTCCTTCTCGAGGAGTTTGACGACAATCGCTTCCGCAGTCGGCAGCACATCGGGCTTGAGCGTTCGCGGCTTGGGCGCGACGGCCGTGCGCTGCATCTCGAGGAGCGTCTCCCGGTCGTCGCTGCGGAAGGGGAGCTGCCCGGTGAGCATCTCGAAGAACAATACGCCGAGAGCGTAAAGATCGCTCTGAGCATTGGCTTCTTCGCCGCGAGCCTGTTCAGGACTCATGTACTCGGGAGTGCCGAAGACCGCACCCTTGGGCGCGAGCCGTGGATCCATGGCGAGGTGGGCCAGGCCGAAGTCCAGAATCTTGACGAAATCCTTCCTGCCGCCGCGCGTCGTCAAGAGGATGTTGTCGCTTTTGAGATCGCGATGTACGACGCCGAGGTCGTGAGCGCGCGCCAGGGCCGCACACATCTGCTCGAGGATGTCTACTCCGCGCGCCAGCGGCATGGATCCTCGCGCGAGCTCGCTCGATAGCGATGTCCCGACCAAGTACTCCATGACAAGGTAGAGCTCCCCCTCCTCGGTCTCACCGATGTCGTGGATATCGATGATGTGCGCATGATCTACGCGATTGGCGGCGCGCGCTTCGCGCAGCATCCACGCCCGGAGGTGTGTCTCTCCTCGCAGGTCGGGTCGAATGAGCTTTACGGCGACAATCCGATCGATGAGGACGTGACGCGCGCGGTACACGACGCCCATACCACCCTCTCCGATACGCGCCTCGAGGCGGTATCGACCGGCGATAACGCGCCCGAGCATCGTATCGGTGGGCTTTGAGGATTGGGGTTGTTTCTGTGCCATGTCGCTCCGTGCGGATCGAGCCTTTGGACCGCCTGCTCTGACCGAACGACAGTACCAGGGCAGTCCAATCGCTGGGACCGCGTGGATCAGTACGGGCGATCAGAAGGCAACATGAAGAACGGGCAGGCGAAGTTCCCTATCGCCTCGAGTGCCGTACAGTCGCTCCTCGGCCACGGACAGGGTGCGCCGCAGCTCCGGCACGGGTACGCCAAACTGCGGAGAACCCGCCCTTATGTCGAAAAGAGATTGGGGAGGGGTGGATGTGGTCGGCCTCGACGGCACGGGCCCAGTGTCCGGTGCAGCAGGGGGCGCCGGTGGCGCGGTGGTCACACCGGCACCGGGAACGCCCGGTTCGGCTGCCGGCCCGGTCGGCGTGCGGTCCTCGGCCGCCCCTTCTTCCGGCTGGTAGCGCGTCCCGTTCAGGTAGAGCACGACGGCAGGAATGATCAGGGCCAGTCCGCCAGCGAGCATGTATGTGGGCGCCGTCCCGTCCGAGCTTCCCTTCTCGACGAAATACCCGCCCACACCACCCGCAGCCGCCCCGGCGAGCGACGCTACGCCGTACACCCAAGGCGTGCGCAGACCTGCGATGGAAGCGACGATGGTCACGGACTCAGCGCCCATGAGTGCGCCTCCGACCAACCCTTTGCCCGTCGGCGAAACCTCGTCCGCATAGGCTCCTCGAACCGAGCCCATCGCGAAAGTCACGAAGAGCACGCCGGACATCATCGTGAGCGCAGGCCGGAATCCGCGTCGGGTGCAGCGCATGGTGAGGTCCCTCGGGTTCAAATTCGGATCGCACGATACCATGGGCGGAGGGATGCGCGCGCGTCCTTCAGGTTGGACTCCGCGACGCGCTATGGTGGCGCGGTGGGAACCCTGTCATTTGCGTCCGCTCTCGTCTCGCTCCACGTCCTCGCCAACATGGTATGGATTGGCTCCCTGCTCTCGGTGGCCTTTCTCCTGTCAGCCGACTCGGACGAGGGATTTGGCCGTACGGCGGCACGCCTGGCGCGAAAGACCTATCTCCGTCTAGCTGCGCCCGCATTTGCCGTCAGCTTCCTATGCGGCGTCGCCGTCCTCGGAATGTCAGCATCCGCCTACATGCGCGCTCCGTGGATGCACGCCAAGCTCACGCTGGCCCTCGTCGTCATCGCGATTCACCACGTCGTCGGAGCGCGCGCGCGACGGGCAGCCGATGGCCGGACCGAATGCGCCCGCGGAGCCGACTGGCTTGGTGCGGCGGTTCTCGCCTGCTCGGCAGGCGCGGTTTGGCTGGCCATCACGCGCTGGATCCCGTGAAGCCATTTCCCTGTTCCTACTCCGGCAACAATGCCGCGCCGACCACTCCCGCGCTATCGGAGAGCGCGTGACGCACAATTCGCGTGCGCACCTCATCGTTGAAGATCCAGGCGCCGAGCGATTCCACCCCCTCTCCGTACAAGCAATCGAGGTGGGACACGCCTCCGCCCAGCACGATCAGGTCGGGATCGAGGACGTTGACGACCGTCGCGACCGCTCGCCCGAAAATCCTCATTGCACTTCGCAGCAAGTCGTCGGCCTCGGAGTCGAAGGCCCGACGTTCGGCGATCTGCGCGAGCGATCGCGCCTGACCCGTGCGTCTCCCGTACTCGCGCTCCAGCGCCGGGCCCGAGAGGTACTGCTCGACGCACCCACGACGTCCGCAATAGCAGGGCGGACCGTCCACCGGATCCAAACAGACATGCCCCCACTCGCCGGCGATGCCCTGAGCCCCGTTCCACGCCCGCGCTCGACCACCTGCGGGCCGGAGCACGATTCCTCCGCCGACACCCGTTCCAAGGATGACGCCGAAGACGACTTCGCATCCCTTGGCGGCGCCGAAGGTCGCCTCTGCGAGTGCAAAACAATTGGCATCGTTGGCGAAACACGCTTCGACGCCGAGCGCAGCGCGTAAGTCGCGCTGAAACGGACGCCCGTTCAAGCACACCGTGTTCGAGTTCTTGACGAGCGGCAACTCGGAGTTGCGAAGCGTCGTGCTACCCGGCATACCTACGCCCACCGTAGGAGTCTCGCGCAGGCCCGCGGCTTGAGTGACGGAGGCGACGAGCCGCGCCGTGTTCGCCACGATGTGCTCATAGCCGAGGTCGCGCTCGGTCGGAACGCGCAACCGCGCCAACACCTCGAAGCCCGAAGCGTGGATGCCCGACGGTTCCCTCAGGACGATGGCTTCCGTCTTCGTACCGCCGAGGTCGACACCCAATCGAAGGCGTTCGGTGGACATGATTTCGTTCCTTTCCCGCAGTCTCGGTCCGATCGACCGGAGAGGTACCTCCATTCGACGTACGGATGCTGGAGTTGCGCTGGGCGTCACGCTTGCCCTGGGGCAGAATAAAGGTCATATTGGTCATATGCAGAAGCGGTCGTTCGCTGACGTCAAGGCTCACCTTTCGGAAGTCGTCGACCAAGCCGAACACCGCGGAAGGCGGATTCTCATCCTTCGGCACGGCAAGCCCGCGGCAGCCATCGTGCCCGTGAGCGTTGCCCGAGGAGACCGGGGTCCGCGAGCCCTGCGTCCTGCAAACGTGGAACGACGCCTCGACGAGCTGACGTCGGCGTTGTCGGGAGATGCGAGTCACTCCGCCGTGGCCGATCTTCTGGAGGGCCGCCGATGAGCGCCTACGTCCTCGACGCCTCGGTAGCCGTGGCCGCTGTCCGCCACCACGAGCCCGCTCACGCGGCGTCGCGCGCTCGCATGGCCGCCGTTCTTGCCGGCGTCGACAGAGTGCTCGTTCCGGCGACGTTCGATGCGGAGGTCACGTCGGCGCTCGTGCGTGGTGGGGCATCCCCGATCGCCGTGCGGCGTTACCTAGATCACGAGCTCGCCACGCGCAAAGTCATCACGCTCGGTCCGCGCGCCGCGCGGGCTATCTCCGCGGTCGCCGCGCGGACACGGCTCCGGGCGACCGACGCTGCCTACGTCTGGCTCGCGAGCGCGCGAGGCCTCCCGCTCGTCACCCTCGACAAGGAGATCGCGATCAAGGCGAACGGAGTCTGCCCGGTGGAGGTCCTCTAGAAGGGCGGGGCTTTCGGCCGATCCCTTCGCGATCCCGGTGGCGAGGTTGCTCGCGTACCGTGTCCGCTCCGGGCGACGCACCACCGGCCTCGCTCGAACTCCGGGTTTGTCCCTGGGCACCCCTGCCCTTGCCGCTCCCGGGAATACTTGACCCGGTTCGCCCGTCCTGGCCGCCGTCGGACTCGAGCTCGTGCCTAAGCACCGCAGCTCGCGCGCCGCGACCGTGATAGAACGCCCCCGCGAGCCGCCAGCGCTCGCCGCGCACCCCGGAGATAGCAGTCCCCATGTACGACGTCCGAGCGTTGAACGAGTTAGTGGCCAAGGAAAGCGTGTTTGTCGATCGCCTGGTGACCGAGGTCGGCAAGGTCATCATCGGCCAGCAGTACATGATCGAGCGCATCATGG
>JBEKXD010000005.1:0-108835 GCA_049512415.1 Polyangiaceae bacterium
GGTCTTCGTCGGGAATGAATCCGGAGGGGATCGCGCGTCCGACAAGGAACGCGCCTGCCGCGATGGATGCCAACAGGAACATCGGTATCGCGAGTTTTCGAACGAGAATGCGATTGATGGCGATGTATCCGTCGGTCGTTCGACTGAATCCGCGATTGAACGCCGTACCGAGCTTCCCCAACAGCCCCGTGCGAGCCCCGCGAGGCCGAAGCAAGAGCGCGCTCAGCGCGGGACTGAGCGTGAGGGCGTTGAACGCCGAGATGAGGACGGAGACTGCAATAGTCAGCGCAAATTGTTGATAGAGGCGTCCCGTGATTCCGCTCATGAAGGCTACGGGAATGAATACCGCGGCGAGAATGAGCGCAATGGCGACCACCGGCCCCTGGACTTCCGACATGGCCTGCAGCGTGGCCTCCCTCGGCGTCATCCCCTCTTCGATGTGGTGCTCGACGGCTTCGACGACGACAATGGCGTCGTCGACGACCAGGCCGATGGCCAGTACGAGTCCGAAGAGTGAAAGGGTATTGATCGAAAACCCGAGAGCCGGAAATACCGCCAGGGCCCCGACGAGCGACACCGGTACGGTGAGCAGCGGGATCAAGGTCGCGCGCCAGCTCTGCAGAAAGACGAACACAACGAGGACCACGAGGGCGATGGCCTCGACGAGCGTCTCGACAATCTCACGGATACCGGCCTTGACCGGCGCCGTCGTATCGAGCGATACCTTGTAGTCCATGCCCGGAGGAAACCGCTTGGCCAGCTCGGCCATGGTATGCCTTATGGCGTCAGCGACTTCGAGCGCGTTGGATCCAGGAGTTTGAAACGCAGCAATCACCGCGGCAGGCTTGCCGTTGAACGTTCCATATTGCTGGTAGTTGAGCGAACCGAGCTCGGAGCGCGCAACATCCTTGATACGCAAGTTGGATCCGTCGGGATTCTGGCGAATGACCACGTTCGCGAACTCATCGGGATCCACGAGGCGCCCGGCGGCTCGCACCGTAAGGGTCAACTGTTGACCCGGGGGGGCCGGCTCGGCACCGACCTGCCCGGCGGGATTGACGACATTCTGCGCGCGCAGCGCATTCTGGATGTCCGTCACCGTCAGGCCTAGGCGCGCGCACACATCCGGCTTCAGCCAGATTCGCAGCGAGTAATCGGATGAGCCGAGGTTGCGGATGTCTCCGACGCCCTTCACGCGCAAGATGGCGTCATTGATGTTGATGAGCGAGTAGTTGGCGAGGAACGACGGGTCGTAGCGGCCGTCGGGGGAATACAGAGAAATGACCATCAGCGGGAAGGCAAGGGACTTCTTGATCGTCACGCCGAAGTTCTTCACGTCCTGGGGCAGGAACGGCTGCGCTTGCGAGTATCGATTGTTTACCAGAACGTTGTCCACATCGATGTTCGTGCCGACGTCGAACGTGACCAATTGGCTCATCGACCCGTCGTTCGCATTGGTCGATTGAACGTACAGCATCTGGTCGACGCCATTCATCTGCTGCTCGATGGGCGTCGCTACCGACTGTTCGATGGTGACCGCGTCCGCCCCCGTGTAGGTCGTCGTCAGATTGATCTGCGGCGGGAGAATCTGGGGAAATTGGGCAATGGGGAGGCCGAACAGCGAGACGATGCCGAGCAGCACCGTGATGATCGCAATCACCATGGCGACGATCGGCCGGCGAACGAAGAAGGCGGACAGCATGCCGATCCCCTCAGTCGTTGACCACGGCGGGACGGTTCCCGGGGGGGTCGGCCTCCCGAATGACGTCACCCCTCGCCTGGGGCAGGGGCCGAGGGTCGACGAGCACGCCGTCCGCGGCCTTTTGAGTTCCCTCGACTACGACGCGGTCGCCCTCGGATATTCCTTTGTCAATGATCTGAATGCCGCCTGCGTTGGGGCCAAGGTCGACGCGGTGGAGGTGCACCCTGTCGTCGGAACCGACGACCGCAACGGAGAACGTTCCCTGAACCGGAATGAGAGCCTTGTCGGGAACAGCCAGCACGGCGCGACCGTCGTCACCCCGACGGATCCGGACGCGTGCGAACTGCCCTGGGCGCAGCAGCCCGTCCGGATTGGCGACCAACGCTTGGACCTGAAGCGTGCCCGTGCTCACGTCGACCTGTCGGTTGATCGCGACAATGACACCCTGGTGCGAATACACGCTGCCATCGGCGAGCGTGAGTTCAACAGGGGATTCGGCGTCCTTCGCTGCACCCATCGAGTCCAGCCTCGCCAGCTCTTTCCTCGCCCATGCGAGGTTTCGAATCTCGAGGTGCTTGAAGCGCTCGGGGTGTCGTACGTAGTCGGCTTCGCTGACGGTGAAGTTCACTCGGATCGGGTCGAGCTCGGACACGGTCGTGAGCAACGTCGGTCCCTCTTGACCGACGAGATTCCCCGCTCGGACGAGCGCGAGCCCGGCGACTCCCTCGATCGGCGATCGGATCTGCGTGTACGACAGATTGAGCTCGGCCGTCTGCACCTGCGCTTCGGCCGCGAGCACCTGGCCGTCGGCGTCCGCAAGCCTCGCGGCCGCGTCATCCAAGTCTTGTTGGGAGATCATGCCCGACTCGCGTAACCCTCGGTCGCGTTCGAGCTGAATTCTGTCTCGATCCCGTGCGACGCGTGCCCGGGTCAGCGCCGCGCGAGCCGAGGTCACCGCCGCCGAATATTCGGTCGGCTCGATGGTGAAGAGAATCGACCCTGCTCGGACGCGCGCGCCGTCCTTGTAGTCCTGCGTCTGCAGATAGCCGCGAACGCGCGCGCGCACGTCCGCATTGACGTAGCCGTCAAGCGTGGCGACCGCTTCGACATAGAGAGGGACGTCTTGCCGTACGACCGGTGCGACGAATACGGTCGGGGTGGGTGCCGGGGGCGGGCGTCTCGGTTGTCCGCACCCGATTGCGCCGGTGACCAGGACGGCGCCACACCATGCTCGTTCGGCCCTTTTCAATAGACACACTCCGCGTTGACCAAAACCGCGTTGGCTCGGGCCTCGTCCACTTGAGAAGCGACTAGGGCCAAGCTGATGTCCGCTTGCCGCAGGGCTTGAGCGGACACGACAAGATCGAGACTCGTGCCAAGGCCGCGAGCGTAGCCCTCGCGGGTGCGTTGATCGACGCGAGCGGCGAGGTCACGCTCCTCTTTTGCAACTGTCCGCGCCGATTCGAAGACCCCGACGGCCCGGTGCGCTCGCGCAGACGCCACGATGGAATCGATGCGTATCGCAACAAGAGCCTGCTGGGCTTGTTCGACCGCCGCTCGACTGTCTCGCAACGCGGCGTAGCGAGCCCCACCATCGTAGATCGGGACGTTGAGGATTCCTCCGACCGACCAGGTCGAGTTCGGCGCGAGTACGGGCTGCGTGCTGTAAGCGAACTGGGAAGCGACCGCAAGCGAGGGGGCGAAGAGCAGCTCAGCATCGTGCACAGCGCGTTTCGCCACCTCCAGGCGCGCGCGCGCCGCTGCAACATCCGGCCGCCGCTCGATGTCCTCGTTCAGGCGACACGTCCGGGCAACGGCGGCTTCGAAGGACTCCATCGGCAAGTCGGGCGGCACTTCGAGCGGGGTCGAGGATCCCAGCGCGACTCCGAGAGCCTCTCGCGCTTGGCGGAGTGACTCATCGCCGGCGATGAGCGTCGATCGCGCGGCGGCGACGTCCTGCTGCGCACGGTCGACGTCGACCTCGGCACCCTGGCCGTATTGCAGTCGCGCTCGGGTGAGAGACAACCTTTCGAGTGCGGAGCGAAGTCCCGTCCGGTTCAATTCCGCCACGCGGGCCGTGACGATCGTCTGGAGCATCGCCTCAACCGCGCTCATCGCGATCGCGCGCCGCCGGTCTTGGAAGGAAAGGTTGGAAATATCGATGAGGCGGTCTGCCGTTCCGAGGCCATACACTCCCCGAGGATTCACGATCGGCCAAATGGCCGAGCCCCCTACGGTAAAGGCGTCCGCGGGGGGCGTGACGATGGGGAACGGGACCACGGTCGCCCCTGAGTACCCCGCAAGGGTAGCCCGCAGTGGCGACTCCAATTCGTGGGTGTACGTGGCCTGGGCCGACAGGGTCGGGAGGATGGCCGCGAGCGCCAACTCCTTCTGCGCGCGCGCCCGGACGACGGATTGATAGCTCGCGATGAAGTCCGGGGACCGGGTGCGGATCAACTCTAGGGCTTCGTCCCACGAACCGATTTGATGAGGCGCAGGCGCCGGAGGCTCCAGCAGCGGATCGTCGATCGCAGGAGGGCGAAACGCGGACTCGGACTTGCCTGGGAGTTCGCCTGCGGCCTGGGCGCTGAGCGTACTCAGCATCACAACCAGTTGGGCCACCACGGGTCGACGAAAACGATGCAAGATCATTGAGTAACGCTTCGATTCGCCGACTGCATCAGCAGCATTTTCCGATGCACGGCGCGGGGCGCTGGTTGCGCACCGGCGACCACACAGCTGTAGCGATGGGCAACGCGCTCATCACCGCCGCAGCGGAACCACCCTTTCAGTCCGGACATCGAACGCTCTCGCTATTGCGTCGAACAACCCAGTCGTGCGGAGGCGTCATGTCCATTTTCGCAGTTGCCGGGGCTACCGGCCATGTTGGTTCCGTGGTCGCTCGCGAACTGCTCGCAGCGGGCCACAAGGTGCGTGCCATCGTGCGTAGCATTGACAAGGCCAAGGCTCTCGCGGGGCAGGGCGCCGAGCTTCTCGCGGGAGAGCTCGGCGACGGTCGGTTCCTCACGAGCGCGCTGCGAGGAGCCGACGGCGCCTTCCTGCTGTTGCCCCCGCCGCCCATGGACTCGCCCGATGTCCGCGCGTTTCAAGATCGCATAGCCCACGTCGAGGCAACCGCCGTTGCCGAAAGCGGCGTGCGGCACGTGGTCGTTCTATCCTCGTGGGGCGCCGAGCAGCCCGCGGGCACGGGGCCGATCGTCGGGCTTCACGTCCTTGAAGAAGCGCTGAAGAAGACCGGTGCGATCTCGACATTCCTGCGCGCGGGCTCGTTCACCGAGAACCTGCTCGCCATGCTCCCGGCCGCGAAGCACGTATCGCAGGTTGTCTACGTGCTCGGAACCCACGAGTACAGCGCGGTCGACCAGGCCGCGTACCTGTCGAAGAAGCTTGGCAAGGAGATCAAGCTACTAACGTTACCCGTTTCGGCGGCATCCGGCACGATGCAGAAAGGCGGGGTGGGCCAGTCGATGGCGGCGCTCTACCAAGAGATGTACGAAGGCGCGACGAAGGGACTGCTAAGTGTCGAGCCGGGGCACCGAGTCGAGAGGGGCACGCTGACCTTGGAGGCCGCGCTCGACCCGTACTTCAGCGCGTAAGGCTTGAACTCGCTACGTCACGCCGGCAATGGTCGAGAACTTGGGGAACCCTCGGCCTCGTGAAATCCACGACCTCCGCCCTTCGCGTGGGCTGGCACGAACTGCGCGCAGACGTGAGCGTGAGCTCTCGACATGGGAGCGATCGCGCGGCCGTTACGCTGGCTTGATCGCGTCCACGAGACCGTCCATTTGGGTGTCCGGATTCAAGAGCCTGGGCCGTTCGAAGCCTGCCTCGGTAAGCCCGGCCGCAATCTCGGCAAAGGTATACGAGTTTCCACCGTTTTGCGCGACCAGCATGTTGATCGCGAAGAGCGCACCGGATTTCGGCTGCGTGCGGTCCGGTGAAAGCACATGATCGCGCACGACGATGCGCCCCCCTGGGTCGAGCGCTTCAAAGGCCTTGCGGAACAGCTTTACGTTCTCTTCTGGGGAATTCTGATGAATGATGGCGGACACGAAGACCAAGTCGTGGCCCTTCGGAAGAGGATCTGCATAGAAATCGCCCGGGACGAGAGTGACGCGTTCGAGCACGCCCGCCTCACCCAAGACTGTTCGCGCCATCTCGACCACGGGGGGCCGGTCGAAGAGGGTGGCACGCAGGTGCTGCGATGCGGCCAGAAATGCAAGAGTGTACGTTCCCATGGCGCCTCCGACATCCAGCATCCGCCGGCTCGTTCCCGGATTGACCAGCGCGATGATGCGCGCCGCGAGCGGCGTCGCGATGACGTGCATGCCTCCAATGAATGCCTTCAGCCATTTGTCGTCCCGGGCCTTGTCTGCCTGTGGACCCGCCACGACCTTCGTCAGTGCGCTCCACCTTTCCCAAAGGCTGGAACTGTGAAGGATCATTGGAAGGACGGATTCAGGGCTATCGCTCGTCAGCCACTTCACCGCGGAAGGCTCGGTTTGATACGCGCCGTCCTTCTTCACGAGAAGCCCCACCGCGGCCAGAGCGTCGAGCAGGACGGTCAACGCCTCGACGTTCACGCCGAGTTGCACGGACACCTCCGACGCCGAAGCCGGTGCCGGCGCCAATCGCGTAAACAGATCGAGCTCAGCCCCTGAGAGCAACAGCCGGGGCTCTTGGAATCCGCGAGCGAACGCCAGCAGTCGTGAACCCGTCCACCTCGAAGCTCCCGCAGCGGATTCCGTCGGGTCGCCCGCCGTCGCGCGATCCACGTCGTAGTCGACCACCGTGCGCGACTCGCGTATGCGGCCCATGAAATCCGCGACGGCGCGGCGGTCGGGATGCACTTGGTATCCCGCGAGCGCTTCTCGAGATTCGAAGACTGTGTAAAGTGCGATATCGTAGGCAGCGTCGCCTGGCTCGAATTCGGTGGCCACTTGGAGCTCGACGAGCCCCGGAATCACGGATCGAAGAGCCTCGAGCTTCGCCTTCGCCAACCGAGCGTTTTCCATCTTCGACGCTCCTTCGGCGAAATCCTTGAGCTTATACAGGACGAGATGCTTGACCATGGTGACGGCCTCCGGGAGCAATCTACCCTGAAGCGCGGCCGCGTGCGCCGGGGTGCAGGCGCAGCTCGGCGCCGCCAACGGCCAATAAAGGAGGCTGGGGCCTTGTCGTCCGATCCACCCGCCTCCTATCGTCGCACGATGAGATCAGTCGTTTTGATGTTATCCATGCTCGCCTGCGGGGCGGTCGCGTGCAGCGCAAGCTCATCGACCTGTATTTCGGCGGGCACGTCGGTCGCCGTCACGCGCGCGAACGGGGCGGGCGCGTGTCCCGCGTCGGTGGTCGCCGGCGTCACGTCCTTGAACGGAAGCGAGACGTTCGTTCCCCAAAAAGCGCTGTCGTGCGGAGTCACCCATTTCAACATCCCGGTGGATTTCTTCGATCAAGATTCCACCCACGAAAGCTGCCAGGGCGCCGACGTGATCTCGTTCCAGGATCTCGCAGCGACCGGCGGTACGGGTGCCAGCACGATGACCATCACGTGCGGGACCGATATCTCGTGCACGGAGACGTTCGACGCGACGTTTGCGACCCAGTGAAGGCGCTCGCGCAATACGGAAGGCAACGAGCGGGGCTACTCGACTGCCGTGGGACCCATTGGAAAGAAGGTCGGTGTATCTCGGTCGAGCCCGAGCGAGGCCGACGGCGAGCGCCCGGAGCCTACTTTCCGTAGGCGAGGACGCTCGCCGCCGGGATCGCGAAGGGATCGGCCGAAAGACACCGGCCTTCTACAGGCTTTGCACTTGAACGCCGAGCTCTACGACGTTCTCCTTTGAAGTCACCCCGCCCTGGCTGCCGCGGTCGACGTGTTCGTAGGTCGCGACGACGCGGAGGGAGTGTTTGCGAAGGACGTAGGCGAGGGCCGTGTCGAAGATCGTCCAGTTCGGATCGAGGGTCTGCTGAAGGCGTACGAGCGGCTGGAGTTTGCCCACTCCGAGAGGGCGCGGCGTCAAATAGCTAAAGACGAGCGAGAAAGCCTCCTCGGGAGCAAAGACGGGCTGCCCATTGAGCTTGGCAAAAGAATAGCCATCTCCAAACTTGTAGACTTGTCCCCACGCGCTGAACGTGCCCACGTTCGGGACGACGTGCTCCGCGATCGCGTCGACGATTCCGATGCGCATCGTCCTTGTGCCTCCCGTTGTCAGGTCGAGCGCGCCGTGCTGCTGCGTCTGCCCGGCGATGCCGACAGCGACGACGTCGCGCTCGCCGTAATACGTCGCCGGTGGGCTGTAACCAGGCTCGGGGCCGACGAAATTGTACGAGAGCCGGCCCACGAAGTACGGCGGCGCATCCTTGTCCAAGCCGAAGGCCCCGCCGTAGTACTTGAACCTGTCCCCGAAGACGCTCCCCCATACCACCGCGCCGCCGTCCCGCCCGAGCGACCCTGTCTTCGCGCCGAGAGGCGGCGCCCCCGGGACGTAGCCCCCTGGGACGTCCCACGGGCTCTGGAAGAATGGTCCGGCAAAGATGGCGCGGTCCGAGGGGACGAGCAGACGGCCCGCCCAGACGTTGAATTCGTGCGCTGGATGGAACTGCGCGACCAGGTCCATGAGGCCGACGGAACCCGCGGGCGCCAGGGTCGGGTGAATCAAGTCGGCGTCGAAGACGACCCTCCACGAGAAGGCCGGGACAACGTCGCCGGTGAAGCGAGCATCGACGTACGTGGTGTCGAGGTGCAGCTCCGTGAGGCGCTTGGGCTCGTCCGGGTCCTGAAGGGCGCCCCCGACGCGGACGCCGTACGCGAAGTGAATGGGGGTCAGGACCGAGGGCGCGTCCTCGGCGAATGCGCTAGATGCCTCGCAAGCCAGCACCCAGGCGACGAGCGCCGAGGAGGCGGCGATGGCCCATGGAGTGTTTCGTCTCATCTTCGGGACCCGCCCTCCCCGCGGAAAGGCTCGCGTTTCTAGACGACCCCGTGTGTCCTTTCGGTGTCATCCGCGCAAACACTGAGGCCCGGACGCCGGGTCGACCCCCTCACTCGAAGGCTTGCATCACGTCGGCGATCACGTCCTCCGCGTCCTCGACCCCGACCGCCAGGCGCACGAGCCCGTCCGCGATTCCCGCCGCCGTTCGCTGTTCAGTGGTCATCTCGTAGTAGCTCATTACGGCCGGCTGCTCGACGAGCGTCTCGACGCCCCCGAAGCTCGGCCCGATGCGCGCGAGCTTCAATCGGTCGACGAAGCGGGCGGCGGCCTCGAGGTCGCCGCGCACGACGAAGCTGACGACCCCTCCGAAGCCTCGCATTTGAGCGCGCGCGATGTCATGGGTCGGATGGGACGCCAGCCCCGGATAGTAGACGCGTTCGACACGCGGGTGCGCCTCCAGCCGCCGAGCCAAGGCGAGCGCGGTGGCGTTCTGCTGCGCTACCCTCACGCCGAGCGTCTTGAGCCCGCGTCCGACCAGGAAGGCCGCGTGAGGGTCGCAGACGCTGCCGAGCACGCCGCGCAGGTCGCGCACGAGCGATATGAGCCCTTCGGCGCCGCAGACGACGCCGGCCAGGACATCGTTGTGCCCCGCGAGGTACTTGGTGGCGCTGTGCACGACGAGGTCGACACCGAGCTCCGCCGGACGGCAATTGACCGGCGTCGCCAGCGTGGCATCGATCATCGTCTTGAGCGTTCGGTGCGGTTTGCACGTCGACACGAGTCGTTCGAGATCGACACACGACAGATAGGGATTGGTGGGCAGCTCGCTCAGCACGAGTCGTGTTTCCGGGCGTATGGCCCCCTCGAGAGTCTCGAGGTCGCCCGGGTCGAGGAGCGTGTGCGACACGCCCAGGCGAGGCAGCGTACTCGTCACGAACTCCAACGTACGACGGTAGCAATCGCGAAATAGAATCACGTGCTGGCCCGCGCGCACCAGGGCGAGCAGCGTCGTGGTGACGGCCGCCATGCCGCTCGACAGAAGCAGGGCATCGCCCGTGCGTTCGAGCGCAGCGACTCGCAATTCGACCGCGCGTACCGTGGGGTTTCCGTATCGCCCGTATTCCCCACGGTCCGCATTCTCGTGAGTCCCCGACGTGTACGCGCGAATCTCCGCCGTATCGGCAAAAGTGTACGTCGCCGTCTGCACGATGGGCATGGCCGCGGCATCGTACGCGTTATGCCGTGGCTCGCCGGCGTGCACGGCCTCCGTCGAGTGGCTGCCTCTCGGAGCGCTCATGAGTCCACCTCGGGAGCTAGACTCGAGAGCGCTGCTTCCGCCACTCGGCGCCGTCCCTGCGTGAATTGATGGTCGAATCCCTCGAAGACGCGCACGCGGTCCGCGCGCAGCCGGCGCCCAAGCTCCTTGGCCTCGTCGACGTCGCAATACTCGTCGTCGGTACCCACGAATATGGACGTGGTCCCCGCAAAACCAACTTCGCCTTCCGAAAACGCGAAGAGGCGCGTGCTCGGCGCCAGGAGCACGGCATGCGTCACGAGCAGCTCTCCCGGGGCCGACGCAGCGGCCCGCAACGCAATCCAGGACCCGAACGAGTGTCCGGCTACGGTCATGGGCATTCGCGGGACTCTGCTAGCCAGAACTTGCATTACGGCCAGCGCATCGTCTAGCTCTCCGCGACCTTCATCGTAGTGACCTTCACTCGTGCCGACTCCACGGAAGTCGAAACGTGCCCATGCGATGCGGTCGGACGCGTGTTCCGACAGAGCCCGAGCCAGGGCCAGACACATCGGACTGTGCATGCTGCCGCCGTAAAGGGGATGGGGATGGCAGATCACCACGCTTCTCAGGGCCGCATTCGGCACGTGGATTCGGGCGTCGAGCGCGGGGCCTCCCTCCCGTCCGTCGATGCGCGCGGACAGCTCTCCCCGGAGCGCCACGGGCGGGGAGCGCTTGGGGGCGGCCGGCGGCGGGGGCAACCGTTCGACACGAGACATTGGCCCACGCCTTAGCACAGGCTGTCGGCGCCCCTGCAAGTCAGGCTACGCGCAACCCGGCTCGAACGCGCTCAGCCAGCTGGGAGACGGCGTCCGCCGCGGCGAGCAGCTCTATCGCCTTGGGATTGCTCTCGCTCCGAAGTTTCAGCTCGACATGACCGCCCGCCAGGACCTTGGCGCCGACCGTCACTCGAAACGGGATGCCGATGAGGTCCGCGTCCTTGAACTTCACCCCCGGTCGCTCGTCTCGGTCGTCCCAGAGCACCTCGACCCCGGCGGCGGCGAGGCCCTCGTAGAGCTGCTTAGCGACCCGGACGACTTCGGCGTCGGCGCCGATGGTGACCAAGTGGACGTGGTAGGGGGCGATGCTCACGGGCCATCGTATGCCGCTCTCGTCGTGGTGCTGCTCGACGGCGGTCGCGATGAGGCGCGAGACGCCGATGCCGTAGCAGCCCATGATGAGCGGGCGCTGCTGCTGCTTCTCGTCCACGAAGGTCGCATTCATCGCCTGCGAGTACCGCGTCCCCAGAATGAAGATGTGACCCGCTTCGATTCCGCGATAGCTCACGAGCTTGCCTGCGTCACACCGGGGACACCCGTCTCCAGTCACGGCGAGGCGCAAATCGCACACCTCTCCGGTATAGTCGCGGCCGAACCGGACGTTCTTCAAATGGGTGTCCGTCTCGTTGGCCCCCGCGACCCCGCCCGATACGAGCGAAGCCGCCCTGTCGACGAGAATGCGCCCGCGAAAGCCGACCGGACCGGCGAATCCGACCTTGGCGCCGGTGGCCCTCTCGACATCGGCCTCCGTGGCGAGAAAGACCTCGCTGACGCCGAGAGCCCGGGCGAGGCGGATTTCATTGACGTCGTGGTCGCCGCGCACGACGGCCATCACAATCTCCTTATCTACCGTATAGAGGAGCGATTTCAGCATCTCGGCGGGCGATACCCCGAGAAAGGCTGTGACGTCTTCGATCGATCCGTGCCCGGGAGTATGGACCCGCTCCACGGCGTGGGCGCTCGGAGAGGCCGCCTCGGCCGCTGTCGCTCGAACCGTGGCCACTTCGATGTTGGCCGCGTAGTCGCACGCATCACACGCGACGATGGCGTCCTCTCCGGAGTCGACGAGAACCTGGAATTCGGCGCTCATCGAGCCGCCGATGGCTCCGGAGTCGGCCGCGACCATTCGGAACCTCAGCTCGAGCCGCTCGAAGATCCGAACGTACGCCTGCCTCATCGTCTCGTAGCTCGATTGCGCGCCGGCCTCGTCGGCATCGAACGAATAGGCGTCCTTCATGATGAATTCCCGCCCCCGCAGCAAGCCACCTCGCGGCCGCGGCTCGTCACGGAACTTGAGCTGAATCTGATAGAGGGTCTTCGGAAGGTCTCGCCAACTACGAATCTCGCGCCGCGCGATGTCGGTCACGATCTCTTCGTGGGTCGGCCCGAGGTGATAGTCGCCGCCCTTTCGGTCCTTGAGGCGCAGAAGAACGTCCCCGTAGAGGTCCCAGCGCCCCGTCTCCTTGAAGAACTCGGCGGGAAGGAGCACTGGCATGAGAATCTCGAGCGCGCCGGTGCGGTCCATCTCGCTACGAATCACGGCTTCGATCTTGCGGAGCACTCGAACGCCGAGCGGCAAGAAATCGTAGATCCCCGCGCCGACGCGGCGTATGTACCCGGCTCGCGACAGCAGCACGTGGCTCGCGTTGGAGGCGTCGGCGGGGGCCTCCTTCATCGTGGGGATCAGGGCGCGCGTGAGGAGCATGGGATGTGCGCGAATAGCACGGACCGCCGCCGCGTGTCGCGCCCGGAGGCGCCGCTCACGGGCTGCGGCGCGGGTCGGGCTCGCCATGAGTCGGCAATGGCGGCGGCTCGGGTGTCGAGAGCGAGGCGCTTTGGCGCAGTCCCGCGAGGTCGCCGATGACGACGTCGTCAATGTCGGCAAAGACGGTCTCCTTGCCGCCGAAGGTGTAGACCCGGACGGGGCGGCCCATCCCCGGTGGGGAGTCGTCTTGGTTGCGTTCGAGCGTGACGACTTCGACTGTCTCGACGAGGGCGCGGAAGTCGAGCACGAGCGCTTTCGTTTTCTCGCCCACCGCGAGATGCGAGCGACGGAGCCACGCAGTCAGGATGCCGCGACCCGGTCCGATGACGGCCCCCACTGCCGTGCCCGGCGCCGAGCGCTCCCTGCCCCCCTCGAGGAGCCGCTCGTGGGTCAGCACTCCGTCGGCGGACCGACGGGTGATGAACACCGGCCCTGCGCGAAGCTCGTAGCGTCGCACGTCGGCATAGCCGTCGGGTCTCTTCGTCCCGGGGATAGTCATACGCTTCCAGGCCCACACGGGAGTCAGCGTCTCGTCGTACCGGACTTCGATGTCCGAAGCGTCGAGGGACCACTCTTGGCGCGCCCGGAAGACATACCCGCACGCGGTGCGGGACAGCTCGAATCGTTCGCTCACCCCTGGCTCGGGCGAATACGGCCCCGACCGAAGGTGGCCGCTCGCGAGGCGCGTCGCCGATGAATCGGCGCCCGGACACTCTGGAGCCCCGAGCTCGGGAACGGACTCGACGGGGATGTGTTTCCTTCCGCAACCTACGGCCATCCCGGCGATCGCGAGGCTCAGACCCGCGGTACGAAACGTCACCGCGCCGGCGTCGGTCGCGCCGTCTCCACCGTGTTGGCCGTGGCCGACGACTCGGGAGCTCCGCCGGGCGCCACCTGGCCCGTCCTCGGGATCACCGTTCCGCCGTACGCCGGATCTATCTGCCCTCGAGTGCCCAAGTCGTCATGCGTTAGCAACATGAAGAGTGCCAAGAACAGAAATGCGCAGAGAAACGTGAGGGTGTGAAATGCGTTGCCGTGCCACAGGTGCATGAAGAAGAGGGCCACGAGCGACGCCTTGAGGGTGGCGATGAAGAGCGCGATGACGATGTTCGCCTTTCCAAAATCGGCGTAGGACACGGCCACCGTGAGCAACGTCAGGAGCACCAACGCCCCGAAGATGGCCCAGTAGGACTGAGCGCTGGCCACGTGCGCGTGCGCGTCCTTCGATTCCCGTTCGTCCGTTCGCGCGATCGTCATGGGTTACTCCGGTTTTCCGACCAGGTAGAGCAGCGGAAACAGGTAGATCCACACGAGGTCGACGAGGTGCCAGTAGAGAGCGCCGAGATCGACCGGCGTGTAGTACTGCGGCGAAAACGAGCCGCGCAGATTCCTCACGAGAACCCAGGTAAGAAGACCGATTCCGACGAGGACGTGCACGCCATGCAGGCCGGTCATCACGAAATACAGACCGAAAAACATGTTCGCGCGCGGCGGAAGGAGGCGCGGCCGACCGGACTCGTCGACGGCCCGAAGCCACTCGGGCATGACGGGAGCGTCGGTGGCATTCAAGTGCAAACACGTCCCCACTTCGCGTCCGCCGCTCACCGCTGCGCTGAACCCGGGATGGCCGAAGCAGTGGCCCGGGAGCAGGCCGAGGTGGATCTTGTGCGAATACTCGAAATACTTGACCACCAGGAACGCGCAGGCGCAGGCGATCGTGACGATGAGATACCCCGATGTGGCCTTGCGCTGCCCCAGTTCGGCCGACCGCACCGCCAGCGCCGCCGTCAAGCTACTGAAGAGAAGGACGACCGTATTCGTGGCGCCGAGCGGCTTGCTCAAAAAATGGCTTGCCTGGTCGAAGATCTCCGGCTGCAGTCCACGCCACACGGAGTAGGCGCAGAACAGGCCCCCGAACATCAGAATCTCCGTCGCAATGAAAATCCACATCCCGAGCTTGGCCGCACCGAGCTGCTGCGCGGCCGTCTCGAAGTGATGGGCGAGAAAACTCGCGGCCCTGTCATGCGCGGGGTGCGCTCCGAGCGGCGCTCCCGCATTCGTCGATTCACTCGCGTTCGTCATGGGCACCTCTGCGGCTGGCTCCTTGTCGACTAGGACTTGTCGCCTCGAGGCGGCTCGCCCGCCGCGACCTCGTCCCAGCCCGTCGCGAGTTCTTCCTGCGTCGCCAGGTGGTAGTCGTACGGGCCTCGCGTGATGACGGGCGTTTCGTGAAAGTTCGCGACACACGGGGGCGTGTCGGTCATCCACTCGAATCCGGCAGAGCCCCACGGATTGCGGGGGGCGCGCTTGCCTCGCCAGATTGCGTCGAGCAGCACGTACGCCGTGATGAACAGGCCCAGCGCGAGGATCCAAGAGCCCACGGTCGACACCCGGTGCAGTGATGTGAACTCAGGCCGATAGTCGTAGTAGCGCCGCATCATGCCGCGCGAGCCCATCACGAACTGCGGCAGGAACGTCACGTTGAAGCCGACAAACACGAAACCGAAGCCCACCTTTGCGAGGGTCTCGTCGTGCATCTTTCCGGTGATCTTGGGCCACCAGTAAATGAGGCCGCCCAGGAAACCCATCACGGTCCCGCCCATCATGACGTAGTGAAAATGGGCGACGACGAAGTACGTGTCGGTCAAATGGATGTCCGTGCTGAGCGCCCCGAGAAAGAGCCCCGTGAGTCCGCCGATGGTGAAGAGAAATATGAAGCCCATGGCGTAGAGCATCGGTGAGGCCCAGACCACCGAGCCGCGATAGATCGTCGCGAGCCAATTGAACACTTTGACGCCGCTCGGAATCGCCACGAGAAACGTCAGAGCCGAGAACAGCATCGTCCCGAACTCGCTCATCCCGGCGGCGAACATGTGGTGGCCCCAGACGAGGAAGCCGAGGATGGCGAGCCCGATGGAGCTCATGGCGATGGCGAAGTAGCCGAAGATAGCCCTGCGAGAAAACGTGGCGATGAGTTCGCTGACGACGGCCATGCCAGGCACGATCATGATGTAGACGGCGGGGTGCGAGTAAAACCAGAAGAAGTGCTGGAACAGAATGGGATCGCCGCCGAGTTTCGGGTCGAAGATCCCGATGCCGAAAACGCGCTCGGCCGCGAGCAGCAGCAACGTGATGGCCAATACCGGCGTCGCCAACACTTGAATGAGCGCCGTCGCATACATGCCCCAAACGAACAGCGGAAGGCGCGTCCAGGTGACTCCGGGCGCGCGCATCGTGTGCACGGTCACCATGAAGTTGAGACCGGTCAGGATCGACGAGAACCCCAAGACGAAGACGCCGAGTGTCATCGGAACGACGGCGCTGGCCGATTGAACGCTGTACGGCGTGTAAAAGGTCCAACCCGTGTCCACCGCCCCGATGATGATGCTGGAGACGACGATGGCGGCGCCGAGCAAGTAGATGTAGTAGCTCGTCAGATTGAGCTTGGGGAATGCGACGTCGCGCGCCCCGATCATGATGGGCAAGAAGAAGTTTCCGAGCGTCGCCGGGATGCTCGGAATGATGAAGAGAAAGATCATGATCGACCCGTGGAGCGTGAAGAATCGGTGGTACGTTTCCGCGTCCACGATCGTCCGCCCGCGCGCGAAGAGCTCCAGTCGGATGAGGAGCGCAAAGACGCCCCCCAAGAAGAAGGCCAGCACGATCATGACCAAGTACAGGAGCCCGATCCGCTTGTGATCGAGCGTGACCAGCCAGGAGCGTACGCTGCGTCCGGCGAGGAGATAGTTCGCGTCCGGATCCGGGTGCGCATCCCCGGAGTGCGCCCCCGCGATCTCGATATCGACAGCTGCCATGGGACGTTCTCCTATCGGTCTCTTCCAGCAAATATCATCGGACCCTACTCTTTGAGCGACTTCATGAACGCGATGATTTCATCGATTTCGAGGTCCGAGATCTGCCCCAGAAACGGCGGCATCGTGGGCGGAAACCCAGTTACGATCTTGGCCTGAGGATACAAGATGGACTCGCGCACGTAGTTCTCGTCCACGGTGATCGGACCGTGATCGGTCGACTCTTTCCTTCCCCATATCCCTTTCCACGTTGGGCCGACGAGCGCTCCGCCCGTCGTCGTGTGGCATCCGTTGCAGGCCTTCTTCGTATAGAGGTGCTCGCCCTCGGCGACGAGAACGCTGTCGGGACATGCCTGCCCCTTGACCGTGAAGGCCGCGCACTTGTCCCCGATCGACCCCAGGTAGGCGATGAAGTCACTCTCGGTCTCGACGTGCACGAGGGAGTGCATCGACCAGTGCCCGGTCATTTGTTCGTACGGCAGTTCGTTGCCACTTCCGTCGCGGCTCCGGCCCCCGCAATACTCCGCGCAGTAGATGTCGGCCGTCCCGACGTGCGTGGGCTCGAACCATTCGGACGCATATCGACCCGGCACCACGTCGCGCTTGATGCGCATGGCAGGCACGAAGAGGGAGTGAATGACGTCGCTCGACGACATGACGAGCTTGACCGGCTGGTGAACCGGGACGTGCAGTTCGTTGTCCGTGCCCCCATTCGGGTAGACGAATTCCCATCCCCACTGTTTGGCATTGACCCGAATCTCCATCGCTCCCGGCGGCGCGATGGCGGCGTCGAGATACCCCTGAAACCCCTTGTAGAATATGAAAATGAGGACGAACAGGGGCGCTACGGTCCACGCGATCTCGACGGGCATGTTGTGTCCCGTGGGCACGGCGCGATGACCGGGGCGCTCGCGGTACTTGATGGACCAGTACACCATCGTCGCCACGATCCCGACGAACAGGGCGACGCTCAGCCAGTAGATGAAGTAGTAGAGCCAGTCGACGTCGGGAGCGACGGTCGACATCTGCTCGGGAAGCTGAAACGTGGCGGGGGCGTTGGGCGCGCTCACTTCGGATGCCTCCGTGATGTCCGCAGGGGTCTCGATGCGGACGGAAAACGTGCGGAGCGGCTCATCGCGCGGCCGGCGCGGACGCAGCCGCCCTCGGGGTTTGAGCCCTCTTGCGACGCTCGCGCAGGAGCATCGACACGACGAAGCCTCCGATCAAGACGACTGTCATTGCGCCGCCGAGGCGCATCACGCTGAGCGCCGCGATCGCGTAGCGCTTGCCTCGCGGGTCGTAGTGATAACAGTAAAGAAGGAGTCTTTCCGTGGTGGTGATCGATCGGGAGGCCGCGGCTTCGAGCAGGCCGAGTCGAACGTCGTTCGGATCGAACTGAAATCCGTAGAGGTATCTCGCGAGCCGACCCTCGGGCGACAAGATGTAGATGGCCGCCGGGTGGGCGAACTGCTTCTGAACTGCGTCGTACCGATATTCGAAGCCTACGGCCTCGGTCACACGCCGGATGTTGGCCTCGTCGCCGACCAGGAAGTGCCAGCCCGCGGGCTTGGCTTGGGCGCGAGCGTAGCGGCCCACGAGTTCGTCCCGCTTGCGCGTCGCGGTCTGCGCCGTGTCGTGCGGGTCGATGCTCACCGAGATGAGGTCGAACTGATCTCCCACGGTCCACGAAATGGCCGATAGCGCCCGAACGGTCGCGTCGAGAACCAGGCTGCAAAGCATCGGACAGGTGTGGTACGCGAAGACGAAGACGCTCGGCCGCTGGCCATCGAAGAACTCGCCCAGCGTGACCGACCGGCCGTCGGCGTCCGTGAACCTTGCGTCCTTCGGCAGCGCCTGCCCGAGGTGCTCGACGATGTCGACCCCCACGAGCTCCGGCGGCGTCGTGTTGGGCAGTCCTCCCGGATTATCCTGCCAGCTCTGAGCCCGGCACGGCTGCGCGCGGGCTACGACGCACACCGCCAGAACGAGCCAGAGCCACCACGCGCGAAGACCGTCGAGGCTCAAGGCGCGCCTCGCGCCGGCAGAAGACCGCCATCCATCCCTCGCGTTCTCGCCTTGGAGTCGTCCGCATCGCGCCCGCCATCGACCCCGACCGCCGCGGGGGACGCATCGACGGAGGCGTCGATGTCGACAGCCATCGGTCCCGGCACGGTCGCCGGCATCTGCATCCAACCCATCAGCGGAGACAGGTCCTTCGAGGCGACCGGCTGAATCTCGGCGCTCGCCTTCAGGCGTCCCTTCATAGCCAGCATGCGCATCGCCCGATCGATCGGAAGCGGTCCGGACATCATTCGTCGGGATTCGTCCGCCTGGATGGATAGGCGCGCCGCCGGCCGGGACAAGGAGACTTTGCGAAGTTCTTCGGCCCGGGACTCGATATCAAAATACGCGACGAGGCCGGCACGGACGGAGAGAAGGGTCGCGACAACGAACACGCCGACGAAGACGATGACACCGATTCGAGGTTCTGACTTGTCCGTGCCCATGGTGCTTTCCGATTGTCCGTCTGCTTGCCCGCGGACCCGCGGCCCGCTCTCGCATCGTCTACGCGTTTTCGAACTCAAGGGCGCGCGCGAGCCGAGGATCGCCAATCGCCACCAGGGAAACGTCCGTCATGCCGCGTAGCACCGCGGCGAGGTACACGCCCACGACGCCGACGAGACACGCGGCGTCTACGATCTTCGGCGCAAGGCCTCCGAGGTTCGGCATGACGACCCAGTAGACCTCGACGACGTGCATCGCGACCATGCACGCAGCACCCGCCGCGAGAAGCGGCAGTCGACGCTTGATGTTGCGCGACATCAGAAACCAGAACGGCAAGATGAAGTGCAGCACGACGAGCGCCAAACTGACGCTGCGCCATGACGCATCCCACTCGTCCCAGCGCTTGTGAAACCAGACGACCTCCTCGGGGAGATTCGAGTACCAGATGAGAAAAAACTGTGCGAAGGCGATGTAGGCCCAGAATGAAATCCATCCGAAGAGAAGCTTCCCCATGTCGTGGTAGTGCTCGACTGTCACGGCATGGCCGAGCAGGCCACTCTGTCGAAGCGCCAGCGTTGCCAAGATGAGTACGGCCATCTGGAAGAGGGCGCACTGAGCGAATACGTAGACGCCAAACATCGTGGAAGCCCACGTGGCATCGAGCGATAAAAGCCAGTCGAACCCAAAGAACGTGGTCGTCAAACCGAATAGGATGAGCCCCACGGGCGCAAAGTTCTGCGCGGAGCGCGTGAGCGCCGGGGCTCGGCTCCGGTCCTGCTGCGTCGACCATCGAAAATAGCGCTGGGCCAGCCACAGCCACACGGCCAAGTAGAGCGCCAATCGGACGAGAAAGAACACGGGATTGAGATAGGGCCTCTTGTGGTCCACGATCTTGGCTTCGAACGCGCGCTCGGCCAGGTCCATGCGCCGCCGATCCACGACGGGCAAATGGCGGAGTCCGGCAGGCTCCTTCGCCTCGGAGCCGCGCGCCTCGTCGAGAGCCAGAGGGATTTTCGCGCGTGCGTCCGGAAGAGCCCTGGAACTTGGCGAAAGCGATTCCGCCGCCGCGCTGCGCGGGGCCGCCCATGGGAACAGCCGGGGAATGGACGCAGCGAGTGGGAGGGCCAGGACTACGAAGACGGCCATCGGCCGCATGAAGAGTTCCGCGACCCGCCGCACCGTGATGCCCCAGTTCGCACGGGTCACGTAGAGGAGCATCACGAAAAATAGATTGCCGAGGGCCAGGCTGAGGGCGACGAAGAAAGCGAAGAGGTACGCAAAGGCAAACCGAGTGGGATCGCCCCAGTATCCGAAGGCGGCCACCGCGAGACCTGCGATACCCACCACGCCGGACACCTTCCAGGACCGATACCAGCCCGATGTGGGAGCGATCCGGTACTCGCCGCGCCCGTCCGCTTTCAACCCGTGCAGAGCGGCACTCATCGTTTGGGCTCCCCCGGGGCCAGCGCGGCCTCGCCGAGGTTGTGAAGCTCGAGCGCCCGGACGTAGCTCACGATCGCCCAGCGGTCGCGAACGGGGATTTGAGCGGCGTAGGCGGGCATCGTGCGCACCCCGTGTGTGATCGTGGCGAACATCTGGCCATCGGTCATGTGACGAATGCGTTCCTCCTGGTAGGACGGCAAGGGAGCAAAGCCATAGGATTCGCACGGGTCGCCCGGGTGATCCCGCTTGCAGCCCACCGGCCCCTTGCCGTCGCCCGTAAGGCCGTGACACAGCGAACAGTAAATCCGGTAACGGTCCTTGCCGCGTTCCAGCATCGTGCTCGGACCGCGAAATCCCTGAACGATGGAATCGGGGATGGTAGGAGCGTAGCCCGCTTCGTCCTCGGTCAGCCCCGTCGCGACCGTCCGGTCGTAGATATATCGGTCCGCGGCGACGGTGCCCGCGACCGGTTCGCGCATCGTTCGACCGTCTGAAAAGAATCGAGAGAACGACTCGGGATTGTAGCGTTCGCAGTCGTACATGTTGCGCTCGAGCAGGATGGGAGGACTGTCGCCGGTTTGGCCCCGACAGCCGCCTGCCACGAGTCCGACCGCGACCGCACAGCAGAGCGGGCCGCCGAGTCCCGCGAACGGGCCGTGGCGGCTCATGACGCAGCCTCCCGAATGAGCTCCACGTGCAGCGCGTTCATCCTCTCGAGCAGGGCTCGCGTCCTTTCGGCCTCGAAGCGAGGATCTCTCGCCTCGATCGAAATGAAGAACTTGTCGTCGCTCGCGGCCACGAAGCGCTCGGACTCGAACAGGGGATGGTGATGGCGGGGAAGCCCGTTCAAAGCGAGCATTCCGAACACGGCGCCAAACGCCGAAAGCAGGATGGTAAGCTCGAACATGATGGGGATCATCGCCGGCAATCCATACGGCGCGCCCGGCGGCTTGTCGCCCACCACGAGGGGATAGTCGATCCCGTTCATCCAGTGCATCATCCAGAAGGCACTCGCCAAACCCGTAAGAGCGCCGCCGAGAACTATCCAACCGAGCACGGAGTCCTTGAGCCCCATCGCTCGGTCCATTCCGTGGACTGGAAACGGCGTATGGGTGTCCCAGTGCACGTATCCCGCATCGCGAACGCCCTCCGCCGCGCGCAAGACGTCGTGCGCTGTCGCGAACTCGGCCAGCACGAGAACCGGGCGCTTCGCCTCGTCGGCAGAACTCATTGCGCACCCTCCTCTGCGAGCTCGCTTCGGGAACCTCCGAACTCGACGGCGACGTGCGGACTGGGCTCGTGGCCGTGCGGGTCCGCTTGCGGCATCGTGCCCTTGACCTCCGCCATGCCGACCATGGGCAGCCACCGCATGAACAGGAGGAAGCCCGTAAAGAAGATGCCGATCGTTCCGGCAAACGTCCCGACGTCGATGATGGTAGGGCGGAAGTACCCCCACGAGCTCGGGAGAAAATCACGATTGAGCGAGGAGACGATGATGACGAATCGCTCGAACCACATGCCGATGTTGATCAGGATGGCCACGACGAACATGAGCGGGATGTTGGTGCGAGCTTTCTTGAACCAGTACACCTGCGGGACCAGGACGTTGCACCCGACCATCCAGAGCCACGCCCAGTAGTAGGGGCCGGTGGGGCGGTTCTTGAAGAAGTGAGCGATCTCGTATTCGTTGCCGGAGTACCAAGCGATGAAGAATTCCATCGCGTAGGAGTAACCGACCAGAAGCGACGTCAAGAGCAGGAACTTGTTCATCATGTCCAGGTGTCGCATCAGGACCACCCGGTGGAGCTTGAACACCGAGCGCGCGATGAGGAACACCGTCTCGACCATCGCGAAGCCGCTGAACACGGCGCCCGCCACGAAGTACGGCGGGAAGATGGTCGTGTGCCACCCCGGGATGACCGACGTGGCGAAGTCCATCGACACGACGCTGTGAACGCTCAAGACTAGGGGCGTCGAGATGGCCGCCAGGATCAAGTAGGCGCGCTCGTAGTTCTGCCAATGGCGGTTGCTGCCCGTCCATCCGAGCGCAAAAAGGCCGTAGATTCGCTGCCTCCACCGGGTACGAGACCGGTCGCGCAGCGTCGCCAAATCCGGGATTAAGCCCGTATACCAAAACAGGACGGACACCGTGAAATACGTCCCGACTGCGAAGAGGTCCCAGAGCAGCGGCGACTTGAAGTTCGGCCACAGGGACATCTGATTCGGGAGGGGAAACATGTAGTAGATGACCCACACGCGTCCCACGTGGATGCCCGGAAATATGAGAGCGCAGATGACGGCGAAGATCGTCATCGCCTCGGCGAATCGATTGATGCCCGTGCGCCAGCGTTGGCGAAAGATGAAGAGAATGGCGCTGATGAGGGTTCCGGCGTGACCGATGCCCACCCACCACACGAAATTCGTGATGTCCCAGGCCCAATAGACGGGCGACGTGTTGCCCCAGACCCCGACGCCCCGCCAGAAGAGGTAGCTCACGCACACGACGAAGACCCCGACCAGCGCAAGGGCGATCGAAAAGCAGATCCACCATCCGAGCGGCGCCGGGGTCTCCGTGACGGATGCGACGTCTTCGGTCACATCGCGGAAAGTGCTCCCGGGACGGACGAAGTGTCCCTCGTCGATGTCGGCAATGGGCTCGTAGTACGCCATCACGCCATCTCCGGATTGGGGTTGCGAACTTTGCCCAGGTAAGTCGTGCGGGGACGGGTTCCGAGCTCTCCGAGGAGCGCGAACCGCCGGTCGACCTTCGACAGAACGGAGACCTCGGAAGCCGGGTCATTGACGTCACCAAACACGATGGCGTCGGAGGGGCATGTCTGCTGGCACGCCGTTCGGATTTCTCGATCGCGCACCCCTCGGCCGTCGCGCTTCGCGCCGAGCTTCGCCGACTGGATACGCTGCACACAGTACGTGCACTTCTCCATCACGCCTCGGAAGCGCACGGTGACGTTCGGGTTCTGCTGCATTTGCAAGGTCTCGGGCAGACCCTGAGTCTCCCGCCACACGGAATCGTTGTGCCAGTTCAAATAGTTGAATCGGCGCACCTTGTACGGACAGTTGTTCGCGCAGTAGCGGGTGCCGACGCATCGATTGTAGGCCATCTCGTTGAGACCTTCGGGGCCATGAATCGTCGCATTCACCGGACACACGTTCTCGCACGGGGCTTCTTCGCAGTGAACGCACATCACCGGCTCGTGAGCGACGAGCGCGTCGTCCGACACGGTGGCCGACTCAGAACTCTGCACGTAGTATCGATCGATCCGTATCCAGTGCATTTCGCGCCCGCGCCACACTTCGAGTTTACCGACGACCGGAATGTTGTTCTCGGCCATGCACGCCACGACGCAGGCACTGCATCCGGTGCACGCATTCAGGTCGACAGCCATTCCCCACTGGTGGCCGGACCCATAGTCCTGCTGGGGCCAGAGCGGCAGCGACCGCTGGGGAGGCGCCTGCTGCTCCGCGAAGTTGCCCTTTTCGCGGTATTCGGCCAGCGTCGCCTCGGGCACTAGGGGACGGCCCTCGGTCGAGTCATGTTCCTGTGTCCGAGCGAAAAAATAGGCCGTGCCGCCTACTTTGGTGACCCGCGCGTCGACCTCGAAACCGAGGGCGTTCGCACTCCGGAGGGGATACACGTCGAAGCCACGCGCATCGCCGATGCGGCCCGCCCTGCGGCGTCCCCATCCAAGCGTCAGCGCCACGGAGTGGTCGGCCTGCCCTGGCACGACCCACACCGCGACCACAGCCGAGCGGCCACCCACCTCGATCCGGACCCTGTCGCCCGCGGCGACTCCGAGGTGCTTGGCCGTGGCGGACGAGACCCACGCTGCATTGTCCCAGACAAGCTTCGTGACAGGATCCGGGAGTTCTTGCAGCCACGTGTTATTCGCGTAACGGCCGTCGAACATCTTGGGACACGGCGCAAACGTGACCTCGAGATGCTCCGGCCCCACGGGGTGCGGCGCCCGTGCCCCGGCTGCGCGCGCGATCTCAGCATAGCGAACGGTAGGCGGGTGCACCGGGGCGGGGGCCCGCTGCGCGATTCCCGTAGCCAGCGCCCGGTCCCAACCGTGTTCGACGTCGCTCGCGCGCACGACGAACGTGCGCCCGTTGCGATCTCGGCACTCGGCTCTGCCCGAAGCGTCGAAGTCGGGGCACCCGGCCAGCCCCCACGCGCCCCAGGTGGCAAGACGGTCCGTCGTTCGGACGATGTCGTAGCCGGAACGCTCCTTCGCGGCCGCTAGCCACGCCAATATCTCGATCACGCTTCGACCGGAGTAGAGCGGCGCGATCAGGGGTTGCTGAATGCTCACGGTTCCATCGAGCGACCTCGCATCGCCCCACGACTCGAACTCGTGGGCCAGAGGCACATGCCACGTGCAGCGCTCGCTCGTCTCGTCGACGAAGAGGGACGCGTGAACCGTGAACGGCACCCGCAGGATCTTTTCCGCGAACCCCAGATCGCAGGGAGCATCGTAGACGGGGTTGCCCCCAATCATGACCAGCGTGTCCACCCGTCCGGCGGAGACATCGCGGGCGAGGTCCGCAATGTCCTCGACGGGGTCCCTCTCGTCGATGTCAGCCGGTTGTACGTAGAGCACCGTGTGATTGGCCGCGCCGAGGCCGACGTTGATGGCGTGGCTCAGGGCGTGCACGATCGGGGGCTGGCGCGCCCCGACGACGAGCAGCGCCTGGCCCTTGCTGAGTACCAGGTCGTCGGCTACGGCCGTGAGCCACTTGCGCGGGACGCCGTCGGGCGCCTTCGCGTCGCCCACGACCGCTCGCAGCTCGCCGAGAGCCACCCCCCGTTTCGCAAGCTCCGCGGCGAGGGCGCACATGTACGGCTCGATGCTGGCCGCGGGGAGTCGGAGTCGATGGTCGGCATTGGCCCCGGTCGTCGTCCGCGCAGGCTCGACCACGTAGAGCCGATTTATCGTATCGTGGGGGTCGCGCGTTCGACGCCCCGACGCGAACATCTTGCTCGCCCTGACACTGCCAGATTCGATCTGCAAGAAGTCGCAGTCGAGCGCCACGATGACTCGCGCCCGGTCGTAGCCAAAGACCGTACCGAAGGGCTGCCCGAAGGCCAGCCGAGTTCCCTCCCGGGCATTCGCGTCGTGGACCGGAGCCCACGAGTGGACCCGCGCCCGCGGCCAACGACGCACAAACTCGCTTCGCATGCGGCGAGCGCTCGGGGAGATCGTCGGAGGCATGAGCACGCGGAGGCGAGCCCCTTCGTCGCGCTCGAACGCCGCAAAGCGACCCGACATCTCGGCCTCGAAATCAGCCCATGATGCCCCCTTGCCTTGCCGAAGCGGTGCGGTCGAGCGTTCCGGGTCGTAGAGCTCGAGAATCGTCGCCTGCGTGATGAGATCGACCGCACCAAGGCTCGACGGATGCGTCTCATTGCCCTCGATCTTGGTCGGGCGACCCTCGTGGGATTCCACGATGAGGCCCAAGGCATCGCCTCGTCGGGCGACGACTGTCGCATAGTGGGACGCAACGCCCGGGATGACGTCCTCGGGCATTCTCGTGTACGGGACGATCCGTTCCACCGGACGACGGCAGCCTTCCGCACCGGCCAGCGCCATCGTCGCGGCCATGGCGCCGAGCAGCCCCCGACGACTGAGCAGCAGCGCCTCGTCGGACGGCGGAGTGTCCAGCGTCCCAGGCGCAAACTCCTCGGACTGCCCTCTTGTGCGAGAATCGAGACTCATCGATGACACCCCGCACAGTTGACCGGCGGATCCAAGAGACGCGCGGGGTCGACGTGCCCCGTGTGGATCCACGCCATATTCGTAATCTCGCTCTGGGGTCGGATATGCACGCTGTCGCCCTGTTTGGCTCGCACGTCACGATGGCATTCGAGGCACCAGCCCATGCTAAGCGGAGTCTCCTGACGAACCTGATCGGCGAGGTCCACTCTCCCGTGGCACTCCGCGCACCCGACACCCGAGTTTACGTGCACGCTATGATCGAAGTACGCGTAGTCGGGTAGCTTGTGCACCCGGATCCACTGCACGGGCTGACCGGATACCCAGCTGTCCCGGATCGGCTCGAGAAGCTTCGAGTCCGTCCGCACGAGTTGATGGCAGTTCATACACGTCTCGGTCGGCGGCACCATCGCCACCGGCGCGCGCTCGACGTTCGCGTGACAGTACCGGCAGTCCATGCCGAGCTGATCGACGTGGAGCCGGTGCGAATAGGGGACCGGCTGCTTGGGCGAGTAGCCGACCTGCGTATACCTTGGCGAGAAGTAGTACCAGGCCAGCAGGACCACGCCGGTCAGGCCGAGAGCGGAGCCCGTGCCCAGGGCGACGGCTAGCCTGTTGAACGATCGCGGGAAGATTTGCATGGACGGACGGAAGGAGTGGTCGCGAGGCTAGCCACCGACGAGTGCGCGGATCACGTGACGAGCGTTGAACCCGGGAGGGCGCAGCCACCCAGACGGCACGAGCGGCTTATACGAAATCAGGCCGAACCCGACAACGGCGGGTGGCGCGAAATAGTTGCGCGAAATCGCGGTACCCGATGAAGGCCGGCATTGAAACACCACGGGATCCTGTCGGTCTCGCTCGGAGCATCGCAACCGTCTGCGCAGTTAGGGCGCCTCCCAACCAACGACAAGCTCGAAGGTCGGTGTCTTTCGGCCGATCCCTTCGCGATCCCGGTGGCGAGCGTGCTCGCGTACAGGAAGTAACAGGAAGTACGCTCCGCGCGCTCGCCGCCGGCCTCGCTCGGGTTCGACCGAAATACACCGACCTTCCATCGGTGAGGGAGAGTCGGAGCGGGTCCTTAGGGAATCAGCCGGCTCAAGATTTCGGACGCGGTCCTCGCGGGAGGACCACCCGGGACGCCTTCGCGGCGACGCGAGCCCCTCGACGGGAGGGCGGCACTGGGGCGAGCGGCCTCGGAGCGGGAGCTGGGGCGGGTTGCCTCGGAGAGCGGGCTGGCGAGGAGTGACGCGCGCCCCGGACAGGGAGGTCATCGAGCAGATCGGCCAGTTCGAGCGCCAGCGCCCGAGCGATGCTGACCAGCGTTGCCAACGAGGGGTTGGTTCGTCCCGCCTCCACGCGACGGACGTGCGCCGGCTCGACACCATAACGCTCCGCGGCTTTCTCGACGGTCCAGCCACGCTCTCGGCGGAGTTCTCGCAGGCGCCGCCCCAGTTCGACCACGACGCGACGAAAGGCCGATGACTCCCGATGGTGTCGCGTATTCGAGATCTCTACGCGTGCCCTACCCGCAGCCATCAGCAAGTTGTAACGCGACCGCGGCGCAGACGAGATCTTTAATGGTCCAGCGGCGTCAGCGGCGGAACAGGTCCGCGAGCGAGACACGCAAACGTCGAGCAATCTGGAACAGGATGGCGAGCGACGGGTTGCCGATCCCGGATTCGATCCTTCGCAGAGTCACTGCAACGACGCCGAAGCGCTCAGCCGCCGCCTTCATCGTCCACCCCCGGGCTTGCCGCAATCGACGGACCGTCATGCCAAGCCGGCGAGCGACCCGGCCATGCGTCGTCTTTCGCTTCCGATCTTCTGGGCTGCGCCTCTCCATCGAGGGTGTCGAACGGACGATGCACTCTGGGCTTTAGAAGCATGGGCTCGGCGCGCTCCTGCGCACAATGTGCACTTCCCCGGAAGACCAGCGGGCGAGGGCGCCGTCCGGGCCCCGCACGAGGAGGCGTCCTCTCTCGTCGATCCCCTCAGCGATCCCCTCCAGTCCCTCCGCGCATCGGACCGGCTTCCCTCCCAGGCCGTCGCACGCAGCGAGGCGCGACGCGAGCGGGCCCAGACCACGTCCTACGACGATGGCCAGGTCTCGGTCGAGCCGCTCCAGGACGTCCGCGAGCAACTCCGCCCGGACCGGTGCCCGCGACACATGATTCGCAATCGACGTCGCCCTCGCCGCCAACTCGGCAGGGAACACCCGGGTGTGCACGTTGATGCCGATGCCGACGACGACGTCGTGGCTACCGGGCCCCGTCGCGGTCGCTTCGACCAGGACGCCCGCGACCTTTCGGTCACCGATGAGCACGTCGTTGGGCCACTTGAGAGCCGGACGCGGCTCGACGACGTGCAGGGCAACAGCCTCGGTCACGGCCAGTCCCGCGGCCACCGAGATCGGCGGAAGCGACCGTGGATCGCAGTCGATGCGGAGCAGTACCGAGAAAAGCAGGCTTTCGCCACGTGGAGCTATCCACGCTCGTCCCTGCCGACCGCGGCCGTCACTCTGCTCCTCCGCCACCCATGCCGACCCGTGGGGTGCCCCGGCCCTGGCCGCCTGCCTGGCGAGGTCGTTGGTCGACGTCGTTCGCTCCACCCAATGGATCGGGCGGCCGAGCTCTCCTCCCCGAGCCAGGACGGCGTCGGCAGCTCCTCGCAGGTCGGAAGCGATCCCGTGCGCACCGCCGATCACTCGAAGTCCAATCCGACGTCGGACGCTTCGATTGTGTGGGTCAGCGCGCCAACGGATATGGCGTCCACGCCCGTCGAAGCGACATCGGCCACGCTGTCCAGCGTGATGCCCCCCGAGGCTTCGAGGAGAGCGCGACCGCGCGCCCGCCGCACCGCTTCGGACATCATGGCAATGCTCATGTTGTCGAGCAGGACAATATCGACGTTGGCATCGAGAGCCTCGTCGAGCTGTTCGAGAGTGTCGACCTCGCACTGGATCTTGGAAGTGTGCGGCGCTGCAGCGCGAGCTCGCAGAATGGCCGCTCGGATGCCGCCGCACGCTGCGATGTGATTGTCCTTGATGAGAACGGCAGCGCCGAGATCGTCGCGGTGGTTGTACGCGCCGCCCACACGCACCGCGTAACGTTCGAGGGCTCTCAGGCCGGGCGTCGTCTTTCGTGTGTCGGTGATGCGGGCGTGACATCCAGCGGGAATGGCCGACACGAACGCTCGAGCCTTGCTCGCAATGGCACACATGCGCTGAACGAGGTTGAGCGCGACCCGTTCGCCCATGAGCATGGATCGCGCTCTTCCCGAGACCGTCCACATCCGCGTGCCGCCGTCGACCATCGCGCAGTCGAGCTCGTGCACATACACGTGCAGCGTCGGGTCGAGCCTCTCGAACACTCGTGCAAACACGTTTCCGCCGCACACGACGAGCGGGTGCCGAGACACCGCGTGAGCGACCGCGCGCGCGTCAGGATCGACGCACGCTTCCGTCGTCACATCCCCCGACGCCAGATCTTCGTCGAGCGCAAGCGTGACGACACGGTCGATCGCGGTGGAGGCCAGCTCGTACATGCGCGGCAGGCTACCACCCCTAGAAGGCCGGTGCCTTTCGGTCGATCCCTTTGCGATCCCGGCGTCGAGCGTGCTCGCGTACGGACGTGCGCTCCGCGCGACTCGCCGCCGGCCTCGCTCGGGTTCGACGGAAATACGCCGACCTTCTCGGCGAGAGACCTCTCATCCCTCGATCGCGGGGGGGAGGTCACCCAATGGCGTATACCCCGTACGCGCTGCCCAGCGCCTCCGAATACAGATTGCAGAACGCGTGGAAGAAGACCGAGGCCCCGATACCCCCGGTTCGAGCGCGCAGCCAACCGAACAAGAGCGCCGGGAAGAACACCGCGAGCCGCGCGGGCGAAGGCACGGTCGCGAGGTGTCCGATGGCAAAGATCGCTGCGCTTGCCAGAAGTCCCGGTCCGACTCGGGCTCCCAGAACATCCACCCGCATACCCCACGCATCGTCCAACCGGGATTGGAGATAGCCTCGGTAAAAGGCCTCTTCGGGCAGGGCGACGACGAAGATCTGTCCGAACACCTCGCTTTCGTTCGCGATGGGGCGCAAAGCGAGAAGAATCGACATGGAAGACGCAGGGGCGACCCACCACCGGCGCCAGAGAACGAAGAATGGGACCGCTACGACGGCTGCAAGTGCACAGGCCCATCCGAGGGCTCGTGCGAAGCTCCGCGAGAGCGCACACAGGTCCAGCTTGCCCGGCATGACCAGGCCGCCGAGTGTGAGACCGGCTCGCCGCACGCAGTCGTCGTCACGGCTCCAGACGAGGGCCCACGCCGAACCGAGGAAGACGCCTCCGACCGCCGCCGAATGCCAGCGATCCGGCGCCCATCGCGTGAGGGCGGCTACGGCGAGGGTGACGCCCCCAGCGACCGCAAGCGCTTCGACGGTCACTCGCGACATTGTACCCGGGCGACCAGGGGTTCCGTGTGCCCCGCCTCGACGTCGAGCCACGCAACGTACCACTCGCCTGGAAGGCGTCCGGGACCGATCCACGGGCGCGGCGGATCTCCCGAGACCCGGGCCAGCACGCTCGGCAACCCGACGCCGTCGCGCGTGACCGAGGCGACCCGGACGCGTCCGGCCTCGTAGTAGGCTACCGCCACCCGACCGCCTTGCGCGGCCGCAATGGCCGGATGCCCGCCGTGTGGGGCGAAGCGCTTTCGCCACAAAAGAGCGCCCCCGACCGGGTCGAGGAACGCCGCCTCGGCCCCTCCCTTATCGAGTTCGTGCCACACAACAAAGCACCCGCCGGCACCGCAAGCCATCGCGGGATAGTCCCCATTGACCTTGGGTTCGTTGATTGTGGTTACTTCTCCGAGCTCCCTGGCGGATCGACCGGGCTTGGACGGACCCTGCAATCCGCTTTCGAGATCTGGAGACGACCGCGGAATGCGCATCCGCTCGATCCCGTGTTGGTGGTCGCGATCGACACCGTAGGCGACGAACACGCTGTCGGCCGAAACGGCCACGCTCGGAGAGCTGGCACGGGGGAGGCGGCCCTTGTCGGACTCGAAATCGGTCAGCCTCATGTCGAGTCCCGCAGGTTTCAAGTCCCGCCCGAGGCGACGCAGGAACAGGTCCTCGCCGTCCCTGTCCGTGTCCTGTTGCCAGGCGACCCAGAATCCGCCCCCGTCCGCTGCCTCGATGACCGGCGCCGGCCAGGTTAGGCCGGGCTTGGTGGCCGCGACGACCTCGCTCATCATCCCAATACGTCCATCCGCGTCGAGCCATCGCACACGAACGCCAGGATCGCGGGCATTTTTGTCCCAATATAAGAGGATCGCGCGATCGCCCGCCGGAAGCAGGGACGGCCGGACGACGTAGTCGGCCTCGGGAGTCAGGTCGCGGGGGCGCGACGTGGGGCGCCCGCTCGCGTCGATGAGCACCGAGTACGCGTGATCGTGGCCCGGTTGTTCGTGGTCGTCTGTCCAGGCGACGATCGCGCCAAGCGACGTGACCGCAACGGCGGGCCTCCCGGCGGGACCGGAGTACCCGAGACGGGGATGGGAGAATGCGACCATCTTGCAGGAACCGGTGGCCGAGGACCCGAGTTTCACCTGGTCGAAGAACGACTTGCCCAGGGCGCCCGCACCCGCGTCAATCGCGTCGTGGAACTTGCGGAGAGCGCCCTCGGCGTCGCCGGCGGAAAGTAGCTGTTGTCCCTCTTCGGTGACGGAGAGCCATGCGGCCGTCTCGATGGCGGACGCGGGCGGAGCCGGAACGACGCTGGGCGGAGTCACCTCGACCGATACGCTCGACGCAGTCCTCACCGAGGCTGCAGTGGTCGGGCGATGAGACATTCGAATCCACCACGCCGCGCCCGCGCCGGCACCGAATATGACAAATATTAGGCCACCCCAAATCCAGCGACCTCTCGAGCGCCGCCTGCGGCGCGGCGGCACCTGGGTCGCCGCGGAGTGCGAGTCCTCGGAAAGACGATCGTCCCCTGTCGCATCGACGACGACCGTCTCGAGAGGCTCACTCGCGGCGCGGGCCACCCTCGGCGGCAAGCGACCGACAGAGCTCGGCGAGGACCGTCCAGACCCTTCGATGGTTGCTGCGCCATCGGCGGAAAGGGCCTCGAACTCGATGTGGCTCGGCGAACCGAAACTCGTGAGAGAGGGGGGAGGCACCGTGCCCAGGGCCTTGGCGAGCGATTCGGCCAATTCCTTCGCGCTCTGGAATCTGCGGTCGGGATCCCGATCGAGGGCCTTCTCGAACCAGAAGTCGAACTCGAGCGACAAGTCGGGGCGCAGGCGGCTCGGAATCGGCAAGGGCGCAGCCGCAATCGCCGCAAACGTCATGGCGACGCCTTGCTCGGTGTTCCACACGGAGCGACCCGTCAGGCATTCGAAGGCCATGCAGCCCAGCGCCCAAAGGTCTGCGCGATGGTCCACGGTACCCTGGCCCTTCACTTGCTCAGGCGACATGTACGCGGGCGTGCCGAACACGGCTCCCTCGCGGGTCAACCGCGCGGTCTTTTCATCGGTTTGAACAGGCGAATAGAACTTCGCCAATCCAAAATCGAGGATCTTGGCGATCTCCTCTCCGTCCTCGCCGACGCATAGGTGGATGTTCTCCGGCTTGAGATCGCGGTGGACGATGCCTGCGGCATGCGCCTTGGTGAGGCCCTTGGCCACCTGGCTGACAATACGAACGGTCGTGCGTGGGTCGATGAGGCGCACACGCGCCATCCGGTCGTAGAGCGACTCGCCCACCAGGAGCTCCATCGCAATGAACGGACGGCCGTCCTCGAGTCGTCCTGAGTCGTGCACATCGACGATGTACGGGCTCTTGACGGCTGCTGCTGCGCGAGCTTCTCGGAAAAATCTCTCGATCACGATCGTCGAGCTTGCCAGCTCGGACGCGAGAACCTTGACCGCAAGTCTCTTCCCGATGTGGACGTGCTCAGCCTCGTAGACGGAAGCCATCCCGCCCCGTCCGAGCTCGCGTAAGACCCTATACTTGCCGAGCAGCAAGGCGCCGACCTGAATCGAGTTCTCGGACTGAACGGCAGCCATGTCGTAGGGCGCCAGCGCCTCCAACAAAACGTACGCCCTTTCTGCCTCGCACAAAAGCCCAACCGGAGAGCGTGGCAGTCAAAAAGTGCCGCACACACGTCACAGCACCCGCGCCACCTGTTCCGTTGACCGGTCCGTTCCTATGGTCACCGGCGTGTCACCGCAACCCACCCGCCCTCCGGATAACGCGTACGACCAGCTCGCGACCATGGGGGAAGTTGCGGCGGAGAGCGCGCACGAGCTTCAAAATGCCCTTCACGTTATCGCGGCACGAGCCTTCCTAGCCAGGGTCGACGCTGCGCGTGGAGCGACCGACACGGCCGTTGCACACATCGCGCTCATCGAGGAGAGCGCGCACCACGCGCATGCGATTGTCGACGACCTGATGTGTTTAGCCCGCCAGGAAGCCATACGATCCGAGCTCGTATCGCTGCCATACGTCCTCCAAGAGGCCCGAAGAGACCTGAGCGACCGATGTGCGCGATGGGACGACCGCGTGGAGCCCGCGGGCCTCAACGTGAAGGGACACGGGACCTTGCTCGTACGCATGCTGCACGCCCTTTATGAAAACGCCATTCATGCGAGCTCTCCGCGCTTGCCCGTCATTGCGACCGAGGTGCGCCTCCTCGACGATGACATCGTGCTGGACGTCACCGACGACGGGCCGGGCGTCCCGGCAGAGCTTCGCGATCGACTCTTCGACCCGCTCTTCACGACACGCCGTGGGGGCACAGGCCTCGGATTGGCGCTCGCGCGCCGGATCGTGCGCGCTCACGGAGGCAGCATTGACTTGTGCAGGAGAGATGGTCTCGGAGCCACGTTTCGGGTGGCACTTCCCGCCGCATAAGGGAGTCGCGCCGATGCCGCCGCCGTGGCATGCGTACGGACCCGGGGCAAGGGTATAGATAGCGCTTCCGGACCCCGCATCGATTCAACCGCATACCGACCTTCCGAATGCTTCCGATCCGACTGCGCGGCGCCCGCACGCACAATCTTCGACACGTGGATGTCGACCTGCTCCCCGGCGAGCTCATTGCGGTAACGGGTCCAAGCGGCTCGGGAAAATCGTCCCTGGCCATGGACACGCTATACGCCGAGGGACAGCGCCGCTTTGTCGAGAGCTTCAGTCCGTACGCTAGGCAGTTTCTCGAGCGCCTCGAACGCCCCCCCATCGACAGTCTGGCCCCCGTGGCTGCGACCGTGGCAGTCGATCGCCGAGCTCCCATCAAGTCGAGCCGCTCGACGCTTGCGACGATGGCGGATCTCGAGGCGTACATCGGAGCCTTCTTCGGCTGCGAAGCGGTCCCCATCTGTCCCGATTGCGATGCGGCAGCGACCGAACGCTCCCCGAGGGATGCGGCCGCGCGACTCGCTGAGTCTCTCGACGGTGCAGTGGCGCTCGTCACCTACGCAACGACCGCGCCGGACGCCGATCAATTCCTCGAGCTGCGCGAATCGCTCACGCGAGACGGCTACCGCCGCCTGGTTGTTGCAGGCCGGGTGCGCGAGATCGATGAGGTCCGACCCAGCGAAGCAACCGCTCCGGGCGTGCGCATCGAGGTCGTCGTGGACAGGGTCCGCGTCCGCGCGGACGACCCGCTGCGCCTTCAAGAGGCTCTGGAAACCGCCTGGACTCGGGGCGCGGGGCGCGCGGACATCCGAATCGACGCGCCGGCACAAGACTCTCTCTTCCCGAGCGGCGAGGGCGCCGAACACGGCGCTCCGACGATGGCCGTTGTCCGCGGTCTGGCGTGCCCACGCTGCCAGCGCGCGTTCGAGCCGGCTCGGGCCAATCTCTTCTCCTACAACTCCCCGCTCGGCGCCTGCGAGACCTGCCGCGGCTTCGGCCGCATCATCGCGACGGATTGGGACAAGGTCATCCCCGACCCCCGAAAGGCTCTCGGGGCCGGCGCGATCAAGCCGTGGACGGGGGCCAGCACGTCGTGGGAGCGAGGGGTTCTCGAGCGGTTCTGCGTCAAGCATGGCATCCCGACGGACGTTGCTTGGTCGGAGCTCAACGCGGGACAGCGGGAACAGGTGCTCGCCGGCGAGGGAACGTGGCGCCGGGGAAGGTACCCGGGAGTGCGGGCATGGTTTGCGTGGCTCGAAACGCGCACCTACAAGATGCACGTCCGGGTTCTTCTCGCGCGATACCGCAAGTACGTGGTGTGCCACTCGTGCTTGGGATCACGCCTGAACGCCACCGCGCTCACCTATCGGGTGGCTGACAAGAACCTCGCAGAGTGGCACGCGCAGACCGTGACGGATGCCCTGCAGCGGATCGCCGCGTACCCCGCACGCGACCCACAGGGTCAGAACATCAAACAACAGCTCGCGTCTCGGCTCGGCTACCTCGATGCGGTCGGCCTGGGGTACCTGACACTAGACCGACAGGCGCGCACTCTGTCCGGTGGGGAAGCTCAGCGAGCGAGCCTCACGACGGCGCTTGGCGCGGCGCTCACGGGAACTCTCTTCATCCTCGACGAGCCCAGCGTAGGGCTCCATGTGTCCGACGTGCCTGCCCTTTCGCGTGTCATGCGCGATCTGTCGAGAACCGGGAACACGGTGGTGGTCGTCGAACACGACTCCACGATCGTGCGTGGCTGCGATCGGGTCCTCGAAATGGGCCCGGGGGCGGGATCCGAGGGCGGCCGAGTGCTCTTCGACGGGACGCCGACGGAACTCGCGAGGCGAACCGACCTGCCTACGGGCCAGGCCTGGGCCAATTCCACATCCAAAACACGACCGAGGCGCGTGCCCAGCGGTTCGATCATCATCGAAAGCGCGAACGAGCACAATCTACAAGCCGTCGATGCCGAATTTCCGCTCGGGATCCTCTGTGCCGTCACGGGACCGAGTGGGTCCGGGAAATCGACCCTCGTACACGATGTACTCTTCCGCGCCGTCGCGCGGTCTCTCGGAGACATTTCCGTCGAGGCTCCGGGCCTACACCATCGGATCGAAGGAGAGAAGGGCCTCACGCGTGCGGTCCTCGTCGACCAATCTCCCCTCGGGCGAACGGCGCGGGGCAACCCAGCCACGTACGTCAAGGCTTGGGACCGCGTGCGAGCGCGGTTCGCAGCGGAGCCGGAAGCCAAGCGCCACAAGCTGACGAGCGCGCATTTTTCCTTCAACGTGGCCAAGGGCCGTTGTGATGCCTGCGCGGGCGAGGGCTACGAGACCGTGGAGATGCAATTTCTCGCCGACGTCCACCTTCTGTGCCCGGTGTGTCAAGGCAAGCGGTTCAAACCCGAAGTCCTCGCGGTAAGGCATCGGGGACTCTCCATCGCCGATGTTCTCGCGATGAGCATGGACGACGCTCTGCGGGTGCTCGACCCCGCGGACGACCGGGACTACGTGCTGCGCCGGGTCTTCACCCCCGTCTGTCGTCTCGGTCTCGGCTACCTATCGCTGGGACAGCCGCTATCGACCCTCTCCGGCGGGGAGGCTCAGCGGCTCAAGCTCGCTCGGTCCCTCGGCGACAAAGCGAGCGGGACGCTCTTCGTCGTCGACGAGCCGAGCGCCGGACTCCACGCGCGCGACATTGCGAAGGTCATCGATTCCCTCCACGCGCTCGTCGACGAGGGCGCTAGCGTCGTCGTCGTGGAGCACGACTTGGACGTGATCCGTGCGGCCGACTGGGTCATCGACCTCGGCCCCGGGGGCGGGCCGTACGGCGGCCATATCGTCGGGGCGGGTACGCCAGAGCAATTGGCCGAGGGCACCACGCGGACGAGCGCCGCGCTTCGCGGAAAAGCGGCCGAAATGGCCCCCGTGGCCGGGGGTCGACCCCTCGCGATCCGGCGTCAACCGTTGCTCGCGATCCGTCATCCAGTCGGTGCGTCTCCCGCGGAGGCGATCACAGTGACCCGCGCACGGGAGCACAACCTCAAGGAGGCGTCCTGCACGGTCCCACACGGCAAGATCACGGTCGTAACGGGCCCCAGCGGGTCCGGCAAGTCGTCGCTCGCGTTCGACGTGGTCTACGCCGAGGGTCAGCGGCGATTCATGGAAACGCTCACGCCGTACGCGCGCCAGTTCCTTCCTACGCTCCCTCGACCGAACGTGGACTCGGTTACGGGTGTCCCTCCCGCCATTGCCCTCGAGCAGCGGACGGCGCGGGGCGGAGCGAACTCCACGGTGGCCACCGTCACGGAAGTCGCTCACTACTTGCGTCTGCTCTACGCCAAAGTCGGCGAGGTTCACTGCCCTCAGTGCGGCACACGGGTTGCGCCCCTGACGGCTGACGCCCTGTATCAGATGCTCCAGGGCTCGCCCAAAGGTGGCCATGAAACCGTGTACGCCCCGGCCGTTCGTGAGCGGAAAGGCACCTACCTCGACCTGTTCACGGCCGCCGCGCGCGCGGGTGTGACGCTAGCGCGCGTCGACGGCGTTCTCGTCGCCACCGACCCGCCGCCGAGGCTCGCAAGGACCCGCGAGCACTCGATTGATCTCGTGGTCCACTCGGGCCGACTCGCGACGTTCCTCCGCCCCGCGTTCGATCGCGCCCTGGCGTGGGGGGACGGAGTCCTGCGCGTCGCCAAGGGCGCTCCTGCGACGCAAGGACGGGAACGCATTCTGTCAACATCGCGCGCCTGCCCGGATTGCGGCACCGGAGTCCCTGAGCTCGACCCGCGATGGTTTTCGTTTAATACCAAACAGGGCCAGTGCGGAGTCTGCGAGGGGACGGGAGTCGAAGGAGGACCGGCTGCGCTGCAGGACGGAACCGTTCGAGCGCCGTGCTCCGCGTGCGAGGGCTCGCGCCTGAGCGCCGTGCCGAGACGGGTGCAGCTGCACGGCCAGACGTACCCCGAGCTGTGTGCCCACTCGGTGTCGACGGTCCTGAGTACGATCGAAGGATGGCGGTTCTCGGGAACCGAGGCCACGATTGCCGAGGCGCCGCTGACGGAGCTGCGAAGGCGCATTGCGTTCGTCGAGGAAGTTGGACTCGGCTACCTCGCGCTGGATCGACCCGCAGCGTCCCTGTCGGGCGGGGAGATGCAGCGGCTCCGATTGAGTGCGCAGCTCGGCAGCGGGCTCACCGGAGCCCTCTACGTACTCGACGAACCTACGATTGGGCTCCACCCGCGCGATACGCAGCGCCTGATTTGGAACCTGCGACGACTCGCAGCCATGGGCTCGACCGTCCTCGTCGTGGAGCACGATGCGGAGACGATTCGGGCGGCGGACCATCTCATCGATCTCGGCCCCGCGGGCGGCCGGGACGGGGGGCACGTCGTCGTCGAAGGGGCAGCGGCCACGGTTCTAGCGGACTCTCGATCGCCAACCGGCCGTGCGATCGAGCACAGCGCGCGCATCGAGCGTCCTCGACGTCCCCAGGCCAAGGACTGGCTCGAGCTCTCGGGGGCACGGGCCAACAATTTGAAGAACATCGACTTCCGCGTTCCAATCGAGCGGCTGTGCGTCGTCGCTGGCGTGAGCGGTTCTGGGAAATCGACTCTCGTAAAGCAGGTCTTCTATCCAGCTCTCCGCCGCGCCCTGTCGCTGGTCGGACCCGAGCCGGGCGCCCATTCGCGCTTGCGCGGTACTCAATCCGTTCGGCGTGCGCTGGCCGTGGACCAATCGCCGATAGGGCGCACTCCGCGCAGCGTTCCAGCGACATTCCTCGGCGTCTGGAACGAGGTTCGTAGACTGTATGCGTCGCTGCCCGAAGCCCAGGCGCGCGGATACAGGTCAGCGCGCTTCTCCTTCAACTCCGCAACCGCGGGAGGGCGCTGCCCGGCGTGCGAAGGCCAAGGTCTCATCGTCGCCGAAATGCCATTTCTGCCCGATGTCGTGACACCCTGCGAGGCTTGCGGTGGCTCGCGCTTCGAGCCCTCGACGCTCGACGTCCGGTATGCCGGCTTGTCCGTGGGCGACGTCCTGCACTTGCCCGCGCAGGACGCCGCTCAGATCTTCGCCAACCACCGCCGAATCGCGCGACCGCTCGCGCTTCTTTCGGAGCTCGGCGTCGGCTACGTCCGCCTCGGTCAGGGCTCCAACACGCTCTCGGGCGGCGAGGCGCAACGACTCAAACTCGCCGCCGAGCTGACGGCGGGCGCAGCCCACGAGCCCACAGTGTACGTGCTAGACGAGCCCACCACCGGGCTCCACATCTCCGACGTTCGAAAGCTTCTCGAGGTCATGGAGCGGCTCGTGGCACGCGGAGACACCCTCGTAGTCGTCGAGCACCACCCGGACGTCGTCGCGTGCGCCGACTGGGTCGTCGAGCTCGGTCCTGAAGGGGGTGACGCCGGAGGGCATGTCGTCTTCGAAGGCGAGCCGACCAAGCTGGCCCGCACGAAGACGGCGACCGGACAGTACTTCGCGACCATGGCCAAATCGGCCTAGAAGTGGGGTGCTTTTCGCCGATCCCTTCGCGATCCCGGCGTCGAGCGTCCTCGCCTACAGGAAGTAGGCTCCGGGCGACTCGCCGCCGGCCTCGCTTGGGCTCGACGAAAATCACCCCACTTCTAGTGTCCCATCTCTGAAGTGTCGTGACCTTTGTCGAGCCCGTGGTCTTTGAGGGAACCGCGTGCGAATCGGGCGACGCTGGCAGGGAGCAGCTCGCCCAGGTTCACTCCACTTCAGAGATGGGGCACTAGTGTCCAAAGGCCGCGCGCGCCAACGTTAGCCCCAGCAGCCCCGAAGCCATGCAGGCGACGAGGGTCAGCGCGGCATAGAACTCCGCGACCCCCCACGCCCCTTCACGCGCCAGCGCGAGCGTCTCCCAGTTGAAGGCCGAGTACGTGGTCAGTCCGCCTATAAATCCTGTAGCGAGAACAAGCCTCGTCCCCGGTGAGATGATGGCCTTCGCACCCGCGGCCGCGACGATTGACATGAGAAAACACCCTACGACGTTCACAGCGATCGTTCCCAAGGGGAGCCCGGTGCCAACGAATCGCGCGGCCGCGAGTCCGACGAGGTAGCGAACGGCGGTTCCCACTGCGCCCGCGACGCAGATCCACAGGAGACGAGCCATGCATTCTCCTCAGCGAGAAGGAGACCCCTTCTTCGCGAGGAGGTCTCCGAACGTGAACCGGGCCTCCGCCTTGAGTTGTTGACGGTACTGCTGATAGGCGTTGCGCTCCTGGTCCTCGCTAAGGGCCTTGATCGAAAGCTTGACCTCTCCGCGGCGCGGGTCGATCTCGATGACCTTCGCCTCGACGTCCTGTCCAACGTTGAAGGCCTTCCGCAGCTCGGTGCCCCTCGGCGTTCCCGTGCCTGCCGCGGTGACGTACCCACGGGCACTTCTCCCGGTCACTCCGAGAATGCGCACGACGAGGCCGCCACTCTCGATTGCGAGCACCTTGGCCTTCACCGCCTTGTGAGGAACGACGCGCTGAGGAGCCTCTCCAGCGGCATCGCCCTGGGGCGCCGGGTGCAGCGCGATCTTGTGCTGTCCGGCCTCTACGTAGGCTACGACGACTTCGATCGGGTCGCCGACCTTCACGACCTCCTCGGGACTGTCGATGCGCTTCGCTGAAAGGTCTTGGGTGTGAATCAGACCATCGATTCCGGACTCGAGTTCGACGAAAGCACCGAACGGTTGGAGGCGCACGACCTTCCCCATGTGCTTCGTGCCCTGAGCATACTTCTCGGCTACGCGCTGCCAAGGGTCGGGCACGGTCGCCTTTCGGGACAACCAGACCTTACCCTTGTCGTCAATCTTGATGACCTTGACGCGCGTCGGTTCGCCCGCCTTGAACACATCGCTCGGGCCGTCGCCGCGGTTGTGGCTCATCTCCTGGAGGGGCACCAGACCTTCGATCCCTCCCAGGTCCACGAATGCTCCGAACGGCACGACGCTACGCACCACGCCCTCGAGCTCCTCTCCCACTTTGAGTCGCGCCAGCGCCTCCGTCCGCGCTTTCCGCGCATCTTCCTCGATGATCGCTTTGCGCGATAGAACGACATCGCGCCCACGCTTCGCGTATTGCGTCACCACGAACGGAAGGCGCTGCCCCACCAGGTAGCTAAGGTCCGCCCCCATGTGCAGGTCGACGTGAGACCCCGGAGCGAACGCACGCAACCCGTCGACGTCGACCTCGATGCCTCCCTTGATCACGCCCGTTACCAGCCCAAGGATGAGCGACGCATCGCCGAACGCTTTCTCGAGAAGGGGCTTTGCTTTCTCGGCGCGGCGGGGATGGTGCGTCAGCACGACGAGACCGCCCCGGCCTCCGTCGCAATGAACGACACCGATGAAGTCCGCGCCGACCTCGAGCACGACGCGCGGAACCTTCGGATCTTTGACCTCCCGCGGTCCCACGTCCTCCCCTTCCGCGACCGCATTCGGCTCTTCGACGCCCACAGGCTCGGCGGTCACCGCACCGTTCACGGCGGGCTCCGGTGCGGCTTCCATCGCCACTGAGCCCTCGCCGTCGACCGCCTGGGTCACATCGCTCGCACCCTCCGGCGCTACGTCACCGGGGGTCTCCGCGCCTGACGTGGCTTGCGCCACCGCAGCGGGTGCCTCTTCGGTGCCGGCCACCGCCAGGGGCGGCTCCTCGGTCCCGGCCACAGAGGCGACCGGCTCATGCACTATACCGGCGGGCGGGGGACGCCCTACGGATCGCTCTTCTTCCTCGTCGGGCAGCAGCAACTCTCGCCGATCGAAAACGGCCTTGGCCTTTCCCGGTATGTCGACGAAAATTACTTCCTCGGTAATCTCGGTGATCTTGCCAAAAACGATGTCGCCGAGAGTCACCGGAGCTCGCTCGCGCGGCCCGCCGTGTCGTTTCTCGCGCCTTCGATCGCGCGGCTCCCCAGCAGCGTGGGGCGCATCGCTGGCGGCTTCCACTCCTGGCTCACTCGTCGCCTCCGGCGTATTGGCAGCGGCCCCCTCGCCGGGCGCCGGCGTTCCAGCCGCTGACTTCTTACGGCGCCGCCGCCGCCTCTTCCTTTTGTCCCCTGCGTCACCTGTGGTGGCCAACGCCGGATCGGACTCCGCGCGCGCTCCTTCGGCATCCGCTCCGTCGCTGCTTTCGTCTGTCAGTGCGTGCGCTTCCTCTTGAGAGCCGTCGCTTGAGTCGCCGGCGTCGGCCGGCGAGTCCACTCCGTCCGGAACGCCAACGGCGTCCTGCCCCGAACGCTGCGCCTGCGCATCGATCGGCTGTGCAGATCCGCCGTCGCTCGCGTCAGCAGAAGCGGGCACAGCGCGCGGCTCGGGCGACGGATCCGCATGGGAGGGAAGCGTCGAGACTTGGGGGGGCGTTTCCGGGGTGCTCATGACGGCGAGGCGCGCCAGCCTAGCGCAAAGCGTGCCGTTTTCCTCATACTACGGTAGCGAAAGCGCGCACGCTTGCGGAGATCGTACGCCACCCCCCTTTTCGTACACTGAGGCCGCAGCGTAGGCGAGCGCGATGGATGGTCGCCATCCCGGTCGTGTCGGAGCCTAACGACCGAGGTCCGGCCACGGCGGACGTTGGGCCTTGTGGCGTAGAGTTGGAAGCGGAAACGCGGTCCTAACCGAATCATGATGCACCTGCTCGAGCCGCCGGACACCGCCGCCAGACGTAGAGGCGGCTCGGGACCAGGGCACCGCCCCGATGTTGGCTAGGGCCGCGTTTCCGCTTCCAATGACGCCGTGGCCTCCATTTCCGCATACGCATCGAATTCAGCGAAAAAGCGATCGCAGCCCCGCGACCCGCATCCGAGGGATGGGGCGACCTTCCGTCATGAGTCTCTCTTCACGGAATCGAAGAAACGGCGTCATCGACCGTTGGCATGTACATGCTCCCGAACCTGTGAGCGCGGAACCTCGCGGCGGCCTGGCGCGCGTCTTCGTAGCGCTGTGCTCGCACGAGCGCTTCCACCCGCATCGCATCGCGCTCCTCGGCCAGAAAACCCTCTGGGTACTTCGCGCGATGAGTCTCTATGCGTGCGAGGGCGATTTCTGGGTCGCCCTGAATCAGCCCGGCGCGGGCTGCGTCGAGCAGGATGCGCTCCGCATCGAACTGCGAGACTTCGGTCGACGGGGTCGGTGCAGGCTGCACGGGCCTGAAAGCTCCCAAATTCCTCCGTGGGACTGAGGTGACCACCGACTCTGCGGGCTCGATGTAGCTTGCGCGCTGAGCATCAGCCTCGGCCAATCGCCGAGTGACCGACACGCGCCCGCCGGGCGCAACCGGCGTGACATCGCCTCGATCCGGACGCAGCCAAAACGCGTTCGGATGGGCGCCGGAAGCCCTCGCATAGCTTGCGTAGAGGGCGAAGCCGGCCACGGCACCCGCGGCAAACATCGCGGCCGCCCTCGCGCTTCGGCCCAAGAGCTCTCCCACTCGATTGCGCGCGACCGGAAACGACGAGGGGGGCGCCTCGCGGCCCCCCTCGAGCTGCCCTTTCGACGAGTCGCTTCCACGCCCGCCGACGCCCGAATCGCCGCGCATGGCGGGGATCACGGCTTGCAGTCTCGCACGCACTCGCGCACGGACCTCCGGCGGAGCTGGAGGTCCGTCATCGCACAGCACGTCAAGCAAGCGCCCGTCCGGGGGCGACTCCGAGTCAAACACGACACACCTCTTCCCGCTTCCTTCGCAAGCGCTTCACGGCCGTCGCCAGCTCCTCCCGGGCCAAGCGCAATCGCGAATACGCAGTATTGAGGGGAATCCCCAGCTCTTCGGCTATCGAAGGAACCGGCACCTCGTCGACGTCGTGCAGCACGAGCACGGCGCGGCGATCGAAATCGAGGCCCTCCAACGCCGCGTTCAGAAGGGAACGATCGTCGGCTGCCTGAATTCGCTCTTCGGCGCCGACGACCTGCGCCTGAGCCTCGATCGGGCATCCGTAGACTTCGACCCGATGCCGCGCCAAGCGGCGATGGTCCGCCGCGACGCGACACACGAACCCCGCTAGCCACGGGCGGAGCGGCCGCGATGGATCGTAGTCGTCCAGGCGGGCGTGGACCTTCAGAAAGACCTCGTGGGCCAAGTCCTCGATGTCCGCGGTGCGCACCCCGAGGCGCCGCAGAGCGTTCCAGACAAAGTCGAAATGCTCGTCGAAAATCATGCCGATGTCGGGTCGGCTGGACGCTGCGGGAGGTCCCACACCCTTTATTGGGACGGCGCAGCGCAGTCCGTCAAGGAAAGAGACCGGGCTCTCCGCGCGGTGACCCGGAGTATTCCAAGGCATCCCGGTCCGGTTGGAACCTGGGCCTATAGATGGGCAAGGCGCCACTCTAACCCAGAAGCGATCAGTGAGGCAGGAATCTTCCACCCGCTGGCCTCGGAGCTCGCGCAAGGGCGGGGACCCATGTCGTTCACATGCACTCCCCTGCGAAAGCCAAGGTCAGCTAGAGTGCGCGCCTCATGTCTTCCCTTCCCGCCCCTTCGGGCCGAGCCGCCCTTCCGCAGTCGGTCACCCATTTTGGGCTGAACCTCATCGCCCTGGTGACCGTCGTCGCGACCTTCGTATTCCTCCGCAAGCACGATCTGGGAGTCCAGGACAATTCTCTGGCCCTGTGCGTGGCCGTAGGCGTCCCGATCATCCTCATCGACCTGTTCATCCTGAAGGTGTATAGGCGGGCGTCGACCGGGCTCGATTGGAACCGAAAGTTCGAATTCGACCTCGGCCGGATCGCTACGAAATACGTGGGGCTCGGGTTCACGGTCGGACTCATCGCGCTCGCGTATTGGGTGTTCCCGGAGTACCACGGTTCGTTTTACGATCCGCTCTACAGTCTTCTCCAGCGATTTTGGATACCCCTCGTCGTCACCGCGGTCTTCTATATAGCCCTCGTCGACGGACAGCTCACCAAGCCCCACGATGCGTACTGGCAGCTCGGTCGCTTCGTCTTTGGGCGGTGGCGCGATGCCCGAAAGGGCGACGTCGCGAATCACTTCCGCGGCTGGCTAGTCAAGGCCTACTTCTTGCCCCTCATGCTCGTCTGGATGACGAACGACGTGAGGCAGCTGATCCATTTCGACCTCTCGAACGCGACTTGGTCGAATCTTCGGCTCTACGATTTCATTTACTCGTTCCTGTTCCTGCTCGACTTGCTGTTCAGCACGGTCGGATACGTGATGTCGCTCCGCGCGATTGACACGCATATACGTACGGCCGAACCGACGATGTACGGATGGGTCGTGGCGCTGTTCTGTTATCAGCCGTTTTATAGCTTGATGGAGCGACAGTACGTTCATTACGGAGATAATGGATTCGGCGGATGGCTGGCGGCATACCCAACGATCCGTTCGTTGTGGACCGCCGTAATCCTGGCGCTCGTGGCGATCTACATGCTCGGTACGGTGACTTTTGGCATCCGCTTCTCGAACCTAACCCATCGAGGCATTCTGACCAACGGACCCTATCGCTTCACCAAGCATCCCGCCTACATATCGAAAAATCTGTCGTGGTGGCTGGTGTCCGTGCCGTTCCTCGTCCCGCGCGGGCAGGACTGGACGGAATCGCTGCGAAGCTGCTTCGCTCTCGGTTGCGTCAACATGATCTACTTTCTCCGAGCCCGAACGGAAGAAGCCCACCTGTCGCGCGACCCGGTCTACGTCGAGTACGCGCTCTGGATGAACGAACACGGACTCCTGAGCTTTCTCGGGCGATGGTTTCCGATCCTGCGCTACAAGGCGCCGGCTGGCAGTCCGCTGGCCGAACGCCCGGCTGCCGCTCACTCGTGATGTAGGGCCTCGATGGGGTCGAGCGTCGATGCCCGCCGCGCCGGCAGAAACCCGAAGGCGATCCCGATACAGGCGCTCACGCCGACACTCACCGCTGCGGGCCCAACCGCCAGCGTCATGTGCCACCCGAGCGCCGCGCGAAGCCCCGCGGTCGCCAACGCACCGAGCAGCACGCCCGCAACACCTCCGAGGATGGACAGCACGACGGCCTCCACGAGAAACTGAAACCGGATGTCCCGTTCGCGCGCGCCGATCGCCATTCGCACGCCAATCTCGCGCGTGCGCTCGGCCACGCTGACGAGCATGATGTTCATCACGCCGATCCCGCCCACCAGCAGGCTGATTCCTGCGACAAAGACCAGCAGGTTGGTGAGCAGCCCATACACGCGACCCTGCATCTCGGCGAACTCCTTTTGAGTGCGGATGATGAAGTCGGCGTCCGCGCCCGGCGCGATTCGGTGCCGCTGACGCAAGATCGAATCGATCTGTTTGACCGCGTGTTCGGTGGTCTCGGCCGACGTCGCCGAGGCCATCAGCACTCCCGCAAAACCTGGAGCCGTGTGCGTGACGCGCGCGCGGAAACTCGATGAGGGCATGATCACGCAGTCGTCCTGGTCGTCGCCGAACGGGGCTTCGCCCTTGACTTCGAGCACGCCGAGTACGCGATAGGGGTACCTGCCGATGCGCACGGCCTGGCCCACTGGGTCCTCGCTACCGAAGAGTTTGAAGGCGGTGGTCGCGCCGAGGACCAGAACCTTCGCCTTGGTCACCTCGTCGTGAATGTCCCACGGGGCTCCTCGCTGGACGGACCAATTTCGCACGGTGAAGTAGTCGAGTGTCGTTCCCATGGCGTTCGTCGACCAGTTCTGGTCTCCGTGCACGACTTGGACGAGCGCTCGCAGCCCTGGGGCCACCGCTGCAACGCTCGTCGACTCGCGAAGTATTGCCCGAGCGTCGTCTTCCGTCAGGCGTGCACCGGAACCGAGCGCGCCCCGAGCCCCAGACGCCTGGGGTGCTTGCGGGAAAATGAGGAGGAGGTTGGAGCCGAGCGATTCGATCTGCCGCGCCACATTGTCACGCGCACCTGTCCCGAGCGCCGTGACCGTGACGACGGCGGCTACGCCGATGAGGATCCCCAGGACGGTCAGCGATGCGCGCATCGGATGGCGCACGATCGCTCGAACCGCGGAGCGAATGCCGTCGACGACGGACCTCACCGGCGGCAGCCTCCCCCGGCGCTGGGGGTCTTCATTCGACCCTCAGTGCCGCAATCGGGTCGAGCTTGGCCGCGCGGTAAGCGGGCAAGAACCCGAACACGGTCCCAATGCAGACGCTGGTGGCCACAGCGATGGCCAAGGCTTGCGGACTGGGCACCATCGGCGAAGAGAGCGCGCGACCGATCGCGAGGGTCGCGGCGCTTCCGAACACGATCCCGAGCACTCCACCCAACAAGGTCAGCGTGACCGCCTCCACGAGGAACTGCACGAGGATGTCTCGCTCCCTCGCTCCGATCGACATCCGAATCCCGATCTCGCGCGTTCGCTCGGCGACGCTGATGAGCATGATGTTCATCACGCCGATCCCTCCGACGAGCAGGCTGATGGCTGCCACCGACAGGAGGAGAGCCGCGAGCGTCGTCATGATCGACTCGGTCTTCTCCCGCATCTCGGCCTGCGAGCGAACGACGAAGTCCTCGTGCCCCGGATCCACTCCGTGGCGCTGACGAAGGATGCTTTCGACTTGGTCCTTGGCCCGTCCGGTCGTTTGGACGCTCGTTGCACTGATCATCAACTGGTCCGTGCGTCCTGGAGAAGTGGGAAGCACTCGGGCGCGAAATGACCCGATAGGCATCATCACTCGGTCGTCTTGGTCGTCGCCCATGAGAGAAGCCCCGCGGGAAGCGAGCACTCCGATCACCACGGTTGGAGCGCGTCCGATGCGTACGACGCGACCGACCGGATCCTCGGATCCGAAGAGGTTGTTGGCAACTGTCTTGCCGACGAGGCACACCTTCGTCTTGAGGAGTTCATCGGTCTCGCTCCATAGCGCCCCCGCCCCGACCGCAAATCGGCGGATGGGGAAGTAAGGGAGGGTCGTTCCGACGATGGTCGTCGACCAGTTCTTGTCGGCATAGACCACTTGCGCCCTGGTCGCGAGGAACGGAGCCACACCGGATACGCTGATCGATTCGCGCGCGATCGCGCGACCGTCGCCTTCCGTCAGGCGCCCCACGACTTTGGCCTTGGCACCGGATGCCTGAACGGGCTGCGGGAAGACGAACAGGGCGTTGACCGCCATGCCGTCGATCTCGCCCCCGATGGTCGCCGACGTGGTGGTGGCCGCGGCCGTGACGATCACGACAGCCGCGATCCCGACGAAGATGCCGAGCACCGTGAGAAGCGCACGCGTCTTGTTGCGCGAAATCGTCCCGAGGGCGAGTCTCACCGCGTCGAGGAGCGTGCGCATGATTCGTCAGCGCCTCGGCGCCAATAGAGAGAGAAGCAAGTACCGGAGCAGCACGATGCCCGCCACGGCCGCCGCAATGACCGTCGCGAATACGAACCATCCGCGGCCCAGCGTGGCGGCGGCCGCATCGAGGAGGAAGTGCGCCCCAGAGGGCTCGGCCACGCGAGGCCACATCGCCGCTGCCGTCACGAGTGCGAGTCCGAGCCCGGTGATGCCCAGCGTGTAGCCGAAGGCAACGTGCCAGCGCTGATCCGACGACATGGGGCGCCCGAGCGAACGCCGGCACCATCGCGCTCCGGACCAAGCCTTCGTCACCTCCCCGAAAATCGCAGCCGCCCAGAGCGCGGAGGCTCCGCTGCCGTGGAGAATGAAGACCACATAGCTCGCCGCCGCCAACGCCCCGGTCGCGTCGGCGAGCCACATCATCGGGTAGACGTTCCACGGCACCGAGCTCGAGGTAGCTGCGCTGGGGCTCCGAAGGTCGCGCCGGCTAGCCACCGGTTCACAGTCTTCCTCGACGTCTCGAATCGACGGGAGCCCGGCCAACGCGCGCGCTGCGTCGACCGGCTCGGCGCAGCGTGTGTCGCTGACGATCCGGCCATCGCGCATCTCGATGATGCGCGAGGCGCACGCAGCGATTTCCCGCTCGTGGGTGACAAGCACCACGGTGATGCCGCGCTCTCGGTTGAGCTTCTGCAAGAGGGCGAGCACATCGAGACTCGTGCGCGTGTCGAGGTTGCCGGTTGGCTCGTCCGCGAGCAGGAGCGGCGGGTCGGTCACCAACGCGCGGGCGATCGCCACGCGTTGCTGCTGTCCCCCCGACAGCTGGTTTTGCGTGTGGTGCATGCGAGAGGCCAATCCCACGGCCTCGAGCGCAGCCACCGCACGACGACGGCGTTCGCGGACGCCGACTCCACGGTATTGCAGGGGAAGCTCGACGTTCTCCAGCGCCGTCGTTCGCGGAAGCAGGTTGAACCCCTGGAACACGAAGCCGATCACGCGATTGCGAACGATCGCGCGCGAGTCTCCTTTGCGTTGGGCGACGTCGATGCCGGCCAGATCGTAGGTGCCACGCGTCGGGCGATCCAGGCAACCGAGGACGTTCATCATGGTGCTCTTTCCCGAACCGCTCGCTCCAACGACCGCGACAAACTCCCCTTGGTCGATCGCCAGGTCAACGTCTCGCATCGCGTGAACCACGCCAGCACCGGTCCCATAGTCTTTGGAGACGCGCGAGAGGCGGATGAGCGGCGCCCGCAGCGAAGCCGACGCGACCGCCGCCATCTCAGAGGACCCTGGGCGACTTCGTCTTGTCGGAGCTGTCGATCTCGTCGGTGACGACCTTCGCGCCAACGGTCAAGCTTCCGCCCACGACCTCGGTGTTGATGCCGTCGGTCACGCCGATCGAGACGGTGCGCTCCTCGGCCTTCTCGAACCCAGGCACGTCGTTCACGAGAACCCACACGCGCCCCTCGCCCTTGCCGAGCGGCGCCTCGGGCGGGGACGCCTGAGGCTTCCCGTTGGCGGATGGGACCGGAGTCGGACGGTATCGCAGCGCCGCGTTGGGGATGCGAGAAACCCCTAGCGCCGCGTGCGTGCGTACGGTGATGGTCGTCGTCATTCCAGGTCGAAGCTTCTCATCGGGATTGTCTACCTCGACGACGGCCGGGTAAGTGACCACGCCGGAGACCGTGTTTGGGCTAAACCGGATCTGCGCGACCTTGCCTCGGAACGTCTCGCCCGGAAATGCGTCGACCACGCAGTCCGCATCCATCCCGTCCTTCACCTTCCCGACGTCGGCCTCGTCGATGTCGGCGAGAACGCGCATCTTGCGCAAGTCCTGAGCGATGACGAAGAGAACCGGCGCCTGAAAGCTCGCCACGACCGTGGCCCCGGGGTCGATGCCGCGGGTCACGACGATGCCGTCGACGGGAGAGTAGATCTTGGTGTATCCGAGGTTGGCCGTGGATTGTTTTAGCTGCGCGTTTTGCGCCTCAATGATGCTCCTCGCGCTGTCTACGGCCGCCGACGCAGCGTCGAACTGAGCCCGAACCGATTCGAAATTGCCCCGCGACGTATCGAGGTCGGACTTGCTGGCCAGATTGTTGTCGAAGAGCCTTTGCGTGCGATCGAGCGCCACGCGTGCGGTCTCCATCTGAGCCTTCAGGCTCGCAGAGGTTGCTTCCGCCTGGGCCAGTTGGGCACGCTGAGACGCTACGTTCGCAGCCTGCGCGTTCACTTGCGTCGTGTAGATGAGCGGATCGATCTCCGCGAGGGCGTCGCCTTGTTTGACGACCGAGTTGTAGTCGACAAAGACGTGGGTCACGCGCCCATTGACCTGCGCACCGATATTGACCTCTAGGAGCGGCTGAACGGTGCCGGTAGCTTGGACCTTCTCGATGACATCGCCTGCGGCTACGACAGCCGACACATAGCGCGCCGGCTTCGGAGGCCGATGCGTCGCACTCCATCCGAGCCCAGCGGCGACCACGACGACAAAAATTGCGGCAGATCCCAGTCGTCGCAACCAACGCCTCCCTCCTTCCTCGGCGGCGAGAGCGCGTCTCAGCTCATCGGATACCGTGCCTGATTCGGTCGTCATGGCCACCTGCGCCGTTGCTTCCAGTCGCTCTCATAGTCGAGCCGGACGCGAGCGGCCACAAGCGGGCATGATGCCCACCCGGGCTGCTCGGAAATGTGGATGTTCGAGCGCGGCCGGGCGATGCGACATTGGACTATTTGTGCTTCTCTGGGTACGCGTATTCGGCCGATGGTTCGCTTGCCGCGTACGGTGATCGTCGGGGACCTGCACGGGTGCGCGGCGGAGCTTGAGGATCTCTTGAGTAACGTAGGCTTCCAGCCGCGGGCCGATCGCCTCGTTCTCGTAGGTGACGTCGTCGCGCGCGGTCCGGACTCCCACCGCGCGGTCGCGCTCGCTCGGCGTCTCGGCGCAACCTGGATACGCGGCAACCACGAGCAGAAGCTCATCGCAGCCCACCGGCGCGGCAAGTCACTCGGACCCGACCATCGCAAGTTCGCGCGCGAGCTCTCACCGGACGATTGGCAACTCATCGAGTCGACCCCGCTTTGGCTGGATCTGCCGGACCACGGAGTGCGCGTCGTTCATGCGGGGGTCGTTCCCGGTCTGGCGTTCACGAGAACGCCTCCGGACGCGATCATGAGGGTGCGCACCTGTCCGAAGCCGGGACACTGGAGCCGCGCATCGGACGGTGGACCCCTGTGGGGTAGCCGGTACGTCGGCCCGCCGCACATCGTTTTCGGTCACAACGCGCGCCCCGAACCGCAGGTCTGGCCCTGGGCGACCGGCATCGACACCGGCTGCGTCTACGGCGGGCGGCTCACAGCTGTCGTCCTCGCCGAGGGGGAGACGATACGGCGCGGCGAGGGAGTCCGTGGCTCGTTGGTGAGCGTCCGGGCGCGAAAGCGCTACTACGAGGGCGGACCGACGGCCAAAACCTAGACTTCCGTTTCCGACGGAAGAACGGCTCCCCCGGCCGGATCCCCAACCTGTACAAAGCCCGTTCGAATGGGCTGCACCCGCTCACGGAGCATGCGCACGATATCCGCGTCGCATCGCGGCTGGTCGTCGAGGCGCACGAATCGCCTGGCGAGGAGTCGGTAGTTGCGGGTCCACAAGAGGAGAGAGACGAGAAAGAAGTCGAGGCCCTCGAACACGATGGCGCCCTCGCGAGCGTAGCGCTCGCGGTTGACGAGCAGGTCTTGCGGCAGAAGCGTCCAGTGGAGATTCGCCCTGAGGTGATGGCCGATGTGATAGCCGTCGTTGAACGCGCGCCAGTTGTAAGAGGTATTGATGCACGTGATCGAATTCGAGATTCCGCCGTTCGGGCGCGCGCGGTTGAGAAAGGCGTGCTGGCCCCAATTACCCACCATCATCATGAAGCGGACCGCGACGAACGGAAACACGAACGCGACCAGAGCGAAGCGCACGTGGATCGCCACAGCAGCGCTGATGATCGCCAGCTGCACGACCTCGCCGATGACGGCGCGGCGCGCCATGGCCAAGCGCCGCTTACCGACCAGGTACACGGTGAGCTCGAAGATTCCCGCAAAGAGGAAGCGCCCGAAATACAAGAGGAAGTGCGCGAAGCTATCGCGTCGATAACGCATCGTGCTCGACACGTCCGACGGCATATTGTCTTCCACGTGGTGCATTCCGAGATGGTGTTGGGCGTACCCGACTGGGATTCCGAAGAAAAATGTCATCGCGTAGACGTGCACGCGATTGAGCCACCGCGGAGTCCGGATGAACGGGCGGTGCATCGTACAGTGGAGCATGAGGATGACGGGCGGAGCGAGCCATCCCCACAGCGCGATGTAGGCGACCGCTAGACCCCAGTGGAAGTACGCGAAGAGCCCGGTCATCGCGAGCGCCATCACGCCGATGTTCCGTATCGACAGGCGGACGAAGACCTCATCGCGCGGATCGTAGAGGGCGCGACGGCACCACCTCGAAAGAACCGAATCGCCGTAGGTGGGGACCTCGGTTGGGTCGGTAATCGCGAAGGGCGCCACGTCGCTCGCCATCGCCGAACGGATAGGGTCGACCTCGGCTAACCGGTAGGGTGCGAGACCGTGGCGAGCTGTGTTCTCATGGACCACGCGCGTGAGGCTGCTCGGGCCATGGTCGAGACGTGGGCGAGCGGCTGACATCGACCGTGATCGTTTTTCGCCGGTCGGAACATGTACTTCCGAGCGGCCGCCGGCACGAGCCGAGCAGCTGGGAGCAAGACCCTTAGGAGATGTGCCCATGGGACGGTTGCGTGTTGTCGTTGCGACGCTGGGGATCGGACTTGCAGGGGCAGCCCAGGGCTGTGCAAGTTCGCGCGATGCGGGTCAGACTTCCGCAGACACTGCAAGCAGCTCAGGCACCGCCGGCTCCTCCGGCAACAGCAGCGGGACCTCGGGCAGCACCGGGGCGTCCTCGAGCGGAGCCGCATCTTCCAGCTCTTCCTCGTCTTCGGGCGAAGGCTCCTCTTCCGGCAGCTCCTCCTCCTCCTCGGGGTCCGCATCGTCTTCGGGCGCAGCATCCTCCACTTCTGGAGCCGGCTCAGCTTCCGGCAGTTCGTCCTCCGGATCTGCCTCGTCTTCTTCCGCAAGCGCGTCGTCATCATCCGGAAGCTCATCCTCATCAGGAGCCGGCTCGTCCTCTTCCGGTGCGATCGGTGGCTCGTCTTCCGGTGCGACCGGTGGCTCGTCTTCCGGTGCGATCGGTGGCTCGTCTTCCGGTGCGATCGGTGGCTCGTCCAGCAGCAGCGGAAACCCGACCGATGGCGGACTTCTGGTCACCCACACGATGGCCGATTGCGACACGCTCGCGGCGAGCGACACCGAGCTCGTTCTTCCCTACTCGAAGACGAGGGTCACGAAGCCCGCTCTTCCCTCCACTCCGACCAACGCCGCCTGCATCCTGTCTGCAGCCATAGCGAGCCCGGACGAGACGCAGACGGCTGCCGACACCAGTCGCATAGCCGCCGCACTCGCCAATACGGCGTGTCCCGTCGTCAAGCTCGTCGCGGGCGCGGCGAACAATGCCTTCATCTCCGGCCCGCTCGACATCGTTGGCCCGAAGACGCTCTGGATCGACGCGGGCGTCACTCTGTATGCGTCCGTCAATTCCGACCTCTTTGCCTACAGCGGTCGCACATCCTGCGGTGCGCAGAACTACGATGAGGACTGTGATTCGACGGGGGGCACCCAGTGCACGGCGCTCATCAACATGACAGGTGCCGCTCCTCAGCTCGTCGGCGCGGGCACCATCGATGGACAGGGGGGCAAGCCCATCCTCGTGGGCGGAACTCAGCAGACCTACTCTTGGTGGGACTTGTCTGTCGCCTTGAGGTTCGACTCGGATGCCGACGCGGGCGTCAATCCGAGCAACTGCGGTTCCACTCCGGCCTCTCAGCGGGGCGGCAGCGCACCGAACCCGCAGCTCATCATCGGCGGAGCAAAGAGCACGGGTAAGTCGGACAAGACGACCGCAAACTTGGTCGTCGCCGGGCTGACACTCCACAACTCGCCGAAGTTTCACATCAAATTCGCAAGTGCTGGGTTCACCATTTGGGGCAATACGATCCTCACCCCGTCGGACAAGTCCGTCACGCCCTATGCGGCCCGAAATACCGATGGTATCGATCCCGGCGAAGGATATCTCGCGACCGGCGGCGCGATCGTCTGCAACATGATAAGCACCGGGGACGACGACATCGTCCTCAAGGGCCACTACGGCGTGGGTGACGTCGTCGTCGCGCACAACCACTTCGGCAGCGGCCACGGCATGTCGATCGGCAGCGAGACGCAGGGCATCCCCGGGCTGACTACGAGCGACACGGCCGGGAGCAGCACCACCGGATCCGTCGGGATTCAAGACGTGGATATCTACGACATATCCATCGACGGCGATACGCGGACGAACGGAGGCGCCCCGGGGTCGGACGTCAACGGCGCACGGGTGAAGTCGGACGCGTCCCGCGGGGGAATCGTGCAAAACGTCACGTTCCACGACATATGCGCACGCGACATCGTCAACCCCCTGATGATCAACCCACTTTACTCGGGCAAGACGTCAACCTCCCCGCTCATTCCCTACTTCAAGAGCATCACTCTCTATAACGTGGACGCGGTCCTCGGTTCGCAGCCCGACGGACCGATCACGCCCATCGTGACGCTCGAAAGCTATGACGCAACGCACCCGACGAACGTCACCCTCAACAATGTCCTCATTCAGGGAATCGTCGCGGCGAATGTCCTCACGGACGCCAACACGGTCGTGACCCTCGGCTCGCAGGGGGCGAACTTCGCGGTGGGCACCCACGCGGCCGGCAATCCGCCCGGCATTGCCTGCGACTGGGGCTGGCCGGTCCCCACTCCGAATTAGTTCTGGGAGGTTCAAGATGAAGATGCGCGGACTCTTGGGACGTTGGAAGAGCGGATGGGTCGCGGTCGCTCTGCTCACGGCATGCGGCGACTCGTCGTCGACGTCGGGTTCGACCGGCGGGAACACATCGAGCAGCGGCGCGGCCTCGAGCAGCAGCTCGTCGAGCGGTTCGTCGGGCAGCAGCAGCTCGTCGAGCGGTTCGTCGGGCAGTAGCAGCTCGTCGGGCGGTAGCAGCGCGTCGAGCGGTTCGTCGGGCAGCAGTGGCTCGTCGAGCGGTTCGTCGGGCAGTAGCAGCTCGTCGAGCGGTTCGTCGGGCAGTAGCAGCTCGTCGAGCGGTTCGTCGGGCAGTAGCAGCTCGTCGAGCGGTTCGTCGGGCAGCAGCAGCTCGTCGAGCGGTTCGTCGGGCGGCAGCAGCTCGTCGAGCGGTTCGTCGAGCGGTTCGTCGGGCAGCAGTGGCTCGTCGAGCGGTTCGTCGAGCGATGGCGGCGCCCCGCCCGACGGCGGCGTCGGAGTGATCGGCTCGTGCGATCCGTCGATCCTTACCGACACGACGTGTTTGCCGCCTGAGCCGACGCTCCCGATGGAATGCGCGAAGGTTCCGGCGCCTCGCACGGTGACGGCGACAGCCCTGGGCGGCACAAACACGCTCGTTGCCGAAACCGCTACGGAGACGCTCGACAATGGACTGATCACGGCCGCGTTTGCGACCAACGCCTGTGTCGAGTTGACGGCTGGCGGTGGCGGCACCAATGCGTTCCTCATCGGTCAGCTCAATCTCACGACAGGTCAAACACTTGTCATCGACGGGGGCGTCACCGTCTACGCTTCTCGAAATCCGAAGTCGTACGGCTCCGCCTGTGTCGTCGTCGATCCCACGGGCGCCGTGACCGACACGTCCGTGGCGGCCGACGCCCAGTACACCTGCGGTGGCCTCATCATGGCGACGGGAGACCGCGTGGCGATCATGGGCGGAGGAGTGATTGACGGTCAGGGTGGCGAGCCACTCATCGGCGTGTCCCCTCCGACCGTGACCGATCTCGACGGAAAGAGCGGCGATCCCGCGTGCGCCTACTCCGCGGCGGAGTTCTCGTGGTGGAACATTTCGGACTGCCAGCGCCACGACAAGCGCACTCCCGAAGATTCGGACAATCCCTACGGAGGTCCCGGATCAGCGCCCAACCCGGCGCTCGTCCAAGTCAGCAATGCATCGAACTTCGTTCTCTACGAAGTTCACCTCTATAACTCCCCCTTCTTCCACGTTCAGATCAACAGCGACGCGTTCGTCGTTTGGGGTGTCGACATTCGCACCCCGTACGGAGCGACCAGCAGCGCGGGACAGACCTTGTCGAACTACGTCGCTCGGAACACCGACGGCATTGACCCTGGGGCGGCAGCCGGAGTGACCCAAAACGGGTATATCGTCGGGACGACCATTTCCACCGGGGACGATATGGTGGCCATCAAGGGCAGCGCGCAGGGCGGAGCGAACAATATCGTTATCGCACACAATCACTTCGGAACGGGTCATGGAATGTCCCTTGGAAGTGCGACGATGCAGGGCATTACCAATGTCCACGTCTACGACCTGACCATCGACGGCGACACTCCGGTCGACGCGAACACCGGCGGGAGCGACCTCAACGGACTGCGCGTCAAGTCGTATGCCGGTGCCGGTGGGTTCGTCGAAAACGTTCTCTTCGAGGACGTGTGCACCCGTGACGAAGTGTATCCCATCTACATCACGGCGAATTACACTGCCAATCCAATCGTGAGCCCAGCCGGCGTCCCCCCGAACTTCCAGAACATCACCGTGAAGAACTTTCACCAACAGAACGTGAACGGGCCCCAGCATGCGGACGAGGTCACGGTCTATGTGGAGGGGGACACGCAGCACCAAGCGACGGTTACCTTCGACAATGTTTGGGTCGAGACGTCCACCGGGAAAAAGGGCGGCCCGGTTCTCACCGTGGAGTCGACGGCGACTCTCACCGGCACGATGAGCGTCGGAATCCCGCCGGCCGGAACGTACGATGCGTGCACCGGCAAGACCTGGTGGCCGACGGTTCCGGCGATCCCGTGAGTGTCGGAGGCCACTCCCTGTGGATTCCTGCGAAGTTTCTTGCTCGCCCGCGTGATCTCGCGATCCGTCGTGCTCCCGAGGAGCCCGCGTGCGACGGGTCGGGGGGCTCACTGAAGCCCACACGATAGGCCGCACACATCCACCGCATCGTGGCGGTCACATCAGGCATTTCGTGCGGCTTTTCGGAGCGTGGCTCGGAAAGTGACTCGCCCTGTGATCGAAAGCGCTCGGTTTGGCATATGGATCGCTGGACCGGTCGTATACGCTCATGGACGCAACGCTCAGTACTGCTCTGCTTGCGGATGGGTCTACCCGATCGCACGGCGATAGCGTGCGGATGCGCCATGTATTTGCGCAGAACTATGCGAGGGTGTGGCGATTCTTGCGGCGCATGGGATTCAGTACCGACCGTGCCGACGACGCTGCCCAGAGCGTCTTTCTCGTAGCCTTGGAGGCGCTGCCGCGCATCGAGAACGGTAAGGAGCGAGCGTTCCTCTTTTCCACGGCGGTCCGCGTCGCATACGCCCTGCGTCGGAAGCAGTCGCGCGAGGTATTGAGCGAGGCACTCGATGCGGGCCAGGCACCCCTTCCGTCACCCGACCATCTGACCGACCAGAAGCGCGCCAGAGAGATGCTCGATGCTGTCGTCGGCCGGCTCGGCGCCGACGTCAGAGCGGTGTTCCTGCTCGCCGAATTCGAACAGTTCAAGGTACCCGAAATCGCCGATGTCCTCGGCATCCCCCTGGGGACTGCGGCGTCACGCCTGCGTCGCGGGCGCGAACAGTTTCACGCCGAGGTCGAGCGGGTGTTTGGGGGCGATCATGGATGATGAGCGCCTCTTCAGTGCGGGGACGGATCGCGAGCGCGCGCTGCTGGCCGCTGGATTCGATGAAGGGCCCAGTGGGCGGCACGTTCGGGCCGCCGCGATCGCGCTCGGCCTTTCGCCTTGTGCTTCGGTAAGTGCCGTCAAGGCCCGCCCGTTCGGTGGCGCGGGCTGGGTGACAACGACCCTAGCCATCGTGGCGCCCGTCGTTGGAGTCGCTGTTGCGCTGGTCGCGCTGACGACAGCGCGGACCCGGAACCCGGCGGCGCCCACGGTCGCTCCGTCGGTGCCGGCAGCTGCGGCGCCCTCGCCGGTCCCCTCGGCGGAGACGGCGTCGGTCGGCCTGCCGACTGCCGCTGAAACGGTTGTGACGCTGGGCGATCCGGTCTCGCGACTCACCGGAGACGCTCCGAGTGATGCAGCCAAGAGGAAGGGGGACACGTTCAGCGCGCAACTCGCGTTGATCGACCGCGCACGCTCGTTGGCGGTCGCCGGGGATCTCGCCGGCACGCTTCGGTCAGTGGACGAGTATGATCGCCGTTTTCCTGGCGGATTGCTTTCGGAGGAGGCACTGCTCCTGAGGGTAGAGGTCGTCGCCGCCAGTGGCGGCCGCGCGGCTGCGGCGCACCTGGCGCGGCAATTCCTTGCTGAGTATCCGCGAAGCGTTCACGCGGATCGGCTACGGCCCTTATTGACACCGTAACCAGCCCGGTTCCGCCCAATGCCTCACCGGAATCCTATTCCTTTGGCGATTGCGGCGGCAGGATTGGCCTGCGCAGCCGTTTCGGAGGTCAAACTGGGAGATGGCCCATTCAATGCTTCCGCAGACGCTTCGAGCGACACCACGGCCGTGGGGGATGCGCCCGATGACGTATTGCCGGAGTCCGCGGACGACGCGCTCGTGAACGCTTCGGACGGGGCACCGACGGACGCGGATGCCGACGCCTGCTCCAACGCGTTGGACCCCGCGTGCGCGCCGTTCGGAGCCCCCGAGCTCATTGAAGAGCTGAGCTCGGGACCCGACAATGGCTACGATGAGAATCCTACGCTCACGTCCGACATGCTCGAGATCTATTTCTCCTCCACGCGCGATGGTGGTCCCGGTCATGGCGACGTGTGGCGATCCGTCCGAGATAGCGGCGACGCCGCCTGGAGCCCGCCCACGCTCGTGGAGAACGTCAGTTCATCATCCAAAGAGACGAGTCCCGCCGTCACGTTCGACGGCCTCCATCTCTACGTGGGATCCGACCGCGATGGTGGACAAGGGGGCCTGGATATCTGGATGTCGTCGCGCCCCGACCTCTCTTCGGACTGGCCACCACCGGCTCCAGTGTCTGAATTGAATTCCCCCGGCGACGAGATTCCACGTCCTCTCGGAGACGATTCCTTGGCGATGCCGATGAGCTATCGCGCCTCCTCGAGTGTCGAATACCAGATCTACATGACATACCGAACATCCGCGACCACGACGTGGACGGCGCCGGCGCTGCTGCCTTGGGCGGACACCAGCAATCTCGACGTCGACGGATTTCTCAGCGACGACGCGCTCTCCTTCGCGTTCTCGTCAGACCGGCTCAACGGCAGTGGCCTGCAGGACCTCTTCTTCGCATCGCTGCCGGGCCCCTTGGTGTGGTCCGGGACTCCCGTCCCCCTGACGACGCTCAATACCGCTGCGTACAACGAAGCTGATCCTTGGCTGTCGCCGGATCTGCACGATATCTATTTTTCATCGAATCGCAGCGGCACACCCCGGATTTATCACGCGACGCGGTAGCCGTCGGGGTGGCGTTCCGCGCGAGGTCGTCTACCGGCGCCGCGTCTGCGCTAGAATTGAGCCCTCGATTGCATGAAGACATTAGTCCGACGCGGTGTTTCTGCCTTCGCGATGCTGGGACTTCTGTGGACCTTCCCGGCGGCCGCGCAGGAGACCCCCGTGGGCGTTCGGGTCTCTCTCTCGTCGCCGCCGGGCTGTCCGAGCTCACTGGACTTCGCTCGCGCGATCGAGAGGCGTGGCGTGCACCTTCGGGAGCCTGCACCCACTGAGCTCGGGCTTGCGATCGAAGTCTCCGTTGGCCGAGCCTCCGTCGGCGTGTTGGGACGTCTCGTATTGGTCGACGCCTACGGCCGTCGGTCCGAACGCACCGTCGCAACGGCCAATTGCGAGGAGGCGACGGAAGCGCTCGCGCTGGTCGCGGCGCTCGCCCTCCGCAGGGCGACAGCTGGGGACAGCCCTGCGGCGACTTCTATCGCTCCGTCCGCGCCCCCTTCCCAGAATGCGTCGACGGGTACTGACGGAGCTCCCTCAGCCCCGACAGAATCTCGAGCACCCGTCTCGACGCTTGCGACCCCACGCTCGCCCCCTGTCCCGTCGCCGTTGGCCTCGACACTTCCCGCAGCGCGGTCGCGCGCAGATGCGCCGACGGTTGCGTCCAAGTCCACGGCTATGGATTCCTGGTCATTTGAGGGCAGCGCTGCGGGGTTTGGAGCCGTGGGATTGGGCCCGGATGTCATCGCAGGTGGTGCGCTGCGCGTCGGGGCCGCGTTGCCCAGAAGGGGTTCTCTCTGGGCTCCGTCGGTGCGTCTCGCAGTGTCGGACACCTTCGACCAGTCGCTCACCGGCGCTCTTGGCACAGCGACGTTTGGCATGCTGGCCTTCTCGACCGAAGTGTGTCCTTTGGCCGCTCTCGCCGTTGGAGGCGCGCTCTTTCGTCCGTGCGCCTCCGCCGAACTGGGCGCTCTGCGCGCGGCCGGCTCGGACACCTTGAATCCGCGAACGACCTCCCGACCGTGGGCTGCTGGGGGAATCGAAGGAATATGCGCCGTCCCGATAGCCGGCCCCCTATTCTGGGACCTGACGCTCGGGACGCTGCTCGCCATGGACCGCTACCGATTCACGATTGGACCCGGGACGGTCTACCAGACGCCGGTTGTCGTCGCGCGCCTCGCCCTGGGAATCGGTGCCACGCTCGACTGACGGGACTTTGGACCGAAATGACTCCGCTTGACGGGGTCACGACTCGGCTTGACGAAAGCACCCCTCCGCTTGACGGGGTCAGGGCTCGGCTGGACGAAGGCACCCCTCCGCTTGACGGGGCCACGACTCGGCTTGACGAAGGCACCGCTCCGCTTGACGGGGCCACGACTCGGCTTGACGAAGGCACCCCTCCGCTTGACGGGGTCAGGGCTCGGCTGGACGGAGACGTCGCTCAGCTTGACGGGGCCACGACTCGGCTTGACGAAAGCACCCCTCCGCTTGACGGGGTCAGGGCTCGGCTGGACGGAGACGTCGCTCAGCTTGACGGGATCATGACTCGGCTCGAGTCCCGCCACGCTTGCCCGACCCGAGGGACCGCAGCGACCATGCGACGCGGCGCAGCGCCTCTCGATCGACGCCAAGCCAAGCGGCGATCCAGAATACGAGAAACAGGCCGAGCGAAAGACAAATATAGTAATCGTAGACGATGTCGTCGGACCAGACGCGCGAAGAAATCAGCGTGAGCATCCAGAAGAGATTGAAAGCGACCAACAGGACGTAGTTGCGCATGCGCTCGGATTCCGAGCTTGCCGTCGCGCTCGCTCGAAAAAGCACGGCGGGGACCATGGAGGTGACGGCGTAGTAATAGTTGGCAGGCATGTTGAAGAAGAACATCGTCGCGACACCGCAGAGGACCGCCGCCTCGAATGGACGCCGTCGCAAGGAGGCCCGGACGACGCCGAGCGCCACGAGCAATTGAATGGTCACGGCAATCGGTCGCATTTGCGCCCACGTGGCACGCAATCGGACATTCCAGTCGTGGAACCGAAGCATACCCTCGTGATCAATGAAGTTCTGCGACGGAACCCAATCTCGGAACGTCAGAACTTTCTTTAGACCTATGTGCATGACATAGTACACGTCACCGTGTTTGAGGATGCGGACGAAGAACACAGCCCACTGCGCGAGCCCGAACTCGGCGGCGCTTGCGACGACCAACACGGCCGTCGTGGCTGCGGCCCCGGACACGAATCGCACAAGAGCCTTGCGGTCGCCCGGCGAGCGCAGCGCCCGGTGCGCGATCGGTATCACGGCGCCGAAAGCAAACGCAGCGGGAAAGACGCGGTCGCACGCCGCCAGTCCGAACAGACAACCGGCGAGCAACCAACGCTCCCGTTTCAAGGCAGCGAGCCCGAAAATGACCGACGCGATCCACGTGAACCGCAGGAACGCCCCCCCGTTCCACCCGTAGCTTCCAATGAAGCTCGCACCGAAATAGATGGACGCGAGCACCGCGACCGTCGTTCCGAATGCGGATCGGCAGGCCGAGAAACAGGCGACGAGGAGCAGCACGTCGAGCGATGTCGCAAAGAGATACGTCGGAACTGTACCCCACCAAATCGGGATCACATTGGCCACCGCGCTGGCAACGACAATCCAACTGGGAGGCGGATTGAAACCCGCATCGCGGACGATACCATTCCACCACCCGTCGGGAACAAGGCGACGAAGCTCGCGCACGTCGGTCTTGAATGCCGACCAACGCTGCGTCGAAAACCGCGGGCGTTCCACGGTTTCACAGCGATGGATGGCTTCGTTGGCGGGGCGATCCCGGAGAACGTCTTCCAGATCACGCACGTACCCCGTGATCCTCGGAGGCACGTGATCCTCGACGGCGATCTCTCGGTCGACAAGGGTCGTGCAGTCGTACAGGCCAAGATAGCCGATCTCTCCAAAGTACTTGGAACCGAGATAATAATGAAAAAACTCGTCAAAATGAAACGGCTGATGGCTTTCGATCTTGTGACGAACCGGGCTCACGTCGGTGGGGTCGGCATCCAAGAATACGCCGTGGAACGCGCCGAAGCGAAACCAAGAAACCATCGCGGCCACCGAACAAGCACACAAAAGCGCGAAGGCCCACCGGCGCGCGACACGACTTCGCGCCTTGCGTTCAAAGATGAAGACCGCGCAGATCGACGAAGCAGCGAGCACTGCGAGCACGGATACGGCGAGCTGGTTCGAGTCGAAAAGCATCGTTTCATACACCCCGACGATGGATTTCCCGCGCGAGACGCTGTACCCCGCGTGATCGTTGCCACACGCCAGGAGGACCGCAAACGGAGAGGCAGGACATGTCGCCTCCCTTGAATATCCGTCAGAACCGACGTCTTGTCTCCTGGCATCGCGTCGACCGTGGCCACGCGCCGGCTTCGCGCCTAGTCTCTCGCATCCCCATGGACCTCCAATCCGACGCCGTCATTCCATTCCCCAGGCTGGATGTCTTTGTCACCTACCGAGACCAGACCCTTGCCCTCTCGCGCTACTTACCCGACGTGCGCGGTGTGGAAATCCGTTCGCGCAAGGAAGATGGTCCCATGGTCGAGGTCGTGAGCGATTGGCGCGGCGGCGGTGAGATCCCGACCATCGCCCGCGCGGTGCTGAGCGATGCCATGCTCTCCTGGACGGACCACACTCGCTGGAACGCCGACACGCTGTCGTGCGAATTTCGCACCGAAACGCGGGCGCTGACCGAAGCGTTTCGCTGCGGCGGCAAGACTCTGTTCACCGACGACGGCTCCGGTGCAACGAGAATGTCCGTGCGCGGCACGCTCACGATTGACGCGTCGAAGATTCGGGGCATCCCCGGGTTTCTCGCGGGCAGGGTCGGTCGCGCGATCGAGGATGCGATCGGCGGGAGCATCCAGCGCAACCTGGTCGCCACGGCCAGGGGACTGACCGCGCTGCTCGAACAACGCGGCGGCGCTTGATGCCCTATGGCATCTGACTCAGCGCGAATGCATACTCGTCGGCGACGAGGTCGACCGCGGACTTGACCGTATCCGCGCCGCCGTGACCCGAGTGCTTCTCGACGCGAAGAAGCACCGGCCGCCCCGCCGACGCCCACTGCAAGGCCGCGGCGAACTTTCGCGCGTGAACCGGGTCCACTCGATCGTCCTTGTCCGCGCTAAGGAGCAGCGTGGCCGGATATCGCCGACCGAGCTCCACATGATGCAGCGGGGAATACGCATAGAGTGCCGCAAAGTCCCCTGGATCGGCCGGGTCGCCGTACTCCTCCATCCAAGTCTTGCCGCTGCCGAAGAGCGAATACCGCACCATGTCGAGGAGCGGCACGCCGCAGAGGGCGACGCCAAACAGGTCTGGGCGCTGCGTAAGAGCCGCGCCGACGAGCAATCCCCCGTTGGACCGCCCCACCGCGGCGAGGTCCTCGGGCCGAGTGAACCCGCGACGTACGATGTCTTCCGCGACAGCGAAGTAGTCGTCGAAGACGTGCTGCTTCTCGCGGCGCATTCCGTGCTTATGCCACTCTTCGCCGTACTCGCCCCCCCCACGAAGATTGGCGACGGCCCAGATGCCCCCCCGTTCGAGCCACGGGAAGACCGTGGGCGCGAACGTCGGGGTCAGGGAGACGGAGAATCCCCCATACCCCATGAGAAGCGTCGGGGCGTGTCCATTGGGAACGAATCCGATCTCGTGCACGACGAAGTAGGGGATTCGCGTCCCGTCGGAGCTCGTGGCGAAGAGCTGCTGCGCGACGTACTTGGATGCGTCCACCGGAACGCGAAGCGAATAGTACAAGCTCGTCTTGCCCGACCCTATGCTCGTTTCGTAGATCTCGTTGGGGAACGTAAAGGACTGAAAGGTGTAGTACGCGAGGTCATCGTCGACATCGCCGACGAATCCGCTCGAGGAGCCTATCTCCGGCAGTGCGACGCGGCGCACGAGCACGCCATCTTCGTCGCGCAGCTCGACCTCGCTCACGACGTCTTTGAGATACGTCAGCCCGAGACGATGGCCAACAACGCGGAAGCCTTGCAGCGCCGCATCGGGGCGCTCCGCCACGAGCTCGGTCCAGGCGCTGCGCTCGGGGTGCTCCGCGTCGACTCGAAATAGTCTGTAGTGCGGTGCGCCCTCGTTCGTGCGCACGAAGAACCGATCCCCGTCCACTTCCACGTCGTAGCGGGCGTCCCGGCCCACGACGAGCGGCATCCACGAGGACTCCCGGCCGCGCGCCTGGCGCAGGTCCATCACCTCGATGTCGGTTCGCGTCCATCCGTGTTCCGTGGTGAGGACGAGCCATCGACCGGTCTTCGAGAGCGCTGCGGAGACGAACGTCTTGGGGTCTCCATTCCGAGCGCGGATCAGACGGTCGGTCGCTGGGTCGCTTCCAAGTTGGTGATAACGCACTTCGGCGTAGCCGGGGCGATCGGCCTCGGCCACGGCTCCGGCCGGCGGAAGGCGAGTGTAGTAGAATCCGTCACTTTGGGCCCTCCACGAGGGCCATGCGTACTTGGCTCCTTCGATGACATCGACCGGACTCACGACACCGGTCGCCACGTCGATCACGTGGAGCGTCGCCTCGTCGGAGTTGTTGGCTTTGACCGCGTAGGCGCACTTGCTTCCGTCCCACGACACGCTCCAGGCCCCGAGCGACACGGTTCCATCGGCGGACCAGGCGTTCGGATCGAGAAGGACGCGGTCGGGACTGGACTTGTTGTCACGCACCCAGAGAGCGTATTTCTCGTCGTGGGCATTGCGCTTTTGGAAAAACCACCGAGACCCCGCGTGCCGAGGAATACCGACGTTCTCCACGTACGATAGCTCGCGCAGTCGGTCGGCCATCGCATCGCGGTAGGGCAGCCTGGAGAGGCTCGCGCGAGCGAGCGCATCCTGGTCGCGAACCCATCGCTCTACTTCGGGACTGTCGGAGTCCTCGAGCCACCGATAGGGATCGGACACGCGAACGCCGTGTTGGACGTCGATCTGGTCGACACGGCGAGTCGCGGGATAGAAGCAAGGAGGCGATGAGCAGAGGGATGGTGGTGCGGGTTCCCGAGAAGGCCGGGGCACGCAGGAGGCTACGACCAAACCGGCGGAGACGAGGGCCCGCTTCACGCTCACCGAGGCGGACGATACCCTGCCTACTGGGGGACGCCATAGATGTACCCCCGTCCGCCCGTCGTGATGTACATGCGTCCGAAGACATCTTCGTCGCCCGCGATGAGGTTGCCCTGCAGGCTTCCAAACTGATGCTGGTCGTCGTTGATCCGGGTCCACGAGGCCCCCAGGCCGTCGTCGGATCGGAAGAATCCGTACTGACCGTTGAGCGTTCCGATGACGAATACGGCCGGATGTGTCTGTCCGGTCGCCGCCATGCCGAAGCCCACTCCATTCGCCTTGATGGTGGTGATCTGCGCCTTGGTCGCCCCTGAGCCCGTGAATCGGTAGAGGTCGCCGCCCCCGGCGACCCACACTTCACCAGCCTGGCCGAAGACCGGACGTGGAGACCCGCCGCCCGAGAACGTGTTGGCCGAAGTGAAGGTCGCGCCGCCGTCCGTGCTGACGTACAGAGTCCCACCGCTTGTGGCGTAGAAGGTGCTGGCCGTGACGCGGTCCGCCGCGACATTCGCACGCGCGGCCAGGCCAGTCGATGCCGTCCAGGTCTTGCATCCGTCGGTCGAACGGGCCGCCGTCGTTCCGGAAACGACAATCGTGCTTCCGTCCGCCGCAACGGCAACCGAATTGGCACCACCCGGCGGCGAAGTGCACGGATTCCACGTCACCCCGTTATCCGCAGAGATGGCCACGGGCGACGTGCTACCTCCTGCATTGCCCGCGCGCACAACAGTGTTCGTATTGCTCTCCGCGAAGTCAATCCAATTCGTGTTGTTGTAGACGGGATTCGAATATTCCCCGCTCGCCGAATACGTGTCGAGATCCACGTTTCTCATCCCGCCGAGGTCGCCGATCGTGCCAAGGAATGCCCCTTTGACGCTCGGCATCAGGTAGAGAGGAACCGTTTCTTCCAGCCCGTGATCGGTGAACGTCCAGGTGACACCCTGGCCGCTCGCGCCGGTCGCTCCGAGGATGTTGGTACTGCTCCAGACCCCGGCGCCTGTGCCATACATCGCGTGGTTCGAGTCGAATGGGTCCAGCGCAACGGATTCCACCCAGTTCGTCGCGCCGGTGCCCACCTGCCCGCCGACAAGCCAGTATTGCGCTCCATTGACGTCGTAGGTCGACACGTTCGTGTTGCCATTGACGGGTGGCTGGCCGATAACGCCCCAGGTGGAGCCTCCGTCGTTCGTCCCGAGGATGCGGTCTGGCTTGTACCAGTCGAGCGTGGAGACGATGACGTGCAGTGGATTCTGGGCGTCGACGCTGATCCCACCGGCCATGCCGCCCCAATTGGCCGCGGGAGGCGTGACGTTGGTCCACGTCCCTGCCGCGTACTTCCAGACCTGGCCGACCAGGTCGCTGCTGCCGGGGCCATAGTCACCCGCGTAGGCCAGCCACAGCGTATCGTCGCTCCCCAGAGACGCGTGGTGCACCATGAGCCCCGTCGGCCCGCCCGTCAACATCGCCCAGGTCGCGCCCCCGTCCGAGCTGCTGTAGAGATTGCTCCCGGCACCGCCCTTGGTGGCAGCCGCGACGTAGATCGTCTTGGAGCCAGCTGCCGTTCCGCCGGCCTTGTCGAAGATGACGACCGGGAGCCCGTAGGTCGCGTCACCCTTGGTCGGGAAGCTGGAAACCGCAGCCCATGTACTGCCCGAGTTCGTGCTCTTGTAGAGACCATTGTCGCGGCTTCCAAAGAAGAGGATCGTATTGTTGTTGGGATCGACGGCGAGACGCTCGCCCATCCCCCGACCGTTCCCGTTGCCGCCCATCGGAACACCGATGGTGTTGATGGTCCAGGTGCTGCCCTGATCGGTGGAGCGCAAGATGACGCCGTTGCCACTGCTCTCGTACATGCCCCCCGCCGCGTATACGATGTTCGCGTCCGTGGGATCGGGAGCAATGCTTTCGCCGCCGAGATAGTTCCCCTGCGACGCGGGGAAGGAGTCTTCGAGGGGAATCCACTGGGTATTGGCACCGTCCCATCGATAGAAGCCGCCGACGTCCGTGCGGGCGTACGCGAGACCCTGCTGGGCTGGGCTAAACACAATCCCGGAGACGAAACCGCCGCCGCCGATCGCCACATTCTTCCAAATGTAAGGCCCACTCCCGGCGTCTCCGCCGCTCGAACTCGACCCCGAACTCGTCCCCGAACTCGTCCCCGAACTCGTCCCCGAACTCGACCCCGAACTCGACCCCGAACTCGACCCCGAACTCGACCCCGAACTCGACCCCGAACTCGTCCCCGAACTCGACCCCGAACTCGACCCCGAACTCGTCCCCGAACTCGACCCCGAACTCGACCCCGAACTCGACCCCGCGGCGGAGTCACCCTGCCCCCCCGATGTCGATCCGCCATCGAGTGAACCGGGCGCGTTCGAGCTGCTCGCTTCGCAACCGACGGCCAGCGACACGCTTACCGCACACAGCAAGGCACACGATCGGGCTGCCATGGGACGCACCTCTCCAAGATGACTTTTCCCGCAGTCACCCGAAGCCCTCCAATTGGCTCATCATGCCCCCCCGAAGGATCCCCTCGGTCAGTCGTCGGTCACGGCGTGACTTCGAGCGCCTTCTTCCACGCCACACTCGAGGCCACTTTCGCGCTGTGCGCCTCGATGTGCGCCCCCGCCGTCGCGCCGAGTTGCTCGCGCGACTTCACCATGGTTATGACGGCAGCGACCGCGAAGTCGGCGATCGTCAATCCTCCGCCGACCATCCATTCGTGTGCGCCGAGATGCCCGTCGAGGACTGCAATCGCCCGATCAAGGGCTGTGCGAGCGCGGTCGGCGACGAACGGAGATTGGTTCTGCGCAGGGATCATCGACTTGGACGACGTGTGCGAGAACAGATCGTACGACGCGGGGTAGATCGCCGTCGAGGCGAAGTCGAGCCATCGAATCACTTGAGCTCGCTGACGCACGTCCCCGGGAACGAGCTTCGCCTTGCCGAACTTCTCGCCGACGTAAAAGAGGATGGCGTCCGATTCGGGCAGCGCGAACCCGTCGTCGACCAGCAGCGGCACCTTGCCGTGAGGATTCAGCGCGACATAGTCGGGGCTGCGCTGCTGGCCGGCTGCGAGGTCGACGACAATGTACTCGTAGTCGACTTCTGCAGCAGCCAGTGCCGCCCGGATCTTGAGCGTGTTGGCAGCCGCGCGATTGGATGGCCCGTAGAGTTTGATCATGGCCGGCAATCTAGAGCCTCATGACCTCTCGGCCAAGCTCGTACATTACGCCACCGCCTCAGCAAGCCCCTCCACGGTGGCGCGCATCGAACTCTTGTCATTGGCGTCTTGTCGTAGCCACGCCTCGATTCTCGGCATACGCGCAATGGCCTCGTCGAGCTCCTTGTCAGAACCCTTGGCGTAGGCTCCGAGAGCTAGCAGGTCGCGCTTGGACTCGTACACGGCTACGTGCGATCGCAGCCGCAGCGCTAGAGTTCGGTGCTCCGCTGGAACCACAAAGTCCATGACGCGCGATATCGACACGGACACGTCGACAGCTGGATACCGCCCGCGCGCCGCAATTGCCCTATCGAGTACGATATGGCCGTCGAGAATGCCTCTCACTTCGTCGGCGATGGGCTCGTCCATGTCCCCACCTTCGACGAGCACCGTGTAGATCGCCGAAATGCTCCCGCGCACACCTTGGCCCGTTCGCTCGAGGAGTCTCGGAAGCATTGCAAACACGCTTGGAGGGTACCCGCGCCGCGTCGGAGGCTCTCCCGAGGCGAGGCCAGCGTCGCGCTGCGCCCGCGCTACACGAGTGACGGAATCGAGCAAGAGAAGCACACGGGCGCCGCGATCGCGAAAGTGCTCTGCATACGCAGTGGCGACCTGAGCCCCTCGAAGGCGCTCGAGTGCCGGAGCGTCGCTCGTCGCTACGACCACGACGCTCTTGGCACGGCCCGCCTCTCCGAGCGATCGGTCGAGAAACTCGCCAACCTCGCGCCCGCGCTCCCCTACCAATGCGACGACGACTATGTCCGCTTCCGTCCCGCGGGCGATTGCCCCGAGCAGGGTGCTCTTGCCCACGCCGGAGCCGGCAAACAGCCCGACGCGCTGCCCCTCGCCAAGCGTCAACACGCCGTCAATGACGCGCACTCCCGTCGCCATGGGAGCGGTGACCGGGCGCCGATCGAGCGCCGTCGGAGGCGCCGCATCGACAGGCACCAGGGCTCCATCGATGGGCGGCCCCCCGTCGCATGGACGCCCGAGTCCGTTGACTACCCTGCCAAGCAGAGCTTCGCTGGCTCTCACATCGAAAGGGCGACCGGTCGACTCGACGACGTCGTCCGGCCCGACTCCCTCGAGCCCTCCGATGGGCAATCCAATGGCGACTCCCTCTTCGAAACCCATCACTTCGCACATCAGCGGCTGACCGCGACGACGAACGACAACGACATCTCCCACGCGCACACCCGGAACGACGAATCGCAAGGCGAGGCCAGTGACGCCCGCGACCCGCCCGGTCACGCCCAGCGTGGGAAAGTGAGCGAGCTTCGCTCTGAGATCTTCCACGTCGAGCGCCATCGACGCGATCCCGCCTCGCCTACTCGGCTGATGCCACGCGCCGGGCAGCTCCCGAGCCCGCCCCGAGCTCTTCGCCAAGCCGCTGCAACAGCTCCCGCGCTCTCGGGCTGAGAGACGTCGGCACCTCAACCTGCGCGACGATGACTAGCGAACCACGTCCCCGACCGTCGAGCCGCGGTACTCCGTGTCCCTTGAGAGTGAACACCGCCCCCGACTGAGTTCCCGGGGGAACAGACAGCGTGAGCGATGACTCATTGGCATCCGGTTCCAACGCCGGCACGCGGATCTCGGCCCCAAGCGCGGCATCCACGAATGCGACGCCGACGCGGGCCACCAAGTCGGCGCCGTCCCTCTCAAAGCGCGGATCCCCCTCGACGTCGACCTCGACAAACAGGTCGCCCGGAGCGCTGCCCTGCGCCGCCATCCCTTGACCGGGCACGCGCAGGCGCTGACCCGCCTCGATGCCGGCGGGGAACGAGACGTTCACCTTGCGACTTCGCTCGACCGCCCCATGGCCCCCACAAGTCGTGCAGGCAGCCTTGACTACCCGACCGGCCCCGTGACAGCGACCGCAAGTGGAGCTGAACATCACGAAGCCACGGGCATGGGACACCTGACCTGTGCCCCGACATTGCGGGCACGTCTCGGGCTTCGATCCCGGGCGAGCACCGCTCCCTCCACAATCGGAGCAGGTCGCAGGCGCTCGCAAGGCCACTTCGCGCTTGCACCCGAAGGCGGCCTCGCGAAAAGACAGCCGCGCCTGCACTCGCAGGTCGGCTCCTCGCCGCGGCCCGCGAGATGCTCCGCCATAGCCCATCGAGCCGGAGAACATTTCGGCAAATAGGTCCTGCATGTGGGAGAAGACGTCGCCCGGCCCACCGCTCACTCCACCGCCCTGGAGACCCTCGTGGCCGAACTGATCGTAGATCCGACGCTTCTCGTCGTCCGACAGGACCTGATACGCCTCGTTGGCCTCCTTGAACTTCGCTTCAGCGCCGGGATCGCCCTGATTGCGATCGGGGTGATACTTCAGCGCCTCCCTCCGATAAGCTTTGCGCAGCTCGTCAGAGGTACAGCTGCGCGAAACGTTCAGGACTTCGTAATAGTCTCGCTTGGGGGACATCAACTGCTCAAGGGGATACTGCGCGCGATACGAAGACACCCTGTCCGGATCGGCCGCGCGGGCGAACTTAAGACTCGAGCGCAACCTGTCAACTATCGCCCGCTCAAGGCCCCGCCGACAGACCGCCAGGAGGCCATCACGGCCCGTCTTTGCCCTGACATTCCCTGAGCTCTGCGAGAGAGCGTTCGAGCTCGGCAATCCGCCACGCACTCGCCTGGGCCTCCCCCTCACGTCTCGCCAACTCCAGCGCCATCGCGTCGAGTTTCACCGGAAGCTGCGCGTCTTGTTCGGTCGGGATGGGCGCGGCGGCGGTCACCGACGGTACGGCTGCAGCGAGAGTCTGTACACCGGCAGCGGTACCTTCCTCCAGACCGTCCACGAGCTCGTGAATCATCCGCTCTCGCTCCGCGAGGTCGACTTCGAGAGTTCGAATCGCCGTCGCCCGTTCGCTAAGAGCGGCTTCGTAGCGGATCACCTCAGAGGCCTGCGTCTCGATTGCCCGCGCCAGGTCCGCCCGGACAGCCGCGAGCTGCCGCTCCGCCGCCTCGGCACGTCGGCTCTGCGCCTGCGACTCACCGCGCTCGTGCTCGACGCGCGCATGTGCCTGCGTCTGCGCCTTGTCGAGAGCAGCCCGCGACGTCGCCAGATCACTCGCCAGCCTCCCCACCTCGGCCGCGCGCTCATCGAGCTCTTTCGCGAGCTTCGCCGTTTCGGCTTCCTTCTGATCGAGCGCTTGTCGTAGCTCGGGATCGACGAGGGGGGCGGCTTCCGCAAGGTTGCCAGTCCCCCCTGCCGACGGAGGCAACTCGACGATCAGGTAGGGATCAAGGTTTATGACGCGATGGCTCGCGACGGCGAGGAAGGCCTCGGGCACCTGACTCCCATCGGCCAATTGACCATCCACGGTCACGGCGAGCGAGTCCTCCGGGACACCGAATTCCGCGAAGGCCACGCCCGAGAACGGGACTTTGCCAACCATGCGAACGTTGGCGAATTGCCTCGCGATGAGGTCGTAGAGTTCGTAATACTCGAAGTGCTCGGGAGGCGGACCACACGGTGCGGAGAAGACCGCCACTCCGGCGTCGCCGACCCATCGGCGAATCCATTGAACCCACTGCTCCACGTCCTCTAGCACGCCCAGGTCGGCGACCACTGCCAGGTCGAATCCGGTCACCCGCACGTCCGCAGCGTCTCGCGGCAGCGGTCGGACGACCAATCCCCGAGGTGCCGCCGCGCTGGTGGCCAGCGCTCGGTCATCGTCGGGATCCCAGAGCTCCACACCGCTGGCCCCAAGCTCGATCAGCCAGGCGCCGAGTGTGTCCGACGCGTCACCGACGACGAGAACGTGCTTGTCTACGGCGAAGGCCTCGACGAACGCGGCAAGCGACTTCTGGGACGGGCGGTGAGGAGCGGCGTGCATGCGGTGAGGACCCTTCTACCGTCTTCGCCGTGCGAATGCATTACGCAGCGACTCCCGCTCCCGGCGAGGAGGCAGGAAGAGGCGCCGAAATGCTCGTCCATGGCTCGGGCGCGCCTCTCCGTTCGGGCGCCGCCCAGGTTCGCGCACCCGCCGCGCCGCGGCGCTCGGTCATCCGACGGGCTATCGCTGTCACGAGCGCGGTGGCGCACGACCGAGTAGGCGTTCGCGGGACCAGCCGTGCCACGCGCTCGTCGGTCTTGCGACCCGGCACCGTACGGACTCCCGGAAGCTCGCGGCAGAGGGCCAGCGACGCGGGACTGTCCGCGCGAACGCGCACGAGCACCTCGGGAGCACCCAACCACCCGCCTGGGGTCGCACTCCAAGCGAACCCTAGTTCGATGGCCACGAGCCCAGGCAACGGTGCCCTTGGGACGGACAGAAGTCGCAGTTCGTCTGCGGCTCCGTGGGCGCCGGTCGTGCGTCCCCAAAGGGTCGTATGGATTTCACCCACACGGCGGAGACGCTGGAGCGCGCGCACGAGCCACGGGAGCACGCTCGGGTCGTCCGCCGGCTTCGCAACCACGCCGCACCCGAGCAACAGCGACGGAATGACAGGCGCCGAGTCGAGAACCACGAGCCAAGCGTCCTCGACCTCGAGCCACCGCGCGATGACTACCCCCACGGCGACCATGACGCAGAACAAGCCTGCCAACACCCGCCCGGCTCGTGTCCTCAGATTCGGCCACGCCGCCGGCAGCCGACGCTGCGGGCCCAGCGCTCGGTCCAACGCCACGGGCAGCCAGCGTCCTGGGCCACGCACATCCGGCGTGGCCACAGGCGGCCGAATCGCAGCAAGGAGGGTCGCAAGCGCCACACACGCGGCGCCGGCAGTGTACTCTTCTCGCACTTGCAAACCGACTCCCGCTGCGAACGACAGCCCCCCAAGCGCGATGCGGACCGCGTGGGGAGCCGGAAGGAGCCCGCGCGGGAGCGGAATGCCCCTCGAAGCACACGCTGCGGACAGCGCGCCGGTCGTCTTGGCAAGCACCGCTGCCAACGACAGGGCCAGCAGAACGAGCAGTGCCCAGCAGGCTGCGCGGCGCGGAGGATCGGGCTCGAGACCTTGTGGGTGAGCGGGGCTGGGCGATGGGGCTCGCGTCGCGAGGTCAAGTGCCCGCTCGTCGAGGCGCAGTGTCGTAATCTGAGCTTGACCTGGCGAAACGTGCGGCGTCACGATTTCGATTTCGTCATACTGACCTGTCCTACGAATGACCGCCCCGGAATCCTCGTCGGTTGCGCCCGTGGACGGGACGACGGGTTGCGGGGCATCGGGAGCTCCAGGTATCTGGAATGCAGTGCGGGCGCCGTCGAATCCATCGAGCGGGCGAGGCGACGACCAAGTGAGCACCCATCCGCCGCCGCGTCGCGACAATGCGCCGGTTCGAAGCAGGTCGGCCCGCCATCGCACATCCATTGTGAAGACTCCGCGCGGGAGCCCGCGTGGGTCCTCGATTGCGATGCGCACGCCCCCGGCGGGTACGCTCTCGGCTCGCGCCGTCGCCTCACGGCCGTCGTCGCCCGACACGACGACTCGGCTGTCGACCTCGACTGCGTCGTCAATTCCGAACAGGTCGACCGAGTGAAGCGGACCATGAACGACTCGGTAGCGAAGCTCGTAGTCGACGATAGCGACGCCGCTAGGCTCCACGTGCACGCGCGCCTCGGACCCCTCCTGTCGGCCGTCCTTCGAGCCCTTGCTTGCGCGCGCTTGCGTAGCCCCGAGGCCCGTGACGAGCGCCATGACCATCGCAGCAACAAGGGGCACGGTGACACGTGCGTTCATGTGGGACAATCCTTTCCGAAGTGAACCACATAGGCCAAGTTCTTGCTCCCTCGCTCCCCACACCCGCGCCCTGCGCCGCCCGCAGTGTTTCTCCACCCATCTTCGTCCTGCGTTCGCGGCCAACGGAGTCAGCAGAGGTCATGAGCTTGCGATGAACGCTGCCAGCGGTGCGGTGCCGAGCTCGCGGCGGAATGTTGGAGCGAGCGAGTGTCCATGAGTCTGAAGCGAGTGGTCACGCCCGTCGTCGATTTCGCGGCGACCAGGCCATGGATCGTGCTCGGCGCCAGCGCCGCGATGTTGCTCGGCTGCCTCTTGTTCGCGCGTCGACTCGAGCTGCGTGCCGATTTCATCGAACTGCTCCCGCGTGACAGCCCCGCGTTTCGCGCGTTCGAACACCAGCTCGGCAGAGTCGGAGGAGGAGCGACGTTCCTCATTGGAATCGAGTCCCCCGATCGCAAAGCCAACGAACGGCTGGTCGACGATTTGGCCGCGGCCTTGGAGGCCGAACGAGCCGAGCGTTCGCGGTGCGGACCCCGATGCGGCGCTGAACCGATCGCTTTCGTGGAGTCCGGGACCCGCGACGTGCGCAAATTCTTCGAGGAAAATAAGTGGCTCTACGCGAGCCTGGACGACCTCGAAGATGCCGATCGCGAGCTCGATCGGCAAATTGCGCTGCGCAGCGGGCTGGTCGAGGACCTGTTCGATGACGAGGCCGCACCTTCCGCCAACAAAGGCGCCCCAGGTGACCCGCCTTCGGCCGGGGTCACCGGTCCCCCTCGGAAACCCGCCCTGGGTCTCGACGCCTACCGCGCTCGCTGGGACCGCGCTGCCCAACGCATGAACGACTTTCCGACCGGATACTTCGCGAACGACGACGGGACGACCATGGTGTTGCGAATCGTCACGAATGCCTCGGGCATGGGCGGCGCGTCCGGAGATGCCTTTCTCGAGGCCATGGCCCGACGCGTGAGCTCCATGGACGTCACGCACCGGTACAACCCACAAATGCGCGTTGGGTTCGCGGGCGACATTCCCAATGCGGTCGCCGAAAAGCAAGCCATTCTCGGCCAGGCGTTCTGGGCGACCGCCGCCGCGCTCCTGCTCATCCTCGGCGGCATTGTGCTCTACTACCGATCTGTCGCGTCACTCATCGTCATCATCGTTCCGGCGGTGCTCGGCGTGAGTGCGGCTTATGCCTTTGCTACTGCCGTATTTGGCTACGTGAATTTGCCCGGCGCGTTCCTCGGCGCGATCATCCTAGGCAACGGCATCAATTATCCTATCGTGCTCTTGTCGCGTTATCGCGAGTTCTGCGCGCGTGGGATGGCGAAGCGGGCGGCCCGCGTGGAGGCCGTTCTCAACGCATTTCGGTCAGAGCTCGTCGGCGCCTGCGTGGCGTCGATCGCCTACGGGTCTCTAACCATCACCCAGTTTCGCGGGTTCAGCCAATTCGGAGCCATCGGATTCGTGGGAATGCTATTCGTCTGGCTTTCCATCATCCCGGTTGTGCCAGCCCTGGTCGTGGTCGTCGAACGCGCGGAGCTCAAGCTCGGCCGGCGGGACATGGCCGACGGGATGCGCTCCGACGGCTCGAGCGGGCCTCTGCTGCGCTGGTTGGCCAAGACAACCGAGCGACGGCCAGTGCCTATCGTGCTCGCAGCGAGCGCCGTCTGCGCCGTCGCGGCGTCGCTGCTCCCTGGATACTTTCGCGATCCGTGGGAATACGATTTCTCCAAACTCGATTCCCGATCGTCGAAGACCGGAGGCGCCGGTGAGTGGAGCAATCGAGTCGACGCCGTATTTCAGGGGAAACAGAACATCTCCGGAGTGCTTCTGCTGGCGGACTCGGCGAACCAAACCCCGCTCGTGAAAGCGAAGATTCTCGCATCCGACGCGGCGGACCCTCGGGGTCGCCTCATCGATGACATAGTCACTCTCGATGACTTCCTTCCCGGACCGCGTGAGGAGCAGATAGCCAAGTTGGCCGTGTTGGCGAGGCTCCGGGAGCGTCTCTCGCCGCGAATCGTGGACGATCTCCCGCCCGACGAGCGAATTCGCGTCCGCGAGATGATCCCGCCGGATGGCCTGCGCGTCGTGGAGGGCAAGGACCTGCCTGCGCTCATTCGCCGACGCTTCGAGGAGAACGACGGACGTATCGGAACGCCCATGTACGTCAAGTACAAGTTTGGCGTGTCTTTTTCCAATGGCCACACGCTCCTGCGCATGGCGAAGGCAACCGACGCGGTCGTGCTGGACGATGGCACGGTCGTACAAACGGCGAGCCGAGCGACGATATTTGCGGAGATGGTACGCTCGATGCAGCGCGACGGTCCGTTTGCCACTGCCGCTGCCTTTCTGGCCGTCTCGCTTGTCATCATTCTGGCCACGCGCACTCGGCGAGGCGCATCGTCCGTGTTGCTCGCGTTGGTCATGGGCGTGACATGTCTCGTCGGGTTCGCTGCAACAACTGGCACGAAGCTCAATTTCCTGAACTTCATCGCGCTGCCGATCACGTTCGGCATCGGCTGTGAATACCCGTTCAATGTCTACGATCGAACACGTCTGTTGCGCGGCGACATCGCGTCGGCCCTCGCGCGCACCGGTGGAGCTGTCGCCCTATGCAGTTACACGACGATCGTCGGGTATGCGTCGATGCTATTTTCGGACAATGGGGCACTGCGCTCGTTTGGCACGCTCGCGATGTTCGGCGAAGTCGCGTGTGTCTCCATGGCGCTGCTCTTTCTGCCAGCACTTCTTCACGTCCTCTCGGGGACGGCACGCGGACGCCGGGCTGAATCGGAAGCGTAGATGACGACCGGTCTGCGCGGACGCTTTGAGCGCACTCATCTGCTCGTGAGCCTCGTGGTCATCACGGTGACGGCCGTGAACAGCTACGGGTATTTCCACGAGGACGAGTACTTCCAAGTGCTCGCCTTCACGTGGGCGAAGCTCGGCGTTCTCGACGTCCGCCACCTTCCTTGGGAGTACACGGCGAGAATTCGCCCGTTCATGCAACCCGCGCTGTACGTCATCGCTGCCCGGGCGTCCGAGCTCGTTGGCGTCCACGACGTCTTCGTCCGAGCCACAATTTTTCGAGCGGTCACCGGACTGCTGTCGTGGGCGTCGCTGGTCGCCTTCGTCAGTACGAGCCTCTCGTGGTTTCGGGACCCCAGCGAGCGGCGAGCCCATGTTCGTGTCGCGACACTCCTCGGCATGATTCCGTACCTGTGCGTGCGCACTTCGTCGGAGACGCTGGCCATGGCCGCGTTCACCCTGGGCTTCGCGGCCGTTCTGTCGCGGCGCAGTGGGTGGAGGGCACTCAGCGGACTGGGGTTTGGCTTTGCGTTCGAGTTTCGATTTCAGGCAGGCCTGCTTGTGATCGGCCTTCTCGCGTGGCTATTGGTCGTGCGTCGGGACAGGCTGCGCGACCTCCTTTGGATTGGACTCGCCTTCCTTGGCCCCGTCGCGTTGGGCGCCATCGTCGATCGCTGGGGATACGGCGCCTGGACACCGACTCCCTGGTCCTACTTCAAGGTCAATCTCCTCGAGGGAGTCGCATCGCGGTACGGGACAAGTCCCCCGTTCGCGTATGTCTATCTCGTCGTCACCAACATCTTCGCCCCAGTCGTCATCCTCTGGCTCGTCGCATTCGGGCTCACCATCGCTCGCCACCCGCGCCACGTCGTGACGTGGACGACCGTGCCCTTTTTCGTAATCCACTGCCTACTTGCGCACAAGGAGGAGCGCTTCGTTTTCCCGATGTTGCTCATTGCGACGAGTTGCTTCGTGCTCGGCTTCGGTCCGGGGCAAGGGCGTCCTGTGCGTTGGGCCGCTCGCGCGTGGGAGGGGCGACGAAGCGTCCCCGCGAAGGTCGTTATCGGTTGGAACTTCGCGGGCATGGCGCTCCTTGCCTTCTATCCCCTCGGATGGAACCACCACGCCCGCTTCTATCGACTGCTGCACGACGAGTCGATCGAGGACTTCCACGCGTACGCGCTTGGCTCCGTCCACGAGGCGCCGCCGTACACACCGACGGTCTTCGACGTGCAGACGACAACCGCTCACGACGTCGGCGAAGCCTTGGTCGAGCGCAGGGCCCGGTCCTACCTGATCACGCCCGAGCCGCGCCTCCATACGGGCGTCGAAGTCCTCGACCATCACGCGACGCTTGTCGCCTCCGAGATGCCGGCATGGCAAGTTGGATGGTTTCGAGACGCTGTACTAAGGCTGACCGATGCCTACGATGCAGCGGCGCGCCCTCCGCTGCGCAAGGTGGAGTGGTGGAGTCTCTATCGACTCGACCCCTAGAAGGCCGGAGCCTTTCGGGTCGGAGGGGGACGCTGACGGCCTCACTTCTTCGATTCGTGCTCGAGCTTCTTCAGCTCATCGTCCTGTTCGCGCATTCGCGCGTTCATCTTCTCGACGGCCTGCTTCGCGTCGTCTATGAGGGCTTGCGGCGTTGCGTCGAGGTCCTGACTCAGCCCGGCAGAGCGTCGCATCCAACCCAGGTACGCCAGCGCCCCGACCACGAGGATCCCGGCCCCGACCACGAGCTTCCCAACGCGTGGAATGAGCCGCAGCAGCCACGACAGAAAGGCTCCGGCCACGATCCCCAAAGCGACGCCAACCCACAGCGAACGCATCTCGAGACCAGAGAGGGCGCTCTTCGCTGCAGGAGGCTCCAGCACCACGATGTCACCGTGCCCGCTGCCGGCCTCCAGCCCACCCGGCGGCGTATCCGTGACGACGAGCCGTCCTTCGGGGTTGACGTACCGGTAAAAGACTTGCCCCGAGCCGCTCCCGGACGCCACGCCAACCGGAAGATTCTTGTCACCCATTGTGCTGGCGCGATCCTGCCGCCAAGTGCCCCGGTTTGCCAAGGCTCCGGCGTGGCCGCCCTCGCGACCCGTAGCGGCCGTCGCGCATCGTATGAGAGATGGAGCCCGCGACTACTGATTCGATGAAGAGCGGCAGCACGGCCAGGATGCCTGTGATCTTCGCCGCGCACGGTGCGCCCATCTTGCTCGACGATTCGGAGTGGATGAGTGAGCTCGCCTCGTGGGCTCTGGCGATGCCGAAGCCAAGAGGCATTCTCATAATCTCGGCTCACTGGGAGAACCGGCCTGTGACGCTCGGCGCCACGGCAGGGGCACCGCTCGTGTACGACTTTTATGGATTTCCGGAGAAGTACTACTCGACCACGTATAAAACACCCGATGCTTCCGCGCTCGCCAGCCGCGTTCGGGACCTGCTGTCAGCCCGCGGGCTGCGATTCCACGAGGAGCCCGGTCGAGGCCTCGATCACGGCGCATACGTCCCGCTCGTGGCGATGCTTCCGGGCGCAGATGTCCCGGTTTTGCAGGTCTCCATGCCCGGACTGCATTCGCGGGAGCTCTTCGCTTTGGGGCGCGCGTTGGCGCCGCTGCGCGAGGAGGGGATTCTCATCTTCGGAAGTGGGTTTCTCACGCACAACATGAGCTATGCGTTTCGCCCGGGAATCCCCACCTGGGCGCGGGAATTCGACGCGTGGGCCGCCGACGCGCTGGCGCGCTTTGATGTCGAGTCCCTCGAGAATTTCCGGGTACGCGCGCCCGCCGCCGAAGTCGCGTTGCCCACGTGGGAGCACTATGCTCCCCTACTCGTCGCGGCCGGGGCCGTGGGCGACCGTCGCCCGGCAACGAGTTTCCCAATCACGGGATTCTGGATGGGAGGAGCGTTTACGAAGCGGTCGGTTCAGTTCGATTGAATGGGCGTCGCTCTAGGTGCCTGGGGGTCGGCAACGCGCACGATCAGCCTGTCGCCCGAACCGCGCTTGCGTACCCGGGCCAGACTGTGCATCCTGGCCCGACTCTCCCGCGCGGCACGGAGGATCCATGAGCGACTTGTTCCCCTTGTCCATTTGCTCCTCCGTCGTGAGATTCGGGACGGCAGACGAGGGGTATGAGCTCCACGTGGCCCATGGCGACGCGGAGCGCGTATTCCGCGCCCGAATTACGTTCGCGACAGCATTCGCAGTCACACCGCTCGTTCATGTTGCCGTCTCCGGCTTTGACATCGATCACGGCGATACCGCACGCCTTCGCGTCGCTGCGGAGGCCATCACGCCCACCGGGTTCGATCTCGTCCTGACAACCTGGCTGGGAACGAAGGTGTACAGCGCAGAAGCCGCGTGGATCGCCATCGGACAGCCGGCCGCCTGAGGATACGCGTTTCCGTCCGGAGACGTCGCTACGAGGGCACCCACGGGGGTGGTGCCTCAGACGGCGGACGGAGCCCGCCGCTCGTCTTGGGACGGCACACGCGCCCCCTGGCGACGCGCTTGACGAAAAATTGTCACCCTCCCGTGACTTCGGCCGGGTATTAGCCCCCTCCATGGTCGAACCCGCTCCCCTGGTCGATGTGCCGAAAAAGTCCGTTGCGCTCGACGGCACCACCTACACCATCCAAGAGCTCGGCGACGACTCGTTCACCGTCCTCGTCAAGGGCGTGCCGGTCGGACGCATCGTCTACACCTTCGGAGCGGCCAACGGCGTGCCGGAAGGCGACACCGTCAGTGAAGACACGCTTTACGCCATCGCCGAGGCCTGGTTTGCAGCTACGGCGCCCTGATCGGCACGCGCGAGCGTAGTTGGCGCTAAACCGTCGCGTGGAGCGGAGAATTCGACCAGACGATGCGTGGGTTTCCAAGTTAGAGCGCATAATGGCCCTTAGCGTTCACGCCGTAGCTCGTGAGCGCGTTGAGGCATGAAGACGGCTACCGCGAGCAGTAGGCCGATCGTTTGCGTATCCTGCGCCCACACGACATGACTGCTGCCCAAACGCTTTCGTTGCCCGTAGCGGCGCCGGCCGAGACCAACAAGTGGCTCGTGACTATGTCGATCGGCTTCGGCTCACTCATGGCGTCGATCGACTCGTCGATCGTGAATGTCGCGATGCCCCATATCCGAGGGGCGGTCGGCGCCACCATTCAGGAGATCACGTGGGTGTCGACGGCCTACATCATTGCCATGGTGCTCGTCATGCCCCTCACGGGGTTTCTGGGCGCCCTGTTCGGCCAGAAGCGCGTCTACCTCGCGAGCTTGTGTCTCTTCGTCCTCGGCTCGATGCTCTGCGGTATTGCGCGGTCACTCCCGACGCTCGTCGCCTACCGGGCGCTCCAGGGATTCGGCGGTGGCGCATTGCAGCCGACTCAACAAGCTATCTTGCGGCAAACGTTCCCTCCGAAGGAACAGGGCATGGCCATGGCGATGTTCGGCATGGTCATCATGATAGGCCCCGCCGTGGGCCCCACTCTCGGCGGCTGGTTGACAGACAATTACAGCTGGCCATGGATCTTCTACATCAACGTGCCGATCGGCGCGCTCGGCATCTTCATGACCTGGCGCTTCGTTCACGAGCCAGAGGATGTGCTCCTCGCGAACCGAGCGCGAGCCGTGCAGCAGCGCAGGAACCTGGACGTGGCAGGAATCGTCCTTTTGGCCGTCGCCGTCGCCGCGCTCCAGTACGTGCTCGAGGAAGGGCCGCGCGACGACTGGTTCGAATCGCAGACGATCCGAGTCTGTTCCTTCGTCTGCTTGATCTCAGGCACGACCTTCGTAGTCCGAGAGCTGACGGCCACGGCTCCCGTCGTCGATCTTCGCCTGTTTCGCGACCGCACGTTTGCTTCGGCTACGCTGCTCGGGGGCGTCATGTTCGCGATGCTGATGGGGAGCATGTTCTTGCTGCCGCTCTTCATGCAAGAACTGCTTGGGTACAATGCAACCCAGTCCGGCTTGGCCTTGATGCCCCGAACCCTCGCCATGGTACCTCTGATGCCAATCGTCGGGCGCCTGTACAACCGTGTTCACCCGGCTCTGATGATCGGATTCGGCGTGGTGCTTTTCGGAGCCGGCTCGTATGAATTCAGCCACGTAACGCTCGAGAGCTCCGTGCTCAATATCATGTTTCCGATGGTCATCACCGGCTGCGGCTTCGCGTTCCTATTCATCCCACTCGCGACGGTCGCTCTCGAACACATCCCGCGTGCCCATCTCGCCGACGCCGCTGGACTCAACTCGTTCGTGCGCCAGATAGGTGGCTCGATCGGCCTAACCATCTTCGCTACGCTCCTCGAGCGATACGCCACGCGCGCTTACGCGACCGTCGGCACCCACGTGACACTCCTGCGGCCCGAGGTCTGGCAGCAGGTCGCCGGCATGCAGGCAGCCCTGGCGCGCCATGGCATGGACGCCGCGTCTTCGCAGATGGCGTCCATTCGCGCCCTCGCGGGCAGGGTCATGCTCCAGGCTATGGTCCTCTCGTACGAGAAGGTCTTTCTGCTACAGGGCGTTGTGTTTCTGACCGCGCTACCCCTGCTCCTCTTCTTAAAGGTGGATCGCCACAAGAAGGCAGGCCCGGTCGAACTGCCACTGGAGTAACGGTTCATGTCACAAAGCGCAGTGTCCCCGTCGGTTTCCGCAAATCAAGACGCGCCCGCCGAGAAAATCGTGCCTGCCGCGAAGAACCGCTCCCGCCCCTATCTGGTCCTGAGCGCCGTCGTAGTGTTTGGACTGCTCGTCTACGCGTCGGTGGTGTGGATGACCTACGGTCAGGAGAACACCGACGACGCCCAAATCGATGCAGACGTCGTTGCGGTCTCCACGCGGGTCGGCGGTACGGTGCTAAAGGTGTTTGTCACGGACAACCAGGCGGTCAAGAAGGGCTCGGTCCTCGCCGAGATCGACCCAGCCGACCTGGCGGCTAAGGAGAGGCAGGCGGCAGCGGAGCTTGCGGCAGCGCGAGCGCAAGCGCAATCAGCCGACGCTCAGGTGGCTATTGTCTCCGCCACGTCAAAAGGCGGACTCTCGGCCGCTTGGGCACAGCTCTCTGGATCGACGACGTCGGTCGCTCGCGCCGACGCCGACATCGCGTCCGCGCGCGCTGCCGTCGTCCGAGCGAAAGCGCAGGCGAGCCAAGCAGAAACGGACCTGGCACGGGCTGAGTCCCTCTTGAAGGATCAGGCGATTCCGAAAGCCCAGGTGGATACGGCGCGGTCCAATGCGGCAGCGGCCAACGCCGCCGTCGCGCAAGCGGAGGCCCAGTTTGCGGCGGCGCAGGACATGAAACGCACCGCGCAGACCCGCATCACCGAGTCGCAGGCGCACGTCGAGCAGAGCACTCCGGTCGACGCGCAGCTCGCTGCCGCCCACGCAAACGCCGACCTCGCACACGCGCGTGCCGATGCTGCGGAAGCTGCGTTGCAGCTCGCCAAGCTCCAGCTTTCTTACACGCGCATCGAAGCGCCGACCGACGGCACGATCTCGCGCCTGGCCGTGCACGAGGGACAGCTCATGCAAACCGGCCAGCAAGTCGTCGCGGTCGTGCCGAACACGACGTACGTCGTCGCCAACTTCAAGGAGACGCAGGTCGGTTCGATGCAACGCGGACAGCGGGCTCGGATCTCGGTGGACGCCTACCCAGGCCGCACCTTCGAGGGGCGCATCGAGAGCACGTCACCGGGTACGGGCGCCCGTTTCTCACTCCTTCCTCCCGACAATGCCTCGGGCAATTTCGTCAAGGTCGTCCAGCGCGTCCCGGTCAAGATTCTCTGGGACAGCGTACCTGCGGACGCCACGCTCGCTGCAGGACTGTCCGTCAACGTCACTGTCATCACTCGCTGAAGGAAAGCCATGAGAGATGTGCACACGGCGCGACTTCTGGGCGCGCCGGCGCTGGGCATGACGATAGTCTTGTATGGCGCCGCTGCGCTCGGAGCGTCATCCCCGGTCCCCACAGGCTCGGCTGGTCACAAGACAAGCCTCGCCGATGCAGTGGCGATCGCCCTCCGCCAGAGCCCGGACGTGCTGTCGCGGCAAGCCGAGGTCGAATCGGCGCATGCGCAGCAGTCGGAAGCGAGCGGCCAGTTCGGCCCCAAGCTGCACGTCGATGCCAATGTGATGCAGTGGAACTCGCCGTTCGACCTGATGTTTGGAGGGCAACCTTACCGCGTGCGCGAGGCGTTCACTTGGACAGTGAGCCCCTCCCTCATCCAACCGATCACACCCCTGCTCACCATCTACGACCAATACAAGATGCAGGAGTTCGGCGTGGATGTCGCTGCCATCCGCCGCGAGGTGACGCGTCGAGACGTCGCGTTCCAGGTCGTGCAAGGCTACTACCGCCTGCTCGAGGCGCAGCGCTTGGCGGAGGTGGCCGACACGTCCGTCGCGCAGCTCGAAGCGCAGCAGAAACAGGCTCAGTCGCTGTTCGACAACGGCGTCATCGCCAAGAACGACCTGCTGCGTGCGACCCTCGCACTGGCCAACGCCCGGCAGCGTGTCATTCAGTTGCGCGGGCAGATCGTGCTGGCGCGCGGCGCTCTGGACACGACGATGGGCCTGCCGCCCGATGCGCCGTTCGAACCGACCCCGTTCACGAGCGAGCCACCACCGCTGGGGGACGTGACGTTGGGTTCAGTCGAGGACCGTGCCGTCGCGCAGCGCCTCGAGATCGTCGAGGTCAACAAAAACATCGCGCGAGCGCACGCCGGCGTCTCACTCGCACGGCACAAGCTGATTCCGCAAGTGAGCGCGGTGGGCAACTACACCCACTTCGAAGGTTCGCAGTTTCAACAGATCGACGCAGCCTACGTTGGACTGTTCGCCTCGTGGGACGTGTGGGACTGGGGATCGACGTGGAGCGGAATCCACGACGCGGACGCTCAGCTTGATGAGATGCGCCTCGCGCGCAAGAAGCTCGAGGACCAGGTCCGACTCGAGGCGCGCGAGGCCTTCGTCAACGCAGGCACGGCGCGGGACGCACTCGATGTCTCCCGGGTGGCCGTCTCGCAGGCGGAAGAAAACTACCGCATCGTGACGAAGGAGTTCGAGAACAATGCCGCAACATCGTTCAACGTCGTGGACGCGGAGGCACTCCTTACTCAGGCGCGCGGACAGGTCGAAACCGCACGCTACGACTACCTCATCGCGCGCGCGGCCCTGGAGAGAGCGACAGGAAAGCTCGTCGATGGGGGGGCAGACGGGCAGTAGCCGGGACGACGCGCGGATAAGGGAGATTGCCGTGCGCGCCAAATCCTTGCATGTCGTACATATCCTGCTGGTGATGGCCGTCCCGTCGTCGGCGGGGGTTGCCTGCTCTTCCACGGACGAAAACGCTCGCGCATCAACGGACTCGGGCACGGACAGTCTCGATGCATCGGCGGGCATGGGCGACAGCGCCCGTAGTTCCTACGACGCGGGTCGTGACTCAGCGCTCGACTCGGGGACGACCGCACCCGTCGACGCCAGCCCCGTCGACGACGATTCCGGACCTCTTGACTCGAGCCTCCCCGACTTGGCCTCCGACAGCACGCCCATCGACGGTGGGTCCATCTGGACGCCATCGAGCGCCGAGCCCATTCACTTCCACTGGATGATCGGTGGCTTCTCGGAGGCCGACATCCTTCCCAATCAGAACGGACCTGTCGTCTACGATATCGACGGCGAGAACTCGACCGCGGCGGACGTCGCTGCGATTCACGCGGCGGGAGCTGTGGCGGTCTGTTACGTCGACGTCGGGACGCTCGAACAAGGCCGCTCGGACTACGCGCAGTTCCCGTCGAGCGTCGTAGGCCCAGCCGATCAAGGCTGGACAGGGGAGAACTGGCTGCTCGTGACGGCAGCGAACCAGAGCATCATCCTGCCGCTGATGGAAGCCCGGTTCAGAAACTGGTGCCAGGCCAAGGGCTTCGACGCGGTCGAACCGGACAACCTGGACGCCTGGACCAACATCTCGGGCATCACCCAGGCCGACAACGTAAGCTATGACCTTGCCATCGGCAAAGCCGTCCATGCTCTGCAGCTTTCGGTCGGACTGAAGAACGTGCTGACGGACGTCAGCGGGAGCGATTTTTCGAATTTCGTTTCCGCCTTCGATTGGGCGCTCAATGAGCAGTGCTACGAAAATAGCGAATGCGACGCGTACACACAGGCGGGCAGCTTCATCCCATCCGGCAAGGCCGTCTGGGACGTCGAGTACAACGTCGCGCCCGACTGTGCGCAGGCCAACCAGGCACGCCTCAATGCCCAGCTCACCGATCTCGATCTCGTCGGGGCGACGTCCAGCGGGTACATGTACACGCCCTGCGTGCCGGACTCGCAATCGACGTGGTGACGCGCCGTCGTGACTCGGCGCACTACGGACCCCCCGGCGGTCGACCGTTCGCGTTCAGAGGTACTCGCACAGGTACGCCGCGCAGTCGTGAGCCCGGACATCGAACCCGCCCTTGGCCGGGACCTCGAATTGCGTTCCCGCCGGGTACCGGCGCCATTCCCGGTCCATTTTCGCTTCGAGCTCGCCGCTCACCACAGTCATGCGCTCGGCCGCGTCGGTTGCGAAATGATACTCGCCAGGAGCGATTACGCCGGCCGTCATCCTTCGCCCGTGGCGCTCGAAGCCGATACTCTGGACGTTGCCCTCGAAGTACGCGTTATGTTTCAGCATGGGCAGCGACAAGACCAGAGCAAGGCGCCAGAACGCAAGCAAAACGGTCCGCTATAGCCCCCCCGTCGCAAGGGCCCGCCCGTCGACCAGCGGAAGCCTTCGCGGCCCAGCCAGGTCGATGGGACGGTCGCCCGCGTAGATCGTGTGCCGCCCGCAGGCTTCGAACCAATCCGCAGTCTTGCCCGCCGCGTGGATCGATTCCACGATCTGCCGCCACCCGACGCCCGTGTTGTACGCGCAGAACGAGATCTCGCCTTCCTGCGTTCCGCAGGGAACCGCACACGTTTCCGTTCGCCGAAAGTCGTACGTCCACAGGTCCTGAAACCACATTCCGCCTACCCAGAGCAACGTCCACTCGGGATCGAACTTCCTCCCTCCGAACGCCGCACCCATCTTGTCTTTGAAGAAGAGATTCGCGAATTTTTGCAGCGTGAGGCCCGCCGGGGCCTCGCGCGCGTCGTAGTTTCTGACGAAAGACACCAGGACCTGCGCGATCGACAACCATCGACCTCGCGCCGTGTCCGACACGATGTCCATGTCGCGCATGAACTGCTCGACGTCGAAAAACTGGGTCACCGTCGACCAGACGCCGGTCGCCGGATTGACGATGAGCAAGAAACTCGAGCCGCAGTCGGGATGGCACATGCACGACAGGCTCCCAAACTTCTTGGGGGCCTCGGCTTCCCGTAGATAGTCGGCGAGCGCCGTGAAGGACCCGATGGCGCTGAGGGGGAACCAGTCTCGATAGGGGTCAATTCTGCCGGATGAGTGTCGCGCCAGGTCATGAGCCAGATGCGACGTCGTATACCGAAGACGCTTCCGATCCGCGTCGCTGATCTGCTCGTCCCGCCCCGTAAACGACACGGGCTGGAAGGACACTCCGCCGAACTTGTTGGCGTTTGCGATCACGAAGTCGAGGATCGGCCCGACCTGCCGATCGCTGAGCGTTCGGACGACCGTGGTCACCGGGATGAGGTCGAATCCGACCGCGTGCATCGCGTCGATGGCTTTGAGTTTGACGTCGAAGAGATTCGTGACGTGCCTGTGACTGTTGGCTTCGTTCGTCACCCCATCGAACTGAAAGTATGCGAGGTCCAGTCCAGCCTCGCGCGCCGCGGGAGCGAAGTCTGGCTCCAGGGCAAAACGCACGCCGTTCGTCGCGACTTGCACGGAGAAGTAGCCGAGGTTCTTTGCATATCGGCAGGCCTCCAAGAAGTGCGGGGACAGCGTCGGCTCGCCGCCGGAGAACTGCACGGTCATCTGTCGCCGAGGTTTGAACGACATGGAATCGTCGAGGATCTGTTTGATCTGGTCCAGCGTCAGCTCGTGGACGTGCCCCACCTGATTCGCGTCCGTGAAACAGGGATTGCACATCATGTTGCAGCGGTTCGTGAGATCGACGTTGAGCACGCCGCCGCGCCCGTAGCGAATGGCCGACGCGCCGTGCGCGTGGACCCGATCGTCTCCTGACGTCCGATAGTCCCGCCCCGGATACCGCTCCTCCGTGATGCGAGTAAAGCGAGGATCGATGGAAAGAACCTCCTCGAAAGCACCATGGATCTCGCAATGCTTTCGCATGAAGAGCTGGCCCTCTTCCTCGAGAATCCTGGCCTTGATTTCCCCGATATGACCGTCGAGAAGCTCTGCGAAGTCGCGCGTCCCTCGCAGGATCTCCTTGCGCGCTTCCAGGATACAGCGAGGGCAGAGCGAGTCCGTCTCTCGCGGCCAACCGAGCGGCGGGGCCCCGCGCTCGCGACTCTTAGGAAGCGGTCCGGGCGCCCATTCGGGAAGCAAAGCGGCGCCCTCTGGAAGGCGCGTATTCAGCGCCTGAACTCCACGCCAGCCGACGTCGGCCAACTCTTTCGCTGCCACACTGAATGCCTTGTTCATCGAGCCACCTCCCGGTTGCATGGCGTACGATGCCGAACGCAAGAGTATGGTGTCGGCCCCGCGCCCGCTTCTCTAACACCACTCAGCAAAGTGCCACTCCGTCCTCAGTCGGCCGTACCGCGCTGCTCACCAGACGAATGAGCACATCGTGCTCGAGTTCGCCTCCGTGATCCCTCACTTCCACGCCGGCTAGAATCTCTGCGAGCTCGCGCGCAATCGCCTCGCAGCTCGAACCCTCACCCAACGACGCCCGCTCGACGACGACCACGCATCGACCGCTGGTCGAAGACTTTGCGTCAGGCCCCACGCGGCGCGACGGCGCGTACCACCAGACCCGCACGTCCGCGTGAGCCGGAGCGATCCGTTGCACGGCACGAACGACATCAACCACGCTAGGTTCCCGAATCATGGTGCGAGGCAGCCTAACCATGAGGAGCAGACTCGGCAATGCCCATTCGCAGGCTCAATGGCGCCGAGGAAATCGGTTCCGGGCGCTCTCGTAGGGGTCCGAGGGCCCCCCGGTTGCAAGGGAATAGGGCCGGCGCTCCCCGCGTTCTCCCGGCGTGCAAAGGTTCCGGTGGATTCTGTTCGCGGCGATGGCCCTCGGAGTCGCTGGGTGCGACTATGCGACGAAGCTCATGGCGGCGTCGATGCTGCCGATGGGTCATGGCGCATCGCTCATCGCCGGCGTCCTCTCCTTGGACCGCGCTCACAACACCGACACTGCCTTCGGGGTACTGGCGAGCGTCGTGCCTCTCGCCTCGCGCCAGCTTCTGCTGAAGGAATTGGAGTAGCAGCGCGTCCCGAGAGCTCGGGGCCGGTCCCCGTCACGCGTGTTCCCCTTCGCGGTGGGACAGAAGCACCGCCGGCAGGAATGGGACGAGGGCCAACGCGACCAGCGAGGTACCGGTGTTCAGCCAGACCAGCCGACCCAGGTTGTGATGCCACCCTGTGCTCGGAAGCTCGTAGAGCCAGGAACCGACCGGATTGGAGATTGCAAACACGGCGATATTGAACACGCTCATGAGCAGCGCATAGCCGAAGCTCTCGCTTCCTTTCGGGGTTGCGCGCGCGGCGAGGTCAAAGAGCGGCAGGATCCCGAGGATGGATAGAAATCCGTTGGCCGTGTCGATGACCAAGGCACTCCCGGGTGACTTATACCCAAGGTAAAGGACACTGCTCAATGCGTTGAGCAAGATGCCGCCCAGAAGCAGCGGTTTGAGGGATATCTTGCGGCAATAATGGGCGTAGAGGGCAGTCGCGGCGATGCCACCGACGCCGGAGAGCGCTTGCAATCGACCGATGAACTCCGTGCTGAACTTGAGGACGTCCTGCTGGTAATACGTGAGAGCGATCCCGAATCCAGGCGCCATGAAGACGAAGAGAAGCATGACCGCGGCGGCCCACATGGTCCGGGAGCGCACGATGAGCCTAAGCTGCTCGACCGCGCCCGCCCAGACTTCTACATTGCGACGAGCCATCCGCCGCTCTCTCAAGAGGACTGTCGTCACAGGAAGCAATGAGAACAAGAGCAGCGCACCGACGCCTGCGGTCCATCCGAAGGCGCGTGCCGCGAGCCAGCCGCCCAGCGGACCGGCGATGACGTTGATGACTCCATCGATCGCATATCGTACGGAGGCGAGGCGGCCGGTGGCGCTGCCCTCCTGGCCCGCCTCCACCAGAATGCCGCCGATGGCCGTGCTCGCAATCACCATGGCGCTATTGAGCACCACCATCAGCCAGAAGAACGTCGCGTACGACCGCGGCGCAATGGCAAATAAAGACCAGGCAATGCCTGCGACACCTGCGGAGAGGATCAGGTAGCTCCGCCGTCGCGTGCCGAACAACGGAAAGCTGTCGCACAGGAGTCCGGCGAGCGGTTTGAGGTACCAGGCAAAGGTGGCGACTGCGAAGAACTTTGCCTGTTGGAAGGCGTCGAGATGAAACTGGTTCTTGAAGAGGAACCGAAAGGGAAGCAAGCCGATCACCCCCGGCTGGCCTAGGGAGGTGATGAAGAGCCCAGCGGATACGAGGAAAAATGCGCGGCGCAGGTCCGCGTGTGAGCGCACCAAGGGCGCAGCAAGTGCGTCGGAGCGTATCGTTGCGTCTGCCTCTGGTTTCAAGCGGTTGTCGGTGCGATTTGCGTGCATGCTGAGAGCGGAGCGAGACGGAGTCTAGGCGGCCTTGGCTTCCGCGGCTAGGAAAGCCAGCCCGCTCGCCCCCGCCTCCAGACCGAGGGATCGCGTCCCCCGAGGGATCGCGTCCCGTTCGTACGGCGGACATCGGCGTCGCCTGGACGCACACGGGCCGCGGCGCGACCGTTCAGCTTCTGGCAGCCCTCAATCATGCTATCGATCGCAGGATAGTCGTTCAGACCCCTCGCGCGACGCGCGCGTTCGCCCCGCAGACGGAGCTCGGACCATGAAGGCCCCCTGGGTTACATTTCGCCCCGAAATAAAGGTTCTCGATGCAACCATTCGAGACGGTGGTCTCATCAACGATCACATGTTCGATGACGGCTTCGTTCGCGCAGTCTACGAGACCTGCGTGGCGTCCGGAGTCGACTACATGGAGGTCGGCTACAAGGCGAGTGACAGGTTCTTCGCGCGCGATAAGTTTGGCGATTGGAAGTTCTGCAAGGAGGACGACCTCCGCCGCGTTCTTGGCGACAAACCCGAGGTGAAGATCGCCGTCATGGCCGACGCCGGCGGCAAGTGCGACTACCGCCGCGACATCCCCCCGAAGGCACAGAGCGTCGTCGATTTGGTGCGAGTGGCTTGTTACATAAACCAAATCCCCGAAGCCATCGACATGATCAGCGACGCGCACGACAAGGGGTACGAGACGACATGCAACATCATGGCAATCTCCACGTGCAGCGAGAGCGAAATTGACCAGGCACTCGAAGAGATCGCCAAGGCCCCGTGCGGGACGGTGGTCGTCGTCGACAGCTTCGGTTCGATGTACGGCGAACAGGTGGCGGGCCTTGTCGAGCGCTACAAGAAGGCGTTGGAGGGAACAAACAAGGAGATTGGGATTCACGCCCACAATAACCAGGAGCTCGCCTTTTCGAACACCATCGACGCGATCATCCACGGTGCCAATCGGCTCGACGCGACCATGGGAGGCATGGGACGCGGCTCGGGCAACTGCCGAATGGAGCTCTTGCTGGGCTTTCTGCGAAATCCTCGCTACCACGCCCTCCCCGTCTGGAAACTCATCCAAAACCATGTGACCCCCCTCCAGAAGGCAGGCATGGAGTGGGGTCCGCTCCCGCCGTACGTCATCGCAGGGCAGTTCAACCAGCACCCGCGCGCGGCGATGGCGTGGAGGGCAAGCGAACAAAAAGACCAATGCGCAGACTTCTTCGAGAAGGTCATCGCGGATGTGTGAGTCCTGAGGATCACGCTCTCGCCATCCGCCCTTGCCAGCGCGACAGCGCGCACGAGCCCCGCCGAGAAATGCCCATACGGCCTTGGCCGAACGGTGGGATCATGGCTCGATGAGCCATGCGCATGCCTTCACGGGATCCAAGCCAGGCCCGTCTCGCAATCGATGTGGCGAAGGGACAGACCGCGTGCGCTCACTTCGATCACGCCCAGCACGATCGGAAGCCGGAATCGCCGCGGACCTGCGGAACCGGGATTAAACACCGCGATGGCGCCCTCCTGCGCGGCAAACGGAACATGGGAGTGGCCACACACCACGAGCGAAGCGCCTTCGGCGGTCGCGATTCGGCCCACGTCGGCGCGAAGCTTCAGTCCGGCCAACGCAACGTGCGTGATCAGAATTTTGATTACCGAGCTCCCGTCGTGGCGCACATCCACGGTCGCGAGGTCCGGCAAGTCTCGACCGTCGACGTTGCCGCGCACCGCCGTAACGGACGCGCGATTCTCGAGGTCGCGAAGGACATCCAAGCTGCCGACATCGCCGGCGTGAAGGATATGCCCAGGCTGAAGTTCGTCGATGCACGCGCCCAGATTCGGGTGCGGACGCCCGTGGGTGTCCGCAATCGCGACGATACGAATGCCTTCGCCGGTCACCCCAAGCGCTTCGCGGATGTGCCCAAGCTTGGGGCCGTGCGCCTCGCGCTCCCAGTATCTTCGGTTCGTCATCGTGGCCCAGTGTGGCACGATTGACATGGGGGCGTCCGGTCGAGGTCTAGAGCGCGCGAGCTGTGCCGGTCCAAGCAGCTGCGATCCCCGTGCTACGTCGAGTCCGCTCTCAGCGAGCAGAAACGGAACACCAAGCCGTGTGGCCCGAGCCTCCGCTTGCACGCAGCGTGAAACTGTGGCTCCGCTCTGTAATCAGGGGGGCGGATGTGGGTCACCGCGGCCGCGCGAAGCCCGCGCTGCTCTCCTCGGCTGTCTAATGGCCTTACCACTTGACAACTCGGCCACTGCTTCCTAGCGTTCTTTCGATTTTGAGATCTCGTGCGCTCTACGGATTGTCGGGCACCTCTTCAGACAACATTTGGGGCCCATGCGAGCCACAGTGGACAAAACCGCGTGAAGTGGAATTCACATATTAGCCGTTCCGACTTGAAGTCGTTACGGCTCGCTGCCACACCTAGCCTTGGGACTTGGTTCTCCGTGATTCGACGGTTGGGACCGCCCGCATGGAGAAGCCATGAAGCCGGAATCATCAATTACTCGGGTCGTCACTAACCTCGTTGCTCCCTATTTCCTCACGGTGCTCGCAGCCTGCGGTACGTCCGACTCCGGTTCCGACGTGAACTCGGAGGGCGGTGTAGGGTCCTCGGGGAGCTCGGGAGCGACCTCGAGCTCTGGCGCAGCGAGCTCGAGTTCAAGCGCTGGTTCCGGCGCTTCCGGCTCAGGCTCGGGCGCGTCGAGCTCCTCCGGTTCGGGCTCCGGCTCAAGTTCCAGTTCCGGTATTTCCAGCTCGAGCTCCGGCACGTCCAGCTCCTCCGGTGTCGGACCGAGCTCGAGCTCCGGTTCCAGCTCTGGCGGGTCCAGTTCGAGCGGGTCGAGCTCCGGCAAGTCCAGTTCGAGCGGGTCGAGCTCCGGCAAGTCCGATTCGAGCGGGTCCAGCTCCGGCGGTTCGAGTACCAGCTCCGGCGGTTCGAGCTCGGGGGGCTCGTCGAGCAGTTCGGGTAGCTCGGGAGGCTCCTCGTCCAGCTCGAGTAGCTCGGGAGGCTCGTCGTCTAGCTCCGGCGTGGCGACTTCCTCAGGCGCAAGCTGGGGCACGCCTACAGCCGGTGGCCCCACGGGCACGGGCACGGCGACCACTATCACGGTGAGCCCCGGCACGCCCGTAGTGCCGTCCTCGGGCGGTACCGCGGCGATCGGTCCAGGATTTGCTGGATTCAGCTACGAGAAGACGCATATCGTCAATGGCTCTCTCACGTCGACGAATACGGATCTCATCGGGCTCTACAAGCTCATTGGGTCGCCGGTGATCCGGCTCGGGGCCGACGACGTCGACAACTGCACTTACAGTGGCACGGGGGCGGGCCCGACGGCGCCCTCGGGGCAGCCGTTCACGAAGACCATCGTGTCGGGCATGATCGATCAGCTCTGCGCGTTCCTCGAAGCGACCGGGGGCAAGGTCATCTACGGCACCAACTACAACAAGGCGGCTGGCAATGCGACCGTGACAGCTGGCGACGTGGCGGAGGTTGCCTACGCCATGGGCAAGTGTGGATCGAGCATCTTGGGCTTCGAGATCGGAAACGAGATCAACCGCTTCGGCTCGTGGAGCACTCTCGAAACGCCGTGGGAGGCGATCGCGACGGCCGTCAGCGCCACGGCGGGCGTCAACTTTGTCGGCCCGGCTGCTGGGGGGGGCAACGCAGTGGCGCTCACCACCCCGTTTGCGGAAGACGAATCCGCGAAGTTCGGGAGCAAAGTCGTCATTTTGACGTCGCACTACTATGCGGGAACAGCGGGCTCCACCAATCCGATTTCTTGGTACACGAACCGGATACAGACACCCGACGTCACCGGCGACGGCCCCACGGACGTCGATGGGCTCGTTGGGACCAGCTACTACACGAACCTCGCGGCGGTTAAGTACAATATTCCCCAAGCCTGGCGTATGGGCGAGGTCAACACGTTCGCCGGTCACGGCGAGGAGGGGGTGAGCGACACCCTCATCGCGGCGCTCTGGATGATCGACCTGGCGTTCGTGGTCGCAGAAAACGGCGGGAGCGGGATCAATCTCCACGGCGGCGAAACGGGGATGGACGGCTCGAAGCCGTTTTACTACGAGCCGATCAAGGAGTCGGGCGGCGTCGTGGTCGATGCGCAGCCGGAGTACTACGGCCAACTCATGATTCAACTCGCCGGAACGGGGCCGCTCGTCACCACGACGGTTTCCAATCCCCCCGAGTACTTCACCGCGTATGCGCTCAAGGCCAGCGGATGGATCAGCGTCATGCTCGACAACAAGAGCGCCACGAACGCCGTAAGTGCCACAGTGGATCTCGGGTCACCGGTCACGAGCGCGAGCGCGATCTATCTGCAGGGGACACCTGCCGGCTCGCTGACCGCCGGGGTCGGGGACGTGACGGTCGGCAACTCCACGGTCTCGAACTCCGGTGCGTGGAGTTCCACCGGTACCTACACACTGACGACATCGGGCAATACGGTTTCCGTGTACGTCCCTGCAGCGAGCGCAGCGCTCGTCCGCGTGATCCAGTAAAGCTAGGGGGAGCCCGCTTTCCCGCGGTCGTCTCCTGCGTATCTCGCCACGCACTCCCCGAGGGCTGGGTGGGGTGCGCGCTAGCGCAGGGCGCACGCGAGTTCTTACCCGAGCGAGGGCGCAGATGGCCCAGCGACGGAACACACAACGCTCTTAGCCGTGCCAGCATCGTAGTGCCGTCTTGTCGTCCCTCCCCGGCTCGCGGCCGCTCCTGCCCATCTTCCTCATCGTGCTGGTGGACGTCTTCGGCCTGACGCTCGTAATCCCCCTGCTTGCGATTTACGCCGAGCGCTTCGGTGCAACACCCTTCGAGGCTACCGCACTGGTCTCCATCTACGCGGTCTGCCAGCTGGTTTCGGGTCCGATGCTCGGTCGCATCTCCGACTCCGTCGGCCGCAAGCCGATGCTGCTCGTCAGCCAGGTGGGGACGCTCATCGGCTTCCTGCTCTTCGCGCGTGCCCATGCGCTGTGGATGATCTACGTGTCCCGCGTCATCGATGGGTCGACGGCCGGAAATTTGGCTTTGGCGCAGGCGTACATCTCAGACCATACGAGAGCGGAGGATAGGGCCAAGTCCTTTGCGCTCATCGGCATCGCTTTCGGCGTCGGCTTTTTCGTCGGGCCCTCCGTCACGGCAGCGCTCGTCGTCTACGGGCTGCCGGCGCCGGTTTACTTGGCGGCCGCGCTGTCGATGACGAGCATCCTGTGCACGGCGTTCCTGTTGCCCAGCGGCCCCCCCCCTTCTCTCTCCGATGGGGACGGCGTGGCTGGACCCGGGGGCCGGCGACCGTCGCCGTTCGCGCTCGCGACGTATGCCACGTACTTCGGGCGACCCGTGCTCCGCGGCCTTTTCGTCCAGTTTCTCTGCTTTGCGTTCGCCTTCGCGACATTCACGTCGGGCTTCGCCCTGTTCGCCGAGCGGCGTTTCTCGTGGCGAGGGCACGCTTTCGGGCCGCGCGAGATCGGATTTCTCTTCGCCTATTCAGGGCTGTTGGGAATTCTGGTGCAGGGAGGCCTGATGGGAAGGCTCGTCCGGCGCTTCGGGGAGCGAGCGCTCGTCGTCGCCGGCTTCGCGGGCATGGCCGTGGGATACGGGGTGCTCGGCGCCATTGGGTCCGTCTTGGCTCTTCTCATCGCCTCCACGTTCGCCTCTCTGGGCAATGCCATACTGCGGCCGGCGCTGAGCAGCTTGGTGACGCAGGCGGCAGGGCGAGGCGAGCAGGGAGTGGTCATCGGGGTGACCCAATCGCTCATGTCTCTCGCCCAGATCACGGCACCGCTGCTCGGCGGTTTTCTCATCGGAAGAGGCCTCCTGGGGACGTGGGCCATCGTCGCCGCGACGGCGGCAACTCTGGGATTGGTCGCCGGCCAGCGCGGAGCTGCGCCCGCGATCCCCCGCAACGCAACTCCCGCGCGCGGCATCTAGCGAGGGGTCGGACGGACTTCTCGGCGAGCTACGCGGCTTGGCTCGCGATGAAGGCAATCGCGTAGGCGCAGTATGGCGAACTCACCCGCTTCCAGAGCGCGCAAGTCTATTACTCGATAGCCGGGCGCGACATCGAGCGGGAGATTGTCCCCAGGGACGGAGCACCCGGCGCTCAGCGTGCTTGCCCCGCCATCCTGGACCACGCCATGGCGCGGCCGATCCCTCCTTTCTCGAGTGGACAGGCTAGGCTTTGTCTCGTAACGACAAGGAATGTCGGGGCCGCCACGAAGGTCTCGGGAGCATCCATGAGAGACAACTGGCTGAAGCGGCTGACTCGAGACGGACTCCGCGTACAACCCATGGGCGCGTGGTCGCTCGCCGCGGCGTTGCTGATCGTGCCCGGCTCCGCGGCCGCATCGCTCGGCGGAGACGCTCCGTCGGTACACGGCGATGCCGCCCAACTCAAGGGCGATGAGCGCGTGGAGCCGGGCGACGGCTACTTCGTGAGCGAGATTCGCCTTCCTAGCGGCACTCGGGTGAGGGAGTACATCTCCGTGGCGGGGAACGTATTCGCGGTCACGTGGCGCGGCCCGTTCCGTCCAGACCTGCGGCGGCTGCTCGGCCGGTATTTCGACGCGTTTCAGCAAGCTGCGCAAGCCGCGAAGAGGCTGCATCGCGGCGGAGGCCCGCTCGTCCTCTCGACCTCGGAACTCGTCGTACACATGGCGGGAACCGGACGCTCTTTCTTCGGTCGAGCCTATGTCCCTGACTTGGTTCCGGCCAACGTCTCCCCGCGGGACCTGCCCTAGCGACGCGCGCCCATGAAGCTCGTCGCCGTCGTGATGTCCTCTCTCGTTGTCACCGTTCTGGGCTGCTCTGGCAGCAGTCCGGACCGCCTCGGACTGGGCAACACGATGCCCCTCGTCGTCAATTCCGGGCCACCCGGAATCGGGTACGTGAACGGGCTGTTCACGACCATCCAGGTGTGCGCTCCTGGAACCGCAACGTGCCAGACCATCGACTCCGTCCTGGTGGACACGGGCTCCGTCGGCTTGCGAATCCTACATTCGGCCGCGGGCGGCGAGCTTTCGCTGGCGCTCCCGGCGCAAGTCGACGCCGAGGGCAATCCCGTCGAAGAGTGCTTCGCGTTCGTCACGGACTACACGTGGGGTCCTTTGCGTCTGGCCGACCTCACGATGGGCGGCGAACACGTCGACTCGATGGCCATCCAGGTTGTCGGCGATCCGAGTTCCGCGGAGGTTCCTGCGAGCTGCTCCGCCAGCGGGGGTGCCAGCGCCGACACGCTGGCAGACCTCGACGCCAATGCCATCCTGGGGGTGGGACCCTATCCGCAGGACTGCGGAGGCGCGTGCGCCGAACCCGTAACGGCCCCCGGAACGCAAAATCCGGGGAACGTATACTACGCTTGCCCTCTGTCCGGCTGCCAGCCAGCGGCGGTCGCGATCGCGGATCAGGTGCAGAATCCGGTTTCGTCGCTACCGCTCGACAACAACGGCGTCATCATCGACCTGTCGGCAGTGCCCGCTGCCGGCGCGCCCAGCGTCACGGGCAGCCTGGTCTTTGGAATCGGCACCGCGTCCAACAATGCTTTGGGGAGCGCGACGGTACTCTCGCTCGACCCGGCGACGCTGTCGTTCACCACCGTGTATCTCGGTCAAGCCTATCCGATGAGCCTCATCGACAGCGGATCCAATGCGATCTACTTCCTCGACTCGGCGACGACGAACCTGCCCGCTTGTGCGGGTCAAGCGACCGCCGGGTTCTATTGTCCCGTCTCGGCCGAGGGAGTGAGCTTCGAGGCGATCCAGCAGGGGATCAATGGGGTGGCCGTGGAGGTCCCTTTCGACGTGGCCAATGCGGACGCGCTCTATGCGAACGAGGCGAACTACGTTTTCAATAATCTGGCTGGCCCCAGCACAGGAGGGGAGTACTTCGACTGGGGACTGCCGTTCTTCTTCGGTCGTCGCGTCTTCTCGGCGATCGAAGGAACGGTGGCGCCAGGGGGGCAGACCCCATATGTTGCGTTCTGAAAAGACGGATCTGTCTTCGCAGCACATGGGCACTTGCTCGAGTCGACGTCACCTCCGCGGCGGCAATCGCGGCCTCCATCGCCTCTGACCGCGCTGCGGGAGGCTGTCGGTCACGGGTGCGTGCACGGCGACACGTTCACGTCGTTGCCGGGACCGTCGACGCCGATGTCGCACACCCCGCCGCAAGCGCTGTTGGAGCAGCCGGACTTGTTCGTGGCCACCGAGCCGCCACCGACGGCGCAGTCGGCGTCGCCGAAGATGTTGCCCGCGCCCAGGAGGGCGCCGGAGTTGGCTCGCACATTCAGGCAGATTCCGGCGTTGCCGTTGTTGGCGGCGCCCAGCGGCTCCTGCAGAATGTTGTTGCCGTAGTCCGGCCCGCTGGGATTGCCGAGATCGATGGCGCTGATATCGCTGTTCGCGGCGGCGCTGCTGACGAGAATCCCGCTCCCCTGATTGCCCAGGGAGACACTGCCTCGCACCCTCACGCTCGACCCGGTCACGAAGTGCATGCCGTTGCCGTTGGTGGCCCCAAACGAGACGACACCTCGGATGACGTTCTGGGGCGGCGTTCCCAGGGTTTGTGCGATCCAGATCCCGGCGGCGTAGTTTCCGTTGGCCGTGATGGTTCCCGTGCCCGCGCTGGCGCTGATCACGGCGCCCGTGAGCTCGACGAATCCGCTCGCCTCGACGAAAATGCCGTGATTCGTGTTCTGGTCGAAGTGCGCAGCTGCCGAACCCGACGGCACGTTCACGATGACCTCTCCCGTGCCTGTGACGTGGAGTCCCGCCTTTCGCGCGGAAGCGGTCCCATTGAGCGTGGACGCCACGCCAGGTCCGATCGACAGAACACCGCACTTCTCGACCAGAATGCCGTCGTCGAGAAAGGCCGTCACGCCGAGGTTCGCAAGTCGCGTGCTCGCCGCGCTGCCAGTGGTCGCCACGATTCCGTAGGTCGCGGTGTTGAATTGACCGCTGATGGTGAGCGGCGCCGCGGCGGTCCCTTCAATGCCCGAGCTCGGTGCGGCCAGAGAGAAGCCCGACGCACCGGGCGGCACGTCGACCGTCACGGCTCCCGCAGACGTGGTCACGGTCACCAGGGCTGGAAGGGCAATGGGAAACGCCTCGCCCGCGCGGACGTCAGACGGCCCGACGACGGTGATCGTCGTGGCGACGGGAGGCGTTCCAATCACCTCAAGGGCGCGCGTGATGGTCTGGAGGGCACAGCCCGGCGTGGTACTGTCTCCGGTCCCCGTGACGTCGCTCCCGTGGACGGGGTCGACTTCGTAGTTCGCCCCGGTCGCGACGGGACACGTCGTGCACATGGAGTTGCTGCATGTCGCGTGCGCATTGCCCAGCACGCCAGCGCAATACGTATTCGCATTGGGACCTGGGCAACAAGCATGGGGGCCCCCAGTGGATTGACAGACCGCAAGGCAACAGATGTCCGAGGGGTTGTCCGGACAGGCTGCGGGTGGGTTCTCCTCATTGGGCGTGCACGCGCCGACGACGCACTGGCCCGTGGTGACGTTGCACACGGGGGTGGTCGGACGGGCGCCGGCGCACTGCGCGTCGGACGTGCACCTTCCGCAAGAGTTGGGGGTGTCGATCCCACAGAGCGGACCGCCCGCGCTAGCCGGGCAGTCGGCATCCGCGCGGCAATTCCCAGGCGAGCAGACGCCCGCCAAGCAAAGGTAGGTAGAGACGCACGCGGCTGCGCCGCAGGGCTCGCCCGCATAGGCCTCGGTGCAGTTGTCGTCGTCAGTGATGTCGGTGCATGCGCCGCAGTCTCCACCGTTCGAGCAAAAATCGTTGGCGCCCGTCATTGGGTTGACGCAGGCGACCGGCGTGGGGCTCGCGCAGGCAGAGGTGGACTCGCCCGAAGCCGCGTCGCCGCTGGCGTCGTCGGCCTGCGGATTTCCCACCGCTGTGGTCGCGTCGGTTCCACTCGTGGCCGGGGCGTCGACGGAGCTTGAAGGGCTGCTCGTCGCGTCGCCTTCAATCGAGGACTCGGCGTCGACGGAGCTTGGGGCGCCACTGGTCGCGTCGGCTACGGCCGACTCGCGACCGTCCGCGGAGTTCGGACTGTCGTTGGCCGCATCTCCACCGATGGGGCCTTCCGCATCGCGAGCGGACCCGCTGTCTCCCGCCGAGCCGGTTCCGACCCTCGCGCGGACATCTGCGGCGAGTCCACCGTCCTCGGCATCATCCCCCCCTCCGTCGTCGCCGTAGGATGGCGTCAATGGGACGCCGCTGCACCCGCCCAGGCACGCCGACACGGCGATTGCGGCAAGAGCGCCCACACAGGGCCGAATACGCCACGAAGGATCGCATGTACGCATAGGAGACCGTCCCTCCGCTCATGAACTTGGCCGGTCGGCGGGGGAATTACGCCCCGGCTCACCCGGGGGTGAAAAGCACGTTTCGTTCCACGCTCGCCCGCGGAGAGGGGCGAGCGCGAAGCGACACGGAAGTGGTGGTTCGACGGACATCTGCGTTGGCTCCACACGTCATCGTGGAGCTCGGAAGCGAAGCGTGGAATGCTCGCACGGAGCCAGGGATCTTTGCGTTGATTGCGACCTACTTTGCATCGCATGTTCTCGCCGTTCTGGTGGCCGTCGCCTCGCTCGTGATGGCCCTGCGAGTCCTCGATTCCACCCGGACGCCGCAGAGCACGCTCGCGTGGCTCCTCGCCATAGCATTCCTGCCCATCCTCGCGATTCCGCTCTATCTCCTGCTGGGCAGGCGGAAGTTTCCGAGGCTTGCGAAACGGCCCGCGCGTGACGCGGCAAACGCTGTCGAGCTGCCGAAGCGCGACGCGGCCTCGACGCCGCTGGCTCGTCTCTCACAGGCGATAGGGGTCGCCCCGCCGCGCCCAGGCCACGCGTTCGAACTCCTGACAACGGGCGAGACGGCCTACGCGCGCCTCATGGAACTCATTGGCCGCGCTGCTCGGTCCATCGACTTGACAATGTTCATCCTGGGCGACGATGAGACCGGGCGAGCCTTCGTCGATGCCCTCGCAAAGAGCGCGGCGCGGGGCGTCGTCGTCCGACTGATCCTCGACGCCGTGGGCTCGAGACGTTCGCTTCGCCGCGCCGCGCGCCTCCTAGCGGCATCCGGCGCAGAAGTGCGCTCCTTCATGCCGATCAGGCATTCGCCCATTCGGGGGCGCACCAACCTTCGAAGCCATCGCAAGCTCGCTGTCTTCGACCGCGAGCACGTGTTCGCTGGCGGGATGAATCTCGCCGACGAGTACATGGGCCCCACCGCAACCCCGATGGGCGCACCGCGATGGCGCGACGTCGCGGCCGTGGTGAGCGGGCCGGCGGCCGCCGACGCTGCAGCGATCTTCGAGTCGGACTGGCAGTACTGTGGCGGAACGAAGCGCGTCGCTGACAACAATCGCGGGGGTGCATCCGCCGTCGCAGACGGCCTCGACGTGGTCCAGGTCGTTGCCAGCGGCCCCGATATGCCCACCGATACGATCTACGACTTCTTGCTCACGTGGATATTCGAGGCTCGCGCACGCATCGCGATCGTGACGCCCTACTATGTCCCCGATGACCTACTTCAGCATGCCCTGGTGCTGGCCGCGCGTCGCGGCGTGCGCACAGAAGTCCTGGTGCCAACGCGCTCCAATCACGCTGTCGCGGATGTGGCTCGGCGCAAGCTTCTCAGAGAACTAAGATGCGCTGGCGTTGCGGTGCACTACTACGGACACGGCATGGTCCACGCGAAGGCCATGGTCGTCGATGATTCATTCGCGTACGTTGGCTCGCCCAACTTCGATATGCGCAGCCTGTTCTTGAATTACGAGAACGCCCTTTGCCTTTATTCCGCTGGTGCGATCGGAAAGATTCGCGCGTTCATCGATGAGCTCATCGCCCAGTGCGAACCGGGGGGACCGCCGGACCGCGAGCGCTGGCTACTGGAACAGCTCGCCCGGCTGCTCGCCCCGGAGCTCTGAACCGCTGGTTGGCCCATTCGCTGCGCTCACGTAATCTCTCGCCCAACCACACCGATCCCTCGACGAGCCAACGCGATCCTTGTCCGAGCGACCGCGACGTTCGCCTGCCAACGCACTTCTTGGCGCTGCGATCGCATCTCGAGCGCACCGAGGCGCGTCCCGAGCGCCTCCCATCGCATTCCCAGATGTCTGGCCCCAATAGGGAGCGTCGAATGACGTCGCATTCAGCCTCTTCCCTCAGCGCCGACCGGAACTTTCGCCTGTTCTGGCTAGGACAAGCCGTCTCGACAACGGGGGATGCCTTTGCCTTCGTGGCGATGCCGCTGCTCGTCTTGGAGGTCACGGGTTCGGTGACCCAGATGGGGTCTGTGACGGCTGTGACGTGTGCGGGGCAGATCGCAATGAGCGTGGTGGCGGGTCTGATCGTGGACCGGGCCCGCAGGCGAGAGTTGATGATCCTCTGCGATCTTGGTCGCTTGGCGATCTATGCCGCCCTGCCCGTGGCCTGGTGGCTAGGAGCTCCGAGCCTCTGGCTCATCTATGCGGTCGCCGGCATCGCTTCCGCTCTCGGCAATCTCTTTCTCGTGGGCTACGTCACGGCGGTCGCTAACGTTGTCGATCGCGACAAGCTCGCGGAGGCCAACGGGCGCCTTCAGGCTACGCAGGCGCTGACCTACGCCCTCGGCCCGGTCGCAGCGGGCGTGCTCTGCGCACGGTCTGGGCCCGTCGTGGCCATGTTGGTCGATGCCGCATCGTTTGGTGTGTCGGCGTTAAGCTTGTTTGCGGTGCGCTTCCGGAAAGACCGCGCCGAGCGGGCCGCTGACACCCACGGTGGCGGGCCCATTGCGGAGATGCGAGTCGGACTGCAGTACCTAGCCCGACAGCCGGTCCTCAGGGCCATGACGGCGATCATGGTGATCGTCGGACTGCTTGCGAGCGCTGGATTGAGTGCGGCTGTCGTGGACCTCATGGTATTTCATCTCCGTAGCGACCTCGGTCAGAGCAGTCGCGTCGTTGGCGTTTGCCTTGGCGTCGCCGCCACGGGGGCCCTCGGTGGCGCGCTCGGAGCCGCTCGACTCAAGCACCGATTGGGCTTTGGTAGCTGTTTTCTCGGGGGAACAGCCCTCCAGGGACTCGGACTCGTTCTCGCAGGTCAGGTAGCCGGCGTTGTTGCCACGTGCCTCGGGGCCATGTTGTGGGCGATGGGGCTGACGCTGCGCGGCGTGTCCGCGGTCTCCATGCGACAGGAGCTGGTGCCCGACTCACTTCTCGGGCGCGTAACGGCAGCATCATGGACGATGACCTTTGGCGCCGCCACGATGGGCGCAATCCTCACCACGCAGCTCGCAGCGCATGTGGGCGCCAAGGGGGCACTTGTTGTGGCCGGCGCAGCACTCGCCGTCGTGGCCGGTGGCGGCGCGTTCACGCCGGTCGCGCGAGCCGAAGCCAGCGCGCTTGCCGCTTCGCGAGAGCGGCGCGTCGGGGATGCAAGGCGCCTGCGGTGACATGAGAAACACCGCCGTCGCCGAAGTCTTCCGAGAGCGCAGCTCATGCCGAGCTCCGCATGAGCGGCGGATACGCGAAATCGACTTCAACTCGTCCGTTAGATGTGTGTGCAAGTCGCGAGAAAGCAAGTCGAGTCTTGGCCCGACTCCGAGTAGCATCGGTCGAGCGCATCGTCCTCGACGTCGGTCATATTGGCGAGACCAAATCCCGGTGCAGCCGACTCACTGACCGGATACTGATCGCCGTAGGAATCCTCGGCAATACAGGTCACGGTATGTACGCCGGACCAACTCCAGTAATAGGTCGGACGCGCGAACTCGGGGTGATCCCAGTGGACCCATCCACTACGCCCGTGGACGACGGCTCGTGGGGCAAGCACGCGGACGGGATGTTGGCGCACGATGGGACCATGCGGATGGACGCCGGCGGGGTGGGCCTGGAACGGTGGCGGCGCCTGCCGTGCGGCGGGTCTGTAGTGTTCCTCCGCATAGCCGATCCAACATACGAAGAGTGAACCGAACAGCACGCCGAGAGTCAGAGGGCCTTTGAGTTTCACGGGAATCTCCATCTTAGCCGCGCGGGATACATGCAATGAATCCAACCGCGGACGCCCACGGATGGCTGCGCTCACGCCAACAGTACATCGCAACGCCGGGCAGTGCACAACGGGGAGGGGCGACCTTGTCATATTCAGATACCGCGAGCCTCCTCGCGGCGTCGCCTCAAGGCGAAGCATTTCACGCACCCCCCCTTGTTCCGAGGATGAGTAACGCGCAGCCGGCGCACCGGACTGGACCCCACCAGCATCCAAGCCCTTGCCATGACAACCATCGGATTGATCGGAGCAGGCCACATCGGCAGTCAGGTCGCGCGCTTGGCCGTCCGGAGTGGCTACAACGTCGTCGTCAGCAACTCGCGGGGCCCGGAGACCCTCGCCGGCCTCGTCGCTGAGCTCGGCCCGAAGGCGCGCGCTGGTACCGCGCTGGACGCCGCGAAGGCCGGCGATCTGGTCGTAGTGACCATTCCCCTCAAAGCCATCTCGACCGTTCCCGTCGAGCCGCTCGCTGGCAAGATCGTCATCGATACCAATAACTACTACCCCGCGCGAGACGGCCACATCCGAGAGCTCGACGACGAGAGGACGACCACCTCCGAGCTGCTCCAGGCGCATTTACCGAAATCGAAAGTCGTAAAGGCCTTCAACCACATCCATGCGGCGGAGCTTACGACCCACGGCGTGCCGCGCGGCACGCCGAACCGTCGCGCTCTCGTCATCGCCGGGAACGACGCCGAAGCAAAGGCGCTCGTGACCAAATTGCTCGATACGTTCGGCTTCGACACCGTCGACGCGGGCCCCCTTGCCGAAAGCTGGCGCATACAGCGCGACACACCCGGATATGGCCCGCGGCGCAACGCCGAGGAGCTCCGGAAGGATCTCGCTGCCGCCAAGCGACCGGTGCCGGGGCACGCCTAGCGGCCAGCTTAGAGCTAGGGCGCCAACCGCACCTGCTTCGGGACTTCGCGCGGAGGCGGGACACGAGCGCCGTGACACGTCGAGGTGCTCGAGCAACCTCACCTCGCCGCTGCTCCGCATGGATAGCCTAGCGCAGCGTGGCGGCGAGGTGAGCGCGACGTTCCCCAAGAAGAAGCGCTAGAACACTTCTACGGGCGTCGCCGAGAACGGCGTGGCCGCTGAGGGTAGCCCGCCGCCCAATTCGCCGGACGTGTTGTCGCCCCAACACCAAACGGTCTGATCGTTTAGCAGGGCGCACACGGTGCCGTGGCCAGCATGGATCAGCCCCGCCGGGGCGGGCAAGCCAGCGACAGCGACCGGGGAGGGCGCGAGGGTCGGAAGACCGCTTGCGGGCGCCGGTGGCTGGGGAATCAGCCCCCAGCACTCGACGGAACCGTCTGCGACGAGAGCGCACGAATAGTAATCGCCTGCGGCGAGCTCAGTCACCGGACCGGAGAAGCCCGTGATAGGCACGGGAGAATCCGAAAATGGGACTGTCGAAGTGCCGAGTTGATTGTATGTGTTGTTTCCCCAACATTCGACGGTGCCGTTCGTGAGCAGAGCGCACGCGTGCAACAATCCGGTGGCGATGCCGGAGGCCTGACTGACGCCGGATACGGGTGTCGCCCCGAGAACCGGGTTCCAGAGATTGCTGGTGCCCACCTGTTCGTATGTGTTGTCTCCCCAACAAGAGACGGTCCCGTCGAAGATAAGGGCGCACATGAAGTACCCGCCGGCCGACAGACTGGCCACAGACGACAATGTCGGGGGATTGGTCGCGGGCAATCCGAGAACCGGCCCCGGGCTCGACGAGCCTGCCGTGGCGCCGTTGCCAAGCTCTCCATAGGTGTTGTCGCCCCAGCACGCTACAGTCGAGTCGGCCAACACCGCGCAGGTCGCGTTGACGCTCGCGACGACCGTCAGTGCGCCCGAGAGGGACAAACCGTTGCCAAGAACGACTGGAACCGCAGTCCCAGAATTCGTCCCGGGAGCGCCACTGCCGAGTTGTCCGCTCGCATTACTGCCCCAGCACGCCACACTCGTGTCCCCCAACACGGCGCAGGTGTGGTCTTGGCCCTCGGCGAAACTTACCTCGTCCGCGACTCCGAGAACGGGCGTCGACGCAAACCCATCGAGCTGTGTTCCGTTGCCGAGCTGGCCCGCGCCATTGAATCCCCAGCACCTCATCGTGCCATTTGCGAATGCCACGCACGCGTGGAAGCCCTGAGAGGAGCTCGCTCCGAGATTAACGGCGGTCTCGCACGGGAAGGGCCCTTGGCATGCGCCCGCTCCTGCCTGGCCGTTGAGTCCGTTGCACACGTAACTCGTCGACTGAATCTCGTTGGGCTCGAGAGCGCCGTCCCCATTGAGGTCTATGCCGACGTCAATCCGCTCTCCTCCGTTAGCGCAGTTCGGCCCGGCGGGCTCCACAGTCGTCTTGACGAGCGCCTCGGCCCCCGCATCGCCCTGGGGTCCCGGGGCTCCCGTCGCTCCGACCAGTCCCTGGGGGCCGGTGGCTCCCGTCGCTCCTGCCGGTCCCTGGGGTCCGGTGGCGCCCTGGGCTCCCGTCGCCCCGGACGGTCCGGCCGGGCCTTGGGCTCCTGTGGCTCCTGCATCGCCCTTGGGCCCCTGGAGTCCGGTGGCCCCTTGCGGTCCTGTGGCTCCCTCGGGCCCTTGCGCTCCGGCGGGTCCCTGAGGGCCTTGCGTGGCCGGCGGCGAGCCACACGTGACTCCGCTCGCCGAGCCACTCGTCGTCACCGCCGCGAACGAGAGGGCCTGGGTCGGGCTCGCGGGACTGACGGTGACGTTCTCGCTCGTGGTCCCGAACGTGCAGTTGGCCACCGGCCCTACCGTAACTTGATAAGTGCCGTCCGCCAGATTCGTGAACGACGCATTGCCGTGGGAGTCCGTCAGGACAGAGCCCTGTTTGCTGCCGGTGATCGAGACCAAGGCGCCCGCGATGGGCCCATTGGGACCGTTGACGGTGGCCGAGACGGAGTCGCTTCCCGCGTTGAACGACGCCACGCTCGCGGCAAACGGAAACGCGACCCAGGTTCCACCCGTCGACGTGAGCTCGCAGGCCTCTAGAGTCGCCACGGTCGCAGCCCAGTATCCCCGTCCCGCGTTGCTGGCGTTGCAGACGGTCGGGAGCCAGGTGCCGGCGCCATTGCACGTATAGAGCGTTCCCTGCCCCGCACCCGCGTCGGCTCCCGCGGGCACGCCTCCGTCAGCGAGGGGCGCCAGGAAGACGACCGCTCCTGCGTTGGCCGACGCGCACGAGGTCCCGGACAGGGAGGTCACGACCGGGACGGCCAGGGGGGAGACATTGGTGTCGGTCGCCGGGTCGGTCGTGGAGGCGGCATCGTGTGACGATAGGCTGCAGCCGGTGAAGAGGGCTGCCGTCCCGCCGAAAAACAAGAGTGAATAATTCAATCGTCCAAGTCTCATGGGAATCCTCTTGTGCAATGAGTGTTGTCGGAGTGAGCCTGGGAACTCTGGCCGGCGAACGTCGGCCACCCGGTCCCGAGCTCCTGCGAGAGCGCGAGCGCATT